>NZ_JBSIBP030000017.1:0-87870 GCF_053613295.3 Aquimarina ulvae
AAAGAACTAACAAAACATTATCCCGTTTTGCGGGTGCAAACATACAACCCTTTTTCTAATCAACAATAAAAAAATAAGAAAGTTTTTTAGATGGATATATAACTCTGCTGATTTTTAAAAAGTTGGAAGGTCAAGATACTAAAATTAATCAAAATAGAGCATAAAAAAAAGTAAGAAAATGAATTATAAAGTGATAAAACCACTAAATAATTAATCTTTTGTTGCGGTACTTTTGATAGTATCTGTCCATTTGTTTCTTAGTTCATAGAAACTAAAATCGAGGGCAGTTTTTTGCTCCTCTAAAATGTTAGACTGAAAACTTCTTTGCAATATATCTTCAATCCAATAATCTTCTTCAACATTTATGGGATCATATTCCTCTTTTAAAGAAATACTAAAAAGTTTAGCTGTGCTATTATACCAAAATGCCTTCCATCCGCTTCTATATTCTTTTACCAAATCAAACATTGTTTGCCCAGTTTGCCGATGTATCAACTTTACTAAAATCTGACCTTCAGTACGGGTCATTTTTTTTAACTCAGACGTAAACTCCTCTTCCATATATCTCTGAAGTATTTTTATATATTTTTTGCGAGCTCTTTTCGTTTTAATATCCGTTAGTCTTTTATTCAATTCGATTAACCTGTCTGAAGCTAATTTTGCATAAGGATATACTTTTCTAGTTTTACGCCGTAAAATAAGATACTTTCTTCTAGCTAATCTATCTTTGAAATTGAGTTTACCTAATATAACAACTTCATCAAGATCGATTGCCTCGTGTGGAATAGTGTCTCCTTCTATAATATAATATTGTACGTATCCCGTTGTATCTATTTTTGTAGAGTCAACCTCTTCCTGACAAAAAACAGTATAATGAAATAATACTACTGATATGTATAGCAAATGTTTCTGCATAGTAGGTAATCTTCTTCTAAAATCATTCCAAAATTAATAATAAACCCTTTGTTAACTGCAAAATCTTTGTGAATATTATTAACTTCGTACAAAACAAAATAATATACATGGCTAAAAAAAGCATATTAAATAAGAAGTCTCTATCTTTTCTAGAGAAATATTTAAATAACGCAGCTCCTACCGGTTATGAATGGGAAGGACAAAAAATATGGATGGACTACCTTAGTCCTTATGTTGATGAATTCATTACTGATACTTACGGAACAGCTGTAGGTGTTATCAACCCTGAAGCGCAATATAAAGTAGTTATTGAGGGGCACGCTGATGAAATTTCTTGGTATGTTAACTACATCACTGACAACGGTCTTATTTATGTTATAAGAAATGGAGGAAGTGATCATCAAATCGCCACCTCTAAACGAGTGAATATCCACACAAAAAAAGGTGTTGTTAAAGGTGTGTTTGGATGGCCTGCTATCCATACAAGAGATAAGTCTAAGGAAGAGGCTCCAAAACCAGACAATATCTGTATTGATGTTGGATGTGATACTAAAGAGGAAGTTTTAAAACTTGGAGTTCATGTAGGGTGTGTGATTACATATCCCGATGAGTTTTTTATCCTAAATAAGGATAAGTTTGTTTGCCGTGCTTTAGATAATAGAATGGGTGGTTTTATGATTGCTGAAGTTGCTCGGTTATTAAAGGACAACAAAAAGAAGCTCGATTTTGGATTATATATTACTAATTCAGTACAAGAAGAAATAGGACTTAGAGGTGCCGAAATGATTACACATACTATCAAGCCCGACCTAGCTATTGTCACGGATGTCTGCCACGATACAACCACACCAATGATAGAAAAGAAAACTCAAGGTGAAACAAAAATTGGTGAAGGTCCAGTGATTTCTTATGCTCCAGCTGTTCAGAATAGACTTAGAGAACTTTTAATCAATACTGCAGAAAAGAAAAAAATACCTTTTCAACGAATGGCGTCCAGTAGAATGACAGGTACTGACACCGATGCTTTTGCCTATAGCAATGGTGGCGTCGCTTCTGCATTAATTTCTTTACCACTTCGTTATATGCATACTACTGTAGAGATGGTTCATAAAGATGATGTAGAAAATGTAATCAATTTAATTTATGAAAGTTTACTTTCTGTTAAATCTGGTGAAACTTTTAGTTATTTTGCAGAGCCAAAATCAAAGACAAAAAAGTAATACTAACTAAACAAAAAACCTCGCAATTGCGAGGTTTTTTGTTTAGTCGTGTTTTCACAAGGCATTGTCCATAATTTCTTGCACTACCTCCGGATTCAGTAACGTGCTGGTATCGCCAAGATTAGAAGTGTCTTTAGAAGCAATCTTTCTTAAAATACGCCTCATAATCTTACCACTTCTTGTTTTAGGTAACCCTGGAACAAACTGAATTTTATCCAGTTTTGCTATCGGGCCAATCCGTTCTGTGATCTGTTGATTAACTTCTCGGCTTAAATTATCTCGATCTCTGGACTCTCCTACTTCTTTGAGAATCACAAACCCATATAAAGCATTTCCTTTTATATCGTGAGGAAAACCAACAATAGCTGATTCTGCAACTGCTGGGTGCTCATTAATCGCATCTTCGATTGGTGCAGTTCCTAGGTTATGACCGGAAACAATGATTACATCATCTACTCTACCGGTTATTCTATAATATCCAACTTCATCTCTAAGCGCACCATCACCGGTAAAATACTTGTTTTTAAATGCAGAAAAATAAGTTTCTCGATATCTTTTATGATCGCCCCAAATGGTTCTTGCAATAGATGGCCAAGGAAATTTAATACATAATCGACCTTCCACCTGATTCCCTTTAATTTCGTTCCCATTTTCATCCATGAGTGCTGGTTGCACTCCTGGCATTGGCAATGTAGCATATGTTGGTTTAGTTGGTGTGGAAAATGGTATTGGAGAAATTAAGATCCCTCCTGTTTCTGTTTGCCACCAAGTATCAACAATAGGACATTTTTTTTCTCCAACATGATCATTATACCAATGCCAGGCTTCTTCATTAATTGGTTCTCCAACCGTTCCTAATACTTTTAAACTTGACAGATCATGTTCAGTAACATAATCTAAATTTTCCTTTGCCAAAGCCCTAATTGCTGTTGGAGCTGTATAAAACTGAGTAATTTTATGTTTTTGAACAATATCCCAAAATCTTCCAAAATCAGGATAAGATGGAACACCTTCAAACATAACTGTTGTTGCTCCATTAGCTAATGGCCCGTATACAATATATGAATGCCCCGTAATCCAACCAATATCAGCTGTACACCAGTAAATATCATCTTCTCTATATTGAAAAACATTTTTAAAACTATAAGCTGTGTATACCATGTAGCCTCCAGTAGTATGCATCATCCCTTTTGGCTTTCCTGTTGATCCTGATGTATAGAGTATAAATAAAGGGTCTTCTGCATCCATAATCTCAGGAGCGCAATCAATATCTGCTTGATCCAATAATGGTTGTAACCATTCATCTCGATCAGGCTCCATCTGTATATCAGATTTTATTCTTTTTGCCACCAACACCGATTCAATACCAGGGCAGGTTTCCAGAGCATCGTTCACTATTCCTTTAAGATCTATTGTTTTAGATCCACGATATGACCCATCAGAGGTGACTACCATTTTTGCACTGCAGTCATTAATTCTAGTAGCTAATGCTGTGGCAGAGAATCCTGCAAAAACTACTGAATGAATCGCTCCTATTCTTGCACAGGCTAAAACCGAAATAGCCAATTCTGGAATCATTGGAAGGTAAATACAAACCCGATCTCCTTTTTTGATTCCTTTGCTCTTGAGAACATTAGCAAATTGACAAACTCGCTTATGAAGCTCTTTATAGCTAATATGCTCTGCAGCTTCCTTAGGGTCATTAGGTTCAAATAAAATAGCGGTTTTATCGCCTCTTACATATAAATGTCTGTCGATACAATTTTCCGTAATATTTAGTTTGGCTCCTTCAAACCATTTCACTTCTGGTTTGGAGAAATCCCAATCTAACACTTTGTCCCATTTTTTTCTCCACAAGAAGTGCTCTTCTGCAACTTCTCCCCAAAAAGTCTCAGGGTTACGGATAGATTTTCTATAAACCTGAAAATACTCTTCAAGATGTTTTATGTGATAATTACTCATTGTAGTTGGTTTTATAATTTTTAAATATTCAATTTCTTAATATTCATTTTACCTTTCAAAATTATTTAGTCAAACGACACGCTATTGTAGCTAAAAAACCTTTAATTATATATTTCAAAATCTAATGCTATCTCACTCTATTCAATTAAGGTTTTTATTTCTGCTACCACTTTTTTAACAGAAAATGGTTTTAACAAATACCTATCCGCTCCCATTTCTAGTCCTTTTTCTATATCTGCAGCTTTGTTCTTAGCACTTAAGAATACTACTTTGATATTCTCCGTTTTTGGGTTTTTTCTGATATACTGAATAGTTTGATATCCGTCTACATTAGGCATCATTATATCCAATAATACTACATCAGGTATCTGTGTTTCTAAAATCTGAATTGCTTCACAACCATCTCTAGCTATAAAGACTTCAAAATTTAGTTTTTTAAAAGTATATTCTAATGACATTACTATATTCGGTTCATCATCAACTATTAATATTTTTTTTTGCATTTGTTGTAAGTTTTCTATCTTTTGGTAAGATAAAATTTCTTTTTATTACATATTAAAAAATTAGCCTGTTACGTTTTTGGGTAAGTCTATAACAAACCTAGCGCCTTTACTAAAAGAATCATCAATCCATATTTTGCCAAGATGTCCTTCCATGATTTGCTTACAAATAGCCAGCCCTAAGCCACTACCTATAGGCTTCTTAATATTCTGATTATTTGACTGGTAAAACTTATCAAAAATATATTTTCTATCTTCTTCTGATATCCCTTTCCCATTATCTTGTATAATTATTCTAATAAAACTATCAACTTCAGAAAGTGTAATCGTTATCAATCCATTTTTATCCTCTACGAACTTAATCGCATTAGATAAAACGTTCGTAATGACCTGTTGCATCCTATCTTCATCATAAAATACGAGAATTTTATCAGGTAATTCAGAAGTAATAATTTTTATTCCTCTCTGTTTTGTAATAGTAGATACCCCAGTAATTATTTGTTTTAAAGTAGAAACCAGATTATTATTCTTTTTATCGAAATTTTCTCTACCCGAAGACAGTTTCTCTAAATCAAGTATGTTATATATTAATCGAGAGAGTCTATTTGCATCCATTAGAATAGTCCCTAAGAACTGAATTTTTAATTCATTTGGCATATCATCAGCGTCATCTAACAGAACTTCTGAAGCTGCTTTTATAGATGTGATGGGAGTTTTGAGTTCGTGTGCTACTGTATCCAAAAACTCATCCTTCATTCTATCCTGAAGTTTTAATTCTTCATTTGCTTGTTTTAGCTCTTCTGTAAGCTGAATCAGTTCATTCGATCTTTGCTTTAAAAATTTATTTGTAGAAATCGTTTTTTTACTTTCTTCTAAAATTTCTAAGACTTCTACCAAAGTAACAGGTTGCTCTTTTACAACACTTGCAATTAAGATTCGAGAAGAAGCTCCTCCAATACTTCCAGTCAAAAGTTTTTCTGAAAAATTAATTAATCGAGCATCTGCTTTCTCTTCAACAATAGACAAACCATGCTTTTTATAAAATAGATTTAAAGCTCTTTCGGTTCTATTGGCACCTAGAAATTTGGTTAATAAGTTTCTAATATCCGAAACATACGCTTCTCCTTTCCATACATACGCATTTTCCTGAAGAGAATTATAACTGTTATTTACAAACATTTCGGCATAATTACGTTCTCTATAATTTCCTTTTTTAGAAAGAGAAACCGATAGGTACACCAATGTATTAAAAAACAAACTCCAAAAGAATGCATGAGTAACTGGTGTCATAAAATCTACCCCTAATAATTCATAGGGCTTTAACAATTCTACTCCAAAAGCACCATTCATAATAAAACCAGTATCACCCAATATGATATCCATCACAAAAGGCAGTATTAATGTATATACTGTGATCAACGTTCCACTAATTATAGAGGCTTTAGCTGCGATTGCTGAGCCCCTGTTCCAAAACAATCCAATAAAAAATGATGGTGCTAATTGTGATATAACTACAAAAGAAATTTGTCCGATAGAAAACAAAGATAATTGTACATTAAAATTAATGTAAAATAAATAGGCTCCCACGATCAATGTAAAAATTGCAATTCTTCTGATATTTTTAATATAATAAGCATTTCGTTCTGGGTGACTTCTACTAAACTTATCGAGAAAACCATAAGGAATAATGAGATTATTGCTTAACATCACTGACAACGCCAATGTAGAAACTACTACCATGGAAATTACCGCAGAAAAACCTCCTAAAAAAACTAAAGTAGCTAGAAAAATATTGTCATTCTGTAATGGCAATAACAATGTGTAGTAGTCTGGGTTAAGATGTTCACTAAGACTTAATTTTCCTCCCCAAGCTACAAATATCACAAATATATTAAATAACAAAAGGTATAATGGAAACAACCAGATCGCCTTCTTCAGATGTTTTTCTGAAGTATTCTCTATAACTGAAACCTGAAACTGTCTAGGTAATAGAAATATAGCAAAAAATGATAAAGCGATCATAAAATACCAATT
Source organism: Aquimarina ulvae (assembly GCF_053613295.3). Taxonomy (NCBI): domain Bacteria; kingdom Pseudomonadati; phylum Bacteroidota; class Flavobacteriia; order Flavobacteriales; family Flavobacteriaceae; genus Aquimarina; species Aquimarina ulvae. The sequence goes on from NZ_JBSIBP030000017.1 coordinate 6,632, forward strand.
AATCCCAGCTTCTAAACCATTAAGTGTAGTAAGCGATTCGAAATTTTCTACTAAAGAAATTTTATTATAAATATCTGTAGTCCCATCAAATAAAAAAAAAGTTACATAAATACCAATGGTTAAAAAGAAAACTAATTTTAAGACTGATTCTACCGCAACAGAAAATACAATTCCTTGTCGTCTTCTGGTAGCATCCGTAAGTTGAGTTCCAAAAAAGGCTGCAAAAATAGCTAATAATAAAGCTACGTAAAAAGTAGCATCCTGAAAAATTGAAGCTGAGGAAAGACTGGTATCTTTAGAAATAATCGCAAATGTTTCGGAAACCGCTTTTAATTGTAATGAAATATATGGTACAATACTTATCACGCAAATTACTGTCACCAATGCTCCCAAAAAACGATTATTACCATAGCGTAAAGAAATAAAATCAGCTATACTTGATACCTTTTGCTCTTTAGATATTCTTATTATTTTTTTTAAGACAATAATCCATAATGGAAATGCAATCACTGGACCCAGGTAGGTAGTCAAAAAGCTAATACCTGAAGTAGCTGCAATTCCCACACTACCATAATATGTCCAGGCAGAACAGTAAACCGCAAGTGACAAGGTATACACATATGCATTATTAACCCAACTACTTTTTGCTTTTTTTTCTGCCCATAGAGCTATCCCAAACAAAAGTGCTAGGTATACTATAATTATGAATATTAAAACATAATTATTCATAGTACTTCATTAAAATAATTGCAGCTATTAAAACACCAATAGCCCAGATCAAAAAAATAGAAAAAAACATCACTGGAAAACCATATACACTTCCGGAATAGTTGAAAATTAAAATCAGTGGAATATTAAACAGTAATAGCAACACTAATGATAGTATGATCAACTTTTGTTCATGTCGTTTTTTCATGTAATTCGATTATACTTTTAAAACCTATGCGAATTTTAAATATCACATAGGTTTTTATCTCTTTTATTAATGATTAACGGCTTCTCCTGCTCCACTCGGTATTCTAATATTTTCTACAATTTCCTGAACTTCCTCAGGTGGTGCCGCAGTGAACTTACATACTACTATAGAAACTAAAAAATTAATTACCATCGCTACAGCGCCAAAACCTTCTGGCGAAATTCCAAACCACCATTCGCTCGAAGAAGGTAGTTTTTCGTCGAACCATCCTAACTTATATTTTATCATATATAATAACATACATAAAATACCTACTACCATTCCAGCGATTGCACCTTCTTTATTCATTCTCTTATAAAAAATACCCAATACAATTGCTGGAAAAAAGGATGCCGCTGCCAAACCAAAGGCCAAAGCTACTACCGCAGCTACGAATCCTGGTGGATTAATACCAAAATATCCAGCTACGCATACCGCTGCTACTGCAGAAAGGCGTGCAGCAATTAACTCTCCTTTTTCAGAAATATCTGGTTTAATCATTTTCTTTATTAAATCGTGAGACACTGAAGAAGAAATCACAAGCAATAAACCAGCTGCTGTAGATAGCGCTGCAGCCAATCCTCCTGCAGCAACCAAAGCAATTACCCAGTTCGGCAGATTTGCAATCTCGGGATTTGCTAGGACCATAATATCTCTATCTACAAAAAGTTCATTTTTTGTAGCGGCATTTACATTTGTAATTAACCGCTCTCCTCTTTCACCTCGATTTTTACCATCAAACACTGGTTTATTCTTATTCCCTTCTACTGCATGACCATTAGAATACTGTACTTGACCATCTTTGTTCTTATCAACCCATCCTAACAGTCCGGTATCCTCCCAGTTTTTGAACCAAGCTGGAAGTTCTTCATACTTCTTATTCTGAACAGATTCTATCAAATTGGTTTTTGCAAACACAGCAACTGCAGGTGCAGTGGTATATAAAATTGCAATCAAAAGAAGTGCATACCCTGCTGATTTACGAGCATCTTTAACTCGTTTTACTGTAAAAAACCGAACAATCACGTGCGGTAAGCCAGCTGTACCAACCATTAAAGCTAATGTGATTGCAAAAACATCTAATAAAGACTTAGAACCATCAGTATACGCCGCAAAACCAAGTTCAGTACTAAGTCCATCTAATTTATCCAATAAATACATTTCTGATCCGTCAGTTACCGTACTTCCAAAACCTAATTGAGGAATCGGGTTCCCTGTCATCTGGATAGAGATAAAAATTGCAGGAACCATAAAAGCGAAAATTAACACACAATATTGTGCCACTTGTGTATATGTGATCCCTTTCATTCCTCCTAATACTGCGTAAAAAAGAACTATAATCATCCCGATAATTACTCCGGTATTGATCTCAACTTCCAAAAAACGAGAAAATACAATTCCCACACCTCGCATCTGTCCTGCTACATAAGTAAAAGATACTAATAGTGCACAGAACACTGCCACTGATCTGGCTGTTTTAGAATAATATCGATCTCCGATGAAATCTGGAACTGTAAACTTTCCAAATTTCCGAAGATATGGTGCCAACAATAAAGCCAACAGCACATAACCACCTGTCCATCCCATTAAATAAACTGCTCCATCATATCCTGCAAAAGCAATAATTCCTGCCATGGATATAAACGAAGCGGCACTCATCCAATCTGCAGCAGTGGCCATCCCGTTAGCTAATGGCGAAACTCCGCCTCCAGCAACATAAAACTCCTTAGTAGATCCAGCTCTTGACCAAATCGCAATACCGATATATAGTGCAAACGTAATTCCTACGATAATATAAGTCCATAATTGAACACTCATAATTTTATATCTTAAATTGTTATTTTTATTTTATTTTACCTTTAGTACTTAAATACTAAGGTCAACGATAAGCTTTTTTAGCATCTTTACTAAACCCTAATCTTTATCATATCCGTACTTCTTATCCAACTTATTCATTAACCGAACATATACAAATATTAAGATTACAAACACATAAATTGAACCTTGTTGAGCAAACCAAAAACCTAGCCTGAAACCTCCAAGCCGAACATTATTTAAAGCGTCTTTGAGCAAAATACCTGCTCCATATGATACTGAAAACCATATAGCAAGAAGTATAAAAAGATATTTCACATTTTCCTTCCAGTACGCTTTTGCTTTTTTCCTTTTTTCTGTCATAATGTTAGATTTTATAAATAAATCATCGCTTGTAATGTTACTAATCCTTGAGCACTATTATCACCATACTTTGTGTTTTGATACTCCAGTGTTAACTTAGAATTGTGTCCGCTGATATATGCATTTGCTCCTATTCCAAAACTTGTAGCATTATCATCAATAGCATCTATTGATCTGCTTTTGAATAATGCGTATGGTTGAAATTTTATTTTTTTATCAGCATTAGGAATCACATAACCAACATGGCTATAGAACATGGACCCTGTTTCGTAGGTTTGTCCTAACGTAAAATCGTTCCCATAATCATTATTTTGATAGGTTGCATATGCTGTAATTGCAGAGCCATTATTTCCTACCGGTGCATCATAAAAAGCATCTACTGCTAGTATAGCTACATCCTCTCCTTCTAGTGTTCCATCATCGTTAGCAAGTACACTGCCGTCTGGGTGATAGAAGAACCCTGCACCAACATTAAACACTTTCTTACCACCTAAGTATGTTCCTACCTTGTAAGGTAAGAAGTTTGATTCTTTATCCATAAAATTATATTCAAAATATCCAGCAAAGTTTTTACCTGCATCTTTAGAACCTAATAATCTGCGTCCTGCATAAACTGCCGAACCATTTGCTACTGGATCTATCGCTTCCTGAAGATTGTTGGTTATGGATTCATTGACAGATACCTGATATGAAAAATTACCAAAAGATCCTTTAGCATAAATTCCAATATGGCGAGCAAATTGATCAGACAGCCCAATAGTTGCCCAAGATTGTCTATTATTATCTAAGGTCATTATGTTTAAAGTACTTTGATTATTTAATCTAGAAATACCATTCCAATAGTGCAACCCAGCTCCTATCGCATGGTTTGTTCCCAAACTATACTGTACCCACACTCCGTGGAAGAATAATTGAGAACTTTCTCCAAGTCCGGTGGGACTTTGATTATTTGCATTTAAACTATTAAGTCCAAAATGCGTAAGAATTAAAAAATCTTTATTTATCTGCGAATACATAAGTATCCGTGCACGTCTAATACTGAAATTAGTATTACTTACATCATCTGGGACATCATCGTCATATTGAGCCCAGAATTGAGCCCAAGATATTACTCTGAAATATTTGGACCCATCTTCATTAAGTTTCACTTTTAATCCACCAGTATAGTCTGGAGATCCTTGTGAATATGAATACTGAAAGAGAAATAGAAAAATCCCAACCAATAATATCAATTGCTTCGTCATAAAGTTTTAGAGATTAGATTAATTAAAATGATCGTGTGCACACTGCTAATCTCATAAAAAGAATGAGTTAACAAAAAAGCACTATACTTTTATGTTAACTTACTATATCTAATCTCTAAAACGCTCCCATCTTATTAGCATAAACTTATCACCTAGCTCTGTAATAACAAAACCTGCTCCCGATAAATTAGTAGGATCCTGAAAGTAGGTTGATAACTCTGATCCACTAAGAATCTTATATGTTGGGTGATAATTATGATTATAAGGCCTCTTTATATTATATTTTTTCACCCAATTCATAATACTAACATGGGACACCCCCAAAACCCGTTCGATTTCTCGGTATGTTAACCCTTCTAAATATAGCTGCAGTGCCTTATTCACGTAATAATCGTCAATCTTTTTACCTATTTTATTTACTGAAAAAAAATAATTACATGATTTACACTTGTATCGTTGTCTATTAGAAACTATTCCACTTTTAATATATTTGTTAGATCCACAATTTGGACAGGTTTCAATTTTCATGTATATTAAATTTGCATAAATATATTAATTTAGCAATAAATATTTAACAAACAATTATGCTAAATACTATCAAATACCAAAAAAACGTATGGTTTTCATACAATATTTATAATAAAAAAATAATTTTTTAGAAATTAACATAATTTCATTTAAAAAGATGGCTGACGAACTAATTGATATTTTAGATAAGAATGGTAAACCTACTCGAGAAGTTCGACTAAAATCCGAAGCTCATCAACTGGGGCTGTACCATAGCAGCGTTCATATTTGGTTATATACCAAAGAAGGAAACCTTTTGTTCCAAAAACGCTCAAATAACAAAGATACTTTTCCTAACCTCTGGGATGTTTCTGTAGCTGGTCATATAGGAACAGGTGAATCTGCAAAAGAATCTGCACTAAGAGAAATTCAAGAAGAAATAGGAATTTCGGTAGCTCAAGAAGATTTAGAATTTATAAGAACTTGTCTGGCAAAAAAAAGACCCCGATCAGATATTTTTGATAACGAGTTTCATCACGTTTTTATTTCTGAATTAAAAGTATCTTTAGATGAATTAACCTTACAAAAAGAAGAAGTATCTGATATCAAACTAATGCCTCTTGCCAAACTAAAGCAATTAATACAGAATACCGAATTATCAAAAGCCTATGTTCCACACGGATCTACATATTTCGAATTTGTTTTGGGAGCTGTATTGAAAAAATTAAAAGCATACAAACGGCGATTTTAATTTTTAAAAACTAATTTCGGCATATAAAATTTTAAACTGAAACCCTTTCCTATGATACTTCCAAAATCAAATCTCTACTTTATGTTGTTTCTTAATGTATTTTTAGGAAGTTGTCAAAACATGGAGGATACAGATCTCATTCTCGTAAACAACCTTTCAAAATTGAATCGTGAAATATCGGGTATTGCTTTATTTCCGAATGAACAAACGATGTATGCTATTAACGACTCCGGAAATAGCAATTCCATATTTTTACTCAACCTTAAAGGTGAAATCCAAAAGGAAATACGTATACCCAATACTAAAAACGAAGACTGGGAAGATTTGGCTTATGACGATAATAAGAATTTATATATAGGTGATTTCGGAAACAATGATAATGACAGAAATGATCTCGTTATTTATAGAATATCAAATATAAACTCCAATGTTCCTCAAGTAGCAGAAATAAAATTTACACTTGAAGATCAAAAAAAATTTCCTCCTAAGAAAAAAGAACGGAATTTTGATATAGAGGCAATGATTTATACAAAAGGGAGTATATTTCTTTTTAGTAAGAACCGTAGTTCTAAATTCGAAGGAACCACTAAATTATATAAAATCCCTGCTCGTCCCGGAAAACATAGTGCGCAATTAATTTCTAGCTATAAAACCTGTGATGATGACAAGGACTGTTTTGTCACCGGAGCTACAATTAATAGTGATGGTTCTAAAATTGTATTATTAACTTATAATAAACTTTTTGTGCTATCTAATTTTAAGGATGATCAACTATTTGAAGGAAATATCGACAAAATTAAACTTCATCATTATTCACAAAAGGAAGGAATCTGTTTTAAGAACGATAGTACGCTTTTAATCACTGATGAAGGTAGCGGAAAATCAGCAGGTAATTTGTATGAGTATCATCTGGATTAAAATTAATTTAACAACTCCCAATCTTCTTCTAACATTGCATATTCGTAGTTATCAGACCAACCTGTTTTAAGCGGCAACACTTTGCGCTTATGACCTTCTTTAATCATTCCTGATTTTTCTAATACCCTAATAGACCCCATATTATCTACTGCACAACCTGCTTCAATCCTATGAAGCCCAATATCGGTAAAACCAAATTGTAACACTCTCTTTACAGCCTCTGTAGCGTATCCCTTAGACCAAAAATCGGGGTGTAATTTATACCAGAGCGACCCTATACTATATTTAGGGTTACCAATTCTTAAGGATACAAGCCCGATAAATTCATCATTGGATTGTAAAGTAATCACAAAAACAAATTCATTTCTCATCTTAAAATTTTCTATCCACTCTTCAACGTATACAGTTGTGACTTCTTTATTAGTGGGGATTCCCAGAGCATTGTATTGATCTACCTCTGCAATAGAGAGCAATTCATGAACTTTAAGGAGATTAGATAATCCTACAATTGCAAGTCCTAATCGATTTGTAGTTAATGTTGCTATTTTCAAAATACTAGTTTTTAATAAAATATTTACAAGCCTACTTTTATCGTACAAAATGATGTAAAAACATTCTTAAAAGTTATTAACATGTTCACACTTAAACTAAAGGTTTATCCTTTTGTCGACAAAAACAGTGATGCCGATTTGTTGTTAAATAAAAAAGTAGTACAAAACCTACTTATTAACATTTGCTGTGATGAATGAATTAAGTTTTCAACTGATTCATACTTATTTACAGATCTTTTTATCTTTATTTTAGCTACTCAATTCTTGGTAACATAAATTACCTTATAGCAACCCCAAACATCAAATGAATATATGAAAGCCACCCCAGCTTACTTTATAATAATAATTACCCTATCATCGAGTTTTCTTTTTTCTCAACAAAACATTTCAAATAGCAAAGTCGAAATTATAGAAAACACCATAAAACACAAAATTACTCAAATCACTAAAAAAACTAAGAAAAATATCATTGTATAAAGTGTAATACCTAAGCCATCAAATGATAAAGCAAAAAAAACAAGGACTACAACAAAAACAGTTCGATCTAATTTTAAAAGTACAAAGATTCCACGTACCACATTAGATTTTTTCTAGAAAAACATTTGGTTTTGCGGACAAGTTAATTGTTTTCGAACCTGAAAACTCCTGGTATTTCGCATCTTATATCGGGAGTTTTTTTTAAAAACTCAAACCTAATCCAAAAGTAAATCTCAGTCCATCATCACTTCTGAACAAATTGAATTGACCTGCTATTGCATCTACTGCATTGATCCAAAACCCTCCTCCAATAGAATCGTGCCAAATATCAGCATCGCTACTGTCAAACCATACCCTGCCAATATCGTAACCTCCATATACCCCTAATTGTAAAGGTAATAAACCTGTTTTGAACTTATTAAAACTATATCTAAGATCCGCACTAAACGCTAATGCTTTATCACCCGTAAAACGTTCTTCTCTAAATCCTCTTAGACTATTAATTCCACCTAAAGTTGCTGCTTGATAAAACTCGAAACCATCTCCAATTATAAACGCTCCCTGCACATTCGTTTTTAATACCAGTTTTCTGTTTTTACTAATTGCATTGTAAAACCCAAGTTTAGGGTTTAAGTAACCAAAAGTACGATCTGCGTTATCCAGGTTCATTTTAGAACCACCATTCAATCTAAATAACATCCCTCTGGTAGGGTTCGCAATGATATCAAAACTTTGGTATTCGTAGTTCAAGTCTATACCTGCAAAAAACTTTCTTTCAAAAAAGTCAGAATCAGCCGTAATGAATTCAAGACCAGGAAGTGCAGATGTAATAAATCTACCTTTTGAATCCTGTACCTCTACCCCTTCATATGAACCTGTTATAGAAAAATCATTACCAAACCTTCCTTTTTTGGCTGCACCAATGTGTACTCCCCAAATACCAGTTTTGACCCTATTATAATCTAACCCCAAAACATCGTCTGGATTACTTGTGTTGTTTCCAAAGCCAAAAAAATTCTGAGCAAAGTTCTCGCTTGTATATGAACCTCCGACCAACAAGTTCCAATCTCCAACTGTATTTACGAATTCTCCTTTGTAGGAAAAATCATACCCAGTAGTAGCAAAGTAATATGCTGCTTTGAACGTATGTTTACTTTGATAAGGGCTGTTATTAAAACCTCTTACAGTATACACATCCGTGAGATTGATATTAACTCCGTCATCAGGGTTAAAACCAATTAAGGGTGTTACGGTATTCGCCTCATCTATATACTTATTGTAATCATAGGTATTATAGTTATAATTATTACTGAAGATAAACTTAGCTCCGCCTTTTTTATTTATTGTATTCGGTTTTGTTTTATGATCATATACTTTAATTTTTCTACCATTTTCAATAGTATAGACATCATTATTTTGTCCACCAACGATTCTGATACGTATTGGTCTTTTTCCTTTTCCTGTAACTACAAACTCATCATCATCATCCAGTCCATAAATCCATATTTCTTTTGTTTCTTCAGAAAAAACAGTTCTTTCATAAAATGGTTTTTTAGGAACACCTTTCTTAATTCGAGAAATTTTTATTGTTGTTTGATCATCTTTTCGAGTAATCTCAAAAACATCATCTTTATCCGTTCCATTAATGATCACTTGTTTAGAAAGATACTTATAATATCTAGCCGCAATATCTTCTACGTTATCCCTTCTTTTTCTCAATGACTTTTTAATTTTCTCTACCGTTTCATCTTGCAATTCTAAAGGCAGGTTTTCAAATGCATTATCTATAGATTTATCACTCAAGTTTTCTTTTATATATCTAGCTTGCTCTAACCATATTTCTTTTCCAGAACTTTGTGCAAAGGTTCTGTCTAATCGTATTCCCGCTTCGTTAATCCATCTAATATTCTTTAATTCTCCATCGTACACCTGAAACTTTCTTGTTATAGGTACAATAAATTTTATGACATCTATAAGACCTCCATCATAATTAGAAAACACTTGATCACGATCCTTTGGTATGGGTCTATAAATTCTTCTTTTATCTGTATCAAAACGAGACCATCTCCATTGGTCTGAGTGCCTGTCCCAATCTCCTAAAAGCATATCGAATAATCGGGTACGGATATAATGTGGTTCATCCATTTGATACTTCTCATCTCTTCGCAATTTTTTGAGCATATCATCTGTGCCCTCAATATCATCTGGATTTCCGAAAGAAGCAACATCTTTATGTTCTTTACCAGGGCGCTCTTCCAGAAAATACATTTCATCACCAAAGTCTTTATTGTATTTTCCCAAAGCTGGATGTTTAGGAATATAATATACTTTGGAATTGGCATGGTATACATCGATTACATCTGCCAAACCTCCAACAACCAAAAATGCATAAGGATAACTGGAAGTATAAAAGTCGAAAAGGAGTTCTTCTGTAAATGTATCGTCAAAACCATCTTCTAAATACGTATCTCTAAATGCTCCTTTTTGTAAAAACTGTGTAACACTTTTTCTCATCGCTCGAAGACTATAGCGCTTTCCTGTACTATCAATCAATCGCAATGATCTTGTTACCTGACCTCCTCCTCTTCTATCTATCGTAAAACCTCCCATTAACGTATCTAATGTGGCCACAGGGATTTTAATATCTGTACTGTATATTTCTCTATAATGTTCGCCCCAAAGAGATTTATAAAAATTGGATTTTGACGTTTCTTCTTCAGCATATATAGACTCCGACATTTCATTATCAAAAGTATTATTTAGGCCATCACTTTGATAATTTTCGGGCTGCGTATGCACATTTGTCTGAAAAACCAATGTCGCCTCTCCATTTTCATTTCCATAGAAACGAACATTAGAGGATCCATCAGTGTATACATCCAATACTGCAAAACCTTGATTGGGATAAGAAAACAATCCATCTTTACCTAATGAAGCCGGAGAAACTTTAGAACCAGCTCCAGAGACTATTTGTTTTAACCCTTTATTGTCAATATACTGTAATGAATGTTCGTGGCCAGATGCAAAAATCACCCTCTCACTATCTCTGGCAATTGTAGCCAACCTTCTCATCAATTTATTATAACTTTCATTATATCTATCCTGAGACGAAACACCTCCCTGAGAACGGATTTGTGTTACCAAAGATCCTAGCACAGGTAGTGGTATACGGTGCCTAGTAGGAAAAATATGTTTCTTAAAACTGTATTTTCCACCGTGTGGTCCATTGGTAAACATAGGATGATGCATCACTACCAGAACAGTCTTACCATTGTGTTTTTTAAGTTCTCCTTCTATCTCACTTAAGAATTTATCTCTGGTTTTAATCTGACACTCATCATTGATGGTAGGGTTTTTATTCCAATCTGCCAGGTACCATTGTGTATCCAGCAACAAAAGCTGAATTTTATCACTCACTTCAATGCTTTCAAGAGGACATCCCTGAGATGGTAAAAAAGAATTTTTACGATCTAATTTCTCCTTTACATACTTTTCTTGTCGTGATAAACCTTTTACCCCATTATTATACCAATCATGATTTCCAGGAATAAAAACAATGTCTCCATCAAACAATGTTGCTGCATCTATTTGTGCATTAATCTTATGCTCAGACAAAACCCTTTTTGAAGATTCCTTTACTGGCATACCTTTTTGATAAATATTATCGCCCAGATATAGTAAATAATCGTTTTTTGTGTCTTCTTTATCAATAACCTGTTTCAGTGCATCAAGACCTAATGTACTTTTATTCATGTTAGCATTGCCAGCATCACCGATTAGGTAGAAACTCTTTTCTATTTCTTTGTTTGGTAATGGATCTGAGAATTTTTCGTCTAAATATTGAGGGGTATATGTTGCACAAGAGTTTACTAGTAAAATAAGAAGTAAGAATAACGCCTGGATATTTCTTTTCATAAAAGAGTGCATTCACTTTTTTTTAATTATTTTGGTTACTGAAAAATTATAATATGGAATCCCTAGTTAAAAAAACTGATAATTTCGTTTCTGAGCTGTTTGAAAAAAAGCTTCCGAAATCCTGTATTTATCATAATTATACTCATACCAAAAGAGTATTTAAAAGTACAAAAGAAATTATTGACAACACAAATATTTCTGAAGAAGATAAAGAAGCTTTGCTGCTAACTGCTTTGCTTCATGATACAGGTTACTCAGAAAGTCTTGATAACCATGAAGAACACAGTGTTCGTATTTCAGAAACGTTCCTAAGACAGCAACAGGTTTCGGAAGAGTTGATAAACAAAGTTTCTGCATTAATTATGGCAACCAAAATGGAATATGAGCCTGTTAATTTGTTAGAAAAAGTTATTAGAGATGCGGATGCATCCCATTTAGCTAAATCGTATTTCAAAGAGACAAGTGAATACTTAAGGCAAGAATTTGAATTAAATTGTAAAGAAAATTATAGCAGTAGTGACTGGTTAAAAATTAATATTGATTTTTTACAAAACAGGCATAATTTTTATACAGAGTACGCAATTGAAAATTGGCAATCTAAAAAAGAGGAACATCTTTTGGAAATAAAAAATGAGCAAGCTGCTTTAAAGAACAAAAAGAAAAAAGAAAAACTAAAAAAATTAGTCAAAGAAGAAAGCCCAGAGAAAGGTATTCAGACACTATTTAGAGTCACATTGCGTAATCATTTAAAGTTAAGTGATATTGCAGATACTAAAGCCAATATACTTTTATCCGTAAACGCTATTATTATTTCGTTAGCGCTATCAAATCTAATTCCTAAGTTAGATAACCCTTCTAATCAATATCTTATTTATCCAACACTAATATTTATTGTATTTAGTATCATATCGATGTTGTTATCTGTTTTAGCAACCCGCCCCAATGTAACTGGTGGAGAATTTACACGGAAAGAAATCGAAGAAAAAAAAGTAAACCTTTTATTCTTTGGAAATTTTCATAAGATGCCGTTGAATGAATATAAGTGGGCTATGCACGAGCTTATGGATGACAAAGAATATATTTACGATACAATGATTAAAGACTTATATTTTTTAGGAAAAGTTCTTCATAAGAAATACAAAATACTTCGTATTACGTATACAGTTTTTATGATTGGTTTTATAACGTCTGCTATTTCTTTTGTTGTTGCGTTTAATACGTTACAATAAAAAATAGGTTATTTGCTTATTTCCTTCATGAGATCTTCATACGTGTAAAACTCTTTATCCTCTTTATTTTTGCTATAAAGAATATTTACTCTTAATGCTTTGAGACCTGTTACACCCTGTAAATCCTCCAATTCCACTATTTCAATTTCATCTTCGAGATAATTTTTGGATTGCAAGAAATTGATATATTTTATATATTCCACTTCATCTGAACGCTGCGAATAAACGACAACCAGCTTCCCTTTTTCTGTTATGCGTCGGTCGGTTCCTTTAATATAGGCTTTATCAACTCGTTTTTTGACTACTTCGTATCTGGCATTATAAGTACCATCCACATCAAAACGCTTTTCATCCATCCTAAATCTAACTGATAAGGAGGTATTAAACACCAGCACCATAGAAGCTACGTCCAATGCCACAGGAAGGTCTTGCTTAAATTGATAATACTCATTTTCCATTTCACACATTACCTGTAGCTGCCACAATCTTAAATTATACAAATAGATTTTATTGAAATTATTTTGCTTGGTAATGGATTCTCCGATATACATATTATGTTCTACACCATCCGTCTTGAATCTTTCAAAATAGTGCGGATACATTTTTTGTGCTTCTTCTTGTTTTTTATCTAGTAATGAAGCCATTTTCTTATTGATCAACATGACTGACTCATCGTAGGCTTTTCGATGTTTATACAACATCTTAGTACTTTTATCTAATGAATTGTTATACTGATTGATTAAGCCTTCTAGCTCGATATTTGTTCCTTTAAGATGTTTGAATAGCGGTTTTATCTCATTCTTGATAAAAACTAGAATTCCTTGCTCGCTGTCTACCTGTAATTGATCTGCAATAGAACTAATCAGCGTATCAATCCTAAACTTGATTTGTTCATATACTGGCAATGGATCTATTTCTATTACTTTACGAATTACTTTGGTGATTCCTTTTAATTGTAATATCAAATCTTTCTGTACAGAACGATTTCGAGCATCAGAAGAACCTTTTATATCTATTTGACCGAACAAAGGATATACATCGTCAAAAACTACTTCTCTAAAAGATGTTGGGTTTTCTTCTGCTTTTGCCAAAATAAACCGTTTAGCTTCTTGTCTAAATTTCCAATATACACTAGAATGGATTGCGGTACATTCTTGTTGGATAATTAATTCAATTTCATTCTCTGCTTTTGCTTTGGATCTTAAAACCGAATCGATCAAATAAGGCATAATATCTAATAGTTTATGCGCATTGATACTATTTAACTCCTGACTATTAGGAGATACGATCTCTAAAACTCCTAAAAACTTACCATTATTTTCTATTGGTGCAATAATTGCACTATTAATGTTTTGTTTGATCAGGTTGGCATACATCACCTCATCCGGGTAGGTCTCTACTATTTTTTTGACATTAGAAATTGCAAATGCCTCTGATTTTTCAAATAAGGAATGATAAGTCCCTTTGCACAAAGCAGTCTCACAACGGTCTGAGTATTCATCGTATAAAATATAACTTTCTATTGTTTTAAAAGGAACTCTTTCTAAAGTGCCTTCTTCTTCATTGTAATTTGCAAATCCCACTTTAATCTCTGGAAGATTAAAAATCCCCCTGAAAATATTCTGAAAACTTTCTATAAAATTACCTTGAGATTTATCATACTTTAAGAGACTGGTCTTAAAATCTGATAAAGACACATCAGTAGTTACATCAAAAAGATTCGCGATGACTATCCCCTTAAAAACCCAAGAATTTGGAGGGAACTTTTCCTTCCATATTTCTACGTTATTAAAATTATCCAGTAACTCTGCTACATCCTCTTTTGTAATTTCTTTTGCTTTCTCCGTTTTAATAACTTCGATAAAATCCCCATTATATAGAATTCTATAATGACGTACAATTCCTGATGCATCAGGAATATCATAAAAAAATGGTCTTCTGAAATCAATTTTATATCCGTAATATTGGCTCAGAATAATGCTGCATCCCATAATAAAATAGTGATCTTCGTCTAGGTTCTTTATTTGAGGTTCAAAATCAGGTCCGGCTGCCTTAATAATATTTTTATACCGTTGTGTAGCTTTTACGACCGTATTATTGAAAGGAATAGTAGCTATTTTTATTTCATTATCTTGTAGAATCTGAGCAAAAGAATCTTCTAAAACCAATTCTATTTGAGGTAAAAGCTCCTGGAGTCTTTCTTCGGTACTTATACCATCTTCAAGTTCTGGAAACTTTGACGCGATTTTAAGTATATTTTCCGCACGATCACGAAGCAATATATTATCACTATGTAAAAACTCTCGATATTTGTCAAAAAATAAGGAGAAGCTTATTTTAATATCCATCGGAAAATCATGCCCCAATACCTTCATAACGGTTTACTTATGGTGGTTATACAAAAATAACATAAAACTTTAATACTCAATTATAGTATTAACAATTAATTAAGCTATTTCATTTGTTCGGTTATAGTAGGAATCCTGTATTACTACATCGAATATGTTACGAGAAGTTGGACAAAAAAAATTAAAAAAAGTATTTGCAATCGTATCACTTGCCTAAAGCCCCTGTTTATTCCTGATCCTATTACTTATTAGACGAATTAAGTACTGATTTTGTTACATAGACCTTAAAAAACAGTAAAAATTAACAATTACCCATATTTTAAAGTTAATTTTTGTGGTATAATCATCATATTATATATTTTTACACATCAAAAAAATAGAAGGATGAAAAAAATAATAGTGCTTGCGCTTATATTACTATCTGTAGCTTGCCAAAAAGAAGAAAAGGGATATTCTATTGCAGGAGAAACAATAGGATTCAAAGATGGAGTAACGGTATATGTAAATGCGATAAATCAGTCAAACAGACCAACTATTATTGATTCTACCACCATCAAAAATGGGAATTTTAACATAAACTTACCCGTAGTAGAACAAAACGACTTTAACTACTTAACCTTTAAAGGAGTTCCGCAAAATGTGTTGTTTTTAGCAGAGAATAATCCAATAAAAATGACAATCTACAAGGATAGTTTACGGTCTTCAATGATCAAAGGTGGATCAGAAAACCAATTATTTTTTGCATATCTAAAGAAGATGAATGCTTTTGGTAAAAAAAGACAGGAGCTTAGCAATCAATACCAGATAGCTTCTAAGTTAAAAGAAGTTGAAAAAGCATCAACACTATCTTTAGAAATACAAGAAGCACAGACGAATGAAAATAAATACCGTAGAGAGATTGCAGAGAACAATCCTAATTCTTTGGTAGCTGTTATGGCACTTACAGATTTATTGAACCTAAAGGCAGCACCTGCAAAGGAAGTAAAAAAAATATATGCAGCAGTAGAAGACACTCTTAAAACATCTCGATTAGGTAAAAACCTAGATAGATTAATCACTGCATCTATAGGCAAAATAGATGTCGGTAGTGAGGCTGAAGATTTTTCTGCTCCTAATCCAGAAGGGCAAGTAGTATCTCTTAAGGAATCTATGGGTAAAATCACCATAATCGACTTTTGGGCTTCTTGGTGTAAACCTTGTAGAGCAGAAAACCCAAATGTGGTAAAAGTGTATAATAAATATCACGATAAAGGTCTTAATATTATAGGAGTATCTCTGGACAGAAATAAAGATCACTGGATACAGGCTATTGATAATGATAATCTAGACTGGAATCACGTATCTCATTTAAAGTTCTGGCAAGATCCAATAGCAAAAGCATATGGTGTAAGATCCATTCCGGCGACTTTTATCCTTGACGAAAAAGGAAATGTAATCGCTAAAAACTTACGTGGAGCTGCGTTAGAAGCCAAAATGTCAGAATTGCTAGGAGAGAAATCCTTGTAAAGTTATCTTATAAAAAAAATTGAAAACGACCTGATGATTAGGTCGTTTTTTTTTACCTATAGTTTGCCTAAGCGTTGCATAACAAACAAAACAATGATAGGAACTGCTAATAAACCTATCATTAGTAAGTTTTGCTGAAATAAGTAGGGAGCCAGAATTAAAGTTACTAAATATCCACCGGCAGCTCCTCCAAAATGGGCATCGTGACCTATATTACCTGTTCTACTTTTCATACCATAAATAGAATACAATAAATATCCAATACCAAAGATATATGCAGGAATCGGAATTGGAATAAACATAAGATAAAGTTTCATATTGGGTTGAAACAATATAGCAGAAAAAATAATCCCAGAAACCGCACCACTTGCTCCCACAGCACTATAATGGTATTCATTTTTATGGAAAAATAAAGAAAATAAATTCCCAACAAATAAGCTACAAAAATACACTGCCAAAAACTTAATATTACCTAATGAATTTAATACAACGGGCGCAAAAAAATATAAGGTGAACATATTGAAAAACAAATGCATCATATCTACATGTAAAAAACCAGAGGCCAACATTCGCAATTGTTCACCTCTTCTAATTCCTCCGACATTAAACTTATAGCGTTCAAAAAACGAAAAATCATTTAACCCTTTTAATGAAACAATAACATTAGCAAGTATGATAACAACTACGACAATATCCAGATTTAGCATATACAATTTTTTATCGTTCAAATATAGCATATATTTTCACCCAATGGATCTAGATTTTAATTTGAAACAATATCATTTTACGCTTTGCTAGTGCTACGTTAAAATATATTACCTTTGAAAATTCAAAAAAATAAATCAATGCATTTAGTTATTTATTGCCTCGTTTATCCATTACTTTGGATGATATCTAAACTACCGTGGCGACTATTTTATTTCCTATCCACCTGCGTATATTTATTAGTCTATTATATCATAGGGTACAGGAGAACTACTGTTACCGAAAACCTAAAATTAGTATTTCCTGATAAGGCCCCAAAAGAGATAAAACGTATCCGTAAAGCTTCTTATAAACATATGTGTGATATGTTTCTAGAAATGATCAAGTCATTATCTATCAGTGAAAAAGAAATAACAGAGCGTTTTCAAATAACTAACCTCGATACACTTGTAGCATTAGAAAATAAAAACAAAAGTATAATTACTATGATGGGACATTATAATAGTTATGAGTGGACCAATTCGATAGACCTGATTAGCAAGTTTAGATGTGTTGGCATCTATAAACCAATCAAAAACAAGTATTTTGATAAACTGGTACATCGCATTAGAGGTAGATTTAACTCTAGGTTAATACCAAGTGCAAAAGTCTTTAGAGAAATGACGTTGGACCAGAGAAAAGAAAACCCAGAGCTTAGTCTATACGGTTTGATTTCTGACCAATCTCCTAAACTTACGCATGCTACCTTTTGGACAGACTTTATGGGCATCAAAGTTCCAGCTTTCGTAGGAGGGGAAGTGCTATCCAAGCGATTAGGTCTTAGTATATTCTATCTCCACGTAGAAAAAATAAAAAGAGGATATTATGAAGCTACATTGGTTCCTATTTCTGAAAACCCCAAAGAGGAAGAAGAATATACTATCACAAAAAAATTTACAAAACTACTAGAAGCTCAGATTATTAATAAACCGGAAAATTATTTATGGACACATAAACGATGGAAGCACCGTAATGCAAAACCTATAAAAACTGCAGTAATTAGTTAGGTAAGAATTCTATTTCTTAAGATTATCCTAAGATTCTGAGCCCGTACTTAATTTTATATGTGTAGGCTTAAATTATTACAATGTAATTATTGATGTATCGCTTGGTATATCCTATTTTGTGGGTTATATCAAAACTACTCTGGCGTGTATTCTATATGTTCTCTACCTGTGTATATATTTTTTATACCATATAATTAGATATAGAAGAAAATCAGCAACTGAAAATCTGGTACTCGTTTTTCCTAAAAAACCATCACAAGAGATCTTTAAAATTCGCAAAGCTTTTTATAAACAAATGTGTGATATGTTTTTAGAAATGCATAATCAATTTCTATAGGGACAACGATTTACTGGATCGTTTTAAAATTATTGATATTGAAACACTGAAAAAATTAGAGTCAAAAAATAAAAGTATTCTGGTTTTAATGGCGCATAATGCCAGTTATGAATGGGCTACCGTTACACAACTACTAATTGATTTCCACACCGTTGGGGTTCTCTATAAACAAATTAAAAATAAATATTTTGATCAACTTGTACATAGGATATGGCAACGATATGATGCCCGTCTTATACCTAGTTATCGTGCCATGAAAGAAATTACAAGAGATAAGATCAATGGTAAATTATGCTCTATGCTTTTTTATCTGATCAATCCCCTAGATTGGCTAAAGCTACATACTGGACAAATTTCAAGGGTATTAAAGTTCCTACTCACGTGGGAGGTACCGCTCTGGCGAGAAGATTAGACCTGTCTGTGGTATATTTACACATAGAAAAATAAAGCGGGGTTACTACCAGACCAAGTTTATTCCTATTACAGAAAACACAAAAAATTGTGAAGACTTTTTATTGTAAAAACATATTTAAGAATACTCGAAAAACAAATCCGCATTGCTCCGGAGTACTATTTGTGGACACATAAGCGATGGAAACATCGCAATGCAGATATTCCGATGGACGCAACTGTACATTAACAAAAACACTCCTACTTAGAAATTGCAGGAGTATTTTTAACGTAATCTAAATCCCTGCTATTTCTTTTAAGACAGCAATCGTATCGTTAGCCAATTGATCTGCTTTTTCCTGACTTAATGCCTCTGTATAAATACGAATAATAGGTTCTGTGTTACTTTTTCTAAGGTGAACCCAGCAATCACTAAAGTCAACTTTTACTCCATCTATCGTACTAACTTCTTCAGAAACATGTTTGTTATGAAACCCTTTTAGTATAGCATCTACATCTAATTC
Organism: Aquimarina ulvae; assembly: GCF_053613295.3. Taxonomy (NCBI): domain Bacteria; kingdom Pseudomonadati; phylum Bacteroidota; class Flavobacteriia; order Flavobacteriales; family Flavobacteriaceae; genus Aquimarina; species Aquimarina ulvae. The sequence goes on from NZ_JBSIBP030000017.1 coordinate 26,213, forward strand.
TGGTGTTAACTGAATTTTATTTTTACTCATAAAATAGGATGGATAACTATTACGTAGTTCGCTTACACTACATTTTTTTTCTGCCAGATGCGTTAGAAAAAGCGCCACACCGACTAAAGAATCTCTGCCATAATGGAGCTCTGGGTATATGATTCCTCCATTTCCTTCTCCACCAATAACTGCTTTATTGGCTTTCATCTTGGCAACCACATTTACCTCTCCTACTGCGCTCGCTTCATACATACCGTGATGTTTTTCGGTAATATCCCTAAGGGCTCTGCTAGATGATAAATTGGAAACTGTATTTCCTGGTGTTTTACTTAACACGTAATCTGCACAAGCCACTAACGTATACTCTTCTCCAAACATTTCTCCATCTTCACTCATAAAAGCCAAACGATCCACATCGGGATCAACAGTCAATCCAAAATCTGCTTTTTCCTTCACCACAAGTTCTGACAAATCAGTTAAGTGCTCTTTCAATGGTTCTGGATTATGAGGAAAATGACCATTTGGTTCGCAATATAACTCTACAACCTCAACGCCCATTTCTTTCAATAATGCCGGTATTGCAATTCCACCAGTCGAGTTCACTGCATCGACTACTACTTTAAAACCAGCATTTTTTACAATTTCTATGTTTACTAATGGAAGTTTTAGCACCTCTTCGATGTGCTTATCGATATAGGTATCATTTGTGGTAATTGAGCCTAGGTCATCAACCTCAGCAAAATTATAATCATCATTTGCTGCAATATCTAAAATTTTCTTGCCATTTTCTGCATTTAGAAATTCGCCTTTACCATCTAATAGTTTTAATGCGTTCCATTGCTTTGGATTATGACTGGCAGTTAGTATAATGCCTCCATCTGCTTTTTCTAAGGGTACAGCCACTTCTACAGTAGGTGTAGTGGATAATCCTAAATCTATTACATGAATACCTAAACCTACCAGGCTATTCATCACTAATTGTTGAATCATTGATCCAGAAATTCTGGCATCCCGACCTACTACTACAATTGGGTGCTTTTTTTTACTTTCAGCCAGTAACCAGCTACCATAGGCAGATGCAAATTTAACGGTATCAATAGGAGTCAAATTGTCCCCCACGGTTCCGCCAATAGTTCCTCGAATACCTGAAATTGATTTTATGAGTGTCATATACCTTACTAAATTTGTGTCATTTTTGAACAAATGTACAAGATACAGGTAATTGCTACAATGTAATACCAGAAAACTTCCGGTAAAAAGCAAAGTTTATCATGACCTCATCTATATCTTTGAGGTATAAGAAATAACTTTTTTAGATATTTATAATGTATTTATTACCGCCTCAATACATCCTTTATCAGCCATTGTGATAAAAAATGTTTTAAAATCATTATCAAAAGTAATATTAGTAGGTTTCTTTCCTTCTAAAATAAATTCTTTCAATAGTATTCCTTCTGGTGATAAAACTACTACACTACCTTTATCGTAACGACATATATAGAGGTTTCCTTTATTATCACATCTCATACCATCCAATCCATACTCGTCAAAAGAAAAAAACTGTTTTTTATTTACTACTGAACCATTCTGCATAATATCATATACCCAAACTTTTCTCTGTACAGATTCATTAACATACAGTTTTTTACCATCAGGGCTTACTTCAATACCATTTGTTGTCCCCATCCCACTCTCTAATAATTCAAATCCTTTTTCTTTTGTAACTTTCCAAATGTTACCCGTATGATCAGACCAATTAGGATCACTGGCATATAGTATTCCATCATCACTTATCGCTATATCATTAGGTTGATTTGCCAATGGTTCATGCGCAAATACTACTATAGATTTTGTATCCATATCTACCTTTAAAATATTGTGATTGATATAATCTGCTACATACATTTCATTGGTTTTACTGAAACGTATTCCGTTTCCTATACTAGTACCTGGAAGCTGAACAAACAACGACGTATTCCCATCTGGTGTTATTTTTCCTATTGTTCCTTCTTTTTGATAATTTACAGCATAAATATTTCCAAGAGGATCAGTTGCCGGCCCTTCTATTCCGGCGGTAAAACTTCCTGGTTCGGTATAATTAGTAGTCTTAAGGTATCGACCACAGGAATCCAGAAAAATTAAGAGCATTAGATTCAAAAATATTTTATATTTCATCATTATAAGTTCAAGTATTCAAAAATATTTTTTTTCTATTCTAAAAAACTTCTTTTTTGTACAAACGACATCAATTATACTACAAACAACTTTTATAGTAAAAATATCGTAAATAAAACTCGTATTTTAACACAATGAATTTTTTAGCCCATATCTACCTTTCCGGAGAAGACCCGGAACTTAAAATTGGTAATTTTATTGCTGATTCTGTTAAAGGTAAAAAGTTTACCCAGTTCCCTGATCGTGTGCAACAAGGTATTACATTACACCGTAAGATTGACTCTTATACAGATAGTCATCCTATTGTTAGAGAAAGTGTTTTACGTCTTTTTCCTAAATACGGTCACTACAGTACCGTAATTGTAGATATATTATATGATCATTATCTGGCTGCTTACTGGAGTGAGTACTCTGATATTACATTAGATACATACGTCTCAGATTTTTATGATCTGCTACAGGAGAATTATGAGATATTACCTAAACGTGTCCAAAATTTCTTACCCTATATGTTACGGGATAATTGGCTATTAAGTTATGCAACCATTCCCGGTATCGGAAGAATCTTGTATCAAATGAATCACAGAACTAAGAATAGATCAAAAATGAATTTTGCAGTGATAGAGTTACAACAACATTATTCAGATTTTGAAAAAGAGTTTCGCTCATTTTTTGAAGAACTTCAGATTTTTACTAAAAATGAAATAAGAAATTTATGAAATCAAGAACTCCCTTCATAATTACCTATATTTCAGTCAATCTTTGTAGTATAGAAGTCTATAATACAAACCACATAAAAGAACTTAACTATTAACGATATTCTATGATGCGTTTACTTTATTTTTTATCCTTTCTTTTAATTTTCTCGTGTAAAAATTCTGAAAAATCTACTGAAGCTAAAAAGGAGTATATCCCAGTTAGAGGTGTAATTGAGAAAAATGCTATAGTAGTTTCTGCCAGGCAAGAAGCTTCTAAAATAGGGAATGATATTCTTAAAAAGGGTGGAAATGCTTTTGATGCGATGGTTGCAACAGAGATGGCACTTGCAGTATCTTATCCGTATGCCGGTAACTTAGGTGGTGGTGGTTTTATGGTTTACAGAAAAGCTAATGGAGAAACTGGTGCGATTGATTATCGAGAAAAAGCTCCTCTCGCGGCTTTTAAAGATATGTATCTTGACGAGAATGGAGAGCCCATTCCAGAAAAAAGTCAATTAGGCGCTACGGCGGTCGGAGTTCCAGGTACGGTGGCCGGTATATTTGAAGTACACAAAAAGTTAGGAACTCTGCCTATAAGAGAATTATTGTCTCCAGTTGTTGAACTTGCTCAAAAGGGATATGTAATTACAGAAAAACAAGAAAAACGGCTCAATAACTTTAGAGAATTATTTATCGAAACTAATAAAGACACCATCCTTTATGCTCAAAAATTTAAAGCCTTTGATACTATAAAAAACCCGATGCTCGCTGCTACAATTCAACGAATAATAGAAAATGGGAAAGATGAATTTTACAAAGGAGAGACCGGTCAAAAACTGATCGAATATATTCAATCTCAAGGTGGCATCATAACGATGGATGATCTAAATGCATACAAAGCAAAATGGAGAAATCCTGTAGAGTTTACTTATAAAGACCTTACGATTATATCTATGTCACCTCCATCTAGCGGAGGCGTGTGCCTTGCACAAATCATGAAGATGATTGAGCCATATGACATTGGCAATTATGGCCACAATACATTAAAATCAATTCAAATTATAACGGAAGCAGAAAGAAGAGCATATGCCGATAGAAGTTTCTATCTTGGTGATCCTGACTTTGTGAAAATTCCAGTGAGTACCTTGATTAGTGATGCTTATTTATCAGATAGAATGAAAAATTTTGATTTTGAAAAAGCCACTCCGTCCACTGATCTAAGTTATGGAAGCATACCAGGATATGAAAGTAGTGAAACCACACACTACTCGATTATTGATCAATTTGGAAATGCTATTTCGGTTACAACCACACTAAATGGAGCCTATGGATCTAAGCTCTATGTTCCAGAACTTGGGTTCTTTTTAAATAATGAAATGGATGATTTTAGTGCGAAACCCGGCACCCCTAATATGTTTGGACTATTAGGTGCTAAAGCCAATGCCATTGCGCCAGAAAAAAGAATGCTTAGTTCTATGACACCCACACTTGTAGAGAAAAATGATAAACTATGGATGTCTGTAGGAACTCCAGGAGGATCCACCATTATCACCTCAGTCTTACAAACTATTCTGAATGTAAAAGAGTATGGAATGACGATGCAAGATGCAGTGAATGCTCCTCGCTTTCATCATCAATGGCTACCGGATATCGTTATCTTTGAACCTCATTCCTTTGACGAAGAAATATTAAATAATTTGAGAACCAAAGGATACAAAACGAATGAAGAAGAGAGTAGAATTATTGGTAAAGTGGACGGTATTCTTGTACTACCCGATGGGAGTCTAGAAGGTGGTGCCGATAAACGAGGGGATGATACTGCAGTAGGGTTTTAAGGTTTAATTGCATCCAATATGTGAATATCCTAAGATTGCAATATCCTTAATTTTTTACAGCATAATTTTTTATTCTTGTAAGAATCTATCATAAAAACACCAACGTTATCAACTTGCACAGTGTATAAAACTAAATAAAGCAAGTAAATGCAACAAAAGTGTTAGCAATTGCAACATTTCTTATAGTAGAGGTTTATTCTTAAAAATAACTTAGTATTCATAATGTAACGTTGTTTAAATATAATCACATTTTAAAAAAAGCAATGTTCAAAATATATAATTATGAAAAAAATACTACTGTTCACTTTATTAATGACTATTGGAAGTCTTTACACTACAAATGCGCAATATGCTATTAGTTATGACTCTGCAGATCCGATAACTGTTGTTGCAGGTCAATCCATCGAATTAAATTATACATATACTGCATCAATGCAAGTAGCTGCACAGTTTCAAATTTTCGAGACAGATGATGCCGGTATTTTTGGAGGCTCTACGGCTATAGGAACTGCCGTAGCCGAGTTTCCCACACTTGACGCAGGAACAGATGTAATGGGCACCGTAACGCTTACAATTCCAGCCAATTTTCCTGTGAGTTCATCCCTTTCTGGAACAGAATATAGAATTTTTGGTAAATTATCGTCTGAAGCAAATCCTGATGCGACATCAGATGTAACCTGGGATACTGCAGGAGCATATCCATTAATAACAGTGGCAAACCCTCCGTACTCTATTACATACGATTCAGCAAATCCAGTTACGGTGGCTGCGGGCGAATCTATAACACTGAATTACACTTACACTGCATCTATGGACGTTGTGACGCAATTTCAAATTTGGGAAGCTGATACTCCTAGTATTTTTGGAGGAAGTACCGCTAGTGACACGTCAGTTATTGTCACTCCTACTGTAACTGCTGGAACAAATGTTGCAACCACAGTGACCCTTGATATTCCTTCAAATTTTCCAACAAGCGCATCACTTTCTGGAACAAAATATTATATTTTTGGCAAATTATCATCTGAAGCAAATCCTGATGCGGACTCTGATGCAACTTGGGATTCAGCTGGGGAATATCCAGAAATTACTGTTTCAGAAACACTTAGTATAGATGATAATAATTTTAATAAAGAAACATTGTATTTTAATAACAGAACTTCTTCTCTGGTTTTGGGTGAAACTTACAATAGTAAATCAATAAGAATTTACAATACGATAGGAAAACAAATTTTAGATTTAGCGGATATTTCAGACACCAAAAACATAGATTTATCTGGTTTACCAAAAGGATTGTATATTGCTAGATCTGATTCTAAGTTTTTAAAGTTTATCAGATAAAATTGATTTAGAGTAACCAACGATATCAATTTAATTTGATTATCATATAAGTTAAGATACATCTAAAGAAGATTACAGTTTAAGCTTAACTTGTCAAAAACAATTCGGTCATAGATTAAAGGTGCGGAATCGGAATATACTAACATCTCCCCATAGGTTGTATGGTTCGATTTCGCCCAAAATGACATGAAACTTCTTTTTTCAAACAGTTACTTTAGCCGTAATGAGTTGCTCCTTGATAAACAGTTTAATCATTTGTAAAATTTGAGATAACCCTGTGATTGAGGATAGTATGTATTAAAAACTTCTCTTCTTTTCCCAGATGATAACAATGGGATTTCGGCTACGTATTCAATTTTGATATTAGCGTCCTGCCCAAAATATCCTCTATATTCCTTCAACATTCTATTTTCATCTACCTTTTTATCCGTGTTGAGTTTAATTACATAATCTTTTTGACCATTTTGCACTAGTTGAAACTGTTTATAATCCCCATATTTACATAGTTTATAAGACACATGAGAAGGAATAATTTCACCCTTTGTGTTGTAGATTACATCTAATTTTCTTCCTTCTACAGAAGAGAGATAAGGTATATTGTTTTCATCAAAATCCATAGTTCCAATATCACCTGTATCATAGCGAATCATTGGCATTGCATAATTATGCAGATCGGTAACAATAATTCTTCCTATTTCACCTGGATTGATTGGGACATCTTGATCGAAATGAAAAACTTCTATAAAATAGCTCGCAGAATTAATGACAAATTTAGAGGTTCTATTTCGATCCTCTTGTGCTAAAATTCCATTTTCATTATTAGAATATCTTCATATGGGAAAAATGCCAAAATACTTTTTCATACTGTACCTTACGTAATCATTAAGTCCTTCTGACATTGTGATAATTGATTGGACTTTCGATGCTATCGGTGTGGCGTTTGTTTTATCGAGATATTGGCAAATTGTTGCAAAAGCAGAGGGGTATCCCAGAAAACTTTTTTGCGAAACACTATCGGCTCTTAATTCTTTAATAAACACTTCTATTTCTTGATCCGAAAGGTTAAAAACACTTTTAGGATATATATTCTGCCACCAGAATTTGGAGAATAAATTATGTTTATAATTGTCTGACCAAATTTTTACATAGATTAACTTTTGTCCGATTTCATATCCCGAATTGTTTGAAAAGTAAAGGTTATCTGCTGTATTTCTACATCGTTTGCTCTTGTTATGCAGCACTGAAAATGGAGCTCCTGTAGAACCACTGGTGGAAACCAATACACAATTCTTAGCTATATATTTGGACGATTTAAATTCTTCAAAGTTATCCCGAATTAAGTTTTTGTTGATAACCGGAAAATCGTCAATAGAACGATATCCCGAGTATTTCTGATAAAACCAGGTAGTACTTACTGCATGCTGGAGAATTTTCTGAAGATATTCTTTTTTTCTGAACTGAACCAACTGAGAGTTTGGATTTTCAATCAATTCTTTGATATCCTTAAAATGATTTTTAATATCATTTCCTTGAAGAATATCAAAAAACCAAAAGATTTTTCTACGAAAAACTTGTGATAGACTCATTAATACATTTCATTATTTACACCTGAAAAAATTAGGCTCTATAGTGATCTTCATTATTAAGAATAACTGTGTGTAAAATGCAATACTATTGTGAGGGATAATTTTAAGCTATTATAAAAGTAAACTTTTTTTGCTATACGTGCTCTATTAATATAAAAAAAATGCACAGCTTTCACCGTGCATTTTTTTTTTAGAATAACAACAATTCTTACTTCACTTCTTCAAAATCTACATCCTCTACATCACTAGCTTCAGAATCACCGCCTTCTGGTTGTGCTCCGGCTTCTGGTTGTTCAGCTGCACCACCTTGTTGTGCTTCTGCCTGCGCCTTATACATTTCCTCACTAGCTACTTTCCAAGCTTCGTTGATTTTATCAAGAGCAGGTTGAATTACTGCTAAATCTTTAGATTCATATGCTTTTTTCAATTCCTCAAGAGCATCTTCGATTGGTTTTTTCTTATCATCAGATAATTTATCACCAAACTCTTTAAGCTGTTTTTCTGTCTGAAAAATCATTCCATCTGCTTCATTTAACTTATCTGCAGTTTCTTTTGCCGCTTTATCTGCTTCAGCATTTGCTTCAGCTTCCTGCTTCATTTTCGCGATTTCTTCTTCTGTTAGTCCCGAAGAAGCCTCGATACGAATATCTTGCGACTTATTAGTTGCTTTATCTGTAGCAGAAACTTTAATAATACCATTAGCATCGATATCAAAAGTAACTTCGATCTGTGGTGTTCCTCTTTGTGCTGGTGGAATTCCATCCAAATGGAAACGACCAATAGTTTTATTATCTGCAGCCATAGAACGTTCTCCTTGTAGTACATGGATCTCTACAGAAGGTTGATTATCTGCTGCTGTAGAAAACACTTGTGATTTCTTAGTAGGAATCGTAGTATTCGCTTCGATTAGCTTCGTCATTACGTTCCCCATTGTTTCAATACCAAGAGAAAGTGGTGTAACATCTAATAACAATACATCTTTTACATCTCCTGTAAGTACTCCTCCTTGAATGGCAGCTCCAACAGCTACTACTTCATCAGGATTCACACCTTTACTTGGTGCTTTTCCAAAGAATTTTTGTACTGCTTCCTGAACCGCAGGAATACGGGTAGATCCCCCAACTAAAATAATTTCATCAATATCGCTTGTAGATAGCCCTGCACTATCAAGAGCAGTACGACAAGGTTCGATAGTACGCTTTACCAAATCATCTATCAACTGATCAAATTTAGCTCTTGTTAAAGATCTTACCAAGTGTTTAGGACCACTAGCTGTAGCTGTAACATATGGTAAATTGATTTCTGTCTGCGGAGAAGATGATAACTCAATCTTTGCTTTTTCTGCAGCTTCTTTGAGGCGTTGTAAAGCCATTGGATCCTTACGAAGATCCATATTTTCATCTGCTTTAAACTCTTCTGCTAACCAATCAATAATTTTTTGATCTACATCATCTCCACCTAAGTGCGTATCTCCATCTGTAGAGAGTACTTCAAATACACCATCTCCCAATTCCAAGATTGATACATCGTGCGTACCTCCACCAAAGTCAAATACGACAATTTTTTGATCCGTACCTTTTTTATCAAGTCCGTATGCTAATGCTGCCGCTGTGGGCTCATTAATTATTCTTTCTACAGTAAGTCCCGCAATTTCTCCAGCTTCTTTAGTTGCCTGACGCTGTGCGTCATTAAAATATGCTGGTACTGTAATTACAGCTCTACTAACATCTTGTCCAAGATAATCTTCTGCTGTTTTCTTCATTTTCTGAAGTGTCATTGCAGATAATTCCTGAGGAGTATATAAACGACCGTCGACATCAACACGCGGTGTATCGTTATCTCCTTTTACTACTTTATAAGCAGCTCTTTCCGCTTCTTTTGCAGATTCAGAGAATTTATTACCCATAAATCTTTTAATAGAAGAGATTGTTTTTGTCGGGTTCGTAACCGCCTGACGCTTTGCAGGATCACCAACCTTTATTTCTCCTCCTTCTACAAATGCAATTACAGATGGAGTGGTTCTCTTACCTTCCGCATTAGGGATTACAACGGGCTCATTACCTTCCATCACAGAAACACAAGAGTTTGTCGTCCCTAAATCTATTCCTATTATCTTACTCATAATTATTATATAAATTTTTTAGTGTTGTTCCTAATAATTTATTCAACATAAGTCAATGATTATGCCACGACAATTTGTATGACAGGATGTCACTACCTTCCAATAGCAATTAGTCATCAAAAAAAATGACACATAAAAAAACATACATTCCCTACATAAGTATTCTTTAAAAAAAAGTATTCTTTTTTACCAATACGCTATATTTACCTGCAAAATTTTATACTTAATTACGGATTATGGAATGTATCAGTATTTTTGATATGTTGAAGATTGGCGTAGGCCCATCCAGCTCTCATACCTTTGGGCCCTGGAGAGCAGGAAGAAGATGGATAGCAAAGTTGAAAAAAAACAATAAGTTTGACTTCGTTGAATCTATTACCGTAGATTTATTTGGATCTTTATCATTAACTGGAAAAGGACATGCTACAGATATCGCTTGCATATTAGGGTTGTGCGGATACGACCCCCAAACTATTGATGTTGACTCTATTTCTAGTATTATAGAGGGTATTAAGAAAAATAAGGTTTTGCACTTCAATCAAGAGTTTCTCATAAAATTTGATCCACAAACCCATATTGTTTTTAACAAAGAATTTAAGGAATTCCACCCGAATGCAATCACTTTTAGTGCTACACTTAGTAACAAGCAAAAAACAACTGCTACATTTTATTCTATAGGAGGTGGTTTTGTCGTTCAAAAAGAACGAAAAAGGAAAAAGAAAAAAATGGCTGCTTTCAGAGAATTTCCACTTCCAATACAGAAAGCAACTGATCTTTTAGCATATTGCCAGAAAAAAAATAAGAAGATATCAGAAATTGTTCTCGAAAATGAACGTTCCCTGCAAAATGATCATGAAATTGATGAGCGAATAAAAGAAATATGGGATGTCATGCTAGATTCTATGTATCAGGGTTGTCATACTGAGGGTACACTGCCTGGAGGACTTCATGTACGAAGGCGTGCTTATGATACTCATAAAAGATTGATTGGATCTAAAGAATATAGCAATCCCGCGGAGTGGATTGCATCCATCAGAGATACCGAAGTAAAATTTAGACAAATTTTAAAATGGGTATCTTGTTTTGCACTTGCCGTGAATGAAGTAAATGCTTCTCTAGGTAGAGTGGTTACAGCGCCAACTAATGGAAGTGCTGGAGTAATCCCTGCTGTGATGATGTATTATATGGTTATAGAAAATCACGATGCTAATCTTGATGATGTTAAGCAGTTTATGTTGGTAGCAGGAGAAATAGGTAGCTTATTTAAAAAAGGCGCAACGATATCTGCAGCTATGGGTGGCTGTCAAGCAGAAATTGGTGTTTCTTCGGCAATGGCAGCCGGAGCATTGACAGAATTAATGGGTGGTACACCTGCGCAAGTCCTAATGGCAAGTGAAATAGCAATGGAGCATCATTTAGGGTTAACCTGTGACCCAATTGGCGGCCTAGTACAAATTCCTTGTATAGAACGAAACGCTATGGGAGCCATAAAAGCTATCAATGCTTGCGAAATGGCATTAGACGCAGATGCTACTTTTGCAAAAGTACCTTTAGACAAAGTCATAGAGACTATGTGGGAAACCGCAAAAGATATGAATACTAAGTATAAAGAAACCAGTGAAGGCGGTTTGGCTATTAAAGTAAGTTTAAGTGATTGCTAGTTTTGACAATGGATAACAATATCTTGTTTCATAAAATTAAAAATCTATTAGTCACCTACTTCCAGTTGTTTGGATTATATATTCTCTTTTTTATTTGCGTGGCAATACTACAAAGTGTTTTTCCTTATCTAGACCTAAAAAAATATTCTCAGGATAGTATTTTTGAAATCTTCAAGGAGGATAGACTTAAAGCATTTCTGGCAATGATCGTATTTGCTCCCATTGTAGAAGAATTGATGTTCAGAACATTACTGAAACCCAAAACAACAGATCTTTTATTATTTTTAAGTTCCTGGACACTTTTCTTCTTAGGATTATTTATAACCCCTGCGTTGGCTTGGTATTATCGTTCTCTATTATTTATGGTATTTATTGTACTACTCTTCCTAATGTATAACAAAGTACTACCGAAACACTATCTTGAGAAGAGTAAGAAGTATTTAGAAAACCATCAATTAATGACACTTCAGGTTACATCTATCGTATTCGGTTTTCTTCATATTTTTAATTACGTAGACTCTTTTAAGATGAACAGCGTACTATTCCTTCTGATTGTGCCCAGAATTATTGCCGGTCATATGTTTGGCAACATAAAATTAAGAAACAACCATATTGTTTGGTCTATCTTACTTCATGCAATAAATAATGGGGTAGTTTTTTTGATCATTAGCAGTAGGCTCTAAATTACTTACAACCATCCTTTTTTCGGGTATCAACGATGGCTATAATCTTCCAGCTATTTCCATCATTAAATAACTGAAACATATTAACGCCACAATGACTAAATTTGTCATTTACATAAAATTTATATGGAGTCCAAACCTGCGCAATACTTGTATCTGCGTCAATTTTAAAACCCAACAACTTTTCTAGCCATCTTTGATCTTCAGGTCTGTTATGAATCACTTCTAGAAACTTATTTACGTCAGTCTTTAGGATTTTGGTTGTTCCTTCTTTGGTTTTAACAATTGTTTGCATGACAATTGTAGCATCCATTGTCTTCCTGATTCGAGTAGTATCGCCTTGATGAAATCCTTCAAAAAAATCCAACACTGCTTGTTTAGCATTTTTTTGATTTATGTCTATTTCTTTTTGAGAGAAACCAACATTAACAATGAATATCATAAATAAAAATAAACTCTTATACATACAGCCGCCTTTTGGTAAGTTTAAATATATGATTTTTATTACTTTCTAAAAGTAATTTGTTAAATTGACAATATGGTATGATTAAAAAAACAAAATTGATTACCATTATGTTACTTTTTACATTCAATTATTGTTATTTTTATCCTAGACCTGATAAATTCTAGAACCATTCCCAAATCTTCATACTTACTGTTGAATTTATCTCCAAAAATCAATAAAATGGGAAAGTTCTATCATTACAATTTAGACTATTGTGAATTATTTATTCTTGAAAACTTGATTGTAAAACAAATTAAAGAAGGGGAAATAATTTCTTCAAAACACATTACTGAATTAGAAAAAATAATTGAAAAACATTTTAAAAACGATACGCTAATATACCTTTCGAATCGAACTTTTTCATATTCAGTGGACCCTTTAGTATATAAAGAGGCTTCGAAAATCAAAAACTTATTAGGGATTGGGATTATTGTTAGTAATGACAATACCATAGAAAATGCAAAATTTGAAGGAAAATTTTATGAAAAAGACTTTGAGGTGTTTCGTCATTTTGATAATGCAGTATCCTGGGCAAAAAAGATTTTAAGCAGCTATGATTAAAGAATTATCATATTTTATAGAGCTGCGATAGAGATTTTGTAAAAATAATTCGGGTAGTTATCCACATTGATAATCAAATACAATATACGTTTGTTACCATTATACGAATTGATTACTTTTACCACATTAAATTAATAAAATCAAATGTCTACAGCAAAAAAGGATTACAAGCGTGTTACAGTAAAATCTCTGGTAGAGATGAAAGCCAATAAAGAAAAAATATCTATGCTTACGGCATATGACTATACGATGGCAAAAATTGTGGACAGCGCTGGGGTTGATGTTATTTTAGTTGGAGATTCTGCTTCGAATGTAATGGCTGGGCATGAAACTACACTGCCAATCACGTTAGATCAAATGATATATCACGCATCCTCTGTGATCAGAGCAATAGAGAGAGCATTAATCGTTGTAGATTTACCTTTTGGAAGTTATCAAAGTGATCCTAAAGAAGCATTGCGTTCTGCAATTAGAATCATGAAAGAATCCGGAGGTCACGCCGTAAAACTCGAAGGAGGAAAAGAAGTTAAAGAATCTATCAAACGAATTCTGAATGCAGGAATCCCGGTAATGGGACATTTAGGTTTAACACCTCAATCCATTTATAAATTCGGAACCTACACGGTACGTGCTAAAGAAGAAGAAGAAGCTAAACAACTAAAAGAAGATGCTTTAATGCTCGAGAAAGCAGGGTGTTTTGCTATAGTATTAGAAAAAGTACCGGCTAAACTAGCAAAAGAAGTAGCCGAAAGCCTTACGATTCCTATCATCGGAATTGGTGCAGGAAATGGAGTGGACGGACAAGTATTGGTCACTCACGATATGCTCGGAATGACTCACGAATTTAACCCGCGTTTTCTAAGACGTTACCTGGATTTATACACTGATATGACAAATGCTTTCCAACAATATGTTTCTGACGTAAAGTCTTTAGATTTTCCTAATGATGATGAGCAGTATTAATGTTAGTTCTTAGTTCAAAATAACTATACTTACCGAATAAAATTATTATTGAAAAAAATAATCTCCAATACATCGAATCTTCAGGTTCTTTATGAAGATAATCATTTGATTATCGTTAATAAACGGGCAGGAGATATTGTACAAGGAGATAAAACAGGCGATAAACCACTTAGCGAAGTTGTAAAAGAATACATCGCAAAAAAGTATAACAAACCGGGTGCTGTTTATCTGGGTGTTGTACATCGTTTAGATAGACCTACCAGCGGAATTATAGTTTTTGCAAGAACAAGTAAAGCACTTCCCAGGCTTAATAAATTATTTGCTGATAAAGAAGCAAAAAAAACATACTGGGCCGTTGTAAAAAATACGCCACCAAAAGAAAAAGACACACTTATTCATTGGCTAAAACGTAATCCAAAACAAAATAAATCGTATGCTCATAACAAGGAAGTAATTGATAGCAAAAAAGCTATTTTGAATTATAAAATTATAAAAACCCTACATCACTATTGCGTTTTAGAAATTGATCTTCATACGGGTAGACACCATCAGATAAGATCTCAATTGTCCTATATCGGTAGTGCAATTAAAGGAGATTTAAAATATGGAGCAGCTCGAAGTAATAAAGATGGAAGCATTCATCTACATGCTAGAAAACTTACATTGATACATCCTGTAAAAAAAGAACCTTTGACGATTGTAGCACCGCCTCCACCCGATCCTATATGGAATGAAACTATGAAATAGTTACTAACACGTTACGTTACTTATAAGATCGCACACTCTCAATGACCACAGAAGTTAAGATTAGAACTCCTCCGATGATAGTGGTTAACACAGGAATTTCTTTTAAAAATGTAATTCCTATGACAATTCCGTAAACTGGTTGTATGCTACCTATGATACTGGCTGTAGTTGTAGAAAATTTTTTCAGACTAAATAAAAACAATGTATGACCAACAGCCGTTGTTACTATTGCTAAAACTAATGTCCAAGGCCAATGTGTAACAATTCCGGAGCTATCCTTTATAAAAAGCGAAGGTAATAGCATCATACCAATAATCAGAAGTTGATACCACATAAGTATTGATCCGTTATAAATGCTCACTTTAGTTTTCATAATTAAGTTTCTCAGTGCATAACAAAAGGCAGACACAATACCTAAACCTACCGCTTTTGCATAGGAGTTATTTAAACTAAAATCAGGCACTAAAAAGTAGATTCCTAATAACACTAAAGCGCCTAAAACCAAATGCATTTTCTGAAACTTGGTTTTCAGTAGTATCGGTTCCAAAAAAGAAGTAATCACCGGATATGTAAATAAAGATAACATCCCTATTGCTACATTAGACATCTTTAGCGCATAGAAATAAGTAATCCAATGAAGTCCCATAAGAACACCACCAACGATGATTGTTAAACGATCCGCAGCGGCAATTTTGAAAGATATTTTTTTCCACTTACAGAAAAAAAACAATACAATTCCTGCTAAAATGGCTCTAAAAGCTATAGTCACTGGTACTGGCATGTCAATATATCTTCCTAATGCTCCCGATGTACTGATGAAAAGCATGGCAAGATTTAATTCGAGAATATTCTGTAAGTGCTTTGTACTTTTTGCCATAGAATTATCTAATTATCGAACTAGTTTCCTAGATTTTTCTTTGATGATATCAGCTACTGGTCTTCCTTCTATATTGCTTTCTAGCCAAGATAAAATATCCAAATATAAAAATGCTCTTTTCTCGTAAGGATGGTTTTCATATTGCTTTAATGTTTTATGCAGTTTTCTAAATTCATCCTTAATCTGATGTGGAAAAATATCTCCAAGGTTTTTAAGAAACTTAATCATCTCTTTTTGCACTTCATATAAGTCGTCCATTTTTATCAAAAACCGATAGGTCTCTTTCAACTGAGTTTCTAGATGATAATCCATTCCTGCTTCATAATGTGCCACCAAGCTCAGTACTCTTGCAAAACACATTAGATCTTCACGCATTTTTAGAGATTTGTTATTGATGATTTTGCTGAGATATTCTATACATTTTCGATGATTTGCCATCCCAAAATAGAGACAACCTACTTTATAATATAACACCATAATATGGTGATCATCTAAGCGATTTTTGTATTCTTCAATTCCTGTCAATATTTCATTTACCAAATATTCACCTTCATCAAAGGTTCCTTCTAAAAAGTGAATATTTAATTTGTTATTATAGACAAACTGAAAAGAAAGCACTGCAATATTATCGTCAATCGGAAAGTCATCTGATGCAATACTTCTTTCGAATGTTCTCAATGTTAATTTTAACTGAGTTTTATCCTGAATCAGAAACAATGATTCTAATAGATAATGATTTCCTCTTAGAAAAAACACTGGGTTAAGAATGATCATTTTAGGGTATTCATAAAACAGGTCTACCCATTTTTTTGAATATTTATAGCAGGATAAAAAATCCTGTACCATAAAACTATACCATAAATGTGTTTTGTACAACCATAATTTCTCTCTAAAACCAAGAATGTTCCAATCATACTTTGGCAACTTACTTTCAAAATAATTGGTAATTATTGTATGCTCCTTATCATTGCGCACATACCCACTTTTAATCATCAAACCATACAATTGAAGCGAAAGATTAGACAATCTGCTAGTGAGCACATTTTTCATGCTTAGCATTTTTGCTTCTATTGTCAATTCATCAGCACGACTATTAATACTTCTAGTTATATATTGGGTTTCTATGACCTTTTCTAACTCTACAATCTCATAAGCGATATTATTCTCTTCATTTTCTTTTGCTAACGTTTTTGCTTTATCCAAAATCTTGAGGCTTTGCTTATAGAGTCCTTTATGATATAAAATGGTTGCAAAATCTAATTGTTCCCGTATCTGTGACCTAACGTTTTGATGCAATGGACTTAACCGAAGACTAATTAATATTTGCTTATACAGATGCGCTTTAAGATTAGAAAGTTGTTGTTTTTTTACAATTCCTTTGGATACAACTAACTCTTCGTCCAGCGATTCATTCTTATCCAAATGGTTAAAAAGCGCTAAGAATTTTGAATCAGTATTTACCCCTAACCTTCCGACATACACTTTAAATTGTCGTTTTTCGGACTTGGATAGTGACTTCACTAAGACAAACAAAGGATCTTTTTGATCATTAGTCATTGTAAGAAAATATATTATAATTAACTGATTAAAAGAAAGTTAAACTCACATCAAAACATTTCAACATTGTAAAATGTGTGTCAAAACCCTTCTTTTTCAATAACCAAAATATAAATTCGTAATAGAATACTAAAACATCTTTAACATTATATTTAAAAAGATATCATTTAAAGAGATTATCAATATTAATAATTCACATAATTCCTATGAGCGATAATAAAGTCCAAATTTTTGACACCACGTTAAGAGACGGAGAACAAGTCCCTGGTTGTAAGCTGAATACACAACAAAAATTAGTGATTGCAGAGCGCCTAGACCTGCTAGGAGTGGATGTCATTGAAGCCGGATTTCCAGTATCAAGTCCAGGAGATTTTACTTCGGTATATGAAATTGCAAAAATTGTTAAAAATGCTACGGTTTGTGGATTAACCAGAGCTGTAGAAAATGATATTAAAGTAGCTGCCGAAGCGCTTGAGCATGCCAGAAAACCAAGAATTCATACTGGAATCGGAACATCAGAATCTCATATAAAATACAAGTTCAATTCTACACAAGATAAAGTTATTGAACGAGGAATTGCTGCGGTAAAATATGCTAAATCTTTTGTGGAAGATGTAGAATTTTATGCTGAAGATGCTGGTCGTACTGATAATGAATTCTTAGCCCGAGTCTGTGAAGCTATGATCAAAGCTGGAGCCACTGTACTAAACATACCGGATACTACCGGATATTGTTTACCAGAAGAGTACGGTGCTAAAATAAAATACCTAAAAGAAAATGTAAAAGGCATCGATAACGTTATTATCTCCTGTCATTGCCATAATGATTTAGGGTTAGCAACGGCCAATTCTATTGTCGGAGCAATTAATGGAGCACGACAAATAGAATGCACCATTAATGGAATAGGAGAACGCGCCGGAAACACAGCGTTGGAAGAAGTGGTGATGATTATGAAACAACACCCATATCTAAACCTGAATACGGATATTAATTCTAAATTATTATATGACACAAGTCTTATGGTATCAGAAAGTATGGGGATGCTGGTACAACCAAATAAGGCCATTGTAGGTGCCAATGCGTTTGCACATAGCTCCGGAATACATCAAGATGGTGTTATCAAAAATCGCGAAACATACGAAATTATTGACCCAGCCGAAGTTGGAGTAACTGAATCAGCCATCGTCCTGACCGCAAGAAGCGGTAGAGCTGCGCTTGCCTATAGAGCTAAAAAGATTGGGTATGAATTAACCAAACTTCAGTTGGACGAAGTATACAAAGAGTTTTTGAACTACGCAGACAGAAAGAAAGAAGTTATTGATGAGGATATTCATCAGATTATGAAAACTGTTCAGGTCGAAGCAGCGGCAGTAGCTTAGAAAATAATTTTATACAAGTAAATTCTTTATATGAAAAAGACATTATTTGATAAAGTTTGGGATGCTCACGTAGTCAAAGAAATAGAAAACGGTCCCCAAATACTTTATATCGATCAACATTTAATCCATGAAGTTACAAGTCCACAAGCATTTAACGAACTTGAACATCGTGGAATCCCTGTCTTTAGACCAAATCAAGTAGTGGCAACGGCAGATCACAACACCCCAACTATCGACCAACACTTACCAGTAAAAGATCTATTATCCAGAAATCAGTTAGCTCAGCTTACAAAGAATTGTGAGAAAAATGATATCACCTTATACGGCTTAGGACATAAATATAACGGTATTGTGCACGTAATGGCACCAGAGTTGGGCATTACTCAACCAGGAATGACTATGGTTTGTGGAGACAGCCACACTTCTACTCACGGAGCATTTGGTTCTATCGCTTTTGGTATAGGCACCAGCCAGGTAGCTCAGGTTTTTGCAAGTCAATGTCTGTTACTCCAGAAACCTAAAAGTCTGCGAGTTCAGGTAAACGGAAAACTGCGACCTGGTGTTTTACCCAAAGACGTAATTCTTTATGTTATAGCAAAGCTGGGAACCAACGCGGGTACGGGATATTTTTGCGAATATGCGGGCAATGTATTTGAAGAAATGTCTATGGAAGGGCGCATGACAGTCTGTAATATGAGTATCGAAATGGGAGCTCGTGGTGGTATGATTGCCCCGGATGAAACAACGTTCGATTATGTAAAAGGACGAGAATTTGCACCCAAAGATGCTGCTTTTGACAAAAAAGTAGCATACTGGAAAACATTACCCACTGACGAAGGTGCCGTTTTTGACAAAGAATATAATTTTGATGCAGAAGATATCGAACCGATGATCACCTACGGAACCAATCCCGGAATGGGAATCAAGGTCACTGCAACGATACCAACAGAAAACAGCGCTTCTTTCGAAAAATCATTGGCGTATATGAATTTCGAAAAAGGACAATCACTTATAAATCACAAAATCAATTATGTTTTCATAGGGAGCTGTACCAATAGTAGAATTGAAGATTTCAGAGTAGCAGCAAGTTATATTAAAGGAAAGAAAAAAGCTGCCAATGTAACTGCCTGGTTTGTTCCAGGATCACAACAAGTAGCTTCGCAAATAATTAATGAAGGATTGAATGAAATTTTTGAAGAAGCAGGATTTAAATTAAGACAACCTGGATGTTCAGCATGTTTGGCTATGAACGACGATAAGATTCCTGAAGGAGAATATTGTGTTTCTACATCCAATAGAAATTTTGAAGGCCGCCAGGGACAAGGATCCAGGACTATTCTAGCTAGTCCATTAGTAGCTGCAGCCACAGCAATAGAAGGGAAAATTATCGATATCACTAAACATTTGAATTAAAACTATGGATAAGTTTATCAAGTTAACGTCTACAGCAGTGCCATTATCTATAGAAAATGTGGATACCGATCAGATCATTCCTGCTCGTTTTCTAAAAGCTACAGATCGCGAAGGATTTGGAGAAAACCTGTTTAGGGATTGGCGTTTTCTAAAAGACGGAAGCATCAATACTGATTTTACTTTAAATAATCCCGATTATACTGGCAGTATTTTGGTGGCTGGTAATAATTTTGGTTGTGGTTCGAGTAGAGAACACGCTGCCTGGGCCATACACGATTATGGGTTTAAAGTAGTAGTTTCCAGTTTTTTTGCTGACATATTTAAAGGGAATTCATTGAATAATGGCTTAGTACCTGTAGAGGTATCCCCAGCATTTCTACAAGTGTTATTTTCAGAAATTAAAAAAGATCCCAAAACGCCAATAGAAGTAGATCTTGAAACACAAAAAATCACTCTGGTATCAACAGGATCTCAAGCGCATTTTGAAATCAATGCTTACAAAAAGACGTGTTTGATGAACGGATATGATGATATAGACTTCTTGATCAGTAACAAATCAGATATTGAAGCTTTTGAAAAAACAAGAACATAAATAAAATAGTCAAGACGAGCCTATCTTTTCAGAAAAGAACTACGTATGACAATTAAAAATAATAATCTTAAATAGATAGTAATCTATGAAACTAGAAATTGCTGTATTATCAGGAGACGGAATCGGACCAGAAGTTACTTCGCAAGCAACAAAAGTGCTCGAAGCCATTATGCATCGGTTTGATCATACCTTTACTTTTAAAGATGCACTAGTAGGTGCGATAGCTATTGACAAGACCGGAAATCCACTACCAGATGAAACCTTGCAGCTTTGCTCTAGTACAGATGCTGTGCTATTTGGGGCTATTGGTGATCCCAAATACGATGACAACCCTGATGCACCGGTAAGACCTGAACAAGGATTATTACGGTTACGAAAAGAATTAGGATTATATGCAAATATTCGTCCGGTAAAAGCTTATAAAACCCTATTGGACAAATCCCCTTTAAAACGAGAAATTATTGAAGGAACTGATATTTCGATTTACAGGGAACTAACAGGTGGTATTTATTTTGGTAAAAAACATCTTAATAAGGAAGGAACGATCGCCTCAGATCTATGTGAATACTCTAAGGAGGAAATTGAACGTATTTCTCATCAGGCTTTTAAAGCCGCTCAGAAACGACGTAAAAAGTTAACACTGGTAGACAAAGCAAATGTCTTAGAATCTTCTCGATTATGGAGAAGAGTAGTTACAGAAATCGCTAAGGAATATGAGGATGTGGCGATAGACTTCTTATTTGTAGACAATGCAGCAATGCAACTAATCTTAAATCCGAGTCAATTTGATGTGATCCTAACAGAAAACATGTTTGGAGATATTATTTCTGATGAAGCGAGCGTTATTGGTGGATCCATTGGATTATTAGCCTCGGCATCTGTGGGTGATACTTGTTGCATGTTCGAACCCATTCACGGATCCTATCCGCAAGCTACTGGAAAAGGAATTGCCAATCCAATCGCCGCTATTCTTTCTGCAGCCATGCTATTAGAACATTTTAATCTGGTGGAAGAAGCCAATACCATCAAAAAAGGAGTAGAAAAAGCTTTAGAGTTAAACATCACCACTCCTGATCTTAATCATACTAACCCGCTATCTACAGAAAAAGTAGGAGATTTTATTTATGATTATATTTTGAATCCAGAAGATTCGAATATTAATTTTGAAAACATACACGTAGGGCAGTCTACAATTATATAATATTATATTAGTTATATATATTCATAAAAGCAACCAGGTTTTAATATCTGGTTGTTTTTTTCGTATCTTATTACAATGAAAATAGCCGTTTTTCTTTTAACAATAATACCGATGTTAGCGCTCTCTCAAAGTCTAAACAAACACCTATGGAAAGATCGTTTGCTGTTAGTTGTAGCGGATTCATATGAAAATCCTAAATTAGTTGAACAACATAAAGAGTTTGAAAATAAACCGATGGCCGTAGCGGATAGAAAACTTATCATGTATCAGATAACACCTAGCTCCTATCAAAAAGGAATTAAAAAAAGTACACCTATTGAAAATAGTGATTTTTACAAAAAATTTAATCCATCTAATAGAGATTTTATGGTAATTCTAATAGGGTTAGACGGCGGTATAAAGTTAACATCAAATAATGTTTTGTCATCTTCCCAGATCTTTGGCAATATCGATCAAATGCCTATGCGTAGACAAGGATTGAGAAACAAGAATTAAACCACTAAAGTCATTACTTGTTATCGATTCCATATCAAGTCCAGAAAGACATAGTTCATTGAGAAATCCTTTTTTTTGTTATAGATTCCAGATCCAAGTCCGGAAAGATATAACTCATTGCGAGATTTTATCATTTATTTTGGATTCCGGATCAAGTCCGGAATGACAAATGCTCCCATTCTGCGATAATTTTTAACTTCGCAGCTCAAATTAAACAGTCTTCAGATACGCTAATACATTCTCTTCTATCCTAGTATCGATATTAGAAACATCCGCTTTTTCAAAGGCAGTTCCTGTAATATTTTCAAACAATTCGATATAACGATCAGAGACAGAATTGATATACTCCTCGCTCATATTAGGGATCTGCTGTCCTTCTTTCCCTTGAAAACCGTTGCCAATCAACCATTGTCTCACGAATTCTTTAGACAATTGTTTTTGAGCCTCCCCTTTTTGTTGTCTCTCTTCATAGCCTTCCTTATAAAAGTAACGAGAAGAATCTGGTGTATGAATCTCGTCAATCAACATGATTTTACCTTCTTTTGTTTTTCCAAATTCATACTTGGTATCCACCAATATCAAACCCCGTTCTGCCGCGATCTCCGTTCCTCTTTGAAACAATTTTCTCGTGTACTCTTCCAACACTAGGTAATCCTCTTCAGAAACGATGGCATTTGCTAAAATTTCTTCTCTGGATATATCCTCATCGTGTGCGCCATTATCCGCTTTGGTTGATGGTGTGATGATCGGTTCAGGAAACTTATCATTTTCTTTCATTCCTTCTGGCATAGGTACACCACACAACAGTCTTTTCCCTGCTTTGTATTCTCTGGCCGCGTGACCGGATTGATACCCTCTGATCACCATTTCTACCTTAAACGGATCACAAAGATGACCAATTGCCACATTAGGATCAGGAGTAGCAATGAGCCAATTAGGCACTATATCCTCGGTTGCTTTCATCATTTGTGTAGCAATCTGATTCAGAATCTGCCCTTTGAACGGAATTCCTTTTGGCATCACCACATCAAACGCAGACAGGCGATCTGTAGCGATCATTACTAGCAGATCATCATTAATATTATATACTTCTCTTACTTTTCCTTTATACACTGATTTCTGACCAGGGAAGTTGTAATTGGTATCTGTTATCGTATTCACTTTAGTTTATTAGTTTTTGATTGGTGAGTAATTGAGAAATTTATAATATACCCTCTATTACTCTTCAGGTTTTGATTTTAATTTTAAATGTCTTTTAAGTGATGTGATCATTTTTGATAGTTCAGTAATATCTGCTCTATTTCTTTCGTCTTGAACTTCTCCTATAAAACCTCTTAATTTTGCTTTGGTACTACAAACAATACATTCGTGAGCACTGTCCCAAGCCATTTGTAGATTTCTGTTAAACTGAGCGTCAGAACTTCCAGAACCTTCTGCAATATTCAATGCTATTGAATCAGCAGCTCTAATAAACTGAGAAGCTAATCTATACATTTCTTCTTTTGGAAAAGCCGAAATCTTATCATTTACCGATTCTCCAAACTCAATGGCTTTATTGTAAATAATTAAATCTTCAAATTTAAAATGATATTTACTTTTCAATGTATTCCTTTTTAATATCAAAATTAGGTAGCAATCTTCAAAAAGCACTCTAGGTTACTTACACATTCAAGTTTTACCGACTCCATAACTCCTATTCTAACTTCTCAAAGCAAAGCGTCCTCACCTCTTCGTTAATCATTCCTGTTTTCTATTTCTTTATACGCAGCAATCACCTTTTTTACCAGTTTATGGCGAATCACGTCTTTATCATCAAGGTGTATAATTCCTATTCCAGAAACCCCCTTCAGTACTAATAGTGCTTCTTTTAAACCAGAGATGACCCTACGTGGTAAATCAATCTGTCCTGGATCACCGGTGATCATAAATTTTGCATTTTTACCCATACGTGTCAAAAACATTTTCATTTGAGCATGAGTGGTATTCTGCGCTTCATCTAATATCACATAAGCATTATCCAATGTTCGACCACGCATAAATGCCATTGGGGCGATCTGTATCACTCCTTTTTCTATAAAACTCTCTAATTTTTCGGCTGGTATCATATCTCGCAGCGCATCATACAAAGGCTGCATGTAGGGATCTAACTTTTCTTTTAAATCACCTGGTAAAAATCCTAAGTTTTCTCCTGCTTCTACAGCCGGACGTGTTAAAATTATCCTTCTTACTTGCTTTTCTTTTAAAGCTTTTACAGCTAATGCAACTCCCGTATATGTTTTACCAGTACCTGCAGGACCAATTGCAAAAACCATGTCATTTTTATAAGTCAATTCTACCAATTTACGCTGATTAGCAGTTTGTGCCTTGATCGCTCTGCCTCCTACTCCATGAACTAGGGTTTCTCCACTAATCGCCGAGGTCTCGTAATCAGCCTTACTATCACTTGTAAGAATACGCTCTATGACATTTTCATCCAGTTTATTATATTTCCCAAAATGCTCCAAAAGCATATTAAGTCGTGTATCGAATTCCTCGAGCATATCTTCATCCCCATATACTTTCAGTTTGCTACCTCTGGCAACAATCTTCAACTTTGGAAAATATTTTTTTAATAATTGAATATTACTATTCTGAAGTCCGAAAAACTCCCGTGGATTGATTTCTGTCAGTTCAATAATAAGTTCGTTCAAAAGCTATAGAAATTTTAGTATGATTTGTTTTTTGGATTGACTAAGTTTGTTCTCCCAAAAGCTATTGGGATTGTTTGAAGTTTTTGTTGGGGAATCAAAAATGCAAAACGTGGTTTAAGTTGATTATTACTAAAGATCATACTGGATATTAATGGTCAAGAATGATAAACTCATATGTTTTTATTATAGATTTCCAGATTCAAAAAAACTTTGAATAACTTCATAGCAAATTTACATATTTTTAAGCGCTTATAATTAAAAGATATTAACAATTCTTGTAGATGCCAATAATAACTTTAACTACCGATTTCGGAATCAAAGATCACTTTGTGTCTGCGGTTAAAGGTGCTATCTATACAGAACTTCCGGATGCAATTATTGTAGATATTTCTCACGAAATCTCACCATTTCATATTACAGAAGCTGCATATATTATTCAGAATGCTTACAAAAATTTCCCAAAAGGAAGTATACATATCATCGGGATCGACAGTGAGCTTAATCCTGAAAACAAACATATTGCTGTAAAACTTGATGATCATTATTTTATCTGTGCAAATAATGGTTTGATTTCATTAATCGCTTCAGAATTTAGACCTGAAAAAATTGTAGAAATTAATATTCACGATGCGATCGGTACCAATTTTCCGGTGTTGGACGTGTTTGTGGCAGTTGCTTGCCATATTGCTCGCGGAGGAACGCTCGAAGTAGTCGGTAAATCAATTGCAGATATCAAACTTATTAAAGGAATCACTCCTATTGTCAATGTTGGCGATAAACAAATCGTGGGAAGTATAATTTATATCGATAATTACGGAAACTTGATTACGAATATAACACGCAAAATTTTTGAAGATGTAGGAAAGGGTCGTGTGTTTAAAATTACAGCTAGAAGTGCCATTTTTAATACCATTTATGAGCGGTATAGCGATGCAATCAATTTTGACATGGAAAAAACCAAGCGCGAAGAAGACGGCAAGAAGCTAGCTATTTTTAACTCTTCCGATTATCTAGAACTAGCAATTTACAAAAGTAACCCAAAAACAGTGGGCGGCGCTTCCAGCCTTTTCGGATTACATTTTAGAGACACCGTGAGTATTACTTTTGAATAAATTAATAAGTAAACGAATAGTAAAGTACATGAGTATTGGAGTGGTTGCATATCTAAAAAAATGCATAATTCCATATGTAGTTTAGTTGTGATTACATACTATTGCGTTCGAACGGGCTATCTGTTTTTTCTTTTGTATAATGTCCCCTTCAGCAGGCTCAGGGTGATATTATAAAAATAATGTCACTGTTATCCCTATCGCAAAAAAATTAAAATCAATATATTGAAAGAGCTAACTAAATATATTATCCTGATAAAGTTGTTTTCCCCTACTCTTTTATGGAGTCTGGGAATTATAATTTCAATTACTTTTCTTAAAGATTCTTTAGTTTAGTTACTTTCAATAATAAGCATCACGGCACTAATCCTTTATTTAGTGATTAAAAAAACCATTGAGAATTCACTAAAATTAATGTATAAGCAACAGTTTTTATATGTAAGTTCAAAAGGTAATAACAGCAGAATAGCTTTAAAAAATAGTATAAGATTCTCTGTAAACAAGAAAAACACGCAGCTGTTTGGATTCAAAATTATTGAATGTAATGTAGCATATCCCATAGATCCAAAAAAATGAATTCTGTTTCATTTTGGGCCTTTGAAGTAAATTTTGTTGTTACTGATTTCGAAAATGCCTTAAATAATTGCAAAAGTTACTAAAGAACTTTATAGTTTTGTCACCACTTAAACAAAAAACAATGATTATACGCATCGTAAAAATGGGATTCATTCCAGAGCAGATTGATGCTTTTTTAGAGAATTTTCATCAAAACAAGGATCACATAAGAAATTTTGAAGGTTGCTCACATCTGCAACTAATTCGAGATATTCATCAAACGAACCAATTTTTCACCTACAGCCATTGGAAATCTGAAGCACATCTCAATAACTATCGAAACTCGTCGTTATTTAAAGGTGTTTGGGCAAATACTAAAAATAAATTCAACCAAAAGCCAGAAGCTTGGAGTGTTACAGAAGTATAGGTTTATCAGATTTATTTCTGATAAAACACGAACGAAATCCTTATTTTCACCATTCATTAATCAATACTAAAGCGACAATAAACCAATATGCTTGCAGTCATAAGAAAAGAAATTAATACATTTTTTGCCACTACGGTAGGATATTTGGTCATAGGCATATTTTTGATTCTTAACGGCCTATTTTTATGGGTGTTCAAAGGCCAATTTAACATTCTAGATAGTGGTTTCGCAGATCTTTCACCATTCTTTCTAATTGCACCCTGGATTCTCTTATTCTTAATACCGGCGATAACCATGCGCAGTATTTCTGAAGAGAAAAAACAGGGAACTTTAGAACTTTTATTGACCAAGCCTTTCAAAATCTGGCAATTAGTCGCGGGAAAATATATTGGAAGCCTTTTTCTTATTATCTTGGCTTTAGTACCGAGCTTATTATACATACTCACTATAAATCAATTAGGCAGTCCAACAGGTAACCTCGATGTCGGAAGCACCATTGGATCGTATATTGCACTTTTACTGCTTAGCGCTACGTATACCGCTATTGGAACATTTTCATCCTCGATTACTAATAATCAGATCGTGGCTTTTTTGATTGGCTTATTTCTATGCTTTTTATTTTATTTTGGATTCAACGGACTAGCAAACTATCAATTCCTAGGTACGACGGATTATACTATAGAACAAATTGGAATTCAGCTGCATTATGAACGGATTAGTCAGGGGATCATTGATACCAGAGATCTTGTTTATTTCATAAGCGTGATCATACTTTTCATCTTTTTAACCACTATAGTGCTACACAAACGGGCAAAAAAAACGATCGTAAAGCTTGCTTCATTTGCTACTATCGGAGTTATAATAATCAACCTTTTAGGCAGCACTGTGTACCATCGTTTTGACCTAACTGAAGATCGCAGATTTACACTTTCTGAAGCTACAGAAAATCTATTAGAAGAAGCAGAAGTGCCCATCTCTATCGATGTATTATTAGAAGGTAATTTCCCGTCAGAATTCAGGAGATTACAAGTAGAAACCAAGCAAATACTTGAAGAATTTAATGCGATCAACCCAAATATTCAGTATGTTTTCACAAATCCTATTGAAGAAGAGGAATTTAGAAAAGAAACGTTGGAAGAACTACAAAGATTAGGGCTCACCCCAATGGAAGTAAGTGTTCGGGAAAGTGGCAAAACAGCAATAGAAACTGTGGTTCCCTGGGCTATCATGAATTACCAAAACCGTAGTGTAAAAGTAGCATTGGTAAAAAACACCATTGGCGCTACAACCGAAGAAAGAGTTAATAATTCAATCCAACAATTAGAATATGTTTTTGCTGATGCTCTAAAAAAATTAATTCATCCAAAAAAACATAAAATTGCCGTTCTCAAGGGCAATGGACAATTGCCGGATATTAGAATTACTGATTTTGTAAAAACACTGCAAGAATATTATTTCGTAGGGGCTTTTACACTAGACTCCATAGCTTCTAACCCTCAAAAAACCTTGCAAGAACTTCAAAAATTTGATCTTGTCATCAATGCAAAGCCGACACAACCTTTTTCTGAAAAAGAAAAATACGTATTGGATCAGTTCATCATGAACAGCGGTAAATCACTTTGGTTGTTAGAATCTGTAGCCATGGAAATTGACAGCTTGTTTACGCCAAAATCAAAAGGGGCTACCGTAGCATTTATGCAAGATCTTAGATTAGGAGATGCTTTATTTTCTTATGGAGTAAGGGTCAATCCTGTATTAGTCAATGACCTCTACTCTGCTCCATTGATGCTAGCCTCCGGACAAGGAGATGATACTCAATTTACACCACATCCATGGTTTTATGCCTCATTAACAAAAAGCAACAGTAACCATCCCATCGTTAAAAACATAGAATCGGTAAAGTTTGAATTCTCGAACCAAATAGACACCTTACCAAATGATCTTACTAAAACTGTATTGTTAACAAGCTCAGAACGATCAAAATTAGAAGGAATTCCTACAGAAATTAGATTGGACAATATCATTGGACAAAAACCAGATATGACTGCGTATACGGATGGGAATCATACACTAGCAGTTTTATTAGAAGGATCTTTTAAGTCTGCATACAAAGATCGTGTAAAGCCATTTAAGTTTGATCAAGCAAAGGATACTAGTAAAGAGACTAAAATGGTGGTGATCGCGGATGGCGATGTTATAAAAAATGGCGTTCGGCAAGGAAGACCGATTTCATTAGGATATGACCCATATTTAAATCTTCAATACGGTAACAAAGAGTTTCTCCTGAATACGGTAAATTATTTGCTGGATGATGGTGGTTTGATGGAAGCAAGAGGTAAAGAAATTAATATCGCTTTTCTTGATATTGAAAAGGTTATGAAAGATCGAACTTTCTGGCAAGCTATAAACATCCTCATCCCTTTGTTAATTCTAGGGCTATTTGGATTTGTATTTTCCTTTATTAGGAAGAAAAAATATAGTAGGTAGTTATAATTGATGATACATCGGCAACCAATTTTCTATAAATTAGAGATTGAGCGGTATATTTTAGCTCATAATACCATCATATTTAACGGAGTGCAGACACAACTTAATAGCGAGTAGCGAAAGCCCGATCGTATTTTTTTGGATAGTATGGTAACTTCCTAAAAAAATAGTATATTCAAGTATCGATGTCTAAAAATTTGTACAGATGAATCCAACCATATATTTAAACGGAATCACAAAGCAATTCCTTTATTACAAATCTTTAGGTGAAAAAACAATAGATCAGGTCACTGATAAAGATTTGTTTTGGCAATACAACCAGGAAAGCAACAGTATTGCTATCCTTGTAAAGCATCTTTGGGGAAATATGAAATCTCGTTGGACAGATTTTCTAACTTCTGACGGAGAAAAAGAATGGCGTGCCCGTGATGCAGAATTCGATAATGACATCCAATCAAAAGAGGAGTTAGTAGACAAATGGAATGAAGGTTGGCAATCTTTGTTTGAGGCACTAGACAGTATTAATAACACTAATTTTGATCAACCGATCTACATCAGAAATATTGAACATACAATTACCGAGGCTATCAACCGACAATTAGCACATTACTCTTATCATATTGGCCAAATCGTATTTCTTGGAAAAATGATCCGTGATAAGCACTGGCAATCATTATCTATCGCCAAAGGAACATCTAATGCTTTTAACAAAAAACGTTTTGCACAACCAAAACACAAAGCCCATTATACCGATAAACTGATAAAAGATCAGAATTCCCCATCTTCTTCTTGATTTATCAGTTCAAGAAATCATTATTAGCCAATGATAGTCAATAACTCCTAGCTGTTTGTTAATAACTAACGTTTTTGGCATATCGAAATCCTAACAGATTACAATTATATTTGCGTAAGCTATCAAATGATCGCTACTGCTAAAACAGTACTAATCTCAAAAAATTAAACGGGTGAAATTCATAGTATCCAGTTCATATTTATTAAAACAATTACAGGTATTAGGCGGTGTTATTAATAACAGCAATACATTACCTATTCTAGATAATTTCTTATTCGAATTAGATAATAACGCATTAACGGTTTCGGCTTCGGATCTGGAGACTACCATGTCTGCCAAATTAGAAGTAGAATCTTCTGATGAAGGAACGATTGCAGTTCCAGCAAAGTTACTATTGGAAACCTTAAAAACGTTTCCTGAACAACCTCTTACGTTTGTAGCCGGAGATAATAATACAGTAGAAATAAGTTCCAATCATGGTAAGTATGCTTTGGCATACGCAGATGGAGAAGAGTTTCCGAAAGCGGTAGAACTAGAAGATCCTAGTGCTACTACTCTTTTAGGAGACATTCTGGCAACCGCAATCAGTAAAACTATTTTTGCAACGGGTAATGATGACCTCAGACCAGTGATGAGCGGTGTATTTTTTCAATTCTCTACAGAAAGTTTAACTTTTGTAGCTACCGATGCTCATAAATTAGTAAAATACGCTCGTGAAGATGTACAAGCTTCTCAAGCTGCAGAATTTATTATGCCTAAAAAACCACTAAATCTTCTGAAAGGAATATTGGCTGGCAGCGATACAGAAGTGTTGATAGAATACAACGAATCTAATGCTAAATTCACTTTTGATGAGACGCAGCTTATTTGTAGGTTGATTGATGGTAAATACCCAAATTATGAAGCAGTAATCCCAAAAGAGAATCCGAATAAATTAACCATTGCACGTACTCAGTTTCTAAACTCCGTGCGTAGAGTTTCCATTTTCTCTAATAAAACAACCCATCAAATACGATTGAAAATTGCTGGTGCAGAGTTAAATATCTCGGCAGAGGATATTGATTACTCCAATAAGGCAGAAGAACGCCTTACGTGTGATTATCAAGGAGATGATATGCAAATAGGATTTAACTCACGTTTTCTGAGTGAAATGCTCAATAATCTTAATGCAGATGATGTGCAATTGGAAATGTCTTTACCTAACCGCGCAGGGATCCTTACTCCTACGGATGGATTAGATGAAGGAGAAAGTGTAACTATGCTAGTTATGCCAGTAATGCTTAACAACTAGAAAATATATCAAATACAAATAATTTCATCCAATCACATTGCCGTGATTGGATGCTTTGTTTATAAGATGTCCTTTTTTTAATACTTTTATAGAACGAAACAACGCTGAACTTTGGAGTATGTCTGTTTTTACAAAATTCCTAAAGAAAACAATATTTATATGAATCACCGTGAAGTTTTTGATGGATTAATGATGAATGAAGAACACCGTAAACTAATTCATCATAAACTTAAAAAAATAACAGTCGTAAAAGGTGAAACTTTACTATACCCAAACGATAGCACATACTATCAATATTATGTGACACAAGGATGTCTCCGTTCTTTTTTTACAGATAAGTTAGCGAGAGAACATACGATACAGTTTGCTATAAAAGACTGGTGGATTAGTGATTATACAGCTTTTTTTAAAAAGGAAAAAGCAATTCTTCAGATCGAATGCATTCAAGACGCTACAGTATATAGACTTTCCAGAGATGACATGAACAAGATTTTTGACGAAGTGCCAGGTATTGAACGTTATTTTAGAAGAAAAACGGAATCTTATATTGGTTCCTTCCAAAAGAGGATTGTTGGGGACCTCTCTAAAACTGCTAAACAACAATATATTGATTTTGTAAACACTTATCCTAACATTGAGCAATTAGTAAAGAATTATCATATAGCTTCTTACCTAGGTATCACTTCAGAGAGCCTTAGCAGAGTACGAAAAGAAATTGCTAAAAATTAGTTTTATTTCTTACCATACATCATTTTTTTATGTTTTAGGTAGTTTTAATTTTGACCCTATATAAAATAAGTTTTAATAATAGGATTAGAAATGAAAAAAATCATTGGAATAACCACAGCAATTATACTATTTGCTTCGTGTGGAAAAAACACAGCCGCTAAAGAAATAACTAAAAAAACAGATAGCGTGAAAAAAGTGTTATTTGTATTAACCAGTCATAGTGAGTTAGGAAATACTGGAGAAAAAACAGGGTTTTGGATTGAAGAGTTTGCTTCACCTTATTATTATCTAAAAGATAATGGGGTAGAGATAACAATCGCTTCACCAAAAGGAGGACAACCACCAATTGACCCCAAAAGTGAACTCCCTGATTTCCAAACACCTTCAACTAGAAGATTTAATAAAGATCAAGAAACACAAGCTGTTTTATCCAGTACGATCAAACTAGCTGACGTAGACACAAATGATTATGATGCGGTTTTTTATCCGGGAGGTCACGGTCCTTTATGGGATTTATCCGAGGACAAAAACTCTATTGCTTTAATTGAAGCCTTTTATAATCAAAATAAACCTATCGGAGCTGTCTGTCACGCCCCTGCAATTTTCAAGAACACGAAGACAACTAATGGAGAACCTTTAGTAAAAGGTAAAAACGTAACCGGATTTTCTAATACAGAAGAAGAAGCTGTTCAATTATCAGATGTAGTACCTTTCTTAGTCGAAGATATGTTAACAGAAAATGGGGGTAACTATTCCAAAGGGACTGACTGGAGCTCATACGTCATAGAAGATGGATTGTTAATTACAGGACAAAACCCTGCCTCTTCAGAGCTTGTTGCCGAAAAATTATTAGGGCAATTGAAGTAATCTAGGTTTAAATAAAGTAAAAGAAACTATTCTAAAGTAGATAGTAAAAAGAGGCTGTCTGAAATATGCTTTTTAGACAGCCGCTTTATGCATCTTTTCAACTAATCTGTTATTGTCTCGTAAATTTCTTACTAACCATTGTTTTTCCATCCGTAACAGAGATAAAATATATTCCTGATGACAATCGATTAAGAACAATAGGTTGTTTTGTAACTTCTCCCATTTTCACAACTTGTCCTATGTGATTTATGATTTTGTAGTTTGCGTTTTTGGCGTTTTCTAATTGTAAATTTAATACCTCCTTAACCGGATTAGGATAAAAGTTGAAATTCATTACCTCAGGAGTATTTTCTTTTACTATCTCTTCGGAAAAATTTCTGGATGCAGAATTTATACAAAAACTCGTACTTTCTTGTGATCCAAAAGAACCTCCTGATGCTAAAACCGTTCCATTAGATACCATAGTCAAGGTATAAGAACCATTGCCATAACTACAGCAAATACCATCGCCATAGGTGTCTTTTACTACCAATGTGTAACACCCAGCATCCAATCTTCTGGATACATTAATCGTAGATCCATTTGCCTGAGATCCATAACTTCCTTCAGAGTACACTATCTGGTTATTCTCATTTCTTACCTCCCAACCTGTTTCTTCAGGATAATCATCGAATGTAATGCTCAAGTTAACCTCGCTGCTAGTTGATCCACCTCCTGTATTTCCTGAAGTAGAAAAATTTATGGCATCCACAGCCATATCTCCTTGCCAGGTAGTTCCTGTTATACCGTTAAAACGTAGCTGTACTTTTTCTCCAACATATGCCGCCAGATTAACAGACGCTGTTTGCCAGGAACTTCCTTGATTTCCAGACTTACTCCAGATTGATGTCCAACTGCTTCCATCCAGAGTTGCTTCAAGCGCCAAGCTTCCCATAGCAGTAGTACCATACATATGATATTTAAACGAGAAACTAGCCTGGGTAGCTTCAGTAATATCATAACACGGTGAGTATAGTATTGCTCTTTTATTAGAATAATTTGGGCTCGATGACTCCATATAAATATAATAAGTACCCTCACTCGCTGAACTTGGTCCAGTATTGGATGATGGGGTACTCCCTGAACGTGTTGCCCAATTAAAATCATCTGAAGATGTAGCTTGGCTCCATGTACCAAAAGTATTCTCAAAACTTTCGTTATATGGGAATGAACTGACCGTAGCTCCACACAGTGTATTTCCTCCACCTCCGGTACTTCCAAAACGGTCCTCAGCTTGCGGTCCTCCCCAGATTTGGGTGGCAAAAGCAGGATTGTCAATAAAAGGATTTCTATTTCCCTGTAAATTTTCGAGAATAGGATTACGTTGTAATTCCAATGCAGAAACAGGATCGTCTACATTCCACTCTAGAAATAATTGGATCATATTGGTATCACCTGATACAGCCGTTCCTACGCCGACATTAGAGGGTAAACAACGGTTACCGTATCTGAGATACATATACATCATCATTCGGGCTACATCCCCTTTAAACTCATCTCCTGGATACCAATGGCCTTGCGATTTAGTTCCAGAATTACCCGAACCATCCGCAAATTTTCGACTTCCTCGGTTAGAGTTTCTCTGTACGTCTGCAGGTCTCAAGTGATGGGCATCTGCACCGGGCCCAGAAGTTCCTAAATTTGGGTTACCTAAGGATTTTGGATATACGTGCTCTCTATTCCAATCTGTAGTACCGCCTCCATTATTATTCACTCCTCTTGTTCTATCTGTAATGGAATTGCCGTCAGTATCACTGTATCCATAAATTAAGATCACCTTAGAAGCATCTGTGGAGTTCAGGTCTGTTTGTTTTAAAGCATCCCAAACTCCGGGAGTATATGATAACATATTTGTGTGGGTACTAGTCACTTTATCCGCTAGGTGATTTTTTAGCAATTGACCAGATAAAGAAAGGTTGACATCATTATAATATGATGGTACCTGCCCGAAACCGATAATGGTAAATCCCATCATTAGGAATAGTAATAATTTTTCCATTGTGTGTTGTGAATTAATTTAGTAAATTTTAACAGTATCGAAGCTATAACTATTTTATTAAATTAACTAAAAGCACAGGTTATCAAATCATTACCCAACTTGTTGATAATCTTACAATTACTACTTAAAAAAAACGTAAGTATTTGTTTTTAAAGTATTTATACGAAACTAATCTTGTTAATAAGTTGTTTTTTTACAGAGTGCTGAAAGAAGTGTACTTTTCAATAATGATTAAAAGCACAAAAATGTAATCAAAAAAAGTCTGAAAATTCGTCAAATAAGTAATAAAACCTCATTTATTTCGTGTATTTAACGTAACCTACTTAGGGAATTTTCATCTATTTTTATACAATTAACTTAAAACATCTTACACAATGAAGAAAATCTTAGATTTACAAGGAATTCAAGAACTAAGCAAAGGAGAACAAAGATCTATTAAAGGAGCTTGGGGTAATGTAACCTGTTGTCCAACAGGAAGAGGTTGTCAGATTAGTTTTCCTGGAGGAAGTTTCTGCGAACCCGGATACTGTGATCCATACAGCTTCGGAAGATGTATTCTTTACTAAAATTAAAATCGATAAGGCATTCCTAATCAGTTAGCCTTTTTTGTCTAAAAAATATTCATATTAACTCATATATTTTACACAATGAAAAAAATCTTAGAATTAAATGGAGTTCAAAAGCTTAGCAAAGGACAACTACGTTCTATCAAAGGGGCAATGACCAGTATCACTTGCTGTAATCCAAATCCTAGAAATGGAAGTGGGAATAAATGCCGTATAAGTTATCCTGGAGGCAGTTTTTGCGAGCCGGGCAGATGCACAAGTTTTGGGGGTTGCATCCTTTACTAAAATAGATCACAAAATATTTTGAAAAGAAAAAGAGACTACTAGAAACAGTCTCTTTTCTTGTTTTTAATACTGAGAAAAAAAAGGCTAAAAGAGGTTACTGAAATTTATAAATTTCAATAAATTGAAGTTGTATTGTATCCTAGCACCCTGTATATTGTTGATAGATATTAACTTTAAATACGTACATAATGAAAAAAATCTTAAGCCTTACCGGGATTCAACAATTATCAAAAAAGCACCAACAGCAAATTACTGGTTCTAATAGACCTTATGTATATTGTGGACCGCCAAAACAATGCTGTCAAATGGTTAATGGGGTTGAATATTGTGATTACGGTTATTGTCAGCCTTATGGAAGGTGTATCTGGGCATAACAAACCGATTATACAATAGGACGATTAAAACGAGGCTATCTGAAAACCTTATATTTTATACTATTTTAACAATGAACTTTTTGACTTTACTTAGTCAAAATGGATTGAAAATCTCCAACTATAATTTCTCGACTACGTTCGAAAAGACAGATGGAGTTGTTTTTCAGATAGCCTCGTCTTTTTTATTTAAGTAGTTTCATGGATTGTTGTGCAATCTCTAGTTCTTCATTTGTAGGAATCACCAGAATTTTAACTTTGGAACCCTCCTGACTTATTTCTCTGGTCTCCTTCGACCTTATGTTATTTTTTTTCTGATCCAATTGAATACCCAAATAATCTAATTCGGTACAAACTAAGTTTCTAATAACATCAGAATTTTCTCCAATTCCAGCAGTAAAAACAATCGCATCCAGACCGTTCATAGCTGCTATATAAGCTCCGATATACTTTTTAATACGATATGCATTCATCTTTAGTGCTTGCTGGCAGTTTATATCGCCTTGTATCGCAGCTGATTCTATATCTCTTAGATCGCTAAAACCGGTCAATCCCAGCATACCGCTTTCTTTTTGTAGTAATGAATTTACCTCATCCAAGGAATATCCTAATGATTTTACCATATAAAAGATCACCGAAGGGTCAATATCGCCGCATCTGGTTCCCATAATCAAACCGTTCATCGGTGCAAAACCTAATGTATGATCTATACTCTTTCCATTATTTACTGCTGTCATACTACATCCATTACCCAAATGAATTGTAATAATTTTGGAATTTTCTTTTCCTAAGTATTGTTTAGCTTTTTCAGAAACATATTTATGACTGGTTCCATGAAAACCATACACTCTAATATCGTGGTCATCCGTAAATGTATTAGGAATTGCATACTTATAGGCTTCTATGGGCATCGTTTGATGAAACGCTGTATCAAATACCGCAACCTGTTTTGCTTCTTTAAAAATCTTTTCAGAAACCAAAATCCCCTGCAAATTAGCTGGATTATGAAGTGGAGCCAACTCAGATAGCTTTTCTATTTTCTGTTTTACCTCATCGTCAATCTCAACAGTTTTAGCAAAAGTGCTTCCACCATGAACTACGCGGTGACCAACAGCTTGGATTTCAGAAGCAGTAGTAATCACCCCTTTTTCAGAATCTAATAAAAAAGAAGCTATTAATTCTAAGCCAATTTTATGATTCGTAATATCTACTTTTTTTTTGATATCCTGAGTATTCGTTTTGTAGCTGATTTTAGCATTTTTTAATCCGATACGTTCTACAAATCCGGAACAAAGAACTTGAGTAGACGGCATATCGAATAACTGAAATTTAATAGATGAACTCCCTGAGTTTAATACAAGTATCCTCATAGTTTATTTGCTTCTTTTTATAGTCCTTGTGCCTGAATAGCTGTAATAATCACCGTATTATAAACATCATCCACCGTGCAGCCTCTGCTCAGGTCATTTACCGGCTTATTTAATCCTTGGAGCATTGGGCCGATTGCCAAAGCTCCGGTTTCCCTTTGTACTGCTTTATATGTATTATTTCCTGTATTAAGATCCGGAAATATTAAAACACTGGCCTGTCCAGCTACTTCAGAATCAGGAAGTTTGCTCTTACCAACTCTCATATCCACTGCTGCATCATATTGTATAGGACCTTCTACCTTTAGTTCAGGATGTTTATCTTTTACTATTTTTGTAGCTTCTCTTACTGTTTCTACATCCTCTCCTTTTCCTGATGTTCCTGAAGAATAAGACAGCATAGCTACCTTAGGTTCAATGCCAAACGCCGCCGCTGATTGTGCTGATGAAATTGCTATTTCCGCTAATTGCTCTGCATTTGGGTTAGGGTTTATAGCACAATCACCAAATACAGAAACTCTGTCATCCAAACACATAAAAAATACAGAAGAGACAACCTTTACTCCAGGTTTCGTTTTTATAAACTGCAATGCTGGTCTGATGGTATGTTGGGTAGTATGCACAGCTCCAGAAACCATTCCGTCTGCGTGACCTTTGTAAATCATCATTGTCCCAAAATAAGAGACATCTGCCATCATGTCTTTAGCCATATCCATATTCACATTCTTATGCTTTCGCAATTCATAAAATGTTTCTACGTAGTCGTTAAAATTTGGGGAATCAATAGGCATAACGATATTTACATTATTAAAATTAATGGGGATATCAAGCTTTGTGGCTTTATTTTTAATTTTCTTTTCATCTCCGATTAGCGTTATATCTACTACATTGGATGCCTGTAATCTATAGGTAGCCCTAAGAATCCTCTCATCAGATCCTTCGGGTAGCACTATATGCTTTTTATGTTTAAGTGCCCGTTTTAGCAAGTTATATTGAAACATACTTGGGGTAAGGCTATCAGACTCAAAAGTGATTAAAGGGTCCACTAATCTATCTGCATCTACAAATTGGCCAAAAGTGCTAATCGACGTATTTATCTTTTGCAAATTGTCAGCATATATTTTAGACCGTATAGCGCCAATTTTATTCGTTATGGAAAATGTTCCTTGTGCTACTGAAACAATAGGCACAGATAAAGAAACTCCTTCTATCAATTTAAGTATAGGTTCTTCTGGAATTATTCCTCCAGTCAGAATAATACCAGAAATCTTAGGATAATTGTCGGATATATTGGCTTGTAAAACACCTAAAATAATATCAGCACGATCACCTGGGGTAATCACCAAACTATTATCTTTGAGGTGTGTAAGATAATTGCGCAATTGCATTGCTCCTACACCAAAACTACCAGCCTGATTATTAAGAAACTCTTTTCCAAAGAGAATAGTACCATCCAGTTCTTTTACAATCTCTTTTATTGTGGGATTGATTAGAGAACCTATTTTAGGAATGATAATCTTTTCTACGTTTTGTTCTAATTCATTTTCTAATATTGACTTTAATTGTTTTTCACCACCATTTAGGACTTTATTTGCGACCACTGCTACTACTTCTGCATCTTTACTAGTAAAGGTGTCATAAGCTAGTTTTAAATTACCAACTATTTCTTCTTTTGTTTTATCAATTCCACTGGCAACGATTATCGATGGAATTCCTAGGTTTTTTGCAATGATTACATTAATATCAAATTCTATGATACTTCCTTCATCAGAAAAATCTGTTCCTTCTACGAGAATAAAATCAAACTTTTCTTCTAGATTTTTATATTTCTCGATAATCCCTTCTATAATTGCTCCTGCACGACCTTGATTATATTTTTGAAGCACTTCGCTTCTTGTGAACGCGTAGGCTTTTTTAACATTAATATCTAATTCGAAATGTGATATAACGGTATTGATATGGTTGTCTATTTCTCCCTCTTTTGGATCATCTATTATAGGTCTGAAGTATCCTACTCTTGCTACTTTTCCCAGTAACATTCTCATTAATCCCAGAACGACAATTGATTTACCACTATTAGGCTCAATAGTAGCCACATAAACAGCTTTACTCATAAATATAAATTTGGTGATGCAAAGATATAGTAATCGTACTGAAATAATACCATGTAAGATAGCATGATATAGTTGTTCTATAAAGGGTATAAAAAATTAACCATTTTTTTTTAGAATCCACAAAAAAAGGATCAGCAAAACACTGATCCTTTTATAAATATGTGCTGTTATTGATTACATATACTTTTCTAATTTAAAACATGTCTAAATGCGACGCTTATACAGGTTTTTGAGAATAGCTTTTCATTTAATTAATATTTTCTCCTTTTTTAAGTTTTTCTAATTCCTCGGATAATCTACCTTTAAATCTTTCAGGAGCATTGTCTATAGCAATATTCATAGATTTAATAGCATTGTTATAATCTCCCGTGGCGGAATATGCTTTAGCTAATCCATAATTAGAAGGCCAGACACCATTGTTGTTTTTTACATTATTCTTTAAAACCTCAAGCGCTTTATCCCTTTGTCCCTGACTAATTAGCCCATTTCCCAATTGAAATACCTCAGATGCATTTCCAAGTTTAGCTGCCTCATCAATTAGCGCCATGGCCTCTTCTGTCTTTCCTTGTTTTGCTAAAACCTGAGATTTCAAGGAGAGGTTACCAAATGTCTCCTTGCTAAAAAAATTACCACTAATCGAAGTATTAATCCACTCTAACGCTTGATCCATATCACCTGTATTAAATGCATAATTTGCAGCATTATCCCAGTTTGATTGTGTAAACCCTGCACTACTTCTAAGATCATCTTTTATTCCTTTTATAACGATACCTGTTACGTCTACATTAATCTTAAACGGAATTTCTTTCTTTTCCCATCTTAATACTGCTGTGGTACTATTAGCATCAAAGGAAGGAAACAAAAACAGAAGTGTTTCTGTATGAGCAGTCTCTTTAGTCTCAACATCTACTCGTAATGCATCTTCTTTTTCATTATAAAAATAACTCCCCCAAGAAGTTGCATTTTTAGAAAATATTATCGTAGCCCCACCATCTTCCTTAAGAGCGATATGAAGCCCATAAAGACCGGCTTTTATATCCTTTCCTTCTACTGTAACATCATGAGAAAATTCGATGGTAGTATTTTGATTAGCTCCGGCTCGCCAAGGCGCAGCAGTAGATGTTCCGAAACCAAGATTGTTATATCCATAAGGAACTAGTTTCCCCCAGATTTCTCGTTCCTTTACGCTTGGTCTTCCATAATCAATAGTTATATCAGTTATT
Organism: Aquimarina ulvae; assembly: GCF_053613295.3. Taxonomy (NCBI): domain Bacteria; kingdom Pseudomonadati; phylum Bacteroidota; class Flavobacteriia; order Flavobacteriales; family Flavobacteriaceae; genus Aquimarina; species Aquimarina ulvae. The sequence continues at coordinate 67,504 of NZ_JBSIBP030000017.1, forward strand.
CCAACTCGTTGTGTTACTTGCGCTCGCTGACTTGCTTCGGGAGTGCTAAGCTGAGCATTCATTTGGATTGATAGCAACAGTGTAGCACTTACAAAAAATACTATTATTAGTTTGTTTTGTTTCATTACTTAAATTGTTTGAATTATTTATTAGATTTTCAACTAAAGAAAGACTCATAGATTATTAACAATAATAAGGTGATATTCTTAACCCGGGTGTTACCACTGTGTTAAACTAAGGCTGTAAGTACTAATAAGCATTAAATCCTCTATTCTTTTAACAGCTGATTAACAAAGCTATCAAACTCATTTGTAAAATCCACATACTTTTGACCCGTAGCTGGCCCATTAAATCCTGTATGAATTTTGCGTACTTTTCCAGTTTTATCAATAAAAATTGTTGTGGGGTACGAAAGTATATGGTTAAGCATCGGTAGCTTTTCTTGGGCTTTTTCTTTATTAGAAGTTCCATGTTGAGCTAAAAGAATTGGATATGGCACCTTTAGTTTCGAACGCAATCTTTCAATAGATTTAAAGGCTTTCTCGGGAGTTTTAGCGTACTCAAATGCCAGTGCCACAAACTCCAGATCTTTATCCTTGTTTTTATTGTAGTAATCGACATAATATTTGGTTTCATCCAAACAATTGGGACACCACGTTCCCATTACCTGAACCATAGTTACTTTTCCTTTAAAACGATCGTCTTCTAGAGAAACCTGATTTCCTTGGGCATTAGGGAAACTAAATTCAAATTTATCATACCCTTCTTTAATAAATGTTAGCGAATCTTCTGATGGAAGCTGGAATTCCTCATTACGTGTAGCTATAAAAGGTTCTTTCCAGTGATTCCCCGAATAAAAGTATCCGTTCATTGTACTATCTGTAACCTGTGCATTGAAAAGAAAAGCGTGTGCCCCATCAAATGTTGATAATTCTAGTTTATCATTATTTAGCACACCTTCCAGATAACGATAATCACCAGTTGTAGTTCTGAAAGTACCAGTAACAATATTTCCATTTTGTTTAAAAATCCCTTTAGCAATATATTGATCTTCTGGAGTATCTTTACTAAATACAGTTTCCCAATTACCTTCGATATTGGCAGTTGGTTTTGAAGTAATATCAAATCTATCCTTTACTCCAAATGTCCCCTTGAAAGGAACAATCCTATCTAAGCTCTCTTTAATAAAACTTCCCGAAATTGTTAGGGAATCCTGAAATTTGGCCGCAATATATCCTTCGAAAACTGGAAACTTGATAAATACAGAATCTCCTTCGATTGTTACCTCATCAACATCTATTACTTCTTCTGCATTAAAAACCTTTAGCGTTTGGTTATCAAACACTTCAAAAAGGAAGGGTAATTCTTTAGTGTCTTGTAATGTAAAGGATCCTTTCCATGGACCACTTTTAAGAAATAGATCTTCCTTTGATTTCTCCTCTTTACATGAGAATAATAAGAGTATAGATGTTACTAATAATATATGTTTTTTCATAAGTCTGTGTGAATATAAAACTGTCTAGTTAGATGATAGAATCCCACTAGACAGTTTTATGAATTATCATTATGTTTTTACAATAGTAAAAATTTAGTCAGTTTTTCATTTATAGCCGTTCTTCACTATCTAATGATTCAAAATTACAGAATATTCTTGTTAAACCGAGTATTATTGAGGTTAAAATAGGTTATCTCAGAAAAGTGATAACATAAAATTCCCAAAATAAATATCTTAAACTTTACCTATATTTTTTTCTAGAATAATATAAGCAAGCGTTCTTGTTTGTCAACTTTCCCCAAAACAGTATCTTTACCGCCTAATTTCAGAATCATCATTAATGAAAATTTCATATAACTGGCTGAAGCAATTTATAAAGCTGGATTGGGACGCGGAAAAAGCTGGCGAATTACTCACAGACTTAGGGCTTGAAGTAGAAGGGATTGAAACCTACCAAAGTGTACAAGGAGGATTAGAAGGTGTCATTGTGGGACAGGTAATCAGTTGCGAAAAACACCCTAATGCCGATAAGCTAAAAGTTACTAAAGTAGATTTGGGAGATGAAGAGCCTGTACAAATTGTTTGTGGAGCTCCAAACGTTGCAGAAGGTCAAAAAGTTCCTGTAGCTACCATTGGTACTATACTCTATGATGAAGAAGGCAAAGAATGGAAGATCAAAAAGGGTAAAATCCGTGGAGAAGAAAGTCACGGTATGATCTGCGCCGAAGATGAATTGGGGCTTGGTAAAAGTCACGATGGAATCATGATCCTTGATAAGGATATTTCTGTGGGAACTCCAGCAGCAAGTATTTTTGATATTGAAAATGATCAAGTTTTCGAAATAGGGCTAACTCCTAATCGAGCAGATGCTATGAGCCATTGGGGAACTGCTCGGGATCTAAAAGCCGGGCTACAACAAAAAGATCTTAATCTGGAGCTAATCACACCTTCTGTAAGTAATTTTAAGGTAGACAACAGATTACATAAATATGCAATCGATGTTAAAAACCCAGAACTGGCACCAAGATATTGCGGGGTGACTATTTCTGGACTAAAAGTGACAGCATCTCCTTCTTGGCTTCAGCACAGATTAAAAGCAATTGGTATTACTCCAAAAAATAATGTGGTGGACATTACAAACTATGTTTTGCACGAGCTAGGACAACCATTGCATGCATTTGATACTCATTATATAGAAGGAAATAAAATAGAGGTAAAGACTTTAGAAAAAGGCACCAAGTTTACTACACTCGATGAGGTAGAACGAGAATTACACGAAGAAGACCTCATGATATGTGACTCCAAAAAACCGCTGTGTATTGCAGGAGTTTTTGGCGGAATTAATTCTGGAGTTACAGAAAATACGACATCCATATTCTTGGAGAGCGCGTATTTCAATCCAGTGAGTGTTCGAAAAACAGCAAAGCGTCATGGGTTAAATACCGATGCTTCTTTTAGATTTGAAAGAGGTATTAACCCTAATATTACTGAGTACGCGCTAAAGCGAGCGGCGTTGCTGATACAAGAGATGGCAGGCGGTGATATTACAAGTGAAATTGTTGATCTGTACCCAAAAAAGACCGAAGATTTTCAGGTGTTTTTATCTTTTGATAATACTGCAAAGTTACTTGGAGAAGAACTTCCACCAGAAACCATCAAGGATATTTTAAGCTCACTGGAAATTAAAGTAAATAATGTTACAGAAAGAGGACTAGGACTTACGATTCCTTCATATCGCAATGATGTCCAAAGAGAAGTTGATGTAATTGAAGAGATTTTACGCGTTTATGGATATAATAATATTAAGTTTACTCAAAAGCTAAATGCCTCTATTGCTAATATTGATAAATTTTCTGATCATAATGTCCAAAACACCATTTCAAATCAATTGGTGGGTCAAGGCTTTTATGAAATGATGGCAAACTCACTGACATCTCCAGCGTACATCTCATTATCAGAACAGTTAAAAAAAGAAAACAACGTAGAGATGCTAAATCCTTTAAGTAATGATTTGGCCGTATTGCGACAATCCTTATTATTTTCAAGTTTAGAAGCAGTGTCTTATAATATTAATAGAAAACGTGCTGATCTCAAGTTGTTCGAATTCGGAAAAACATACCACAATTATGAAAGTCGTCGCATTGAAAATAAACATTTAAGTCTCACAATCACAGGTAATAAAACCGCTGAAAACTGGAAGGTGCGACAGGAAAGCAGTGATTTCTTTTATATGAAAGGAGTTATAGAAGCTATTTTAACTCGTCTGGGTATTAAAACATCGAGGACATCTCCAGTAAAAAATGACCTCTTTTCTGAGGGGGTTACCTTTAGTTTGGGCAAATCAAAATTGGTAGAATTTGGGATGATCAAAAAGTCTGTATTGAAAACTTTTTCGATTTCTCAAGAAGTACTGTATGCTGATTTTAATTGGGACACCATTCTAGAGTTTGCAAGACGTACCAAAATTAAATTTAAAGATATCCCCAAGTTTCCGGAAGTTAGGCGTGATTTTGCTTTATTAATAGATCAGGCAATTACCTTTGAAGAAATTCATACCATTGCGAAACAAACAGAAAAACAACTGCTACAGAACATCAGTTTGTTTGACGTTTATGAAGGCAAAAATCTACCAGAAGGCAAGAAATCGTATGCTGTTAGCTTTACTTTACAAGATGAACATAAAACACTGACTGATAAACAAATTGATAAAATCATGAATAAGCTTCAATATAGTTTTGAGAACAAATTAGGAGCAGAGTTACGATAAACGTATAATCAATTTGTTATAACACATCAATGCCCTTGAAAAATTCAAGGGCATTTTTTATGAAAAAAATTGTAAATAAGCACCGTGATTCAACATTTGTTAAAAACTCTGAAATCTTGCAATACAAATCGTAAATACTTAATTTAGTGATGTTAAAGAAAGAAAAATGATGATTCCAAAGACCAACATAGAAAAAAAACTCACACAATTACGCAACAAACAATTGGACCCAGAAAGTTGGGAGTTTCAGGTTCATACCATTTTTAAAGAGGGTACAAAGAAGAATGATCGCATTACGAATACACTAGAAAACGGTACTCCAGTCATAGAAAACGACTTTATATTTGATCATTTAGAAAGTTCAAAAATCTATCATATCGATCAGATTAAAAAAATCTGTATAGATTATAGATTACGTTTTTTAAACTCTACTTATTTTAAAGGTAAAATTCCTAAGGAAGCATTATCGAAAATAAAAAATCTTGAAAAGATTCATGAAATTGAACTACAGGGTTTCAAGATTATAGCCCCGTCCAAACTATTTAAGTTAGCTAACGCAGATGACCCATTACTTTTTGCACCAATGGGAAATGACTATTATTATTTAATTCATAAATGGGGAGATGACCTGCACCCTTTTCGCAAGGTAATGATGTGGTTCTTTAAAAGTTTTGAAAATTTATTATTTCTTACTTTTTTAGTTAGTCTTTTACTTACCTTTATGGTCCCACAAGGATTGTTCAGTAAAGAAAATAACACCTCTGAATTGATCATGATATTTTTCTTTATGTTTAAATCTGTGGCGGCGGTTGTTTTATTCTATGGATTTGCTTTAGGTAAAAATTTCAATACTGCCATTTGGGATAGTAAATATTTTAACGCCTAATAACGATATATGTTTCCTGAAAGTGATTACGAAAGAGTTTATACCGGAAGTTTGATTAATATTCAATTTCTGCAGACTTTGCTTCAAGATAGTGGTATCAATTCTATCACCAGAGATGATATGAAGTCAGGTATGGCTGCAGGATTTGGTGGTGGGATCCCGGATCATATTCAACTTTTTGTTAAGAAAAAAGATGTAGATGAAGCAATCCCTATCATCGAAAAAAGCTTATCTTAGGTCATTATGGAAGAAGAAGAAAGTAAAAAAGTGCCTAGAAAAAACTGGGACTTCATGATAGGTATTGCATTGGTTATATTCGGTAGTTTCAGACTATACCAACGAATTCAGGCCGGATCAGAATGGGATTATCGTATCTTACTTACAGCTTCGTTCATTGCGTATGGAGGATTCCTTATTTTTAAACATTTTAAAAATACTAAAAAGAACTAAAGTTCTTTAACGGTATCTTGCTCATAGCTCTTTCAGTTATTGCTGTAATCGATAAAGAAGGATTAACACCCGGATTCGCTGAGATCATAGATCCATCACACACATACATATGATCATATCCAAATACTTTATTGTTTTTATCAATAACGCCTTCACTGCTCCTTGCTGCCATAACAGCTCCTCCTAAAATATGAGCGGTCGAGGGGATTCCTGCCAGTGGTTCTAATCCAAAAACTGTTTCTTTGCCTTTTATCAATGTAGCATACCGCTTAGCCAACTGCAACGATTTTGGAAGAAAAGCACTAGGTTTTGCACCTTCTGTTACTGAAGTATTCATGCGTCCTAAGGAATTTATCTTAAATTTTAAGGTACTATCCAATGTTTGCATAAACAATAAAATAGCAGTACTCTTTCCCCAATCTTTTCTTGTGTATAATTTAAGATATGTTATTGGATATTTTAAAATACTTGTAACCATTTTTATTATCCTTACAATTATATTTTTACCGTGAGTTAATGGCAAATGCGATAACCTCCAAAACCCAGAACCCTTTGCATAACGTACAATTTCTAAATGACTATTTTTATCCGTATTTAGAATAGAACCTATTGCCACACCTTTAGACATATCCATCGTACCGTTTAGATTAGTCACACTAATTAGGCTTTCATTATTTGTTCTGATATCTGTTCCTAAACGATCTGATAATCTGGGCAAAGAACTGTGTTTCAACCGTAGCAGTAATTTAACCGTACCCAAAACCCCTCCTGAAAAAATAACACCTTTTGCTTTTACCGTTTTTTTAGCACTAAAAAAGCCTGTTGATGATTTATATGTTACTTCATACCCTTCTTTAGATGGGTTCACATCAAAAACTTCATTTTCTGCCAAGATAGTGGTACCTAACTGTTGTGCTAAATATAAATAATTCTTGTCTAGTGTATTTTTTGCTCCGAATCTGCATCCTGTCATACAACCACCACAAAAGTTACAACCTGTACGATCAGGTCCTTTTCCTCCAAAATATGGGTCAGAAACTGTCTTATTCGGTGTTCCAAAAAAAACAGCAACTTCTGTTGCAGAAAAATACTCTTTTAAATCCATTGCATCTGCTAATTGCATCAGTGCTTTATCTCCATCAAAGAGTTTAGGATTTTTTTTTGCTCCAAGCATATTTAATGCTGTTTTGTAAAATGGTGCTAACGTTACTTGCCAATCTTCCAGGTTTTTCCAACTCCCGGAGGCAAAAAACTCTTTCTTTGGAACAGGGAGTGTGTTTGCATATACCAAAGACCCACCTCCTACTCCAGTTCCTGATATTACCACTACATGTTTAAAAAAGGACATTTTCATGATACCAAACCATCTTAAAAAAGGAACCCACAACCATTTTCGAAGATTCCAATTTGTTTTTGGAAAATCTTTAGGCTTATACCACTTTCCTTTTTCGATTACTAAAACCTTATATCCCTTTTCAGAGAGACGCAAGGCACTGACAGATCCGCCAAAACCACTTCCGATGATTACATAATCGTATTCTTTCTCAGGTTCCATATCAATAATTTTATATTAGTATTTTGCATTATACATCCCGGAGCATATTACTGGTCAGCCAAATCACTCTTCTGGATTTTTTTATCGAACAGCTTGATTTTTCACACTTCAAATGGTTATGTTTGAAAAAAAGATATACATATTTCGAACTACTTTATCAAATATAGTTCGGTTTTAACAAAATACCAAGGATGGGAAGAAAATCTATCAGTCGCGAAAGAAAAGAAAAAACGAACAAAGTAGAACAATGGACACAAGCGCTTCTTCCAAAACTTACCCATAAAGAACTGGGTGAGCTTACAATTAATGATTTGGCTATATTAATGAATAAGAGTAAATCTACGATTTACCAATACTTTATAACCAAGGAAGAAATCTTCGAGTACATTACTCAGGTCAGAATAGACCAACTTAAAGCATATAAAAATGAAATTTCAGGAGAGCTTTCCAGATTAAATTATCAGTACGACACGTTAGCTAAGATTCTTGTAGAAGGAGTAAAAGACATTTCTCCTTTTTATTTAAAGCAATTACAAATCCACTATCCTAATGCGTGGAATATCGTTCAAGAGTTTTTACACGGCTTATTGAAAGATCTTAAAGAATTTTACATTGTTGGGATCCAAAACAAGCTATTTAAACCTGTATCTCCCGAACTCCTGATCAAATTAGATGAATATTTTATTATGCAACTGATCACCGATCACAGTTTTTTTGAAAACACCAAGCAAACATTAGAATCTGCTATTAGAGAGTATTTGTGTATAAAGTTTGAGGGGTTGATAATCGAATAACGAGTATATCCAAAAAGTATCGTAAACGACATTTCTGTATATACGCTTTATACGTTTACCGAATACATTTTCTCTCGCAATTCTTTTATTTTATTATCACTCATATACTCATCAAAAGTAGTATAGCGGTCGATTACTCCATTTGGTGTCAGCTCTATCACTCGATTTGCTACTGTTTGCGCAAATTCGTGATCATGTGTTGTAAATAAAATAGTTCCTTTGAAGTTTTTTAATGAGTTATTGAAGGCAGTAATAGACTCTAAGTCCAGATGATTCGTTGGTTCATCAAGCATCAATACATTTGCTCTGGTCATCATCATTTTAGACAACATACAGCGTACTTTTTCTCCTCCTGATAAGACATTTGATTTTTTTAGCGCTTCTTCTCCACTAAAAATCATTTTTCCAAGAAAACCTCTAATAAATACCTCTTCACGTTCTTCTTCTGTTGTTGCCCATTGACGTAACCAATCTACTAACGTGAGGTCGTTTTGAAAATACTCACTATTATCGGCGGGCAAGTAGGATTGCGTAGTTGTGATACCCCAAGAAAAAGTTCCTGCATCTGCTTTTTGCTTATCGTTTAGAATTTGATAAAAAGTGGTTGTAGCTCTGGAATCTTTAGAAAACACGACCACCTTATCTCCTTTTGCAAGGTTAATATCCACTCCTTTAAACAGCACATCATCTTCATTACTTGCTGCTAATCCTTCCACGTTTAGGATTTGATCCCCTGCTTCTCTATCTCTTTCAAAAATTATTGCAGGATACCGACGGCTAGATGGTTTTATATCCTCAATATTTAGTTTTTCGATCATTTTCTTACGAGAAGTTGCTTGTTTTGATTTCGCAACGTTAGCACTAAAACGAGCTATAAATTCCTGTAATTCCTTCTTTTTCTCTTCTGCCTTTTTATTTTGCTGTGCTCTTTGGCGTGCTGCCAACTGAGAAGATTCGTACCAAAATGTATAATTACCACTATAGTTATTGATTTTACCAAAATCAATATCTGAAATATGAGTACATACAGAATCCAAAAAGTGACGGTCGTGAGAAACTACGATTACCGTATTTTCATAATTAGCCAAGAAATTCTCTAGCCAAGAAATCGTTTCATAATCCAAATCATTTGTTGGCTCATCCATAATCAACACGTCCGGATTACCAAATAAACATTGTGCGAGTAATACACGCACACGCTGTTTTGTATCCAAATCTGACATGCTTGTGTAATGCAGCTCTTCTTTGATACCAAGATTAGAAAGCATCGTGGCGGCATCGCTATCAGCATTCCATCCATTCATTTCTTCAAATTGCACCTGAAGTTCTCCTATTTTCTCTGCATTTTCATCTGTATAATCAGCGTATAATGCATCGATTTCAGTTTTAATTTTATACAACTCCTTATTACCCATAATTACTGTTTCTAAAACAGTATACTCATCATAAGCATAATGATTTTGTTCTAAAACAGACATTCGCTTTCCGGGCTCTAGATGTACCTGACCTGAGGTAGGTTCTGATACTCCAGAAAGAATCTTTAAAAATGTAGATTTTCCGGCTCCATTGGCACCAATAATACCATAACAATTACCTTGTGAAAAGGTGGTATTTACTTCATCAAATAAGACCCGCTTACCAAATTGAACAGAAAGATTAGAAACTGATAACATAGTTATAAATTGTATTTTCGGCAAAAGTAGAAAAATGGATTCAGAACCTGAAAGAATATAGTAGTATTTTCTGGGCAATCGTATTAAAAAATAATCTACGAAAATTTTCAACCTTTCTTCAAAGGTATTGGCGTGTAAATATTTTTTAAGCTTAAATCCTCAGGCAAATCACCTAATTACAACTTTTCATAACACAAAAATTGTCAATAATTTCCCTGTGGAGTCGGAACTATAAACGCATATAAAAAAACTATACAAATCCATGTAATCTAATCGACATAAGAAGACTTGACAGCATCCTAAACGGTTTAATTCAACTACACTATGCTTAAAGATAGTTCAACTGATTCACGACGAGTTTTATTCTGGTGGGCACATTGGCTAATAATAACACAATTAACGTATTCTTAACAAGCGGTAGAGGTCATTCCATTTATTTTTGACTGTTTGTCAGTAAAATAATAGCGCCCAAAATGTATTTCTACAAGATAAAATATTTTATTTATATCTCAATTGCAAGTTGTTGCTTGTTAAGTTGTGCTTCTGAGACCGATGTCATCAAAGACCATATTTATTTTGGCGGAGAAATTGTGAATCCGAATACAGACTACATCGTACTTTTTAAAGATAAAAAACATCCAGATACTATATATCTCGATAAAAATAATCGATTTTCGCATCGTATAAAAGGGATGAAAGAGGGACTGTATTCTTTCAGGCATAATCCTGAGTACCAAATAGTATTGCTGGAGAAAGGTGACAGTATTTTATTACGATTAAACACTTTAGAATTTGATGAATCCCTTGTTTTTTCTGGGAGAGGATCCCGAAAAAACAACTTTCTGATTGATATGTTTTTGCAAAATGAATCAGAAAGAGAATATTTACGAAAAAGAACAAGACAGACACCAAAACAATTTAAAAAAGAACAAGACTCATTGTATGATGAAAGATTGAAAAGGTTTAACCGTCTGATTCACAAATATGATTTTAGTGATCTTTCTAAAAAGATCTGTAAATCCAGTTTTGAATATGATTTCTATTCGAGATATGAGATGTTTTTGTACAAGCATCAATATTCCAGGATAAAAACCGCTGATACATCAGTAGATTTTCAAGAAGGTTTTTTTGATTACAGAAAACAGGTTGATTTTAACGATGATGATTTAATGAGGTTATACTCTTATAATCGATTTCTAAATCATTATTTTACAAACTCATCGTATATCAAGTATATGAATCAAAAATCTTTCTCCAAGAGTAAGGTTGAATATACCCTATACAAATTAGACCTGGTGGATAGTATGATTGATCACTCTTATATCAAAAATAATTTACTACGCGGAATCACTACCAATTTTATATTAGATAACAAAAACGATTATACCTCCCAAAAGGTATTAAACCATTACTTATCTATAAGTAGTGATAAAAAGTTTCAAACTGAACTTATAAAGCTGGCGAAAGCAACGACCAGGCTAAAACCAAATAATATCATCCCTGATCAGGATCTTATTTCTTCAAACGGAGAAATTACCAAATTATCTTCTCTTTTCGAAAAACCAATTACTGCCTTATACTTTTGGTCTATAGAAAGAAAAGGTCATTATATCAGAGCTCATAATAAAACGAGTTATTTAAGCGAACTCTATCCTGAGATCGATTTTATTGGTATTAACACGGATGAGGAACAAACAGATAATTGGCTAAAAACTATCAAAAGACATAATTACAAATTAGATAATGAGTTTGAGTTTAAATTTCCTAAGTGTTCTGCGGATGAATTAGTAATCCACTACACAAACAAGGTCATTCTTGTTGATCAGGAAGGAAAGATAATAAACCCAAATGCTGATTTATTTTCTCCATTCTTTGAAAAACAGTTACTGAATTATAGTAGCATGATTACTAGCCAAAAACAAAAAACTGCTCTCGATTAAAAGAACAGTTTTTTAGATTTTATTATATATACGCTGTTTAATTTCCTTTTTTGTAATCTGCCAGAAATTTTGCCAAACCGATATCAGTTAATGGATGTTTTAGTAACCCTTCGATAGATGAAAGCGGACCTGTCATCACATCTGCACCTATTTTTGCACAATCGATCACGTGCATCGTATGCCTTACAGAGGCGGCTAAAATTTGCGTATCAAAACCATAGTTATCATATACCAATCTGATTTCTGCTATTAAATTTAATCCGTCAGTAGAAATATCATCTAACCTACCGATAAATGGAGAAACGTAGGTAGCTCCTGCTTTGGCAGCTAATAAGGCTTGACCTACAGAAAAAACCAATGTACAATTAGTCTTTATACCCTTATCACTAAAATATTTTATTGCTTTCACACCTTCTTTGATCATCGGCACTTTTACGATGATTTGATCGTGAAGTTTAGCCAGCTCCTCACCTTCATTAATAATACCCTCAAAATCTGTGGCAATTACTTCGGCACTTACATCTCCTGTTACTATATCACATATTTTTTTATAATGTTCTATAATATTTTCTTTACCTGTGATACCTTCTTTAGCCATTAAAGATGGATTTGTCGTCACTCCATCCAGTACACCCAGATCCTGTGCTTCTTTAATCTGATCTAGGTTAGCCGTATCAATAAAAAACTTCATATTGTTGTGTTTAAATTTATGATTTATTTGTCGAGATTATACGTTAATACTACGATACTCGAATTATGCGTTCAAAATTACAATTTATAATGATTCATTAGTAATTTCTCATATATTTTATCCGGTAACATTTGTTTTAAAACAATCGAAAATTTTTGCATAAACGCTCCTACTTTATAGTGGACTTTAGGATTATGTGTTTGTATAACTCTATATACTGCTTTAGCCATTTCATTAGGATTCATTCCTTCATCTACGTGTGCATCCATTAATTTCAATGACTTACCGTATGATTTTTCGTACGGGGATCCTTTAATAACAGGAGCATGATAACGTCCGGCTGCAATATTTGTAGCAAAATCTCCGGGAGCAATCGTAGTCATATAGATATTGAAAGCTTTCAGTTCCATTCTCCACGCTTCTGTAGTTATTTCTAACGCAGCCTTAGAAGCACTATAAATACCTCTGTATGGCAATCCCATGTATCCTGCAATAGATGTTATATTTATGATTAAACCACTTCCTTGTTCCCTCATTAAAGGTAAAATAGCTTTGGTCATGTTAATAGGTCCAAAATAATTAGTAGTAAAGTTTCGAACGATTTCTTCTTCGGGAATTTCTTCTAACGGGCCTGTAATTCCAGCTCCTGCATTGTTTATCAAAACGTCTAATCGTCCGTGCTTTTGTTCTATCGTTGTTACAGCAGATGCAATACTTTTTTTATCTGCGACATCTAGTTGAAGAAGTGGAAATATATCAAAATCACTAAATCGTGAAGGATTCCTACTAGTTCCATACACAATGTACCCCTGATCCTTTAAAAAAATTCCGATGGATTTACCAATTCCTGAAGAACCACCTGTTATTAAGACTACTTTAGCGTTTGGATTTGTATTCATGTCCGCAAATATACATTCGGAAATTAGATTTACGAACTATGAATTACGAAATCAACTTAAAAAAACAAAAAAGGAAACTATAAGGCACAAAAAAAGGCAAGCTACCTACATCACACCGCTACGACCATTTACCTTTGCTGCGTTCCCGCCCTGGAGGATTCAACAGGAGCTGGTTGTGTAGGACTTGCCGATGCAAAGATACAATCTTTAGCATATAAAACAATGATTTTTTAAACCCAATTAAAATAAATATCTTGCTCTAAATTTTACCAATATCATGAATAAACGTAACCTATTCGTCATCATCACCTTATGTGCTCTTATTTTTTCTTGTGGCAGTAATCCCGATACGAAAAAAAAATATTTTTCGATAAAAACAGACGATAATAAAACCAAATTTCAGTTAGGAGAAATGGTAAAAGCAAGTATTGTCAACAACAAAAATATTGAAATTGATTCTGTAACATTCTTTTTAGGAGATCTAAAATTAAAGTCTACCAGTAATCACAATTTAAACGAAAAGATTGATACCGAGAGATTAGGCAAACATTTATTAAAAGCTATTGTGTACTACGAAGGAAAAGAAGAAGATGTTTATAAAAAACTTACCTTTTTTAGTAATGTACCTCCCAAATTATATACGTATAAAATCATTGCAGAATATCCACACGATCAAAACGCATTTACACAAGGATTAGAATTCAACATGGATACACTATATGAAAGTACCGGTAAAAATGGTTTATCATCTCTTAGGAAAGTTGATTATAAAACTGGAGAAATAGTGGACAAAAAAGAGATTGATAAAAAATATTTTGCAGAGGGTATCACTATTATTGATAATAAAATATTACAACTTACCTGGCAGTCTCAGGAAGGTTTTATATACGATCTAAGCAGTTTAGAAAAAACAGGTGATTTTGCTTATAACAAAAGTAAAGAAGGTTGGGGATTATGTAATGATGGTAAACACATTTATAAAAGTGATGGAACCGAAAAAATCTGGATATTAGACCCTGAGACACTTGCTGAGAAATCCTATATAGAAGTTGTAACTCATAATAAGATAAAATCAAAGTTTAATGAACTCGAGTGGATCGATGGAAAAATTTATGCAAACACTTGGCAGAAGGACGGAATCGCTGTTATAAATCCAAAAAACGGAGCCGTTGAAGCGGTTATTAACCTTGCTGGTTTGCGTAAAAAAGTAAAGCAACATTCTGACCTGGATGTGCTAAATGGTATTGCTTATAAAAAAGACACAAAACAATTATTTGTAACGGGCAAGAATTGGAACAAACTTTTTGAAATTGAGATCATTAAGTAACTTTTATTTGATTTCATTGTCTATGACTATTGATTAATTTGCAACAACAGAATAAGTAGTTCGTTATTATAATAGACAGATAATAAACCGTACCTTTGCGGCTTATTTTATTTATATGAACAAATTTGAAGCATTAGGCCTCAGCGAAGCCATTATAAAGGCGGTGAATGAAATGGGGTTTGAAACCCCAAGTGAAGTACAGGAAAAGGCGATCCCTATTTTGCTTAATGAAGAAACGGATATTGTTGCGTTAGCACAAACCGGAACCGGAAAAACCGCTGCATTTGGTTTTCCGTTAATTGAAAAAGTAGACATCGAAAGTAAAATAACGCAAGGATTAATTTTATCCCCTACGCGTGAACTTTGTTTACAGATTACTAACGAATTAAAAAATTACTCAAAATTTAGCAAAGGCTTACGCACTGTTGCCATCTACGGAGGTGCTAGTATCCATGATCAAGCTAAAGAAATCAAACGCGGTGCACAGATCATTGTGGCCACGCCAGGACGTATGCAGGATATGATTAACCGTAAAATGGTGGACATATCTAATATTGGTTACTGTGTATTAGATGAAGCAGATGAAATGCTCAACATGGGATTCTATGAAGACATTACTGCCATACTTTCTCATACTCCAAAAGACAAAAGCACTTGGTTATTTTCTGCAACAATGCCCAAAGAGGTTTCTACTATTGCTAAACGTTTTATGAATAATCCGGTAGAGATAACGGTTGGCCATAAAAACACTGGTTCTAAGAATGTTTCTCACGAATATTATGTAGTAAATTCTCGTGATCGATATGCTGCTTTAAAACGATTAGCAGATGCGAATCCGGATATTTTTTCGGTGATATTTTGTCGCACAAAAAGAGATACGCAAAAAGTAGCAGAAAAGCTTATCGAAGATGGATATAACGCCGCAGCATTACACGGTGATTTAAGTCAGAACCAGCGAGATTTGGTAATGAAAAGTTTCAGAAATCGCCAAATACAAATGTTAGTAGCCACAGATGTAGCTGCAAGGGGAATTGATGTGGATGATATAACACACGTGATCAATTATCAACTACCCGATGAAATAGAGACCTATACGCACCGAAGTGGTAGAACCGGACGTGCAGGTAAAAGTGGTGTCTCTATGGTTATTGTTTCTAAAAGTGAACTTAGAAAGATTAAGACAGTAGAACGAATTATTAAACAAAAATTCGAAGAAAAAGAAATACCAAGTGGTGAAGAAATCTGCCAAGTCCAATTATTTCATTTAGCTAATGATATTGCAAAGTCAGAGATTAATCATGAAATTGATAGCTACTTATCCTCTATCAATGAGGTGCTGGAAGATTTTACAAAAGAAGAGCTGATCAAAAAATTCTTTTCTGTAGAATTTTCCCGGTTTCATAATTATTATAAGAAAGCTAAGGACCTTAGTACTTCTGGAGATGGTGGAGATCGATCTCATGGAAGAGATGGTAGTACGCGTTATTTTATCAATGTAGGTGAAAAAGATGGTTTTGACTGGATGACACTAAAGGATTTTCTAAAAGATGCGTTAGATCTAGGCAGAGATGGTGTAAGCCGTGTAGATGTCAAAGAAAGTTTCTCTTTTTTCAATACAGATACTGAACATCAGGAAACAATTCTTGCTGTTTTTGAAGATTTTAAAATAGAAGGAAGAAAAGTAAACGTTGAAGTCTCTAAAGATTCTGGACGTAGCAGAGGTGGTGGTAGACGTCGAAGAGATAACAACGGTGGTGGTTTTAAAGGAAAACGCAGAAGCGAAGGCTTCAAACCAAAAGGAAAGAATCGTCGTGATAATGACAGAGGTGACCGCGCCGGTAGCGGACGGAGAGACAGAAAAAAACGTAGTGATCGTAGATAATTCTTTATGAATTAACTAAACTATATGATTTTTGGTCCGATTTTTATGTTATGTTCGTGTAGGTTGACCGTCATATATACTAGTTAACATAGAATTATTACTAAAAATACGCTTTTGAAAAAAATACTATTATTCATATTACTAATCACAGGCATTGTTGCCAAGGCTCAGGATACTGATATAGAAACTGTATCCGGTAGCGTTCTCAATGCCTCTACAGATGCTATATTGCAAAATGTTCATGTAGTAAACCTTAGCCAAGTAGTTGGAACCATAACCAATAAGGAAGGTAATTTTGAAATAAAGGCAACAGTAAACGATACACTATATTTTACTTATATAGGATACAAACCGTTAAGAGTTAGAGTAACCAACGATTGGAAGAAATTTGGTGCTGTAAAAATTAAGATGACTGAATTAGGTATCGCTCTAGAAGAAGTAGTTGTAGCAGATGTTCAGCTTACAGGTTACCTAGAAATAGATGCTAAGAAAATTCCGGTGTATAATAATTATAGATATAGTATTTCTGGATTAAATTCTGGATATGAAGGTGGTAGTAACCAACCTGGAGCAGTAAATAAAGTGCTGGGTGCCATTTTTAACCCAGCAGATTTTCTTTATAATATTTTCAGTAAACGATCCAATGAGTTGCGTAAACTGAGAAAAATGAAAAAAGATGACGAGATAAGAAATCTGCTAGAATCAAAATTTGACAGGGCTACCCTAATGGCTTTATTACAAGTCGAACGTCTCGATATTGACGAAATATTAAGAAATTGTAATTACTCAGTTGATTTTATAAAATTTGCCAATGATCTTCAAATTCTGGATGCCATTAGCGATTGCTATGAAGAATATAAAGTTTTAGATCGAAAATAAGACAGAGAGCACTCTTTTTATCTAAAGTATAGCGTCAGCGTCCTTTATTGCCTTTAGAATGAATAAATCAATGAAATATACCTACGGGCTGCTGATATTTGAGTTTTTTTAGATATTATTTTTCCTACACTACCAACCTGTAGTGATCTTCGAAGCAGAAATAAATTAAGAAACTATTTTGGCTAATTTTATAACTAGTTTATAAAATAGGTATAGTATTGAACGTCAAAAGTTACGAAGTACTTGTTCTTTTTTGAAATATATCATGAACTGCCTCTGTTGGATAATTCAATATGGTTTTATTAGATTTAAAGCCAGTTTTCACTTGTTTTAAAAACGTTTTCATTTTGTTAGCAGGTGACTTTTTTTTGCTCATGATAAAGGTGTTTTAGGGAGTTATAACGTTTGGTCTTTATCAAATATAGGGAATTAATTTCTAAAACCTTTGATCTAAGAACGTTAACCTTTTACACATAAACCTTTGTTTGTGAGTAAATTAAATCCTTTCTGGTAGTTAACAAATTAGAATTTGTAGTACATTATTCATTATCTGTAATGAGTTGATTAGTATTTGTCATCTATTACCTTCTTCATATCTAGCTATAATCTTTTTATGACTTTTAATCACTTTTTTTGCCCAATCCAGTCTTTTTTCTAGCTTTTCTTCTTCAGATAATTGCCAAGAAATACCAGAACGTCTTAGCAATGATGTTACTTGTTGTAAAATAATAGCGGCAGAAACAGAGATGTTTAAGCTTTCTGTAAAGCCAACCATAGGGATATGTAATTTTATATCTGCTGATTCTAGCACCATGTCACTTAATCCTTCTTGCTCTTGACCAAAAAAAAATGCTGATGGACTATTAATATCAAAATCCTTTAATTCTACTGAATCATCATGGGGAGTAGTGGCTACAATCTGATATCCTTTACTTTTAATAGAATTAATACATTCTGCAGTTGTTGTATATCGATTGATGTCCACCCATTTCTGTGCTCCCATGGCAATTTCTCTATCAATACGTTTTGCATTTATTTCCTCAATAACATGAACATTTTGAATACCAAAAACATCACAACTCCTTATAACAGCACTTGTATTATGCAATTGGTAAACATCCTCTACTGCTACGGTAAAATGATTGGTACGCTGCTCAATTACTTTTTTATATAATCCTAACCTTCTGGATGTAAGAAAAGATTCTAAATACTCTAATAACTTTTGATCGATCATAGGTGGCTAAAATATGAAAGCATTTCCTAATTATTTAGATAATGGGAAGTTTTGATAAAACACCTCCCGTTCGATACCCATTCGAATCGGGAGGCGGTATACTGATCAAGGATCAAAATATTCAAGAAATTACTGTTTCAGTTTTTACTCTACCATCGTCACTTGAAAATAAAAACCCAGAAATTTTGAAACTGCTTATATAATTTTATGTATAAAACTATAAGCGTAACCAGTATTTTAAAATTCTATCTCATTTTCTCTATCTACTCTCCTAATATCTCCTAAAAAGAGTTTTTCTGAACTTTTATTTTAGCCTGTCTATATTCTCAATACATATCAATTTACATTTCATACTGAGTACTGAAAATTAAAAGAATCGCGGAGTTAACATCCTGTTATACTTCCTAAACAGCTCAAAACGTAACATGACCTCGTAACTCCCATCATTAAATTGTGTTCTTCCTAATTCAGTAGTTTCTTTATCATATGCAAATCCAATCATTAACGAGTCTGAAACCTGAAACCCTGCCATAGCACTGAATGCTGCACTCCATCTATACGCTACCCCTAATGTTAGTTTATCGAACAGTAAGAAGTTTGCAGAAAGATCTACTTGTAAAGGAGCGCCAAATACCAACTTACCAAGGACAGCTGGCTTAAACTTTACAGAATCGCTTAGATCAAACACATGGCCTGCAATCAAGTAATAATTAATCCTTTCTTCTGCGATAAAAGTGGAAGAGTCATTGCTACCCACCGTAGCCTCCTCATCAAAATGATCTGTTTCTAACAAATTAGGAGCACTCAATCCCAGATAAAATTTATCTGTATGATAATACAAACCAATCCCAACATTAGGACTAAGTTTATTATCAATGTTATTCTCAAAATTAGGATCATTGATATCAAATTGTGATAACCGCTGGAAATCAACATTTAATAAATGACCTCCTGCTTTTAAACCAAAACTTAACTTTCCGCTTTCTGAAGTCGGAATCGTATATGAAAAATCGATCCCAAAATAAGTTTCGTCTGTAGGGCCTATTTCATCATTTACAATCGAAAATCCTAGACCTACCCTGTTATTATCCCCTATGGGCGTATTTAGCGTAAGCGTCTGTGTACGCGGGGCGCCATCTAATCCAACCCATTGACTACGATGCATCCCCATTATGCTCATCACCCCACGACTACCTGCATATGCAGGGTTTACACTGATCGTATTATACATATACTGGGTATACTGAGCATCTTGCTGGGTATATAATTTCTGCTGGAAAGCAAAACTTAAAAATACTATTATAATTAATATGCATTCTTTTTTCATCGACTCTAGTTTATATTTCTATTCAATTCCTTCCTTGAGAAGTTTGTTATAGGTGTTTTATTTTAATCGATCATTTGTTTATATAGAGATATCCTGCTTTATTTTTACGTTCGCCGCTATCTATAACATATTGAATAACATAGTAGTAGGTCCCTACAGGTAATTCATTATTGGCAGATATAGTTGATCTTCCATTAGAAATACCCCTAAACAAATTATCATTACTACCATAGTTATTTGCACTGAAAACTTTTACTCCCCATCTATTATATATTTCTAAAGTATTTTCTAAATCTTCAATTCCTCTTATTATAAACTCATCATTAATACCGTCGCCATTTGGTGAAATCCCAGAATAGATTATGACATCCTCTCCAGAAGGAACTATTGTTACCGTCTCATCCTCTGAGTCACCATCATTATCAAGATCGATATCTGTTGTGTTAATAGGATCGTCTGATACATCGGTCACATCATTTCCATTTAGATCTTGACCTGTAACTATAGCTTGATTCCGTACTTCTCCTGATAAAACATCTTCTGCTGTTAAAATATATGTAGCGGTAAA
>NZ_JBSIBP030000018.1:0-85821 GCF_053613295.3 Aquimarina ulvae
CCATAAGGAGGCAGTGAATTTAAAATTTCATATTGTTTTTTTTCTGTCAATTTTCGAGTATTTGCTTGCTTGTAACGTCTCGTATAATAAACGTAGGGCAGGTGATAAGCGATACGTTTCGGATTGGTACTAAGCCAAATATAAATATTTTGCTTTTATCATTTTTCGTAAACGCCAAATTTTATAGTTGGCGACTTTGCATATAAACACAGACCTTTCGATTAAATTTAAAGCCCTATGTTTTCTTATACATTGTTAGCGGCTGCCCAATTTTCTTCGAAAGTTTTGATCATTCAAATTCTTGATTTTTATTCTATTCAGAAAATGTTGTGAAATTTCCCCCATAGTATTTACTTAAACTTGTGTTTCTAGTCCCCAACCATAGGTTTTCCATCGTTATCTTCAACAGTACAAAACACACCATTATTACTTAGACGCTGTCTCCGAAAAATCAGTAAAGGTTTTTCCATCAAAACGATACAAGCCTGTATTGTTTGTTCCTATCCAAATATTTCCTGCTTCATCCTCTACCATAGACCAAACCTGATAATCTTCTAACCCATCTTGAGTGAAATTTGTGCAAGATTTCCCATCATAACGCCATATACCTCCGGTGCCTCCAAACCTACTCATCTTTCCAGTGAACCAAATATTACCGCTTCTATCTTCTAATATTGGACCAAAATCAACTTTTTCTTTCAGACAAATTGTTTCTGTTGCATCTCCTACAATTGGACTAAATGGAAGCTTCTCTGTAAAATCGGTAAATGTTTTTCCATCATAACGAAAATAACCATTAGTTCTTCCCGAGAACCAAATGTTTCCCGCTTTATCTTCTAAAATATAGGGCACCCAAACATCCCCATTCGGTTTATAATTGGTTATGAATTTTCCATCGTAACGGCTAACACCTTCTCCGCCTCCCATTCCCGAACAGAACCAGATATTACCGTTTTTATCTTCTAACATTCGCTCAACCGATTTAAGTTGCAGGCCATTCTTATTTACAATGCGCTCATTATTTAGAAAAGCAGAAAACAAGTTCTCTTTATAAATATAAACTCCTTTATTAGTGCCAAACCAAAGTGTTCCATTTTTACTCTGCATCATAGCCCCTATGGTAATTCTTGAATCTGAATTACTAGTTAACGTATTATTTGAATTTGTTTTTTCCAAGGAAACTCTATCTATCTTTTTCCCATCAAACTTAAATAAACCATCACTGGTACCAAACCAAATATTTCCACTAAAATCTTCTAAAATAGACCAAACAGAATTATTACTTATGCCATCTTTAATGATAAATTGAGTGAATAATTTACTATCATAACGATAGACACCTTCCCCAGTCGTACCAAACCAAAGATTTCCTTGTTTATCTTTAAGACTACAATGGATATTATCACCAAAACCAGAACCTTGTGTTTTTACAAGTTTAGGTGCTCCAATAGTAGTTGTATCTGTGTTTTTTAAGTCATCTGTTGATTTAGTTTTGACTTGTCCATTGCAAGAAATATAAAATACTAGTATTAGTAGACTATATATAATTTGTCTGTTAAAGAGATGCTTAATCATAGTTTCATTTTGGCTTTTATATTTTTATTTGGAAGTTGATTTATTTTCGTTAAGGTCACTGGTGGTTGCCGCTAACGATTGATGTATAAGGCGTAATGTCCCGTTAGGGCATTATGACTTTATACATTCGTGTTGTAGTTAGTTCTTTATAATCGAAAACCTAATCCGATTTTCAGAATATTCACATTTCTATTGAATTTAATATCAGGAACTTCATTTTCAACTCCGAGCTTAACAAAATCGTATTGAATTTGTGCGAATAGCTTTTCCGTTATATCATACGCAATTCCGAAATTGGCATTAATTCCGCTTTGAGTATCGCTTTCACCAGAAACGTCAAGTCCATTATTAGTTCCTGATGGATCGAAAATCATCAAAGTATAACCGAGGCCTACGAATGGATGAAATTTAGTGATTGATTCCATGTCAAGTTCTACAAAAATCTTTGGCTGTATTGAATATGATGTAACTTTGAAATCTTGTAGTCCATTGTTTTTATTTGAATTATTCAATAAAACTCCACCGTTGAATGAAGCTCCAAGATTAATTATATTCAAGTCAAGAAATCTATACTTTGCTCCAATATCAATAATTCCGCTATAATTTTTTCCAATGAAATTATCGTCAATTGGAAGAGGGTAGCTCGCTTCAATACTAAATTTTGAATCTTGAGAAAATGATTTAATTGTTAAAATCAATAATAGTGCTAATAATAGTTTTTTGTTCATTTTTCAATTTTAATTAACTACAACGGTTTGTGTATGAAATGTAGCGTGCAAAAAGACACTAACTTTTCGGATAAACACAGAGCCGAATTTTTATATTTTGTTTTTACTTTTTTTATTTAAAAGCCAAATTTAAAAATTTGGCGGTCTTTACAAATAAGTACAAACCTTTCGATTTAGCACTTACTAGCTATGTTTTATACACGTTGTTACCACACGTATTCTTTTTAGGAACAAGCCCATCCAAAACCTAATTCTTTATCATTATCAGGACTTTGAGTTAAATGGCCTATTCCAGCATCTCCAAACATATAAGGTAAATTATCCTCCGAATCAAGTTGAAATAATAATTCCATTTGCTTTTCCGTTTCTCGGTCAAATGGATATTCTACTGATTGTATCCAATATGGCCAGCCATACAATTTGTCTTTTTCTATTGGCAGTCCAACTCCTCTTTCTTCCATAAGTTCATAGACATCATCATCCAAATCCAGTTCAATTCCTAATTGGTCGTATTCTTCAGGATGTGGATAGTCGTCTTTAGAAGTCCATTCGATAATTAGTTTTTCATTAAATAATTCATCTATTAACGGTTCAATAGATTCAGATTTTCCATTAACCTCAATTTTTCTGCATTCAACAGATTTGGAAAAAGGAAAAAATGCTTCTAAATCAGATTCACACAAAGGCTCGCTTGTCGTACAATAGAATAGTTGTATTAATCCATCTTCTTTATTTTTCGGTAATTCTTGCAGATTTAATTGAAGAAACAGTTGCATATTCTTTTTGCAATTTGGGCATTTGGGCCAATCATTTTCATTCCTCAAATATGGAAATCCGCCTACTTTAGATTTGTCAGAAAAAGTGTTTTCGTTTTCTATAGTAGTTGGCAAAAAAGCTTTTCTCTTGAATTTATCAAGTGTTTTAATCGTTTCTCTATATTCCTTTTCCACATCAATTGACTCTGAATGGTTCTCAACTTCAATTTTTGGTTTATCAGGTTTTCCAAATAGTTTTTTAAAGAGATTCATATGTTGTTGAGTTCAGTTTTTAATGTGTGGTAACGTTTTGTGTATGATTAGTTGCGTGGTTCAGCAACTAATTTAGTAAACAAATACTTGCCAGAGAAAATACCGAAGGAATTTTCCAAATAAGCACTTGCCATAGCAATTAATTATACACTGTGTTGTGCGTAGGTTTTTTTCATTCCGATTCAGTCAATTTTATTTCTTTCGGTTTTTCTGGAAATCCGATTAATTTCTTTTCAACGATAAACATTTTCGTTTCTCCATCAGTTAATTTAATAGTATCTGTTTGTCTCTCGTATTTGCCAAAATAAATTCCAGTCGTCGAACCATTTGGCTGGTTTGTCATATCCGAAATGGAGAAGTAGTCAGATTTTTTCGATAGACTAATTTCATAGTTTTTTTCTCCGATAACAAAGTCAAACCGTTCTGATATTCGTTCGTGATAATTCATAAACCACAAATTCCATATTCCGAAAAATATTAAAGGACATACAATTGAATTTATAAAAAAGAGATTCGATAATTTACTTTTAAATAGATAGAAAAGAATTCCGATTATAATATTCAATACAAACAGAAATGGAATAAATATTATAATTCCAAGTGAAACACTTGGGTCGGGTTCCAATTGGTAAGTCCAAAATCCTAAAAGTATAATTTCAAGGATTAAAATTCCAATTCCGTATTTAATTATCTTTTTAGAGTTCATTTGTCAACTTACGCACAACAATATTATAATAGCAATTGCTATTATATTCCATGTATTTATTTCAAATCTAGTGGATTTTTAATTGATTTGAAACTGTTTATTGCCACTTGAGTATAAATTTCTGTTGTTTTTGTACTACCATGTCCTAGCAGCGTTTGAATATACCTTAAGTCAGTACCGTTTTCTAAAAGATGAGTAGCAAAACTATGCCTTAACATATGCGGAGTTACTCTCCTGTTTATCTTCGATTTTTCTGCTGCCTTAACTACTATCTCTTTTACACTACTTCCACTATATTTAGTTCCTTTTAATCCTTCAAACAGGTATTCTTGTGGTTTCCACTCTTTATAATATACTCTTAATTCTTTTAACACAGTTTCTGATAACAATGAATATCGGTCTTTATTATTTTTTGCGTTTTTAATATGAATTAGCATCCTCTTACTATCTATATCTTGAATTTTTAATTCTAATAGTTCACTTCTTCGTAGTCCAGCAGAATATAACAGGCTTACAATACAACGATGTTTTATATTATTGGTATTGGCAATCATAGCGAGAATTTCTTCTTTTGATACTACTTGTGGAAGCTTTTGTTCTTTTCTCGGTCTTTCAATACTATAAAATCGATTGGGCATTCCCATTACTACTTCGTAATAAAACTTAATGCTATTGATCGTTTGATTAATATAACTATTAGATTTGTTTTGTCCAATAAGTAATTGCAAATATGCTCTTATCTCCTGTTCGGATAATTCCACAATATCCTTATCGGGATACTGATTTATGAACTTTTCAAATAATGAGATGTATATTTTGCAAGTATTTAGGGCATATCTTTTGAGTTCTAATTTCAGAAGATATGCTTCTGGTACATGCTTATAAGAAGCAGTCTTCGTTCTGTTTCGATACCAGTTAACATCGACAGGCTCATTTTCTCGTATCACTTTCTCTTTAAAAAAGGAATTTCCATTAATCCAAGCGACACCCCTAAATTTTTCAAAAACATGATTTAAGTTTTCTTTGGTATGGATAATATACACCATTGCAAACTCTCTGCTCCATTTGGGATTGGGGAGTTCTTTTATCAATGCCTGGATCACCTTATCAGGATGAAATTGTAGCCCAATCATTTTTTGTTGATCAATTAACAAGTGTTTCAGCGTGATATGTTTACCAGAGAATTTCATGGAAGATCAAATATGATGAACGGAGAAATTGCGGACAAGTATATCCGTCGAATTAAACGTCTAATAAACGTTTAATTTGACGGATAGGTAACATTTTTAAAAATAAGGACACTATCTTAGAAAGATATGTTATGAATCGAAATTGTACGTATTGTAATGAGATTTTTGAAGGAAGAAAAGATAAAAAGTTTTGCTCTTCCTATTGTAGATCTGCTTTTTATTATAAAACGAATAAAGAGAAAGAAAATACCCTGTTTAAAACAATAGATCAACAGCTGAAGACAAATCGTAAGATTCTTAAAAATTATAATCGAGCAGGGCTTGCAACCATTCGTAAAGAAAAACTACTACAAGAAGGATTTAACCCAAAATATTTTACACATTACTGGAAAAACAATAAAGGGCAGGTCTATCTTTTTTGTTATGAATATGGTTTTTTGGAACTAAAGGATTCTGGCAAAAGGAAATATGTATTGATCCAATGGCAAGAGTATATGAATAGTATTTAAAATGAAAAACCATACTATTGTATAATTAATTACAAATGAGAAGGTAAGAGGTTAATCAAAAAAAATCGCAATTAACATAGTAACAAATATGTATAATTACGTCCTATTACTAAAAATAATTAACTGTTGTTTGATGAAAAATATACTAAATGAGATCATACAAGTATTGAAAACAGGTTATGTTTCACGACAAAAACATACGGTAAAAGAAAATATCAAGACTTTTGTGAAAATTGTAGTGTTTGTCATTTTTCTTAGGATTTTGTTGATTACCCTTTCGGGTATAATATTGCAATTTTTAGGCATTGAAATACCCGAGAATTTAACACAAATAAGTTTAACAGAACGATCATTTATAGACAGGCTATTTTTAGCAATTATTTTAGTGCCAATCTTAGAAGAGTGTGCTACCAGATTGGGATTGGTTTTTAGTATAAGAAATTTTGTGATTACTACTTCATTATTACTTTTCTATATGTTGCATTATGTAATAAATAAAGCTGAAATCGTGAGTTTTATAGATCATATATCCATGAATCAACGAATTCTAATTGCAAGCATTTATGGAGTATTTATGTTTGTTTTATTAATCAGGAATAATAAAATTACAAATAGCTTATCCAATTTTTGGAGTACACACAAACGAAACATTTTTTATAGTTCTTTTTTGTTTTTTGGTTACATGCATGTATTTAATTATGAATTGACGGTTCAGAATCTCTTAATTTCTCCAATTTTACTAAGTTCTCATTTCGTAATGGGTATATTCTTGGGTTACATTAGGTTTAAATTTGGTTTTTTTTCAGCAATAGGTTTGCATACATTGAATAATTCGTTGAGTTACATAAAGTACCTCTTTTAACTAATATAATTCCAGATATTTTTGTGCTTTGCCAGTTGTTGATAGGTAAAAAGTAATACCTTATTCTTGTCCTGTGATAAAGAAGGGTCTTCTTTTAGAATTTTCATCGCATAGTACCTGGCCGTTTTGAGAATATCATTATCCCGAACGATATCGGCTATTTTTAGAGTAAGCACGCCACTTTGTTGGGTGCCCATTATATCTCCTGGTCCACGTAATTTTAGATCTACTTCTGCGATATCAAAACCATCATTGGTGCGCACCATAGTTTCTAGCCTTGTTTTACTATCTGAAGATAATTTATGACTGGTCATTAAAATACAAAAACTCTGTTCTGCCCCACGACCTACACGACCGCGTAGCTGATGCAATTGGGATAACCCAAAACGTTCTGCACTTTCGATAATCATCACACTGGCATTTGGTACATTAACACCTACTTCGATTACTGTGGTGGCGACCATAATATTCGTTTCGCCCTTTACAAAACGCTCCATTTCGTAATCCTTATCAGCTGGTTTCATTTTACCGTGTACAATTGATATCTGATAATCGGGAGTGGGAAAGGAGCGAGCAATACTTTCATATCCATCCATTAAATCTTTATAGTCCAACGCTTCTGATTCTTGTATTAACGGATACACAATATAAATCTGTCTTCCTTTTTGGATCTCATCTGCCATGAACTTAAAAACTTTTAAACGGTTACTATCATAGCGGTGTACGGTTTTGATAGCTTTTCTTCCGGGTGGTAATTCATCAATTACAGAAATATCCAGATCCCCATATAAACTCATCGCTAAGGTTCTTGGAATCGGTGTTGCTGTCATTACTAAAATATGAGGTGGATACGTATTCTTGTGCCAAAGCTTAGAACGTTGTGCGACACCAAATCGATGTTGCTCATCTATGATCGCTAATCCCAAGTTTTTAAACTGTACTTTATCTTCCAACACGGCATGTGTGCCAATAAGGATGTGTAGTGTACCTTCTTCTAATTCCTGATGAATTATTCTGCGCTCTTTAGCTCTAGAGCTTCCCATTAGTAACTTAACGTTGATATTCAGATCTCTGGTTAGTGCCAGTATCCCTTGATAATGTTGATTTGCTAAGATTGCTGTTGGCGCCATTAAACAAGCCTGAAAACCATTGTCTATGGCCAGTAACATCGTCATAAGTGCAACGATTGTTTTCCCGGATCCTACATCTCCTTGTAGTAATCGATTCATCTGCGCACTGCTTCCGATATCTTTTCGGATTTCTTTGACGACTCTTTTCTGAGCATTGGTTAGCTCAAAAGGTAAATGGTTGTTATAGAAATTAGTGAAATATGCACCAACTTCTGTAAACGGAAACCCTTTGATCTTTTGCTTTCGAATGAGTTTTTTGGTAATAAGCTGTAGCTGAATGTAAAATAGCTCCTCAAACTTTAATCGATACTGTGCTTTGGCTAATAACTCTTGATTTTTAGGAAAGTGAATGTTTAAGATAGCTTCACTTTTGTGAATCAATTTTAACTCGGTTCGTATTTCTTCTGATAAGGTATCATAAAATCGTGCTTTGGTATCTAAAAATAATTGCTGCATCATCTTGCTCACGACACGATTGGTAATCCCTTTATTGGATAGCTTTTCTGTAGATGGATAAACCGGCTGCATCATCACTTTCAGATTCTTTTCGTGTTCAGAAAGTAATTCCATTTCGGGATGGGGCATACTAAAACCATTAAAGTATTTTGTTTTTCCAAAAATTACATAAGGTGTATTGAGTTTTAGGTTTTCTTTAATCCATTTATGTCCTCTAAACCAAACCAGTTCCATGGTTCCGGTATCATCGATAAATTTGGCTACCAAACGTTTCCCTCGTTTTTGTTCGACCGTTTTGATATGTACAATCTTACCTACAATTTGTACCTCTGCAGAAGTTTGTTGTAATGCATTAATTTTATAATAATGCGTTTTGTCTATGTATCGGTTCGGAAATAAATTGACCAGATCCTGATAGGTATGAATCCCCAATTCTGTGCGTAACAGATCAGCTCTCGAAGGCCCGACACCTTTTAAATAATCAATAGGAGTTTGTAAGATATTTGGATTCATTGAAGCGAAGATACTATTAATCACAAAAATGTTCAACCTGGATTTTTATGATCTATACTTCAGGTTCCATGCAAATCTTGTCACATAACCAGACTAAAATCGTTATTTTGGCAGAACATTTGATTATTGACCTGTATGCGATTTATATTATATCTGATGATGAGCGTTACTGCTGTTAGCATCACTGCACAAGAAGCAAACCCCGCAGTAAATAAAAATAGTAAGAAAGAACAACCCGCCGTTGATTTTTTAACCGCAAAAGCAACGTTATTTCTGGATGCTAGTTTTAGAAAAGTAGAGGGAAAAATCACGTATACCTTTACCATTTTGCAATCCGTAGATACTGTTGCCATTGATGCTCAGAAAATGCAACTCATGGCAGTATTGTTAGATAGTAAAAAAGCAAAAGTCGAATACGATAATACGGCTATTAAGATAGCATCAGATTTTAAAAAAGGTACCAATCATACGGTCGAAATTCAATATATCGCTGTTCCACAAAAAGCACTGTATTTTCTAAAGGATTATCAGGGTAATGATCAAATCTGGACACAAGGACAAGGAAAATATACGTCTAATTGGCTCCCGAGTTTTGACGACATGAACGAGAAGGTAGTGTTTGATATGGTGATTAATTTTGATGCTGGCTATGAGGTGATTGCTAACGGAAAATTAATAACCAAACAAGCTGTAAATGATTCTATCCAACGATGGGAGTATGATATGAAACAGCCAATGAGTAGTTATTTACTGGCGTTGGCCATTGGAAAATATGAAAAGGTGGTAGAAACATCAGAAAGCGGTATTCCTTTAGAAATGTATTACTATCCGCAGGATAAAGACAAATTTGAACCGACTTATAAGCATAACAAAAAGCTGTTTGATTTCTTAGAAAAAGAAATAGGGTATGCATTTCCGTGGCAAAATTATAAACAGATTCCGGTAAAAGATTTTCTATATGCGGGCATGGAAAATACAGGCGCCACTATTTTTTCTGATGCTTTTGTAGTCGATAATATTGGGTATAATGATCGCAACTATATTAATGTCAATGCACACGAACTAGCACACCAGTGGTTTGGTGATTTGGTGACCGAAACTGAAGGGAAACATCATTGGTTACAAGAAGGCTTTGCTACCTATTATGCGTTGCTGGCAGAAAGAGCGATTTTTGGTGAAGAATATTTTCAATATAAATTATATGAAAGTGCCGAGCAGTTAACCGAGCAGTCCAAAGCAGCTCACCCTACGTCTTTGTTAGATCCAAAAGCGAGCTCCTTAACTTTTTATCAGCGGGGTGCCTGGGCGTTACACGCACTAAAAAATAGAATCGGAGACGCTAATTTTAAGGTTACTGTGACGAATTATCTAGAGAAACATCAATTTAGTAATGTGACTACTTCAGATTTTATTAAAATAGCAGCGCAAGTGAGTGGTCAGGACTTATCGGATTATCAGAAAATATGGTTAGAAGCCACTGTTTTTCCTTCTCAGGAAGCGCTGGATATATTGACAACTTCTTCATTTATCAAAAAATATTTAAGTCTCGCAGCAGAACGTACACAACCATTAGCAGGGAAATGGGGGACATTGGCCACGGCTTTGGATTTTCCTGTGAATGAGTATTTAGGGCAAGAAGTGGTTTATCAGTTAGAAGGAGAGACTTCTCAAGAAGCTATTGCGTTGTTTACCAAAGCTTTCGAAACTAATAATATCTATGTGCGTCAGGCAATAGCCAATACAATGCGTACGATTCCAAAGAGTGTACAAAAACAATACGAGTCGTTATTAAAAGATGAATCGTATGCTACGATAGAACCCGCATTATATCATCTATGGGCTAATTTTCCTGCAGAAAGAGCTAGATATCTGGAGCAAACCAAAGATATTATTGGTTTTCACGACAAAAATGTACGTATACTTTGGTTGATATTAGCACTCAATACTCCAGATTATCAACGAGAACGACATCAAGAGTTTTATGCAGAGCTATCTGGGTATTCGTCTCCAAAGCATCACTTTAGTACACGAGAGAATGCTTTTACATATCTAGAAAGTCTACAAGCGTTTTCGGATCAATCTTTGGCAGATCTATTAGATGGTGCATTACATCACAACTGGCGATTTCGCAACTTTTGCAGAAAAGTACTGGACAACCTCCTTAAGAATGCTAAGTTTCAAAAGAAATACGTAGATTTAAAAAATAATTTGCCAAAGAGGCAACAAGAATTTTTAGAAAAGAAATTAACCCCATAAAACAGAATATGCGCGCATTGGTAATTTCCGGAGGAGGAAGTAAAGGAGCTTATGCAGGTGGTGTGGCTCAATATTTAATGCAAGAACAAGGTAGGACCTATGATCTTTTTCTGGGTACATCTACCGGTAGTTTATTAATTCCTCAATTAGCACTGAGCAATATTGATAAGGTATACGATATTTATACCAATGTAAACCAACAAACGATCTTTAGTGTTAATCCTTTTAGAACAAGAAAAAAGGGAAATCGTGAGTTTGTTTCTATCAACTTTTTTAATACAATCATGCAATTTCTAAAGCGTAAAAGAACCTTTGGCGAAAGCAAAAACCTGAGAAGAAATATACGTAGAAATTTTTCTGAAATAGAGTTCGAACTTGCAAAGAAGAGAGTCAAAGATGTGGTCGTTACGGTATCTAATTTAACTAAAAATACTACAGAGTATAAGTCTATCAATGACTTCTCTTATGAAGATTTTTGTGATTGGATTTGGATTTCCTGCAATTATGTGCCTTTTATGAGTTTGGTCACCAAAAATGGATGCGAATATGCTGATGGTGGCTTTGGATGTATGGTTCCTATTAGAGAAGCGATCCGAAGAGGCGCAACAGAAGTAGATGCGGTAATCCTCGAATCCGAAAATATGGAGCATAATAAAGTTCTAGGTAAAAATCCATTTTCGTTGATGGTCAACCTGTTTAGTTATATGTTTGATCAGGTAGAAGGTCACGATACGGTGGTAGGTAAATTAGCCGCTAAAAATAAAGATGTAATACTCAATTTATATTATACACCATCCAAACTCACAGAAAACTCCCTGGTTTTTAATAAAAAACTCATGCGCAGTTGGTGGCAACAAGGGTTTGAGTATGCAGCCGAAAAAGCAAAACATGCAGAAGAGAATAAACTAAAAGATATTGATATGGCAGGTTGATTGTTATGGCGATGATGGCGTCCGGGCTGGCTATCCACTATATCTTTTTTTTGTCTATTATGCTGAGTAAGGCAACGTAGATACACAAAAAAAAGGATGCCGTTTCTATCCTTGACGCATCTATAGTTTTTAATTTAACGTATTTAGATTTTAGTTGACTTTATGAGGTAGGTTAACTGTTTTCTATTTCGAGTTCAAACTCGAGTTGACTTGGTCTTATGTCGGAGTTACTCAAAATTTTACCGGTATCAGAAACGATCGCATATTTCGGAATAGCCGTTAATATCATTTTTTTATTATCCACAATGTGTTTTGGATAGAGCAAAGAAAACAAAGGTTGAACCTCCTGCATGTCAAGCCAATAATTTTTTTCCGATCTATAAAATCTTCATCGATTGAAACAGTAATAATTCTGCATCAGCGTCTTTATAGGTATTTTGCTATTTCTTTAAATAACAGAGCCTCCTTTATGCAAAGCACATACTAGGTAGCTTAAAAATCAAAGACTAATAGTTTCTCTTTAAAGGATTTGATAGCTAGTATAGAGCCCTCAATAGTTTTTGATTTACTATTAGGTACTTGATTTCCCTCTGTAACGGTTGTCATACGTTTCTCTTTGATAAGAGGAGGTATGTTTACAGGTTCCTTTTGTGTTTTGTTAGAGTTAAAATGATCTTTACAGCTGTAACTAACGAGAACTATGGCTGCTAAGATTTGTAATCTCCATAATAATCGATGCAATACCATTTAATATCTGCAATGGTTACTGTAGAAACGAGAACACATACTTAATTTCTTAAATAGCATTTGTCTAACGATAGCACTTGGTTAAAATCTTTAGTTTATCAGGTATTATTCAATCTCTCTTTACATATAGCGTTGTACATTCAAAGATCAATTTTTCCTTTATTTTAATGCATTTTATTTCGGTAAAATCAGTAAACAAAGGGTGTTATCTTTCTGTTTTCATAAACTTATCCACTTGTTTATTATTGATCAGTAAGAAATATAAACCTTCAGAAAGTTTTTCTACAGCGATGCTTTCCGGAACATCGGATCTATCAATTACCGTTTGTCCTAAACTGTTAACCACTTTTAGGGAAAATCGATTCTTTAATCCAGTTACTCCACCAATATGTAATACTTCTTTTGCCGGATTTGGATATAATACAAGTAGCTCTTCTGGCGATTGGATGTCAATAATCGATAGAGACTGAAACTCGATATCTTCAGAAAAAGCACTACATCCTCCTTCGTTATATACTTCTAGTTTATAAATCCCCGTCTCTTCTGCCAAGTATGTTGCCGAATTAGCTCCCGTAATAGGTTGATTATCAAGATACCATTGGTACGAAGCATAGTTTTCTACTACTGAAATTTCATTGTTTTCAGTATTAATCGTTACAGTCGGTACAGTTGGTGTTTCAGAGACATTTACTTCGACCACAGCCCGTTCTGAGGTTTTACAACCTCCAAGTGTAGCAATTTCCCAGTTGTATAGGTAGTAATAAAATCCTTCTGGATCGGTGGTAGCAGAACTTCTTTTGATATTAATTACGTTATCTACAGTGTATGGATAATTAATATTTGTATTACTTCTAAAAAGATTAGCTTCTTCCAGAAATCCAATTCCCATATCGGTTCCGGCAGGAATATTCATATTGATATCGATCGTGTTTTCTCCATCAGGAATATTTATGGTTTTTGTATCGATAATAGTTCCATTGACATCTATTAATTGTAATGTTCGGTTTCCGGATCCTTGTGCAATTACTGTTGCTTTTTTAAGGATGATCGGTTGCTCTGTATCGAATATTAGATTAAAACCTCCCTGATGTATATTGCCAGAAGTCTGATTAATATCTTGTATACCTGCAACAGCATCAATAATAGATTCTGTAGTTCCTGTTACATAAAAGGTTTGGTTTTGTGTAAGATCCGAAATTTCTAAGGTTGGGCCTGTTGCTAGAATAGTATCACTATTCTGTGAATCATACCATATATATCCATTACTACCCGATGCAGTTATTGTTGCCACATCTCCAGAACATAATGTCTGTGTACTGTTATCTGGTAATGAAGGAATATTAATAGTGACCAGACCCTCTTTTATATTTGTGTCTTGTCCTATGGGGTTTATAGCAGTTAAGGATACGGTGTATATTCCATCGGTTGAATAGGTGTGAACAGGATTTTGTTCTGTAGATGAGTTTCCGTCTCCAAAATCCCAAAGAAAAGATGATACCGTATTAATAGAAGTATTCCTAAAATTAACCTGATCGCAATTTATGGAAGCATCGAAATTGGCAATTGGTGGTTGATTATTATTTCCTGGGGTGTACGATCCTGAAATTTCATAAAACCCTACAGAGGCGTAATCAGAATATCCGCTAGAGACGTTGCCTTCTCCAACTCCATCAATTTCTATAAAATAAGTACCTCCGGCCAAAGTAGTATTGATAGTAGCACTAAGATTATTAGTGGGGCTGGATAGTGCGAGTTCTTCTCCTGTGCCGTTAATAATTCTGGCTTGTATATTAAGATTGGGATAATAAGGATCGGGGTCAATATTGAAATTTACCTCTCCACCGGCTGTAATGAATGAAAATACGTCTTTATCTTCTTTTGTTGAAATCAAAGCCTGATGTAGTGAAGGATCTACAGTGCCATCAGAATTTGCCTGTATCGGTGTCGCCTCAGTGATAGTATCGGCGTGGTCATCCTTTTTATAACCAAAACCATTTCTGTTTCCGGCAATAATCGCCATATCATCTTCTTGTGTAATCGCATTATCGTACTCACCTTTACTCCATTGACCAATGGGTTTGCTGGCACTCCATCCCATAATCGGACTCCACGATCCATGTCCTGCATAATATTGATTTTCAGGAACTCCGTCATGTGATAACCCTAGTGTATGTCCTACCTCGTGAGATCCCGTCTCTCCTGCAGACCTAGTTCCATTATTATATACCCAGCAAGGGTTATCTATAGAGGTATTAGAAAATGAATTGAGATAAGCTACACCTCCGGATCCGGGAGCTGCATCATTGGTAGGAGTAAAAATACACATCATCCTTTTGTTGATCGGAGTATTTTCGAAAGTAGTTCTATCTGTAGTGATATTAATATCAAAAGGTCTAAAGTCTTCTGCCATAATTCTCCAGATTTCCGTTATTTTTGAATCACTGTATCCGGTAGGCTGGGCATTGATCGTACCCCCGTTTACCCACCAGGTATTACTAATTACTTCGCCATCAAAATCTAAGTAAACCGTATATTCGGATCCGGGAAGACTGGATAATATCGGAGCTCTTGTTGATGCTTTACTCGTATCAACTTCACCAGTACTTACCTTTTCATAATCTATACATAGCACTTCATGGATATTAACTTTTTGAATAAAAATTTCATTTACATTATCCGAAGAATATTTATAAGCAATTTTTTCTTCGTACAACACAATATGACCCGATATCAGATGGTTTTGTTTGGTTATGTGAAAGGTCGAAGTTTTAGAATTATTAATGCTTCCTATAATGGTATATGAATCCGAGCTGCCATCTCTTTTAGTAATAGTCCCGGCATATGATAGATCTTCTGATACTTGTAGCGTAATAGTATTAGATTTTGCATTCCAAAATTTACCGGAGAATACTTTTTCACTTCCTAAATTAAAAGGACGGCTTTCCTGAGAAAATATACTAACGTGATAGAAACACAGGATTAGCAATAAAAAAAGTTGTGCGACCGTTCTGTTTTTAAGCTGTAAGGTACGTTTGCTTTGTTTCGTTTTTAAGAGCGCAATTATTTTCATTTGAACAGATTGATAGAGTTTATTATTACGTTTTGATTTAAAGATACAGATGACCTGTTTGGATCATGAAAACAAGCTTTCATATCCTTAAATCTTCTATCTGGGAAAATGAATGTAGGAGGGATAAACGTTTTCCGAATTAATTTTGTTTCGAGAAACATTTTTTGAGGGTGTCTGAAATCCTCAAAAAAGAATTTATCAATTTACACAAATATCTATGTTGTTTTACACGGTAAAACTTTCATATAAAACTTAAAAATAATCTTTTTAGTATATAAGCTTAAATTAGTTCCACTCGTAAAAAAAACTTTTTCTATTTAAAAAGGTTCAATAAGAATAGTCATGTTTTTTTTAAATAACTATATATCAGTTTTTTACGGTTTTTTATAGAGCTATAATTATTTGGTTTTTAAGAAGGTGATTCTCACAGTAAATTTAAGATTATTAGATAACAAGTAGTTTTATAGGATATAAAACGTTGTTGGGTAGAACCAAGATAATGCTCAGGATTGATATTGTAATCAATAAATCGTTAGCGTAGTGCATATTGTAATGAATATTTTAAAACAGATCGGATACTTCACTTTTGATCGCTGCTAATGCGGTGTCACTGGGTGCCCCTTTTTCTACCGTAGTTGTTAACATAACTTCTCTCATTTTATCCGCAGAATCTACGTCTTCTTTTAAAACGGTTTTACGAATTAATGCAATTGTTCCGTTTTTGGCTGCCTTTACAATATTCCAACATTCATCAGAAATATAAATCTGTTGGGTAAGGTTGTGCTCAAATTCTTGCTCTATGGTGTTGACTAGTAAAGATTCATACCTTTTTTTATCCGTATCCAACGGAGGCGTTCGTAATAATAATTTACCAGGAGAAATACGCTCTAAAAATAATGCCATCCGCTCATAAGCTTGTAGCCTTAGCGGTAACGATTGTTTTTGATTTTCTTTATGTAATAAAAACCTTCTTCTTCTTTCTTCATTGTCCGTATGTGTCTTGAAATAGTACAATGCCAACAGCGTAATAAAAAGAGAAGGTATTAAAGCCAGTAATAAAGGAATGATTTCTATGTTCATGAATTTTGTTTTATGATTGCCGTGGTTTTTTATAATGTCCACCTAAAAAAGAACAATTTTTTAGATCTAGTATACTGCTATACGCTACAGGTGTTTTATTATATTCAAAAGAGTCTTCGAGGGTTTTGGTCAGTTCACCGTCATCTACATTAATATCAATATCTTTCATGGTAAACTGACAGGGATGCTCATATCCGGCCGCGTGGGTGATTTCTATCAATTCTTTTCTAAATGATTTAAAATACTGTGCCAGTCTATCTGATTTAAGAGGGACATTAATTCCTTTTTGTAACCACCTACTCTGGGTAGCTATTCCACTTGGACATCGGTTGGTATGACACACCTGGGCTTGTATACAACCTATACTCATCATGGCTTCTCTGGCTACATTGATACAATCTACTCCCATAGCAAATGCCATGGCAGCTTTTGCAGGAAATCCTAATTTTCCACTACCGATAAAAACCACCCGATCAGTAAGGTTATGTTTCTGAAATATCTTATAGATTGCAGTAAATCCATAAATCCAGGGTAATGATACGTGATCCGCAAAACTCGGTGGCGCAGCTCCGGTTCCACCTTCACCACCGTCTATAGTAATGAAATCAGGACCACGATTTGTTTTTACCATTAATTCTGCTAAGCGTTCCCATTGCTCAGTTTTGCCAATAGCAGCTTTGATACCAACGGGTAATCCGGTTTCTGAAGCGATATCTTCAATCAGCTGTAATAGTTCAGGTACGTCCTTAAATGCTTTATGAGTAGAGGGAGATAGTACATCTTTACCCACTTCGACACCTCTTATTTCTGCGATTTCGGAAGATATTTTAGCTCCCGGAAGCACACCTCCCTTACCAGGTTTTGCACCTTGTGAAAGTTTAATTTCAATGGCTTTTATAAAAGGGTTCTTTTCTACAAGATCCTTCATTTTTTCCATTGAAAAGTTACCGTCATCACTGCGTACTCCAAAGTAACCTGTACCAAAATGAAACACAACATCACCACCATTGCTGTGATAAGGTGATAATCCGCCTTCGCCAGTATTATGATATGCTCCTGCATTTTTTACACCAATATTAAGGGAGTCTACAGCACGTGCTGATAATGATCCAAAACTCATCGCAGAAACATTGATCGCAGAAGCAGGTCGATAAGGTTTTCTACGTTGGTTATATTCGCCCATTACCTTTGCACACGGTAAAAAGTTATTGTCCAGCTTGTTAGGATGATCGGCATCCATCTGGAAAGGAATCATACAATTCTTTACAAAAATATGTTGATGTTGATAAATATCTCTATCTGTTCCAAAACCTTCGTAATTATTTTCTTTTTTTGAAGAAGCATATACCCAACCTCTTTCGATTCTATTAAACGGCAGTTCTTCCCGATTGTTTGCGACAAAATATTGCCTCATTTCAGGGCCGATGCTTTCTAATAGATATCGCAAATGCCCGACGACCGGATAATTATGACTTATTGTATGTTTTCGATTAAAGAAAATATCACGTAATGCTACTAAAACCAATGCGATTAAAATCCACATCCACCATGATATCGAGCTTAGAAAATCTAATATAACATTCATTCTAACCTATGTTATTGAGCATTTAAATAATTTATTGCTAATTGAGACATTACTTTAACGCCTAGAACCAGACCGCTTTCATCAATATAAAAATCCGGGGTATGATGTGAAGCAGCTTTTTCTGTATCTGGTGATTTTCCTCCCAGAAAGAAATAAAATCCGGGAACAACTTCCTGAAAATACGAAAAATCTTCTCCTCCTGTTGTTGCTTTTGATAAAACTACATTTTCTTTTCCGGCAATTCCCTGAATAGTTGGTAACATTTGTGTTACCAGTGCAGGGTCATTATAAGTTATTGAGGTATTATTTTGAAAGCTTATTGTAGCTTCACCACCATAAGCTTTAGCAATGGCAGGAACCATCTCGTTCATACGGCGAATAATCATGGTACGCATTTTAGGATCCAGCGTTCTCACAGTTCCTATCATTTCTGCGCTTTCGGGAATGATGTTAAATCGCACGCCGCTGGTAATTTTACCTACTGTGATCACAGCCGCTTCATCTACCAGTGGAGATTCTCTACTGATAATCGTTTGTAGACCGTCAATTATTTTTGCAGAAATTAAAATAGGATCAACGCCTGTCCATGGAGCAGATCCATGAGCTTGCTCTCCTTTTACATCAATTACAAAACGTTCTACTGCCGCCATAGTTCCACCAGGTTTGTAGCGTATCATTCCTACTGGAGTTCCAGAATTAATGTGCAATCCAAAAATCGCATCGACATCTGGATTTTTAAGTACTCCTTCTTTAATCATTAGTTTTGCTCCACCTTCTTCTCCAGGTGGTGGTCCTTCTTCGGCAGGCTGAAAAATGAATTTCACCGTACCTGATATTTTTTCTTTGTTTTTACTTAACACTTCGGCTACCCCCATTAGGATGGCAATATGCGTATCGTGACCGCACGCATGACTTACACCAACTTCAGTATCAAGAAAAGTAGTTTTTACAGTAGATTTGAACGGAACCTCTGCACGTTCTGTAACCGGAAGCGCATCAATATCTGCTCTTAAGGCTACTACCTTGCCTGGTTTGTTTCCTTTTAGAATACCAACTACACCTGTTTTTGCTACATTCTCTGTTACTTCAAAACCTAGACCTGTAAGATATTTTGCTATTTTTTTGGCAGTTTCGAATTCGCGATTAGAGAGTTCTGGATGTTGATGAAAATCCCTTCTCCATTCGATTACTTTATTTTCAATATTTTCTGACAGTGATTTTACCTCAGGATCAATTTCCTGAGCTTGTATCGTATAGCATATTAGCAGTAAAGCAATTAATATCTTATTTTTCATGGGTGAGTAGCATTAAAAATTAATGAGTTTGTAATGTTCGTTTTGTAGTTGCACTAAAGCTGTCATTGCAGATAAAGAAAATTGTACGTTCGGGTGTACATCTGATTTGGATATGTTTCGATACGCAGCAGTTTGACCACATAAGATGATCTGCACTCCTTTTTCTGAAAGTGCTGATAGCAAAGGTGCATTAGGATTGTCTATACCATACTTTGCAAGATAGTTCTTGTTATGTAGTAACTCATTAGCAGCGCTTCCGTGAATGACCAGTGCTACTTTTAGGTTTTCAAATGGAACTCCTGCGGCAACATGCATATTTAAATATCGTGCTGCAGTTGTAAGCAGGGGATTTACTTTTGTACTATCTCCAAACGAACGCCCTACATCGAATACAGCTTTTAATTCGTTTTTGGTATCTGTTTTAAAATCAGGGTTTTTAACGTCATAGGTGTCACCGAATGTTGTGATAACGTTTCCTGTTTTTGATTTTTGTTGGCAAAAAAGAGAGGCCGGTAAAACAACCAGCAGAAATAAAATTGTGTGTTTCAAGCTAACATTTTTTTGGTTTCTAAAGATATTCAAAAATCTATTAAAGGAAAGTTAAAATATAGTTTTGATATTTTGTGAAATGAAAAAAGCATATCTAAGATGTCTCAAAAATATGCTTTTTACATTAAAATTAGGTGCTATAATTTTACAAATTTACCGATAGATTTGTTGTCAATAAGGATGATATAAAGACCACTGGATAGCATACTAAGATCTATCTCTGATGTTATTGCAGATGCTACAATGATTTGTCCAGAAGTGTTTACTATCCTAAGATCCTTTTGATTTATGGTTAGGCCATCAATCTGTAAAATATCTCTGGTAGGGTTAGGGTAGAAATTAAAAATTCTGGTTCCCTGACTTAGATTAAGCTGGGATAAATCTACAGAGAATGCTTCAGAAAAAGCAGTACATCCTGTTTCATTAAATACTTCAACGTTATATTCACCAATTAGATCAGGAGTGTATTGAGAATTATTGCTATCCGCGATAGCTTCACCTTCATAATACCATTGATATTGTGCATACACGGGGTCAACCGACAGGCTTTGAGTATCAGCAATACTGATGGCAGGTGGTTCTGGATTTTCTTCAACAATAATACTAATCGCTGTTCTGGTATTGGTCGTACAATTATCAAAAGATCCAGCTACATAGTAGGTTTGACTAGATTGTAACGCAGCTGCTTCAAAAGTAGATCCCGTAAATAGTATATTACCACCAGTAGGAGTATCATACCATTCAAAATTACTGTTTCCGGTAACGGTTAATGAAGTAGATTCACCAATACAGATACGTTGGTCTTCTCCTTCTGGTTGCTCTGGAATATTAATGACGATAAAATCATTCCGCTGACGGGTATCTTGTCCTGCACTGTTAGAGGTGGTAAGCGATACACTGTAGGTACCACTATTAGTATATGTATGTATTGGGTTTTGCGCTGTAGAGGTAACTCCGTCCCCAAAATCCCATAAATAGGTGTTTACGTTGTTAATCGTGGTATTATTAAAATTAACCGTTGCGCAATTGGTTGTAGCTTCAAAATTGGCAATAGGCGGTTGATTATTATCCCCCGGGATATATCTACCAGAAATAAAATAATTTCCAATCGAGGAATAATCCGAATATCCATTACTTAGATTCCCTTCTCCCACACCATCAATTTCAATAAAATAAGTGCCAAATGTAAGATCAAGATCAATACTAGCGGATAGTCCTGAAGGATCAGAAATTGCTATTTCTTCTCCTATTCCATTGAGTATTCTGGCTTGTATATTGAGGTTGGGATGATCAGGATTCGGTTCAAAATTTAAAGATACGTTGCCTGTTTCAATTACAAATGAAAAGACATCCTTATCATTTCGATTATGTATAAAACCATAATTTTGATCAGAACTAACGTTCCCGTCTGTATCAACCAAGATGGGTGTAGCTTCTGTGATGATATCTTGATGATCATCTTCTCTAAAACCAACTCCATTTTGTGTTCCAGCAATAATTTGTACGTCATCCTGTTGTTGATTAGCATTGTCATATTCGCCCATACTCCAGTGACCAATGGGCTTACTGGCACTCCATCCCATGATTGGAGACCATTGTCCGTGACCAGCATAATACTCTTCTCCGGGTCTCCCGTCATGACTAAGCCTAAGCGTATGTCCTACTTCGTGAGATCCGGTTTCTCCTGCAGCTCGTGTAGATAAGTTATAAACCCAACAAGGGTTATCTGTACGGGTTGAAGAAAAAGAACCTAAATAGGCAACTCCTCCTGAAGAAGGAGCTGCATCTTTTGTAGGAGTGAAGATACACATCATCCTTCGATTGTGGGGTGCGGCATCATAGAGATCTCTTCTAGTAGTTATATTAAGATTAAATGCGCTAAAATCTTCTGCCATTATTTTCCATATTGCAATAATCTTTTGATCCGAAAAATTTGGAGATTGCGCATCGATAGTACCACCACCCACCCAGCTGGTTCCAGAAACTACTTCTCCATCAAAATCTAGATATATAATCCCCGGTGCTCCGGGCAGGCTCTCAAGTTCTGGAGCCATTTTAGAAAAAACTTTATTTTTATTGATGTCGGTATTATTTTTTTCTTCTGGTACGTTCTCAAAATCGATACAAACTAATGAATTGATGTCTACTTCTTTTATATAAACCGTTCCTTGGGTATCTGAATATATTTGATACCCTGTTTCTTGTTTCCTAAGCACAATATTTCCTGTAATTTCATTGCTATTTTTATATAAAGTAAAGGAAGATAGTTTCTCGTTATTGATGGTGCCAATAAGTGTTGTATTCGTATCATTTTCTTTATGGACCGTGGTGCGTAATATAAGAGGATTCTTTTTTGAGAAAATGTTAAGAGATAACCCTTTTGTTTTATTACTGATTAAATTTCGTACAAAACTATCGGGATTCTCGGCTATGGGTATGGGTTTTTT
Organism: Aquimarina ulvae; assembly: GCF_053613295.3. Lineage (NCBI taxonomy): Bacteria > Pseudomonadati > Bacteroidota > Flavobacteriia > Flavobacteriales > Flavobacteriaceae > Aquimarina > Aquimarina ulvae. Next base: position 22,659 of record NZ_JBSIBP030000018.1, read on the forward strand.
ATTCTGAGCAGACATGCATACGATACTCATGATTGATGTAAGCAGTAGCGCTATTTTGTTGTAGTAGTAGGTTTTCTTCATTTTGGATGTTATTGGATAAAATAGTTTTGAAAATGCTTTTTCGTTTTTGACTTTAAATTAAATAAACACGAAACAAATTAGCATCGATGAAAACATAACAGAGGTAGGAGCGTGTTTATTGTGTAAGCGGTTTATAAATAAAAACTCTCGATACACCACAAAGATAACATCGAGAGTTTTTGGTAATAACAAAGACCATTTTAAGAAATACTTATGATTCTTTCTAGTGGTATAATGGTAGCTTGTTTAAGAATGACTTCTTTATCAGTGATTCCCCATATCGTGGTTTCTACTTTTTTGAATCCTTTATTGTCTACAAATACAATTTTTACCTTTTGGCGCTCTAAGTTGCCCAGAGATAATGCCCGTTGTAACTCTAAAATACGATCTATTTGATCTTTTCTTTTATTGAGTACATCTTCTTTAGGAAAGGTTAGGAATTTGATGTTTTCTTTTTCAATAGACTGAATGTTTGCGTTTGGGGACATAGCGATACGATTAAGTTATACGTAGGAGGTTATTCATACTTTTTAGTAAAAACTTCTTAAATATATGCTTTTTGTCTCTAATTATTGCTTTTTAACGATATTTTTTAAGAAAAAAGATATTAACAATATAAAGATTATGGAATTATAGCAATAAGATTCTAGTAGCATATTTGAAACAGCAAACGTTGATGATTTGTTTATAAATATACCCGATAAAAGTTCAATAAAATAGATAGTTTACTTAAATTTCGAGGCTTATAAAAATTGAAGACTTGGAAGAATATTTAGATGGATTAAATGATGCGCAACGAGCCCCAGTATTACAGAAAGATGGTCCTATGATTGTTATTGCGGGGGCAGGTTCTGGAAAAACAAGAGTGCTTACTTATAGGATTGCTTACCTTATGTATCAGGGGGTTGATGCATTTAATATTTTATCGTTAACATTTACTAATAAGGCCGCACGTGAAATGAAAAAGCGTATTGCGGATATTGTAGGTGCTAGCGAGGCTAAGAATCTTTGGATGGGAACGTTTCATTCTATTTTTGCAAAAATTCTTAGAATTGAAGCAGATAAATTGGGATACCCTTCGAACTTTACGATATATGATACACAAGATTCTCAGCGATTGATATCCTCGGTGATTAAAGAGATGGGATTAGATAAAGATATCTATAAGTACAAACAAGTTCAGTCTCGTATTTCTTCCTACAAGAACAGCTTGATAACGGTCAAAGCATATTTTCAAAACCAGGAGTTGGTAGAGGCAGATGCTATGGCCAAAAGACCCCGTATGGGAGAGATTTATCAACATTATGTAGATCGCTGTTTTAAGGCTGGGGCGATGGATTTTGATGATCTGTTATTAAAAACAAATGAATTACTGAATCGTTTTCCGGATGTGCTGGCAAAATATCAAAATCGTTTTAGATATATATTGGTAGATGAGTATCAGGATACGAACCATTCTCAGTATTTAATTGTAAAAGCTTTGTCAGATAAGTTTCAGAATATTTGTGTGGTAGGTGATGATGCACAAAGTATTTATGCGTTTCGCGGAGCAAATATTAATAACATCCTTAATTTCCAAAGGGATTATGATAATGTGCAACAATATCGATTAGAACAAAATTATCGTTCTACTAAAAACATTGTAGAAGCAGCAAATTCTATTATCGATAAAAACAAAACGAAACTAGAAAAAGTGGTTTGGACAGCAAATGATCCCGGACCCAAAATACTTGTAAATCGATTACTAACAGATGGTGATGAAGGAAGATATGTAGCAAGTTCTATTTTTGAGAACCAAATGCAACACCAATTGACTAATGGTCATTTTGCTATTTTGTATAGAACCAATGCGCAGTCTCGTGCTATGGAAGATGCCTTACGAAAAAGGGATATTAAATATAGGATTTATGGCGGATTATCTTTTTATCAAAGAAAAGAGATCAAGGATGTTTTAGCTTATTTGCGTCTTATTATTAATCCTAAAGATGAGGAAGCTTTAAAGCGTGTTATCAATTATCCTGCAAGAGGTATAGGCAATACTACCGTAGACAAATTAGTGGTTGCAGCTAATCATTATGACCGATCTATTTTTGAAATCATTGAAAATCTGGATCGCATAAACTTAAAAATAAATAGCGGAACGAAAACCAGACTCGAAAACTTTATGAATATGATTAAAAGTTTTCAGGTAACGAATCAGACCGAAGATGCTTTTGTATTGGCCGAGATGGTAGCCAAGAATACTGGTTTACTTCAGGAACTTAAAAAAGATGGAACACCAGAAGGCATTGCTCGCATAGAAAATATAGAAGAATTGTTAAATGGTATCCGTGATTTTGTAGAAGGACAAAAGGAATTGGCAGATGAAACGGGATCTCTTGCAGAGTTTTTGGAAGATGTAGCGTTGGCAACGGATTTGGATCAGGATACAGGTGATGATGATAGAGTGGCATTAATGACTATACATTTGGCAAAAGGACTAGAGTTTCCTTATGTGTATATTGTAGGTATGGAAGAGGATTTATTTCCTTCCGGAATGAGTATGAATACCAGGTCAGAATTGGAAGAAGAACGTAGATTATTTTATGTAGCCCTAACCAGAGCAGAAAAGCAGGCTTATTTGACCTATACGCAATCTCGTTATCGATGGGGTAAACTGGTGGATGCAGAGCCAAGTCGTTTTATTGAAGAAATTGATTCTCAATATTTAGACTATATCACTCCAATCGACACTTACCGTTATAAACCTTTAGTAGATACTGATATTTTTGGAGATGTAGATAAAAGTAAGCTACGACTCAAAAAACCAGTGTCTGGATCACCACCGGTCTCTCATAAACCGTCTGAGGAACAATTGCGTAAGTTGCGAAAACTAAGACCTATATCAAACGGGACTACAAATGCTCCCAAAACAAACCTTTTTGATAGTGACCTTGTACCAGGTACTATAGTGGAACATATGCGTTTTGGTAAAGGAAAAATTCTTCAGCTAGAAGGGGTTGGTCAGGACAAAAAAGCAGAAATTAATTTTGAAAACGGCGGAATTAAAAAACTATTGTTACGGTTTGCAAAACTTAAAGTAATTGGATAGCATTGCGTTTCTCTATCCTTAATTAAGCCTTTTTAAATTAGGACTACATGGTTTCGGATTTCAAATTCTAATTATTTCAAGATAGAAATATCTTCATTTTGGTTATTTGATAATATGCCACTTAGATAACAATATCAATAGCTAGCTTTGGGTATGTCTTATTTTCAAAATGTCAATTAATTTGAAAAAAAACAATATTCATTGCAAAATAATCACCTTTCTTTTTGAAGAATATAAAATAGTAGCCTTTTTAACTTAAGTATTGATCAATACTCTAAATTAAATGGTAATTTTTTATTCATATTATTGTTTTATTAGTCTTTTTATAATAAAATATCAACACTCAAACGATTTCGCAAAAAAACGACTCTTCGATAATTATATTATACCATTTTTTTTTCGAAATATTTATTACAACGTTTTAGGAATTTTGAAAACAGGGAAATTTCCTTAAATAAATTTTTATTAACACACAAACTAAACTTTATTATGAAAAAACTACTCTATTTAGGGTTGCTACTTTTTTTATGTCTACCCAGATTAGGTACTGCACAATCTGGAAGAAACCTCCCGTTTTCTTGGGATAATGTTACGGTTTACTTCCTTATTACCGATCGGTTTAATAATGGTGACCCAACTAATGATACTAGCTTTGATCGTCAAAAAAACAGTACAGCCAATGAACTTGATTTTCAGGGCGGAGATATACCTGGAGTTACGCAAAAAATTAAAGAAGGGTATTTTGATAAGCTTGGAGTAAGTGCTATCTGGGTGACTCCGGTAGTAGAGAACAGACATGGGTATATAGGTACCGAATTTAATGATTATCCATACCACGGGTATCATACCAATGACTGGACAGCATTTGATCCCAATTTCACCTCGGCAGCGCAGTTTGAAGAATTCATAGACACCGCTCATGACCATGGTATCAGAGTTTTGGTTGACATTGTTATGAACCATTCTGGCTATGTTACTTACAAAGATGTAAATGGTCAACGGATACCTGTGGATCAGGATTATCCTATAGATTGGGTACGATTACAATGCCAGGAAGAAGGAGAGCCTAGTAATGGAGAATTACCATGCGATGATTATACACAACCTCTTTATGGTTTACCCGACGTAAGAACAGAGTCTTTTAACTCCGTAAGCTTACCACAATGGTTAATAGATAAATGGGAAACTGAAGATAGAAAACAGCAGGAACTGGATGAACTGGATTCATATTTTGCAAGAACAGGTAAGCCAAGAGCTCCAAGATATTATTTGATTAAATGGTTAACCGATTGGGTTAGAGAATATGGGATTGATGGTTTTCGTGTGGATACGGAACGCCATGTGAGAGCTGATGTTTGGAAAGAGCTTAAAGAAGAAGCTGTGCTTGCACTAAGAGAATGGAAACAAAACAATCCTACCAAAAAACCAGATGATCTTGATTTTTATATGACAGGAGAAGACTCTTCTCTAAATATTAAAAATAATGTAAACGATCCGTTACCAGAAGATTTTACGGTAAGTAAGTTTAACAGTATGATCAACTTTAGGTCTCCGATAGAAGCGTATACCAATATGGGACAGGAAGAAATTTTTAGTTCTTTTGCTGCTAAGCTTAATCAGGATGCAGGATTCAATACTCCTGGCGAGTATAATATGATTAGTTACCTACGGTCTCATGATTTTAGTGAATTCTATTCGGGTAATATGTTTGAAGCAGCCGTAAAGTTATTATTGTCGCCAGGAGGTGCGCAAATCTACTACGGAGATGAATCAGGTAGACAGTTTTTTGATGCTGAAACTTATATAGATGCAGGGTATCGAGGCTTTATGAACTGGGATTCATTAGATGAGGCGATGTTGTTACACTGGAGAAAATTAGGAACATTTAGAAGAGAACATACTTCTGTTGGAGCTGGATCTCATCAGAAACTAAGCGATGCTCCGTACATTTTTAAGCGAGCGTATAATCGAAACGGAGAGAACGATAAGGTATTGGTATTCCAGGGACAGGATACTGATTTTGCTGGAGCACTAAATATTTTTGGAATGTGGCCTGATGGGACGGTGCTTAAAGATTATTTTTCGGATGAGACGGCAATAGTAACTGGCGGGACAGTAACTTTTGGAACTACTTTTGGAATTGTTTTAGTTGGAGAGCCTTTAGAAATTTCTGATTCTGTAACGCTTTCTGTAAATCCGATTTCAGGATTCTATACAGACGCAATAAATGTAGAAATGACTGCATCAACAACGGCACAAGCAGGTACAGTAGCTATTTTTTATACTACAGACGGTTCTGATCCTTCAGTTTCCAGTACTCAATATTCGAATCCATTTAATGTAACCTCAAATACATCGATAAAAGCAATAGCAGTAGATACTGATGGTAATAAATCAGATATAGTAACCAGAGATTACGTAATTGGAGATGGCACCCCATTTAATGTGTATTTCAAAAAACCAGCCACTTGGTCATCAGCGAATATGTACTTATTCAATGCAAATACTGGTGAGGCATTATCTGGATTCCCAGCGTGGCCAGGAGCAACTATGAACAGTGTTGAAGGAACTCCCTGGTTTACCTATAATATTAATCAGGAGGTGCAAGTTGGTATCGTATTCAATGATAATGGAGGAGAGCAAACTGATGATTTAACCAGAATCACAGAAGGGTGGTATGATAATCAGTGGTTTGATAATTGCCCAATCGATTGTCCAACAGAACCGGAACCACCGGTGTTAACAGTTTCTCCTGATTCAGGAACATTTAACGGAAGTGTAGTTGTAAGTATGAGTGCTACCAACTCTGGAACCATATATTATACATTAGACGGTTCTGTTCCCAATGAGACAAGTACCTTGTATTTTGGTAAATTCACTATAACATCTACCGGAGTTACCGAAGTAAATGCAATTGCTATAAACAATACAGGAAGTTCCGCTATAAGCAGCAGAACTTATACGATACAAGACACACCCGGATATACGGTAAACTTTAGAAAACCAGATAACTGGAGTACTGCATATATTTACTTATACGATAAGAATGCAAATACAACGATCCCTGGATTTCCTGCTTGGCCTGGAATAGAAATGACTGCATTAAGTAATTCCCCCTGGTTTGCTTTTGGTATAGATGAATCCTTTGAGGTTGGTATTGTGTTTAATGATAATGGAGGATCGCAAACGGATGATCTATCCAGAACTATAGATGGTTGGTATAATAATGGATGGACAGATACCTGTCCAGGAGAATGTCCGGGTATCGGACCAGATATTTCTTTTGATGTATATTTTAAGAAACCCTCTTCTTGGAATACTACATTTATCTACATTTATGATAAAAATACGAATGCGACAATACCTGGAGCTCCGTCTTGGCCTGGTGTGGAAATGAACACCATCAACGGTACACCTTGGTATTCTTATAAGGTAGATGAATCTGTTGAGGTAGGTATGGTTTTTAATGATAATGCGGGAGCACAGACAGATGATCTTTTTAGAACGACAGAAGGCTGGTATGATAATCAATGGTTTGATAATTGTCCAAGCGATTGTCCTTCTCCAGAAGAGATTAAAGTTTCTTTTACTGATAAAGCTCCAATAAACGATGCGCTGCAACTTGTAAAAGCTTGGCCAAATCCTTTTAATGAATTATTGACATTATCTTTTGAAGGCAATATGAAAGATAAGTTTTTAAGGATAGCGTTGTTTGAATTGGCAGGTAAGAAAACCAGTACCACACTTAAACAAGATACCAGAACAAATACAGTAACTATGAATACTGCAAATCTTCCAAAAGGGATTTATTTGCTAAAGATAATTTCTGATAAAAATGTGAAGGTGCTCAAAATGGTTAAATAAATAATTATTTTTCGGAATTAAAAACCTGTCGAGTGAGTGATTATCCTTGACAGGTTTCCTATTTTTATACTACGCAAAAGGATAAAGAAGGATTTTTTTATGTATTGATTCAGTGTATACTGTTCATTATGTATGTGATTCCAATATCGTATTTTAGAAGGTTTTGTTTTCCATCTATCAGTTATCTGTTTGTTGTCTTAATAATAACCGGAGGGATTCTAATTCTTGGTTCCATTTTACAGTTACGTGATCAATTATCTCCTTTTCCCGCTCCTTTGGATAATGGAGTCTTACTACAGAACGGATTTTTTAGATTTTCGCGACATCCTATTTATTCGGGAATACTGATAAGCAGTTTCTCATATACGTTATATAGTTGTTCTATATATAAAATTATAATTTCTACGGGTTTATTGATCGTATTAAATTTTAAAAGTTTTTATGAAGAGAAATTACTTTTAAAAAAATATGCAGAATATAAAAAGTATAAGAAAAGCGTAGGACGATTTTTTCCATGATTTTTTTAAAAGAACCCTCAATTTAATATACTTTTAGTTATAAGTGCTTGTTTCATAGTTGTTTAAATAAATTTCGTTTTGATAAAAAAAGTTTGGCACGTGTTTTGAATTTAATAAATCATTGATAACATACATAAGTTATGATATCGATAAAAATGATTATTAATTTAAAATAAAGAAATCATGACAAACTTCATTTCATTTAAAATCAACTGGAGTATTTTAAGAAAGTTTTTGCAAGAATTACCTGCGGCTAGCAGCCATGCAATTCATAGATAGACTTCCATAATCAAACTTCAAACAAAATGTTTACAAATTACTTTTAATAACTGGATATATACTATTATATCCAGTTTTTTCTTTCTGGCCAGGTCACATCGAAATAATTTTATTCTAACCTCATTGATGCGAATTAGACTAACATACGGCTAAGCCTTCGTTTTTATAACAAGGAACCATTGATAACCGCAGTGGTTTTCAGGGGTGTATTTCCACTGAATATCTGGGTGATTTTGCAGTCATAGTTTTTTAAATTTGAGATAACCAAAACACAGAACTATTCCATATTCATAAAGCCTATTTTATTGGTATCGAATATGTTATTTACTATTAAGACATCAATAGATTTATGATGTTCGGTAATAGTGTTACACACATTAATCTTAAAACTCGACAATGGCACTTCAGTCTAATATTCAATTATTCATTGGGGGAGTTTCTATAAAAGCATATAAGAAACTAACACTACAACAAGAAATAGACAATCATCATACGCTTGAAATATTATGCAGAAGAGATGTTTTGGAAAATAGTTCTGATCAAAATGAAGATGAAAGTAATGATTTCTTAGGGCAAACTATGCTCCTTTCTGTATCGGCCTTAGATGCAATGGATGTATATAAAGAATTAAAATTTAAGGGAGTGGTTACAGAAGTTAAAGTGACCAATGGTTTCCATCAGGCAATGGGAGATTCAATTTTGATTACGGCTAAAAGTAATTCAATATTAACAGACGATGGTCCACATTATGCATCGTTTAGTGATGAGAATTTAGAATCAATTCTTTCTAATGTTTTTCAAAAATACGACCGATCAAAATTGAATACTGTAATTGCTACAAGATTCAACAATAGCTTGCATTATTGTGTGCAACAAGGAGAAAGTAGTTTTGAATTTGCAAGTAGATTATCTGCTCAATATGGCGAATGGTTTTATTATGATGGAGAAAATTTAATATTTGGAGAACCTCAAAATTCGGAAGATGTTGTATTAACTTATGGATACGATCTACAAGAGTTTTCTAGGCGTTTACAACCCAGATCCAATAACTACTCTTTTTTTACTAATGATTATTTGAACAACGAAAAACATGAAGTAGGAACCTCAGAAATAACCAGTTCGATAAATGGGCATAATGGATTTGCTTCTAATAAGAGTAAAGAAATGTTTCCTCATAAAACTCAGGTATTTTTAAACACCTATAATGACACTCAGACAAAACAACGACTTGGTAATTTAGTGAAGGAACAAAAAAGGGCAGAAGAAATTAAACAGGTAGTCATAACCGGTAAAAGTGATAATCCTGGTGTTAGTTTAGGAAGAATAGTGAAAATAAAAGAAAAAAATAACGGTCAAGGAGTTTATAGAATTATCAAAATAACGCATACTGCAACTGAAAATGGAAAGTATATAAATCTTTTTGAAGGGGTTGCTGTAGATCAAGATGTTTATCCTAATACAAATATTTTTAAGACTCCCAAAAGTGAAACCCAAGTAGGCACAGTTACTGCTAATGATGATCCAGAAGGTATCGGTAGAATAAAAGTACAATTGCATTGGCAAAAACCACTGGGAGTATATACGCCTTGGCTTAGAGTTATGACTCCACATTCAGGGGGAGATAAAGGATTCCATTTTATTCCGGAAGTAGGAGAGGAGGTATTGATTGGTTTTGAAGGAGGCAATGCCGAAAGACCTTTTGTGATGGGTGCGTTGTATAATGGGGCTGCAAACCCAGCCTCTTGGAAAACCGATAAAAACAATGTGAAAGCTATCAGGACAAGAAGCGGTCATACGATAGAATTAAATGATACTGATAAAGGAGAGTTTATAACGATAAAAGATAAAAATGAAAATCTAATTCATATAGATACGGCCAATAATAATATGACCATTACGGCATTAGAGACTATGATATTGAATTCGAAAAATATGGAGATCAATGTAGATGAAAATTTAGATATTAATGTAGGTAATGATAAAACCGAGCATATTACTAAAACTCATAAAATTAATACAAGCAAGAGTATAGAATTTGTATCACAAACAAAATCGGTTAACGTTAATATGGCGTATATGCAATCTGCGGGTAGTACAAGTTTGATATCTGTGGCTGGAGATTTGACAATGCATGCCAAAGGTATTTCTACGTTACAAGGTAATTCTGATGTGAAAATTAGCAAAGGTTAGGTAATGAGAACATTTATAGAAGATCAAGTAGCATTTAGTATACTTCCTATCAGTGGAATAGTAAACTATCATCAAAAAATACATTCGGAAATTAACTGCCATAATCGCTTGGAACAGCAAAAGCTTACTAAAGATATGGAGGTACAGATTTTAGAATATAACCCTATGTTTTTTACAGTTAAAATTGTTACAAAAAATATAGAGATACAATTAGGCTCTTTACTTAAAAAACAAGAAAATTTAACCAAGGAAATTTATGGAATATTAAAAAGTATAGAATTTCGTATGAATTGGAAAGGAGAGTTAATCGAAATTCTAAACCATAGAGAAATTATAGATACTTGGAAGAATTATAAACCAAAATTAAAAGAAAGATATAGGGGGCAGGCAGTAGAACGTTACTTAATAGGAGTTGAAAAAAAAATACTCCAACACGATAAACTTCTTTTAGATTGTTTACAATATAGATTATATGGATTATTGTTCAATAATTTATTTGGTTACCATTCTAGTGATCCAAACGAAAGTCAAAGTAGAGTACGCGTACATGGAAATATGGTATATAAACTTCCTTTAAATGTAAGAGAAAGCATATCGCTTCTAAAAGAAGAAGAAGACAAAGTTATAATCGGTATTTCTGGAACTTTAAATGAAGAACAAGAATATGCTACAAAAATTAAAAATTTATTTAAAAGAAAAAATATTTCTAGTCCTGATGGAATTAAATTGACAGATTATAAAGGAACATATAAATACGATAAAAAAACAGGTGTTTTTGATAGTGTTGCTCTTAATATTGTGACAGAGTACGGTGAAAATTATAGAAAGATTCAGAATTACCAGTTAAAGCAAGAAGTTTAATAAAACAAAAGGTATGAGTGGAAAGAAATACGTTTGCAATGGTGCAAAAATCGAGTGTCCCTTATGTACCAAACCTATTGGAAAACTAAAGGTGACTTCTAACTCGATAAAATTGCAAGACAAAACCTGGGCGAATATTAAGGATAAAACAAAAGCTAATCTAAAATTCAGTGGTAAATGCATAAAAAGCCCAAAGCAAAAAATCCCCTGCAAGGCCATTATAGCTCCTATAAAATGGATAAATACTGGAGAGATTCTGATTCAAGGGAATAAAGCTTTATTAGAGTGTTCTACTATAAAATGTAGTTATGGTGGAGCAACTATTAAAATCAAAGATCACATTCAAATATCAGAACCAGAAGCTATAGAATCAACTGATGTAGATGGAATCACTCCAGATGAGCCCGTATCTAATACTTTAACGTCCTCAGAATTCTCGAATTAATTCACCTATGATACTTCAATTTGAAACCGATAGAGTAACCTTAAGTTTCTTGCCAGAAATAGGAATTATGCAAGATCAATATACCATAAAAGCATATGCAAAGAATCCATATTTAAATCAAGATACGATACTAATTTATACTTCTGATCCGATGCATATGAAGCCAGATAAAAACGCTTATTTTTTGGATATAGATTATTGGTATTATACCAGAGTTGCGAAGTACATAAATGACACAGAAAGTCCATTACCGACCTGTATAGATTTTTATTTCTCTATTTGTATTGGAAACGAAGAAAACTCAATTCCTAATCCATATAGGGTACATTTTATAAAGTATGTACCTGAGTTGTTAGAAATAGCAGGATATAAACAGGCAAAAAAAGTTCATAGTACTTGGTTTTGTTTACCATCAGAAAATAATACCGAAATGATAGATCCAGTAATTGATCTTATAGATTTTGCAACATTGCTGGAAACATCCTTATTGTTTAAAGATCTCTATCAAAAACATTGCGAAAAAGTTATAGCTCAAATATCTAGATCTAACAGAAATGACATCAAAAAATCTTTGGTTCATCAAGTACAGAAATTTATTGATATATACAGAGAAGACAAAACATATACTTTTGGAAGCATAAAAGCCACTTTAACAAATATAGATGATAATATTTTAGTGCCATTTTTTGATACCTTTCATTTTTATAATGCAACATTACAAGAACATCTTACTGATGGAATTGATGCTGAAATGGATGGTTTATTGTTTACAAATTGTTTATTAAGAGTAATTGCTTTTGGTAAAATAAGTAAAGAGGAAACTCATTTGGGTGTGCATATAGAACGTTTAGGTTTTTATCTAAAAGACCAATATACATTTAGAGAAGATAAAAATGAAACCTCCTTGGGCTATTGTGAAGTTATAGATAAGGAGAAAGTGGTTTTTAACAAGACACCAGTTATAAAAGAAGAGAGTTTTAAGATTACACCAGCTAGTTATAATAGCTATAGAAAAGATCATGAATTAAGAGGAGATTTTAATTGGTATTCCAGCATACATTTTGAAGATGTGTCTGTAAATCTTATTTTATAATTTATTAAAACATTTTAATATGTTACTATTAATAGCAGTGGTTGCAGTAGTTGCGGTAGTGGCGGTGTTTGCTTACCCAAATATAAAAGATACACTTATTCCATCTACACCAGATATTCCTGTTCCAGATACGGATATGGCTGCAGAAATAGAAGAAGTTTTACGAGGAATAGAAACAGAACCTGTAATACGTCCAGAAGCACGACCAGAAAATCTGGTTCCTGATAGTCAAGGAGCTGTAGAAGAACCAGAACCAGAAACTACTTCTGGAGAAACATCAGAAGAAGAACCAGTATCTGAGGAAAATGCAGAAGAATTATCGCATAATTGTACTGCCGCCAATAATGCTATGAAAGATGGGATTAATTGTGCCTATTTTGCTAAAGAAATATTTGTAGAAAAGGGAGAAGAAGTAGCAGGAACCTACGATGAATATAGATTTGGGAACGATAAGAACTATCCGGAAAATCAAGGAAATAAAGAAGGTGATGCGGAGTATATCTTAGAAAATACAAGAAGTATATTGAATGCTAAGAAAGAGTTTACAACGAACGAAGCCATTCTGAATGGTATTACTAAGGATACATATAGTAAGGGAGATACCATCAGTTTTATTACTTACAAAATGACTCCGGAATATGAAAAAATAGATAGCGCTCCCTTAAGCAGTGAAGTATTTATTGTAGCAAAAACTACGAATTTGGATGAAGAAACAGTTACGATTACCATACAGGAAAAAGAAGAATTATTGGTAGCCAAAGATGCGCCACTACCTGTTTTAGAAGTTCCGGAGGAAGATCAAGAAGAAGAGTCGAAAGAAAACCAAACCCATACTCGTAACGAGGCAAGAACGGGTGAGGATACAGGTTCAGATATAAGTTCCGAAACAGAAAGTACTGATACTACCCAAGAAGTAGAAATAGATTCGGGAACCTCTGAAACTGAAGCGGCAGATTCATCAGAAACAGAAGGAGAATCAGAAGAAAAAGATGCAGAAGAAAATGAGATAACGGAGATCAAAGTTATTGTAGAAGAAGGAATTGCTAAGAAGAAAATAAAATTACGTCCTAAATCTGCAGAAGAATTACAAACTTGGACAGAAAAACTAAAAGGTGGAACCGAAGACGGTATGCATACATACCAAGTGCAAGGTAAATTTACCGTAACTGGGGATGCAGATGCTATTGCTACAACTATCCAAAATAGAAGTAATAATGAACTAACAGATCATGTAGTAAAGAAGGAAGACATTGTAGAACTTTTGGCAGAAGGCGCTACATATAATAATACCACGTCTTTCGTGTTTCCTAAATATAAAAAAGGTTCACAAACTGAGCTTTTATGGTTAAAGGCGCACGCTAATGGAGTAGAAGAAGAGCATAATGAAACGTTTTTGGATGAGAGCAAAGACAAAGAAAATGATGATAGTTCGTATTTTAGAATAGGAGGATGTGATATCATTCATTGGGGAAATAAGTTCAATTGTGAAGAGAGAAAACGCGTGGTTCAAATGGCAAAAAACTTAGAACTTGCAGATAATGATCATATTGAAGGAGCAAATTGGTTGATGTCAATTATGGCTTTAGAAACTGGTAGAACATTTGATCCATCTATAACTAATAGTTTAGGGTATACAGGATTAATACAATTTGGGACTCCCGCTGCGACCGATTTAGGTACTACGACAGCTGCACTTCGGGAAATGACAGTTCTAGAGCAATTAGAATATGTGGAAAAATATTTTGAAACAAAAAAATCAAAATTAATTACATTAACTGATATTTATCTTGCCGTTTTATATCCTAATGCAACAGGGAATGGTAATAATCCTGATTATGTGGTTTTTGATGCAACAAGTTCAATTAGGTCTAGTAGAAGAGGGTATTCTCAAAATCCAGCATTCTTTTTTGAAGAAGAAGATAATGCAACGAATCCTAATGGTAAAACATATGTTTGGGAAATCGGAAGAAAAATACGAGAGTTTTATGATGAAGGAATACAACACAAAAATAAATGCGATTGTAACAATTCAGGTTGGCATGACCCAGTAGATAATCCTATGTCCACCAATTATATGCAAAGTGGAGGTGGTGGTGAATTAGGCAAAAAATGGGGTTTATTCGGAAATAGTATTAGAAACGGAAGTGCACATACTGGTTTAGATCTATTTGCTAAAACAGGTGAGAATATATATGCTTGTGTAGATGGAACAGTATATAACCGAAGATGGCACGGCGGATACGGAAATACAATTACGATTAAAGTGAAAGATTCGAAAGCATTTTTAACGTTAAAAAAATCGTATACATTAAACTCTTCTGATGAACAAAGATCAGGAAATAATTGGAATGAAAATGGAGATATTTATTTACTCTATGCTCATTTAGATAGTGTAAATGCACTTTCTTTTGGTGAAGAAGTCACTTCTGGTCAAATTTTAGGTAAAACAGGGAGATCAGGAATAACAGCGGGAACAACAGCACCCCATTTACATTTCGAAATTCTATGTCAGTATAGTTTTGGTGTTGGAACTGGTTATCGTATTAACCCAGGCTTTTTTGTACCTTATAAACATTATGATGATCAAAGTGAAGGGGATAAACAAGAGCAGACAGATGAAAAAAACAATGGTAAAGTTAAAGAGGTAAATGGCTCTGAAAAATTGGTCTATGGTAATATGGAAGGTTTTACTGAATAATATGAATACTATGAAAATAATAATTTTAAATCTATTAGTATATCTATTCATCTTAACTGGTTGTAAGCAACATAAGGATAATAAAGTAGAAGTCGTAAATAAAATAGCCAAAAAAGAAGTAAACATAACAGATGATTCTATCTATGAAGAAGTTAATTTAACAATACATAGAAACTATCAAAAAGAAATTAAAGAATTAAAGTTAGGGTATAAAACGCTTCAGATATTATTAAAATATATTGATGATCGAGCGTATTTACAAGGGTTAAATAAATCCGAAACCTTATTTACTTGGAATTTAGTGAACGTTAATTTTTATTACGATTCAACATATGAGGATGTCGAGAAAGATATTCACCTTTTAGTTACTCAAAAAGATTTGTCCAAAGGCTATATTTTACTTCCTTCTTTTACAGAGCAATATTCCGCCTATTCCTTATATCACTATGATAATAGCACCATTGATTATGTGGGAGAATATTCGATTAATACATTTGAAAAAGGAAAGTTTTATTTTGATAATAACTCTAAAGAATTATTCTGTAGGTCAAAAAATGAGAAGATTAAGATCAGGTTTATTGATACTTTAGCTCTTAGTATTCCTCAAGATAAAATTGATAGAGATATTCAAAAAATAAATAAAGAAGCCAACTCGATTTCTTCTTCCGATTCGATAAGTTTAATATCTCAAAAAGAAGTTAATTTAAACAAAAATTGGTTCGGCCTATATAGTTTTAAGCTATTAGATTTAGAAAGAATGGGGGAATCTCATAATATATCTTATCGGTTTTTTATAGGTGAAAAATTGTTTATTGAAACTACAATTGATGAATCTTCTACTAAAAAGTTTTATTGTGATATCGTAAAAATCACAAAAGACACTCTAATTATTCGAAAAGAAAAAAGTAACAAGGATTATACTTTGTTAAAAGATAAAGAGCAATATTTTATTTCTGGTGATGAGATCTATATGCTCAATCCTCCTAATGATAAATATTCCTTAACTAAAAACAAATAAGTAGTTTAGTTTATATTTCAGAAAGTGAACTTGGACATAAATTAATTCACGAAAGGATGGTAGTTTTCAGGGGATATTTTCTGTGGAAATCATGAATTGAACAGAAATATCAGTAGATGAACATGTTGCTTGTCAATAAGCAAAAGACAATCATTAAAAGAAAAATTGAGTGATGTAATTCTTAAATCGTACTAGATTGCAAAACGTCTAATCCACTAACCCCAGCCTTATGGCATGCTTAGCCAAACCTACCACATTTTTTACTTTGAGTTTAGAAATCAGACTGGTTCGATATCCTTCTATTGTATATTTACTTAAGAAGAGTTTATCGGCAATCTCTTGTGTAGTATATTCTTTGGCTATTAATCGAAGTATTTCTTTTTCTCTTTTACTTAATACGATTTCATTACTTTTATGTTGTTCAAACACACTCTTTGTATAGGCTTCTTTAATACTGTTCGAAAAATAGTTAGAACCTTTTAAAATAGTTTCTATAGCTTGTAAAAGTTCTTCTTTCTTAGCGTTTTTTGGTAAATATCCATTTACTTTAGCCTGTGTTAATTGATAAATACTTTGAGGGTCTGATGACATACTAACAATTAGTGTTTTGATTTCTGGGTGATGCTCTTTTATGTACTCGTTTAAAGTAATCCCATCCATCTTTGGCATATTAATATCTAATATTGCTAGATCAATCTGATCTGATGTATTGATGTCCAAATATTTTTTTAAATCCAATCCGTTACTAACAGTATACACGATCTCATAATCTGATTCGTGTGATAGAATACTCAGAAGACCATCTAAGAACATTTTATGATCATCAGCAACTACTAGTTTATATTTATTTTTTTTTGTCATTTACTATTGCAGGTATTTCAATCCGGATAGCTGTTCCTCGATTAATCGTAGAATCAATATCGATTTTTGCTTTTAATAACGATAAGCGTTTTTTTATATTTTGCAAACCAATGCCGGTGCTTTGTTTTTTAACATCAAAACCAATACCGTCATCTTCAAAAATAATTTCTATAGAATCACTATATGCATTTAGACATATCTCAATCACTTTAGCTTTAGCATGCTTTAAGGCATTGGTTATTAATTCCTGAATGATTTTAAATATTTCAACTTTTTGATTATCGTCTATATCATTAACTTTTTCTTCGGGATGTGGTATAAATGTGATTTCGGGATCTGTCACTTTTTCTATCGTCTTGATATAGTCGCTGATATAGTTTGTAAATGCTGTCTGATTAATTTTCTTCGGAATAAGATTATGTGATATCTCTCGTACTTGCTCATAAGTGTTATCAAGCTGATCAATAATAGCATCCTGTATGCCTTTATCTTTTTGAATATCTTTCATTTGTAATTTTATGGCAGCAAGGTTACCACCGATGCTATCGTGTAATTCTCTGGCAATTCTACTACGTTCTTCATTTTGGGCGATCACATACGTATTAGCAAGTTTTAGTTCTTGCTCTTTTAAGAAAGCTGTAATTTTCTGTTTATTAATTTCTTCTTTCTGAGCGTTATACTTGTTTTTTACCTGTAACTTTTGATAATACACCAGTAGTAAGCCAAGAATAGGAATAAGAACAATAATAAATCCAATAATATAAAACCGTTTCAATAATCGTTGCCGCCTAATTTCAGCCTTTTTAACGAGTTGATCTTCTTTTAGAACCAGAATTTCCTTCTCTTTTGTTGCCGTTTCATATTTCACTTCTAATTCGGTGATCTCTGTTCTTTGTTTCCTATTATTTAATGAATCCCTGAATACGTGGTATTGAAGTAAGGCTTCGTTAGATGCTTTGTAATCCTTTGCTTCTTTGTATACGATCGCTAGATTATCATAGATATTTTTCTGTATTTCCAGACTAGAAATCCCCTCAGCTTTAACTATAGAATTTTTAAGAGTTTGAATAGCTTCAGGATAGTTTCCCAAGATACCTACTACAAGTGCTTTATGTATTGTAGCATTCAAGCTTTTGTCTACAAAACCGTGTGCATCGGCAATCTGTTTACTTTTTTCGTAGTAATTGATAGCCTGTTGGTATTTTTTATTTTCGTACAGAACTGACCCTAAATTTAGAGCAATAGTGGCAGATACTTTTGGATCTTTTTCTGCCGGCATCATTTCAAAAGCTTTGAGAAAATATTGTTCAGCGTTTTCAAAATCTTTCTGCAAAAAATATATAGCGCCGATATTCACATAATTTCCATAAACTGCTTGTTCACTTTCGGCAGTATTAATACTTTCTTGTAAAAAACGTATAGCTTTATTGTATTCTTTTTTGTTAGCGTAGAGTAATCCTAAATCAGACTTTACCTTAACAATCATATCGTGATAGTCAATTTCTTCAGAAATCTTAAGGCTTTTATATAAAATCTCAATAGCATTATCCATTTGACCGCTTCTGCGAAAACTAGAGCCTAATAGACGGTATGCTTTGGCAAGATATTTTTTGTTTCTAAGATGAATCAGAGAAGCTCTGGTGTAGTACATCGAGGAATCTACTACACCAATAGAATTGAAATAGCTTCCTAAATAAAGTTTTGCCTTTGCTTTTATAGAGTCTTGATATTTTTTGTGTTTAGAAACTTTTGACAAAAGAGTATATGAATACGTTGGATTGGTGTCTAAAGAGTCAATAGCTTGATCGAGCTGCATTATTGCTGACTCCTGTCCAACACAGAGATAAGTACTCCAGAAGAATACTAGCATCAATTTTTTTTTCAGGTGTACACTATACATTTGGGCTTCTGTAATATACTAAATTGGTCTTATGTACGAAGGTAAAGATTACAATGTTAAATAATAATATTTATAAAAGTATTTAACTAGCACGAACATTTAATTAGATCGCTTACGATACAAAATATACATTAATTAATAGCAATTATTATTTACACAGAAAATAGTCTATCATTTAATAACTATTATTTAATACTTTAATCACCATAATCATTCAGTTAAGCTACAGAAGAGTAACATCGGTAACTAATTTATAATTTTTTGATTTAAAATAGCTTAGGTTTAGTTCAAAGATTATTAATTAAATTCAGTAAAATCATGAAAAGAAAGAATCTTAAAAGCTTGTCGTTAAAAAAATCTGTAATTTCTTCGATTGGAAAAAAACGGATAGTAGGAGGAGGGATTCCATGGGATGACAAAAAATTCACAAAAGAATGTCCGACTAATCCAACGGATTGTGCGACCTGTTTCCAATCTTGCGGAGCTACTTGTTAATTTTTAGAGCTAACCGGATATAAAATTTTCAAACATTCCGGTTAGTTTTATGAACTGCGAAAATCTCATAAGTAATCTAATTTTATTGATAAATATCTTTTGATATTTTGTCTTTTTTTATTTGATTAGCTAATCTTTTTTACAAAGAATACAGCGATATAGTTCAAGGAAAACATCTTGTTTTATTCCAAAAAAGTAACGAAGAATGTTCGCATCCTTCATATATAACCAGAAATGTAAATAATTACATTAGTAATTATACTCAATAAATTTTCAATGTATGAAATAACAACTTTTAGATAATTATAAAATGTAAGAAAGATTCTGCTTCATCAAGCGCAGAGCTTTTTCTTAATAGTACTGTAATAGTAAATGAAATATCTATTTTTCTTACCATGTAGTTGTCATAGTCAAGCTATAATTCTTATCCTACTTTAAAACAAAGTAAAGAGTACTAATTTTCTTTCCTAAAACCATCTTTGCGTCGTATCTTTATAGAGTAATTAGAATCCCATTCTTTCACTAAAAAAAATCTATGGAAAACCTTGATGCGGCAAGACTCCAGATGGCATTTACTTTAATATTTCACATTGTTTTTGCTTGTATTGGTATGGTGATGCCTTTTTTTATGGTAGTATCACATTATAGATGGCTTAAAACTAAAGATCAACTGTATTTAACCCTTACAAAAGCTTGGCAAAAAGGAGTCGCCATATTTTTTGTTACCGGCGCCGTTTCCGGGACTGCTTTGTCATTTGAATTAGGACTGCTTTGGCCTGAGTTTATGAAACACGCAGGCCCCATAATCGGAATGCCTTTTTCATTAGAAGGAGCAGCATTTTTTGTAGAAGCCATTGCGTTGGGATTCTATCTCTATGGCTGGAATAAATTACCAGAAAAATTTCACTGGTTTACAGGAGTTATTATTGGGGTGTCTGGAGTAGCTTCTGGTATTCTGGTAGTGGCTGCAAATGGTTGGATGAATTCTCCCAGTGGTTTTGATTATATCGACGGACAGTTTCTTAATATTGATCCGGTCGGAGCGATGCTCAATCCCGCTTGGTTTACTCAGGCATTGCATATGACTTTGGCAGCCTTTACAGCTACTGGATTTGCAGTAGCTGGGATTCACGCATATCAGGTTTTTAAAGGTAGAAAAGTAGCTTTGCATACCAAAGCGTTTAAGATAGCAATCACTTTTGGAGCAATTGCAGCAATATTACAACCCATTAGTGGCGATATCTCGGCAAAGGATATCGCAGAAAGACAACCAGTAAAACTAGCAGCCATGGAAGCACATTACAATACAGAAAAAGGAGCTCCATTATATATCGGCGGTATTGTAAATGCTGAGACACAAGAAGTGAAGTATAAAGTAGCTATTCCTGGTATGTTATCTTTTTTAGCATTCGGAGATTTTGATGCTGAGGTTAAAGGATTAAATGATTTCCCTGAAGATGAACACCCTAATGTACCGATTGTTCATTATGCATTTCAGACAATGGTAGGTATTGGAGGGATTTTGATGGTAGCCGGATTATTGTATTTCGTTTCCTTAAAGAAGAAAAAATGGTTTAAAAACAATAAGTATTGGATACTTTTTGTATGCTTGGCGCCTATAGGGTTTATTGCCTTAGAAGCCGGTTGGATTGTAACCGAAGTTGGACGACAACCCTGGATCATTCATAAAATCATGCGTACCAAAGATGCAGTAACACCAATGCCCGGAATTGTATTTAGTTTTTATACTTATATCGCAGTGTATGTTACTTTGTCTGTGGCTGTTACTTGGTTGATGATACGTCAGATCAAAGTCCTTAACGCTGAAAAATAATTGGTTTATGGTATATGTTGTATTATTTTTTTTGATATTTTCCTTGTACTTATATGTGGTGCTGGGTGGAGCAGATTATGGAGCTGGGATTGTAGAATTGTTTTCCTCAGAAGAGAATCAAAAAATTACTAAAAAAACAATTTATAGAGTGATGGGACCCGTTTGGGAAGCAAACCATATCTGGATCATCATCCTAATTGTAATATTATGGATTGCTTTCCCTGTATATTATAATATACTGGTAGTGAATCTTCATATTCCTTTGACAATCGTTCTATTAGGGGTTACACTTAGAGGTGTTGCTTTTGTATTTAGACATTATGATGCAGTAATTGATAATTCTCAGAAATTATACGATACCATGTTTAAAATATCCAGTTTGATTACTCCCGTATTTCTGGGAATGGTTTTTGGAGCATTGATAAGTGGAAAAATTAAATTTACGGAGGATATAAGTACCCTAAGTTTTTATGAAGTGTTTGTGCATCCTTGGTGTAATATTTTTAGTATTTTGGTAGGGGTATTTTTTGCAGCATTATGTGCATTTTTATCTGCTGTTTTATTGATTGGAGAATCCGAAGACGGAAAAGATAATATTTATATTAGAAAAGCAGCCATCGCCACTATTGTTGTTTTTTTGACAGGATTGGTTACTTTCATTTATGGATATGCCAATAACTACGTGTTTGTAAATGGGTTTATTCAAAATTTTTATGCTGTTTCTGCTATGGTCGTTTCAGGTTTATTGTTAATTCCTTTGTGGTTTACTATAAAAAAGGAGAGGAGGGTTTTAAGTAGGTTTTTTGCAGGGCTTCAAGTGTTTCTTATTTTACTTGCTGCGCTACTTTCTCATTTTCCCAATATTATCATTGCAGAATCTCATAGTGTCAATTTGTTAGAAAATATCGCACCAGATAGTGTCATTAATGTATTAGGAATTTCTTTGATCTTAGGTGGCGCAATAATTCTTCCCGGATTGTTTCATTTATTAAAATCATTCAAAATGATTAAGATTTTAGAATAGCGTAATAATCCTTCAGTTTAATAAAAGTATTTTTATATTTGTCACCCAATTTCGGGTAGTAGCTTAGTCCGGTTAAAGTGCTGGTCTGGGGGACCAGAGATCGGAGGTTCGAATCCTCTCTACCCGACAAAAAAATCCAATTGCGAAAGCATTTGGATTTTCTATTTTTAAAAACAGCACCAAGTTTGCTTATCGTTAGGTTTTTTACAATAAAAAAGACTTAGTAAGATCAATAAAGGGAATCCGTAACCAAGTTATATTTCTAAAAATATAAACGTTAAAAAAATATTTTTTCTTTAGTCTTAAACTCCATAATTTGAAGAATAAGCAAACAAAGAATAGTTTTTTATATATTAGCCTCAGTATTTTTACTTTTTATTTTGAAAAATTCAGATACACAGGGGGAAATAGAATTTGAAATGCTCTTTAACGAGCATTGGCACAAGTTGTATGCCTTTGCCTACAATATTCTCAAGGAAAAGGAAGCAGCAGAGGATTGTATTCAAAATGTTTTTGTTGACTATTGGAAACGCCATAAGAAAACAGAAGTGTTGAATGCAAAAGCCTATTTGTACCAATCCGTTAAATATCAATGTGCTAGATCGCTCACCAAACAAAAGAGATTTAATTATTCGTTTGATTTAGGTAAACTGATTACAGAACAGGATTTCTTTATAGAAGAGAAAGTACGATCTGAAAATGAAGCTTTAAAGGAATTGTATCATCAAATAAGCTTATTACCCGAAAAATGTCAACAGGTATTTCGTTTCAGTAAATTTGATAAAAAATCGAATAAAGAAATAGCTTCAGAATTAGGGATCTCTGTGAGCACTGTTGAAAACCATATGAATAAGGCGCTCAAATTACTTCGCAACTCGCTACCAGAACATCTATATGTGATTCTCTTACTATTACTATAAAAGTTAAAAATGTGTTAAAAAACATTGTTTGAATAGGTGTTTTTGATGTTTAAGGTACTTAGCTTATAAATATAGTGAGATGAGTTATCCTGAAAATATTAACAAATTACTTGATAAGTATTATAAAAAAGAGTGTAATAGTCAAGAAAAACAAATAGTAGAGCGTTTTTTCTTAAAGCTTCAGGAAAATGGTATTTCTGCTTCAGAAGTAAAAAAAGATCTTCATTTAAAAAATAAGATCTATAGAAATATAGAGCAAAGCATAACACCTAGAAAAAGATGGTGGATTCAAACTAGTGCAGCGGCGGTTATTATAGTGCTCATTTCTTCAGTGGTACTTACTCAATTTTTTAGGTCTTCAGATAATTCTGTAGAATATTTAATAGCAAAAGCCGATTATGGAGAACAATTAAAAGTGATTCTAAGTGATTCATCTGTAGTGTATCTTAATTCTGGGAGCTCTATTGAGTACCCTAAAACCTTTAATAACATAGAGAAAAGAAATGTAAAGCTACAAGGAGAAGGCTTTTTTGAAGTAACTAAAGATAAAGAAAAGCCCTTTATTGTCTCATCTGGTAATATTATAACCAAAGTCTTAGGGACAAAATTTGTGATAAGTAATTTTAAAACAAATACTCCTTCAGTTATTGTATCAGAGGGCAAAGTCAATGTGTCAAAAAACTCCGATAGTAATATTTCTGTGGATATACTTTCTAATGAAAAAGTAGTATTCAACTCGGATAAAAATGAGTTTACAAAATCTATCGTTAACTCTGATAATTATGATGCCTGGATTTATGGTGACGTAGTTTTCAATGATTCTAATTTATCAGACATAGCAGAAAAACTGAGCAGACGATTTAACCTTGATGTTAAAACTAATTCGGAGGAGAATTCTAATTGTTTAATAACCGGAAGATACACAGGAGATGATCTTCCAGAGCTTCTGGGAAGTATTCAATTTATAAATGGGTTAGAGTATAAGTATAACGGTACTGTTCTAGAACTAAAGGGAGTAGATTGTAACTCTAATTAATTCGAAATCTAAATAAAAAAATGTTCAGATAAGCGTCGCGAACTTTCTGGATGTAACCTGATATATCAATAATCTTATAGAACTGATTGAAGTTTTTCAAATAGTAATTGATGAAGACGTATATATCATTTGTGAAAATCAATGTATAACACAGACAAAATTTAATTCATATTAGTATGATAATAAAAAACAAGAGAGGTAGGCTCGCGATGATAACAGGTATGCTTTGTTTAGTCACAGCATCTGTTATGGGAAATGAAGTTTTTTTTCAAAATTTCGAAAAAACTTTTCTAAAGCTATCCTTAGAGAATAAAAATGTAACTGATTTTTTTAAAGAAATAGAGAAACAAACCAAATTTACTTTTGTGTATTCAAGTGATGTAAGAGTACTTAAAAAAAGGATCACTATAAAAAAGAACAAAATTAGTGTAAAAGATGCCTTAGAAATTTTGGTAGAAAAAGCCAATCTGAGATATATGGTTTCAGGAAATACGATTTCCATAAAAATAAAAAAAAGGCAACTAAATTTAGAGTCAAAATCTATTCAACAAAAGGTCAGAGGAACAGTTACTGACCAGAACGGAATGCCACTACCAGGCGCAAATGTCTTAGTGAAAAACACAGCCAATGGTGTGGTAACTAATTTTGATGGAAACTATTCTATTGATGTAAAACCAAAAGATATTCTTCAGTTCTCGTATGTAGGCTATATAAGCAAAGAGGTGTTGATCGTTAGTCAGACAACAATTAATATTGCTTTAGAAGAAGATATCAGTGGGCTAGAGCAAATAGTAGTGATAGGATACGGAAGCTCTAGTAAAAGAGAGCTTACCTCTTCTGTGACTTCTTTGAGTGCATCGGATGTATTAGAAAATAAACCATTTTCTAATGTAGAACAATCGTTAAATGGTAAACTTGCAGGTGTACAGGTAATTGAATCTTCAGGAAGTCCGGGAAGTGGAGTTTCTGTTAGAATTAGAGGAGTTAATTCTATATCTGCTGGTAATGAACCGCTCTACATTATTGATGGTGTTCAGGTGATTAATACAGAAGGACTAAATCCAGGGGATATCGAATCCATATCGATCTTAAAAGATGCCTCTGCTACATCCATATATGGAGCAAGAGCATCTAATGGAGTTGTGTTAATAACTACCAAAAGAGGGGCGATAGGGGATTCGTCAGTTGATTTTTCCACATATTATGGAGAAGATCGAATTATCAATACATTATCCGTTCTAAATTCCGAACAATATATTGATTATGTAAATACGGCAAGAATCAATGCAGGTCAATCTCCAATTACGGATCCTTTTAATAACCAGTTTAATACAGATTGGCAAAAAGAGTTATACGATCCTGCAAACTTACAGAACTATCAGATTTCTTTTAAAGGAGGATCTGACAATGGGAACTATTATATTTCTGGAGGGTACCAAAATGAAAATGGAACCATTGAGACGACGGGATTTAAACGATATTCTATACGAGCGAATCTGGATAGGAATATGTTTGAGAGTTTTAAGGTAGGTACTAGTATAGCACTAACCAGAACTAATTTTGATGTCATTAACGATAATGAAAGAATCAATCGAGGGGGTGTGGTGCTAGGTGCATTACAAACTCCGCCTATCATACCTATCCAAAATGAAGACGGGACTTATCCATTAAATCCATTTCAGGCGTTAGATAATCCAATCGCTATTATTAGAGGAGAAAATAGGGAGTTTCAAACCTATAAAGCCTTGATGAATCTATATGGAGAATATATATTTCCATTTGGTATGGTCTTTAAAAGCTCATTTGGTGTGGATTACAGCAATTCTAAATTTAATAGGTTTGTGGACCCCTTTACAACAGGTAATGGAAGGGCTACCGAAGGAGAAGCAGAAACACGTACATTTTTGGAAACCATTTGGACTTGGGAAAATACGCTTAACTATAAGTTTACCCTTCAGGATGAAATCAATTTTGATTTTTTATTGGGAACGTCTGCGCAGAAATCTAGATTCGAATCTACATTTTTATTAGGAAGAGGCTTTGCCAACAGTTCGGTTACTACAGCAGAAGGAGCAGCAGAACCTATTGATGTCGGAGAGCAGATAGGAGAATGGTCTAACAATTCATATTTCTTAAGAACAAATATCAATTATCTAAAAAAATATTTTCTCTCATCATCGATTAGAACAGATGGATCCTCGCGATTCGGTCCTGGAAATCGATATGCAATCTTTCCTTCAATTTCTGTAGCGTGGTTGGTGTCAGATGAATATCTTTTAAAAGATTCTTCTTGGCTTACTAATCTAAAAATAAGATATAGTTATGGGGTTACTGGTAATCAGTTTATTGGCAACTATGATTGGTATGGTTTATATGGTTTAGGGTCTAATTATGTCATTAATGGAGAAATAATTCCTGGTGCATTTCCTTCTCAGGTACAAAATGAAGCACTAAAATGGGAGTCGACAAAACAACATAATATTGGGATTGATATTGGATTGTTTAGTAACAGAATCACGATAAATACAGATATATATCATAAGAATACAACAGATATGTTAATTTTTACTCAGTTACCGGCTACCACTGGATTTGGTGGGGCCAGACAAAATATTGGTACGATGACAAATAAAGGAATTGAAGTAGGACTTAATGTAAATGCTCTAAAATCTCCTGATGTCTCCTGGAATATTAATGCCAATTATTATAGAAATATTAACGAAGTAACAAACCTCAATGGAGAAACGATTTTTGGCGGTTTCGTAAATGATCAAGGTAATGTTGGTAAAATAGAAGAAGGTGAGGCGGTAGGAAACTTTTTTGGGTATGTTTCTCAAGGAATTGATCCAGATACAGGTAATATCATATTTGCAGATCTTGATGATAACGGAATCATTAATGATGAAGATCGAACCATTATCGGTAATTCGTTACCAGACTTTTCTTGGGGAGTTACAAACACGCTTGGGTATAAAGGTTTTGAGTTGATAGCTTTTTTTCAAGGTGTTGAAGGGCAAGATATTTATAATGCAACTCGATTCGAACTAGAAAGCTTAGCAACTTTTAAAAATCAAAGTATTACTGCATTAGATCGTTGGACACCTGAAAATAGAGATGGTACCCTACCTATTGCTATTTTTGGAGACCCAAATGGTAATGGAAGAGCTTCTACACGCTGGATTGAAGACGGATCTTATATCAAACTTAGAGAGCTTACACTTTCTTACACGTTTCCTACGAGTTGGATAGAAAAGTTAAAATTGTCTAACCTAAGAATTTATGCGCAAGGTAGAAATTTATACACCTGGACAGATTATTCTGGTTATGACCCCGAAGTGAGTAGGGATGGAGGAAGTGTGGTGTCTGCCAACATAGATTATGGAACATATCCCCAAGTAAAAACATATATAGCAGGACTGAATTTAAGTTTCTAAAATTTTAAGAATTATGAAAAGTACATATTATATAATCTCCTTACTCTTAATTTTTACCGTATTTTCTTGTAGTGAAGATTTTTTAGAACTAGCTCCCGAGAGTGAACTATCGTCGGGTAATTTTTGGTCCATTCAGGCGGATGCCGAAGCAGGAGTTATTGGATGTTATGATGCATTACAACCAGATGCTTACTTTGGATTTGATTATTATGTTTTTGGTGATGTAAGATCCGATAATTGTTTCGCAGGAGGAGATAATCCTAATAATTTTGGTATTGATAATTTTAATATACGACCTACAAATCAAATCGTTACAAGATTTTGGAATCAAGTGTACGTTGCAATCGGTAGAACAAATATTGCTATTGATAGAATCACCGAAATGGAAGATGCTCTTTTCGAAACAGGTCGTAAAGAAGCTTTACTTGGAGAAGCACATTTTCTAAGAGGACTACATTACTTTTATCTTGTTCAATTATATGGAGGTGTTCCTATTGTGGTTAATGAAACTGTAAGTCTTGAAGCTGCCGACATTAAAGTGCCCAGAGATACAGAAAACCAGGTGTACGGTCAGGTTATAAGCGACCTGGAGACAGCCATAAACCTATTAGAAGGAAAAGATCAGGATACAGGTCGGGCTACAGTAGGTGCTGCAGAAAGTTTATTAGCCAAAGTACAACTAACAGTTGGTAACTACAATGAAGTTATTTTACTTACCGATTCTGTCTTGACCAGAGGATACACCCTATTATCAAATTACGATGCACTTTTTAATCAAGAGAATAAAAATAATAATGAGGTAATTTTTGCGGTACAATATAACGGTGCGGCAGAAGGAAATGTTTTTCCGGAGCTAGTACTTCCAACGCCAGAAGCTTCCTTTGATTTTATTAAGTTTAATACGCCCACACCTAATAGTCAGCAGCAATTTGAGATCGGTGATCAAAGAGAACCTTCTTCTTTAGTAGAAAGGAACGGGACACGCTATTTGTTTAAATGGAGAAATGGATCCGCATTTAATTCTGCAGATCATAATGTCATTCTCAGATATGCCGATCTATTGTTGATTAGGGCAGAAGCATTGAATTTAACAGGTAATACAGATGAGGCAATATCAATATTAAATCAAATCAGAAATAGAGCTGGTTTAGGTGATTATTCTGGAGAAGTCTCACAGCCTGCTGTAGACTCGGCAATACTTAATGAACGAAGAGTAGAACTCATGTTTGAAGGGCATAGATGGTTTGATTTAAAAAGAAAAGGTTTTGATGTTGCCAAAAATGCAATTTCTAATGCAAAGGGAATTGACATTAGCTCCTCAGAATTAGTGCTACCGATACCCCAGTTAGAAATAGATAGAAACGAATTATTAGAACAAAACCCCGGATACTAAATTAATGACTATGAGTTATAAGAAAAACGATAGAAACATTTTGATTATTTTGCTGAGTTTTCTCTTTGTAATATATTCCTGTAGCAGTGATGATGGAATCACTATACCAGAAATAAACCCCAATCCAACGGATGGTGAAATTTCGGTTGTAATAACGACTCCTGATCAAAATGCATTATTAAAAGAATTAGCGAATAAAGTCCCTTTTGAAAGTGGACAAAGTTTGAGAAACTTGATCATTACAATTGATGAGAACCAAACACAACAAACTGTTGATGGATTTGGTGCTGCTTTAACCGGTAGTTCTGCTTTTCTGCTTAATGATAAACCGGAAGCTTTGGACATGCTTTTTGGAGAAGACGGAATTAAACTGAGTTATGTTAGATTAACTGTCGGAGCCTCTGATTTTAATAAGAATGGAAACTATACCTATAACGATATTTCAGAACTCGAAGATTTAAATTTAGATCAATTTTCTGTAGAAGAAGATCAACAAAATGATAACCCTGTTATTCCTGTTGCTAAGAATATTATGAGTGCCAATCCTGATATCAATTTTATGGCATCTCCCTGGAGTCCTCCTGCATGGATGAAATCCAATCGAGCCCTGAATGGAGGAAGTTTATTAGAGGAATATTACGATGTATATGCTGATTACTTAATAAAATATATTGATGCTTATAAGGATCAAGGGCTAAATATACATACCATCACAGTACAAAATGAACCACTAAATGAGACATTTGCATATCCTAGTATGAAGATGTCGGCTATAGAGCAAGCAACATTTATTGGAGACCATTTTGGACCTAAACTTGCCAATACTGAGATTTCCACAAAGATTATTGGATATGACCATAATTTTAGGGAGGAAGAAGATCCATCATACCCTTTAACACTTCTAGAAGACACTGAAGCATCGCAATATACAAATGCAATAGCATATCACGCATATGGAGGACAACCTGATGATATATCCAATCTTATAGATCAATTTCCCAACGCAGAAATATATTTTACCGAGCAGTCTGGTATTCAAAATGACGGAACAACTTTTGGTGGAGAAATTGATTTCTTTATGAAAAATGTATTTATGGGAACTTTACGAAGAGGATCCAAAACCGTACTACTTTGGAATCTTGCACTGGATGAAAATGCAGGACCTAAAAATGGTGGATGTACTGATTGTAGAGGAGTTCTTAAAATAACCAGTGGAGGAACGATTATTAAGAATGTAGAGTATTATATGTTAGGTCATTTTTCTAAATACGTGGACTCAGGAGCCCAAGTGATCCATACAAATAACCTTAATGGTCTTTTAGAGAATGTAGCATTCAAAAATCCGGATGGGACTAAAGTCCTTATTGTCTATAACACTTCTAATGACCAGCAAGAATTAGGAATTAATGTAGGTTCAGAAAATTTTAACTATTCAATTCCAAAAGGTGCTTTGGTGACTTTTAAATGGGATTAAAAAAATAAAAACTATGAAAACAAAAATGAATATCAAACACTTTTGGTTTTTATTACTATCATTACTTTTCATAACTATAAGTTGTGAAGAAGAAGAAAGTAATGTATCAGAAATCAGTAGTTGGGAGCTGAGTGAAGCAACAATTACGTATCCCGAGGATAATTTTTCTTTCGATTTAGATAAAGATAATAGAGAAGATGTACTGCGTTTTGAATGGGAAAAACCAGCATCAGAAAGAGACTATCTTATTACATACACCTGGCTTTTGGACACCGAAAATGGAGACTTTTCGGATCCATTATTAAAAGTAGCTTCACCCGATGACGGAACTCAAACATTTGCTGAGGTTCCCTACTTTATGCTAGATCAGGCATTGTCTAATATTGGTATCGAACCAAACGAACTTGTCAACGTAAAATGGGGTGTAGAAGCAACTTCTATTAGTAATACGTCCTTGAGTGCTCACATCATTTCTCTGAGACGATTTGATACACAAGGCCCACCACAGCAATTATATTTGTCTGGCGCAGCCTCTGAAGCAGGAACAGACATTAGTAATGCTTTGCTTATGAATAAAATAAAAAGAGCGGATGGTACCGATACCAATACGTTTCAAATTTATAGTGCTTTAGAATCAGGCCTCACGTATAATTTTTACTCGGATAATTCGTCTCAGGCATCCGTATATACATCAGATGGAGGGACTATAATCAATGGAAATACAGGAATTATAGCCCCAGAAAGTGGAGTGTACAGAATTACAGTGGATTTTGATACAGAAACCCTTTCATTATTTAAAATTGATAAATGGAGTATCGTTGGCAATGTTATACCTAATGGATGGGGCGGTGATGTTCCTTTGTCATACGCCGGAAATGGCGTTTGGCAAGCTCATATTGAATTAATGGATGCAGATGCCGGTGATCCTAATAAGCGATTTATTTTTAGAGCAAATGATGATTGGGGACAAGTATTTAAACGTATTTCTGGAACTTCATCAGAACTAGCTTTCGAAGGAACAGGAGATGATTTAGGGTATAACCTGGAAGATGTTCCTGTGGATCAACTCGGGCGATTTATCATTACGCTCACCCTCAACGGAAATGGATATAGATATGCTATTGAAGAAGATCCCGATCCGGATACAGGCTCCCCAGATCAACTCTTTTTGTTTGCTGATGGAGTATTAGAAGCAGAGTTTATTAAGAATGGAGATATATTTATTTATGAGTTTTTGGATGTAGATATCACCATAAACTATACAATAGTAGAGCACCAAGACGGTAGCGGAAACGCTTATAGCTTTTTAGGAAATATCGGTGAAACCTCTGAAGAGTCTGATAAAGTTTCAGGATCAGGAACTTTCGAAGTGGGCAATACAGCAGTAACTTTTGCTAAAAACCAGGCATTTAGAATTCAATTGGATTTTGGTTCTGATACGTTAAGCTGGGATTATTATAATTTCAAATTATTTCACTGGGATGTATGGGATACCAGACAAGAAATAGTCATGACGTATGTAGGTGATTATAGTTGGGAGATTACCGCTGATCTTACAGCAGGACATAATTCTAAATTCATTACACCGTGGGATTTTCAGTATGGCGGTACAGTGCCAGATGCTTTAAATGGAGACTTGATAAATAATGGAGGAGAGGATATCAATAACATAATCGAAGATGGAACCTATAGCGTGACAATGAACTTATCTAGTGATTTTAGTACAGGAACTTATAGTTTCTCTCCACAATAATTAAAAAAGAATGCACACAAAATATATATATCTGTTCCTTATTTTATTGCTTTTTTTAAATGTATCCATTTATAGTCAAAACGATAGATTACTATCGGCTAAAGAGGTTGAAAACTTAATCAGTAAAATGACTTTGGAAGAAAAAGTAGGGCAGATGGCACAGATAACGTTGGATGTGATCACCCAAGGAAAAAATGAAACAGAAAGTGATGAACCTCTATCTCTAAATATTGATTTGGTTAGAAAGGCAGTTGTTGATTATAAGATTGGCTCCATCCTAAATACAGCCAATAACAGAGCAAGAAGTATAGAAAAATGGCGAGAAGTGATTGCAACTATTCAGAATATTGCAACAACTGAAACTAGATTAAAAATTCCTGTGTTATATGGAATAGATGCCATTCACGGAGCTACGTACACAGCTGGGGCTACTTTTTTTCCACAACAAATCGGAATGGCAGCTTCAAGAAATCGTGATTTAGTAAAACAAGCAGCATCCATCACAGCGTATGAAACTAGAGCCTCCGGAATCCCTTGGAATTTTTCTCCTGCACTAGATATGGGCAGAGATCCGCGATTCCCTAGAATTTGGGAAGGTTTTGGAGAAGATGTCTTTTTAACTACAGAAATGGGAGTGCAAATGATTAAAGGATATGAGGGTGATACAAATGATGTGAGTGATAAATATAAGGTAGCCTCTTGTCTGAAACATTTTTTAGGATATACCGTGGCAAAATCAGGAAAAGACAGAACCCCATCTGTACTATCTGATTTGGATTTGAGGGAAATACACATACCTCCGTTTAAAGCAGCCATCGATGCTGGATCTCATTCTGTGATGATAAGTTCTGGTATCATTAATGGAACTCCGGTTCACGCAAGCAAAAAAATAATTACGGATTTACTCAAAACAGAATTGGGCTTCAAAGGATTGGTTGTCACGGATTGGGCAGATATCGAAAATTTGCATAAAAGAGATCGTGTGGCAAAAGATATGAAAGAGGCTGTAAAATTAGCGGTTAATGCAGGTATTGATATGTCTATGATACCGTATAATTTCAAGTTTTGTGATTATCTGATTGAATTGGTAAAAGAAGGAGCGGTATCACAAGATCGAATTGATGATGCAGTTTTTAGAATAGTATCCATTAAAAATGATTTAGGCCTCTTTAAAAAACCTCTAATTGATTTAGAGGAATTTCCAAAATTCGGAAGTCAGGAACATCAAAAGCTTGCGTATGATTTGGCACAGGAATCGATTACACTTTTAAAAAATAAGAATGAAACACTACCTCTTAATAAGGAGCTAAAAGTATTGGTTACGGGACCTAATAGCAGCTCGATGAGAACGCTAAACGGAGGTTGGTCATATT
Source organism: Aquimarina ulvae (assembly GCF_053613295.3). Classification (NCBI taxonomy): domain Bacteria; kingdom Pseudomonadati; phylum Bacteroidota; class Flavobacteriia; order Flavobacteriales; family Flavobacteriaceae; genus Aquimarina; species Aquimarina ulvae. The sequence continues at coordinate 56,294 of NZ_JBSIBP030000018.1, forward strand.
CTTGGCAAGGCGAAAAAGTTGAAGAGTTTGCTGGATCTTACAATACAATATTAGAAGCAATAACAAATGAAATTAGTAAAGAAAATGTAGTTTACAAAGAAGGAGTTTCTTATAACCATAAAGGAAAATATTGGGAAGAAGAAAATTTACAAATTTCCGCCACGGTAGCAGCCGCTGCAAACGTAGATGTAATTATACTTTGTCTTGGAGAAAATTCATATACAGAGAAGCCGGGAGATCTGCACGATCTTCGTTTGTCTCAAAATCAAATTGATTTAGCCAAAGCACTTGCTAAAACAGGTAAGCCAATGATCTTGGTTCTTAACGAAGGTCGTCCCAGACTGATTAGAGAAATAGAACCATTAATGGCAGGTATTCTACAGATCTATCTTCCCGGAAACTATGGTGCAGATGCTTTGGCTGATATCATTTTTGGTGATAAAAATCCATCAGGTAAGTTGCCCTATACGTACCCTCTATATCCAAATACCTTACTGAACTATGATTACAAACCATCTGAAAATCAAAAAAAGTTAGAAGGGGTATACGATTACGAATCCGAATTTGCTGTTCAGTATCCGTTTGGATTCGGGTTAAGTTACACTACATTTCAATATTCAGAATTGAAAACAAACAAGATAGACTATCAACCCGATGAAGATATGATCATAAGTGTGAACGTTAAAAATATTGGAAAGATAACGGGAGACGAGGTAGTTCAATTATATGTTTCGGATGTATACGCATCTATAACTCCAGACAATAAAAGACTGAGAGGATTTCAAAAAGTAAAATTAAAACCCGGAGAACAAAAAACAGTAACCTTTACTTTAAAACCTAAACAATTATCCTTTATAAATGCTACTCTAGAAAGAGTCGTAGAGAAAGGTGCGTTCCAGATACAAATACATGATCTTTCTAAAACTATAGTACAGACAGAAGACCAGAAGTTTTAAACATTAATTGTAGACGAAATTAAACTAAACTCACCACTATGAAAACACAATATTCAAATTCTTTATTAAGAAAGCTACTATTCCTAGGGCTTTCTCTTATTGGTATTAGTCTTAACGCTCAAATTATAGCTGATGGAGATTATGTCATTTTTTCATCAGTGCATAATGAGGCAATAACGGCGCCAAATGAACCAGATTATGATGCATTTATGACAACACCAAATGTATCGGATATCAATCAGGTATGGACATTTACACATTTGGGTAACGATATATACACTATTCAGAATATGGAAACCGGAAATTACCTAGGTCTGAAAGATAATTGGTGTGGACAGTTTGGTGATGTACAAGGTAAATTTCAGGCAACCGATGATAATATAGCATTTAGGATAGCCAGTGGAGGAACTACGGACACATACGTTATCGAAATAGGATTTACGAATTGTGGATTTGGTTCTGTCAATAACCCTATTAGAGCTTGGGATATACAGGATGGAGCTAGTGGTGCACAGATTCAAACATTTGATGTCGATATTAATAATGTAAATCAACAATTTCAGATATTTTCCCCCGCTTTGTTAAGTGTGAATAATTTTAATTCTCAAAATGATTTGTTTTTTGTGTATCCAAATCCGGCAAAAGAATTACTAACTATTCAGTTTGGAGAAAAATTTTATTCATCAGTGCTAGCTGAAATTATTAATATTCAAGGGCAGGTGGTGATGACAAAGAAATTTACGGACAATAGAATAGATGGGCAAATTAATATTAGTAACCTGAGGGATGGTTTTTATTTCTTGCGTCTTGTAGATAAGGATGATAGAATGCTATTGAGTAAAAAAATTATAATCTCCAATAGGTAGTACAGATAGCTTGCTACAAAAAAATAAAACTAAACACTTTATAAACAGGAAAGTGTAATGGATATATTTTGAAATATTAGAATCGATCGATATCAAGTTTCTACGCTTGAATAATACCTTAAAGATTAGGTAGTTGAAAGTACATTAAAACCTTAAAACTCATCAGAGTTATGAAAACTATGAATCAAAACAAAATATCGTTAATACAAAAAAGAAATAACAAATCAATGCTGTGTATAGTTATGCTCTGTTTCTTTTTTTTTAGTCTACAATCTCAAACGATTTCGCCATGGCTTACTAGAGGAGATCAGACAGTAAAATTACAGGAGCAAAACACAATTTCGTTTAGTAGTGGTAATGCTTCTAATCCAACTATTTCAATTAATGAAAACTTCGAAAGCCAGAGCATAATAGGTTTTGGGTTTATGTTGACTCAAGGAAGTGCCAAAGTGATTAGGGGGTTAAACTCATCCACACAGAATTCCTTGCTCAATGAATTATTTAACCCTACTTCCGGAAATGCAATTTCGGTAGTTAGGATAAGTATCGGAGCCTCTGATTTAAGTGAATCAGTTTATTCATATAATCAAACTTCAGGTGATACGAATATGAACAATTTTAGTCTTAATGGTCCTGACAAAACCGATGTGATTCCAATTTTGAAGAAAATTTTAGCAATTAACCCCAATATCAGAATTTTGGCGACACCTTGGACTGCTCCGACATGGATGAAAACAAATGGATCTTGGATTGGAGGCAGTCTACAGTCTCAGTTTTATAGTGCTTATGCAAATTACTTTATAAAGTATCTCGAGGCTATGAAGGCTGAGGGTATTCAGATTTGGGCCATCACTCCGCAAAACGAACCTGAAAACCCATTTAATGAGCCTAGTATGCAAATGAATTCCTCAGAACAAAAAGACTTTATCAATAATCATTTAGGGCCAGCTATAGAAAGTTCTCAGTTTTCTACAAAGATTATTGCATATGATCATAATTGTGATAATACAGCATATCCTATAGATGTTTTGAATAATAGTCCCTATGTTGATGGTGCGGCGTTTCATTTGTATGATTATCCACCAAATATAGGAGCACTTTCCACTGTTCGAAACGCTACAGGCAAGAATGTATATTTCACTGAACAGTTTACCAGTTCTAACGGCAATTTTGATGGTGATTTTGGTTGGCATATGGAAAATGTAGTAATAGGATCGCTTAGGAACTGGTCCAAAACAGTTATTGAATGGAACCTGGCAACTGATCCAAGTTTTGGTCCGAGAACACCAGGTGGTTGCACAGAATGTTTAGGAGCTATTACCGTCAATAATAGTAGTAATTTTAATAGAAATGTGTCTTACTACATCATCGGACAGGTTTCAAAGTTTGTAAAACCAGGAGCAATTAGAACCGAATCTAATAATAATGGAATTCTTAATGTCTCATTTAAAAACCCTGATAATTCTAGGGTGTTATTGGTCTATAATAAAAATAATAATAATAGAAATATAACGGTTAATTGGACTTCCAAAAACTTCCAATACACTATTCCTGCAAGATCTGCTGTCACTTTTGTTTGGGATAATGGTACGGTTCCTTTGCCATCTAATCCCACTGGATTGTCTGCTATTGCAGGAGATAAGGAAATTAGACTTACCTGGAATACTACTGCGAACGCCTCATCTTATGTAGTCAGACGAGCTACTTCTTCTAATGGTCCGTACACAACCATAGCATCTAATGTGACAGGTACTTTATATACAGATAATGGATTAACCAATGGTAGCACCTATTATTATCGGATTCGAGCAAGAAACGCCGCTGGTACTAGTGGAAATTCTAATACGGTTAATGCTACTCCTTTGGCATCTCCTAATACCGGAATTGTTTCTGGAAGTGTATATGAAATTAAGAATAAAGCAAGTGGTAAATCTATGGATGTATCAGACGTATCATTAAATAATGGTGCAAGAATTCAGCAATGGGAATTTTCTGGTGGAGATAATCAAAAGTGGAGAGTAGAAGATGTAGGTAACGGTCAGTATAAGATTACAGCTCAGCACAGCAATAAAGCATTGGATGTGGTAGATGGTTCTGGAAGTAATAGAGCAGAAATCCAACAATGGGATTATTTTGACAATACAAATCAAAAATGGAAAATAGAAGATGTTGAAAACGGATATTTTCGGATTGTGTCAGTGTTAAGTAATAAGTCATTAGATGTTCCTAACGGGACCTCTGCAAATGGAGTTAAATTGATACAATGGAATACGAATAATAGCGATAATCAAAAATGGAGTTTTAGATTAATATCAACTGTACGGGAAAATGACATAATCTTTGAAAATGATATTCAAAAAAACACCCAATTGTATCCTAACCCTACTAATGGCTCTGATTTTATTCTTAGTTTTTATTCAGAAGTTTTAAATGATAATAAAATATCCATTTTTGATATAACCGGGAAAGAGGTACAGACCATCCACCATTCAGTTCATGAAAAAGGATTACAAAAGATTGAGTTAGAAGTTTTTGTAAAACCTTTATCAACAGGGAGGTACTTTATAAAAATTGATAACCAAACCGTACATAGTTTCGTGAAACATTAGCCAACGTATACGTACTATAATGTATCAAAGGTATTAATACGTGTAAAACCCAATCAGTATCGATTGGGTTTTATAGTTGTTTTTTCTAATGAACATTGAGTAAAAAAGTATGATGCTTCTTTAATAAATCAATTTGTAAAGTAAGTTTTAGCTAATATTACTGACTATTTATTAAGAGGTGCGAGAATGCAAACTATTCTTTACCCTATTAATGAATTTCTTTTTTGATAAAACTTATTTGTTGACTTGAGTATATGAGGTTAGACTATTTAAGTATAAAAGATGAGAGTTCTTTTATACTAACGGATTTTAATTGTTCTTCGGCGTTAGATTTGCTGAGAGATAAAGGACTTTATAAGATTATATGGAGTAAAGATAATACTGTCAGTTTTCGTATAGATGGATCTCTTATTGAATTAGAAAAAGATCAAATCATTTTCTGTACTCCGATGAATGTTTTAGAGATTGATAAAAATACAGATGGAATGATTTCATTGGTGTTTAATAGAGAGTTCTATTGTATTAGGGATCACGATAAAGAAGTTTCTTGTAACGGATTTTTGTTTTTTGGTTCTTCTGTTCCACAGGTAGTATCACTTAATGAAAAAGACAAAATAAGTTTTTCGGTCATGTTTGATTCTTTTAAGGAAGAATTTGAAACGAAAGATCAGATCCAGGGAGAAATGCTTCGAGCACTTTTAAAAAGGTTCCTTATTAAATCCAGAAGGTTGGTGAAAGAAGGTTTACCTGAACCAGGTTTGCCTAACAGCCAGCTAGACATTATTAGAAAGTTTAATGTTCTTATTGAGCAACATTACAGACAGAAGCACCAAGTTGCGGATTATGCAGCATTATTATTTAAATCTCCTAAAACATTATCTAATTTGTTTCATAAGTATAGCGATAAGTCACCATTGGCCACGATTAATGAGCGTATTATGTTAGAAGCAAAACGCCTGTTGCTATACTCTGAAAAAACTTCAGAAGAAATAGCGTATGAATTAGGATACAAAGAAGCAGGACACTTCTCTAAGTTTTTTAAGAAACACGCAAGAATGAATCCAACGGATTTTAAGAATAAAAAGCTAACTGATCATTAAAGGAAATTGGTTCACTTTTTAACTTTCAATATAGTAAAAAGACCAGCTTATGTAGCTGGTCTTACTTATAAACTATAGAATCAAAATTGTTCTAATTAATTCTTCATATTATCTTTTACCAAACCGTAAAACTTGTCAAATTTAGGATCAATTATTATCCTAGTAACGGTTTCAATACCTCCTGTAGCATATTCACTTTTGCCTAAAGCTTCCATTCTTTTGGGATCTACTTTGTAATCAGTTTGAAGCACTCTAACTACAGATGCAGCTTGTCTGGAACTTAAATCCCAATTATCGATAAGCTTTTTGCCATCAAGTTTCAGTGCATTGCTATTTCCTTCTACTAATATATTAAGAGTAGGATTCGCATTTAATGTAGCCGCAATTTTTTCTAAGGTAGGCTTTGCTTTTTCATCAACGATATAATTCTTATCGTCTTCTCCAAAAAGTGTAGTGTTGGGTAAGACTATAAAAATAGTACCATTACTGATTTTTATATTGTCACCGCCAATAGCATTTTTAAATTTACTAAACACCGTTAGATTAATAGAATCATTTGCGGTGATTGCATCATTAATGAGATTCAGTTGCCTGTCTTTTTCCTTAATAATTTCTTGAGATGTCTGAAGGTTCGTAGCTTTTTTGTTGGAAAGCTCTGTAAAACTATTCATATTGGCAAGCAGTGAAGCGTTGGTTTCCTTTAGGTCACTTACTTGGGCTTCCATGGTTTTTACTTTGGATTGAGCTACTCTTTCATTCTTACTGGCTTCTGTTAACTCTCCTTGTGTAGTTTTTAACTCTTGTCTCAGTTTATCAATTTCTGCTAGTAGGTCTTTCTTTTTTTGTGCGTGTACAACCGAATTGGTCAATAACAGTACAAAGGCAAATAAAAATATTCTTCTCATAGGTTTAAGCGATTTGTTGCAGCAGCAAAAATAAAACAATTTTAGAAACTACGATCAAAAACAACAAGTTATGACTTTTCTAATAGCTTTTTTGCGGTATCTATACTAGAATTGATTTGATCTCTTAACTTATTAACTTCTTCTTCTTCTTCTTGAAGCATTTTCATTTTATTGTTAAATTTTTCCAGATCATCAGCGGTGTTTTCTTCTCCGTGAGGGAACTTATTACTAAAGTCGCTCATCCAATCCATCATAAAATCATACGAATCTTTTAGGTCTTTTTGCGCTTCTTTATATGTTTTACCAGTTGCTGTAGTGTCAATTTTAGGTTCGAGATCCTTTATTAGAGAACTCATTGTTCCCATTTTAGGCATTACTTCATCGTGCACATCAATTACTTTTTGCATCAATGCATCAAATTCTTTTTCTTCTTTAGATAATTGATTACAAGAAAAGTTGAAAAGCAGTCCTCCAATCAACATGAAGATGTATAAAATATTAGTTTTCATAAGTTTTGTTTTTTGTATTTCAAATGTATTACTTTTTTAGTTTATTAAATTTTTGATTACTGTTGATTCATAGATTTTAATTGTTTTCTTCCGTATTCAACTCCCGAAATTAAAATAAGACTAATTCCAAATAGCGGAAATACTATAGATAGCAAAACAAGTAAAGTGACAATTCCATATCCAACTCTAAAAGAAGCAGGAACTTTTGGTATACCCCATTTTTTCTTTCTTTTTCTTAAAAGATATGAGCAAATAGCAGATATACTCATTAGTGTTAATACCAATGCTGTGAATAGCATCAACCACCAGTTCCAAATACCAAATTCTCCTTGATGAAATGCCATAAACCACATTCTTCCGCGCATGAGAACTCCCACATCTTTCCAGGTGTGTTTTAAAATAGGCTCTCCCGAGTATTGATCAAAATGAATTTTTTGCTGTGTAGATAAATCAGAAGGGTTAAAGTTAGAAACACTGTACACTCCTTTAGGTCCCTTTGGAAAACTGAGTATTACGTGACCCGGAAGTTGCATCTGTTTTACTTTTGCAGTCATTTGATCTAACGTTAGGATATTACCTGAGATATTAGATTGTAATTTATTCCCTTGCCAAGTACTAGGATATCCTGTATTCGTTACCTTTTGTATGGTTTTAAAATTTTCTCCAAAAACATCTGTCCAAGGAAAACCTCCTGCTAAGATCATTAGTAATAAAATCGAAATCCAAAACCCCGAAATGGCGTGTAGGTCTCTATAAAAAGTTCTTCGGTCTAAATTAGTCCTGGGAATAAAATATCCCTTTAGTTTCCAACCTCTTTCAGGCCACCAAACATATAAGCCTGTTAGGATCAATACGAACATCCAGCTTGCGATAAGCTCTATAATTTTAGTACCAAATGCCCCCATTAAAAGCTCTCCGTGTAATTTTCTCACGGTATGCATATCCGTTTCTTTACTGATAATCTCTCCAGAAACATTTCCAGTATATGGATTTACGAACAAGCTACTTTTTCCTCCAAATTTGCCTGAAACAAATTCGGTTGCTTGGTTAGCAACTGTAGTGATTACAATGGAATTTGGTTTTTTGACCGCATGATCATTTGCAATCAACCATTGTTTTTGCAAAGAGATAGGAGTGCCGGTGACAGTAACTTCTTTAATATGTTTCTGTCTTGGAGTTTCATAATCGGATTTAAATAAATAAATAATTCCGGTTATGGAGAGTATAAGAACAAATGGAAGTGATAGTAGTCCAGCGATAAAATGCCATTTCCAAATCCATATAGTAAGTTTTGATTTTTTTTTCATGATATAAATATTTTATGAAGCTTAAAAAATATAGGTTCAACATATCTACTTCTTCAACATAAAAGGGTAGTGCTCTAGAATAAAAAATAGGACTATTCATACTTTCAACACTACCCGATGTGATGGCAGATTGCAGCTACATTTTCAAAAACATCTTATGTTAAAAATAATGCCGTACACCAAGGTGAAAAGCTCTTGGGGTTCCAATAGTAAAACTATTTTCGTTTCTAAACCTGTTATAAGAAGCTCTTGCCGCATATAATTCATCAAAAAAATTTAGTGCGTGCCCCCATATTTCCATTCCCTTATAAGCAATCGATGCCCTTAGATTGAAAACATTGTGACCATCATAGGTAGCTGTATTAAAACTACCATTATCATTTGCTACCTGATTTTTGAAACTGGTATTGTACTTTCCAACAAGTTCGTGTTCTCCGCTAATACTAAACCCGATGTTACCGAAATTATTTCGATAAGTAACTAATGAAGTCCCTAGAAGATTAGGAGCTGTTTCTCTTTCTGTATCAGAATAATCAACACCACTATCAAAAAAGTCTACGTATTGATGCCTAGCGTAACTACCATTATGGGAGATTGATAATTCTTTAATCGGGTTCCAGGTGATTCTATACTCAATTCCATAAGACCTGGTTTTACCCGCGTTTGTATTAAAGAAATTATCGTTTTCATCACGTAGTGTAATCAGTGTGTTTTTTCCTTCTAAAACATAGATGGCAGCATCTAATACCAGTTTTGAAGAAACAGCATAATACCCTCCGATTTCATAGTTATGATATCTACTGGGCTTGATCCCCTGTACTTCGTTTCGGTTGCGATATAATGTAGAAACTTGCGGAGGAGTAAATCCTTGCGAATAATTAGCATAGATACCAGTTAGGTTAGAAAAGTTATAGTTCATACCCAGTTTAGGTGTAATGTTATTAAAATTATCCACAGCATCTTCTACACCTGTAATTCCATCTACTTGGTTATCATAGTCGTATTCGAAGCCATCATAACGTATAGCAGCAGTTACTTTTAATGGTGCTACTGGTGATATTTCGTATTGTAAAAACCCGGCATAATTAAATATATCTGCCTCATAATTTAGTATGAAATCACCTGTATTAGTATCAAAATCTATGTTTCTTCCTGTTTCCGGATCTACAATAATACTCGTAGTTTCTGCAATGTATTTTTGAGGAGAAAAATCACTGCTGGCACCTAGAATTAGAGATGAATTGGCATAATTGAAATTTAATTTATGCTGAATTAATACAACAAAACTCCTAAATTGATTAGAATTTATCTCTCCCGACCCAAAACCGGTTAATTGCCCTTGTTCTCTAAACTGACGAACTCTGTAGGACGGATTTTGATCCATTGTATTGTCTCTGAAAATTAGATTAAATGAGGTTTTATTTTTTTCGTTCCAGAACTTATCTAATGTAGATCGTACTCTAAATGCCAATGCTTCTCGTTCAGTAAATGTTTGGTCACTTTGGAAATCTTCACCAAAATAATCCGATTCACTTAAAGATCCGGTCATATCAGATCTATAATCAATAATATCTAATACAGTTGTCCATTTTGTAGCGTCAGAAAGGTCATAAACTGTCTTAAAAGTAAAAGCAAGTTTTTCATAATCACTATGTTCTATTGGGCCATTTTTTCGTTGTGCATAATGTCCTCCAAAATAAAATCCAAATTTATCATTGGTTTTGTTCGAAACTTCTAATTCATAACGAGTTAATCCAATATCATTAGTTTGAAATCCTAAACTTCCACTAAGATTTTCTGTTGGGTTTTTGGTAATAAAATTGAAACTACCACCAATAGATTCACTACCGTAAATACTTGACGCAGGACCTTTTAAAACTTCGATACGTCCGTAGGATATATCATTCATTTCCAACAAAGCATTATGATTGAATACAGAAGTAGGACGGATCTGTAATCCATCTTCTAAGTATAAAAAGAGTGCTTTTGTAGAAATAGGGGAGCGTGCCGCCATAAAATGTTGTTCATTACTGGCTGCTCTAGACGTAGACATAAAAACTCCTGGAACTTGATTTACCAGTTGATCGATACCAAAAGCTTTGGTTTCTTCAATAGTTTTTGCTGAGATCGTAGTAATTGATCCGGGAACTTCAGAACGTTTCTGAATTTCCCTACTCGCAGAAGTAACGAAAACCTCCTCCAGTGTCACATTATCTTCAGTTAATCGTATGACAGTCATATCGTTATTTAACGTTACTGTCTTTGTCATATATCCAACAAAGCTTACGATAACTTTATTTGAGTTTTGAAGTGTTATACTAAAGGCTCCTTCACTATCGCTCATTACACCATTGGTTGGTGTGTTTGATTCAATTATTGTTGCGCCGGGTAATGGATTATTAGAATTATCCACTACTTTCCCCTGCAAAGATTGTGCGTAGCTATAGATTCCCGAGCATAGGAATACAGCCAGCATGAGTGTTTTTTTCATTATATAATAAAATGTATACGCTATTTTTAAGTCTGAACAACCCCTTGCAAATAGGAGATATTCGCTTTTAATAGCTTTAGTTTGTGAAAAAATGATATAAAGATTTAAACGACTAGGAGCATTTCTTAGTCATTTTCTATATTTAGGCATCACTGTTTGAGTGATTAAGAAGAGTAAATTTCTGGAGGATGATCGATGTTTTTTGAAATACTTTTTTTTAATAGATGGTTAGGTTTCCAATTTTGTTGATGAGGTACGAAAAAAATATAGTTGTTATCGATATGAATTGTGGTATCTACGAAGAATAAGGGAATAAAAGCTTCTACAATAATGGTAAGTGAATTTGTATTGGTGTCAGAAGCTGTCTTGCTCGTTTTCATCTGAGTCATCAGATAACATTTTCCGTTACAATTGAGCTTTGGCCTTTCTTTGTTTACACAGTATTTCTCTATGATAGTATCAATATTCATCTGATAGTAAAGAATATTGCTAATTTCTATCACTGGTCTAATAGCAAAAGCTGTAAATATTACTATAGAAAAAAAAAGTCTCAATTATTGGAATTCAAAATTCGTGCAAAGATACAATTCTTTGAAAAAAGAATAAAAATAGTTGTCAAAAAAAGACATAATCTTAATAAGATATGTGTTTTTTATTCACTAATGGTAGCTAATCATTCCTGAAGCTTTTGATTTTTATTGATTCCATATTTTAATATATAAGTGTGGTATGTTGTTTTAAAATATTCGATCTATTTGACAATTAAAACAACCTGGACCCGCATTATGGATGTGTAGGTACACTATTTCTGAGGTGTTAAATAGAACTTGAATTAAATCGAATAGACCCTCTCCATGTACAGTTTCAGCACTGATCATACTACTTTTATCATTATAACCTCGCACAGAAAGAGACCTATGAGTTAGCATTGCCGGAATTTCATTCATCTTAGGAGTCGCAGTTTTTACATTCTCCCGAACAAATATAGGTCCGTATGCTTTGTATGGTGATGTGACATTATGATGCGCATATGGTACTAAAATAACTTCTTCCCCAATAGCAGCATCTTCTAGGCTTATTCGACAGGGAAAACCTGGTTTTTTATCTACTGTTATTCGTAGGGCATTATGCTTTTGCAGCTCTACATCCGTTAACTCAAAAAGTGAAGCAATCCCAACGTGATTTATGGCTTTAATCTGGAAGTTATGTAAATTGTTATTCATTCTGATAATTTTTATGTAGTTACAAAACTCTTGTAAATAATATCAAAACGCAATCCGATTATTGCTTAATAAATAAATGCTCTTCTTAGAGAATTAATCACAAAGATTATTTTCAAGTGGTTTGGTAAGTTCTGATTCTTTTTCATTTCATGACTATATTTGCTAACTAGAAATAGTGAAATGGGTGATAATACATTATAAAAAATCAGTTATGGGTACTTTCAATTGGATAGAAATACTATTAATTTTAGGTATGGTTCAAGGATTTTTATTGGCTATGATACTTCCTAAACTGACTAAAACTAATAAAGAAGCGACAAAATTATTGTCTATATTATTAGTTGTGGTATCACTTTCGGTCGTTTTATTTTTGAATTCTTATCTATATGAGTCTTGGCCAGCTCGGCTGCAAGTTTTTCTGGATTCTTTAGCCTTTTTGTTTGCTCCTTTGATTTACTTATACTTTCAAAAGCTTCTGTTTATTAATAAGAATCAAAAATTATGGTTTCTTCATTTTATTCCAGCTGTATTACATTTTTTATATGGTATATCCATTTTGAGATACAGTGATCAAGAGATGATTACATTAATACAGTCAGGGTACTTTTTGATTGAATGGGGAATTATATTTAGTGGTTTAGTTATCCTGACTTTAGGATATTGGTATGCTAGTTTAAGAATGTTGATTACTTTTAAGAAAGCTCATGATAAGGAGAGCGGTTTCAGACAAAATCTTACATATTTGGCTGTGTTTCTCGTTGCTTTATTGATAGGAGATGTAGTATCTATTATTTTTGGCTTAGATCATTTTTTTGGAATTGAAATTATCTCTGGTACTCATGTATTTATTGGTTGGATTAGTATTCCATTTTTGGTGTATTGTATTACGTACTTTGTTATTCGTAAACCTGAAGTGTTAAGGATTGAGCTTTTAACAGATAAACCTTCTGTTAATCGAATGTCAAAAGAACGAGTGTTAGTATATAAAGTTCTATTAGAAAAATCAATGAAAGAAGAAAAATTATACTTAGATCCTAGATTAACACTCACAAGCCTTGCACAATCTCTAAATATGAAGCCAACTCAACTTTCTTGGTTAATCAATACTGGTTTTAGTTGTAATTTTTATGATTTTGTAAATTCATATCGAGCAGAAGAATTTGTTAAGAAACTTAAAAATGACGAACATAAAAATCAGACTTTACTTTCTTTGGCATATGATGCGGGTTTCAATTCTAAAACCACGTTTAATAAAACTTTCAAAAAAGTTTTTAAAAGTACACCCAGAGAGTTTTTGCAAAAATCAGCAAGCTCTTAATGTATTAAAAAGAGTAAATTTTGTGCGCCTGCAAGCAAGCGTTCTTTTATCTCAACATCCTACAATATCATTGTACTTTATTCACACTTAAAATAATGTATCAATGAAAAACCAAAAAATAAAGCGTTTCATTCCTGTGTTTCTATTTTTATCAATTCCTATGTTTATAACTTCTTGTTATGATGATTTTTCAGGAGGAGTATACCAACATATAGAAACGAAAAAACATTTGTTAAACGTACTGAAGGATTTTGCAATCTCCGAGAAAGAAAAAGATGCGGACGCTCATCGGGATTTATTTTTATCCAGTTCTTCTTCAGTAAACTTTGTGCTAAAAAATAATGGAAATCCAAATTTAGTTAGCTTATCTCGTGATCAATGGATCGGTTTTTTTACAAGTTGGGATTATGAATATTTTGCTGAGTATTCTGATGTAAAATTTTATATTGAAGATGGTATTGCTCTGGATAGTCATCATTTTCAAGGAGTTCGGGATGGAATAGATGATTTATATGGGAACGATATTTTTTTATATGTCAAAACTCCTGCTGGATGGAAAATTGTGACGCTGTCATCTACTATAGTAGCTCCTGATGACACTACTGACTATAGCGTAGTACCTATTATTGAGGAATCTCCAGAACAGTTGCTTTTTGATTTTGAAGAATATTATAATCAGCAGAAGGAATCTGAATTTAAGAGTTTGTTCCTAAGTGAATTGACTTCTTGTTTTATAGTAGATGAAGTTTTTGAAGACACGTATTCTGATGAGGTTCATTCTGTAAACGGATTTTTTAATGAGGTTATAGCTGGCCAGAAAATTGTATTTAGTCATACAAAAACAAAAATAAAAGATCAGTTTACTGGAGTTATTTCATCATCATATAAGATTATCGATGAAACAGGTCAAATTATTGAAAAAGGAAAGATGTTATCGGCATTAGCCGGAACTCCGAATAATGGATGGAAAATTGCAGGAATGGTTTTTTCTGTACATCCTTAGGATTTGTATGAAGCAAAAGGATGTAATTAAATGTTAAATAAATCCCCAAGATTTCTATGAAACTTGGGGATCTATTTTTGTATTGAAATTTTGTTATCTATGTATTGTCTGAGTCCTATCTGGTCCCACAGAAACTATAGTGATGGGTATTTCTAGTTCTTTTTCTAAAAATTCAATATATTCATTTAGTTCTTTTGGAAACTGTGATGTATCAGACATTTTAGTAAGATCTTCTGACCAACCTTTCATTTCTGTATACACAGGAGTTACATTTTCGGGTTCTATATTGTAGGGTAGGTGTGTAATAGTTTTTCCTTGATAATTATAAGCGGTACATATTTTTAGGGTTTTAAAACCACTAAGTACATCACCTTTCATCATCATCAATTGAGTAACTCCGTTTACATGTACGGCATATTTTAAAGCTACTAGATCTAACCATCCACATCTTCGTGCTCTCCCTGTAGTGGCTCCAAATTCATTACCTACGCGTGCCATAGTTTCTCCATCTTCATCAAATAATTCTGTAGGAAATGGTCCGCTACCAACTCTGGTAGTATATGCTTTAAAAATTCCGAATACTTCTTTAATTTTATTTGGTGCTACGCCTAATCCTGTGCAAGCTCCGGCTGCTGTAGTATTAGAAGAGGTTACAAAAGGGTAGGTTCCAAAATCGATATCTAGTAAAGAACCCTGAGCTCCTTCTGCCAGTATTTTTTTACCTTCTTTTTGTGCTTGATAAAGATATTCTTCACTATCGATAAAGGTTAAAGATTTTAAAGTTTTGATGGCTTCAAAGAATTCATTTTCTAATTCTTCTAAGTCATATTCAATTTTTGCATCATAAAAATCGATCATGGCTTCGTGTTTATTTGCCAAATTACGATAACGTTCTTTCCAGTCACTTAATTCTAAATCTCCTACACGAATACCATTTCTGCCAGTTTTATCCATATATGTTGGCCCAATACCTTTAAGAGTAGAGCCTATTTTCGCCTTTCCTTTGGAGGCTTCTGATACCGCATCTAGAATTCTATGTGTTGGTAATATTAAATGAGCTTTTCTTGATATTACTAATTTAGATTTATAATCTAAATTAAACTTAGCTAGGTTGTCTAACTCCTTTTTGAAGATGACCGGATCGATCACAACACCATTCCCTACTAAGTTAATGGCTTTGTCATGAAAAATTCCACTTGGAATTGTATGTAACACATGTTTAATGCCGTCAAATTCTAATGTGTGTCCTGCGTTAGGACCACCCTGGAATCTAGCTATAATATCATAATTTTTTGTAAGAACGTCTACAATTTTTCCTTTACCTTCGTCTCCCCATTGAAGACCAAGTAGTAAGTTTACCGCCATTAGTTTTCTTGATTAGTTGGTTTCTTTTTAATTCCGTAGAAATACAGAGAATGATTTGTGATTTCTACATCAAAAATTTCTTCGATTGTTTTTTTTATGGATTGTATTCTGGGATCACAAAACTCCAGAACTTCACCACTATCTGTTAGAATAAGGTGATCGTGTTGTCTATCAAAATATGATTTTTCATATTGTGCCTGACTTTGACCAAATTGGTGTTTTCGGACTAGTTTACAATCTAATAAAAGTTCTATCGTATTGTAGAGTGTGGCTCGACTAACACGGTAGTTTTTGTTTTTCATTTTGATATATAGTGATTCGATATCAAAATGCTCTTCACTTTCATAGATTTCCTGAAGTATAGCGTAGCGTTCAGGTGTTTTTCGATGACCATTTTCCTCTAGAAAACTAGTAAACACATTCTTAACGATGTTTTGATCGTTTTGCGTAGTTGTTTTGGTACTCATAATGATTTAAAAAGCAAATTTACATTATTTTTTTATTAGTGGAGACCAAATTATGAATAGTTATTCAGAAAAAACGAATGATTTATTCTCGTATCACCTTATCAATACCATTTACTTTAGAAAGGTTTTGAATGACCGTTTTTAACGTGTTTTTATTTTTAACTCCTACGGTAATTTTACCAGTAAAAACTCCATCATTCGTGTCAAAATTCATACTATATATCGCTAAATGCATATTGTTTGATATAATTTGAGTTACCTCATTGACAACACCTATGTTATCGATTCCATTTAGCCTGATAACGGCTTTAAACTCCTCTTGACTAGAGTCTATCCATTTAGCCTGTATAATTCGGTATGCATAGTTACTTTGCAATTGTAATGCATTTGGACAGTCTTTTTTATGAATCTTAATCCCTTCATTTACTGTAATAAAACCAAAAACGTCATCTCCAGCAATAGGATTACAACAATTTGATAGTTTATATTCTAGTTTTTCAGAATCTTTGCCAAATACCAATAAATCATATTTAGAGGTAATCTCATCCTTGTTTACATCTTTTGAGTTACCTCTTCGAATTTTATTTTTAATAAAATTCATAAACACATTGCTACGTGTGGTAGCGAACTCTTTGATCTTTTGATTATCAATAGTACCAATGCCTACTCTGTAAAAAAGATCCTGGCTAGTTTTAAGTTTGAAATATAGTACCAGTTCGTTTACGACCTTTTCGCTCAGTGTAATTTTTTGTGAACGTAGTTTGCGTTTCAATATTACTTTCCCTTCTTCTGCAATTTGTTTCTTTTCATCACGTAATGCAGATTTTATTTTAGACCTTGCTCTGGCCGTTGTGGCATAATCTAACCAGTTCGATGAAGGTTTTGACTTGGTAGATGTAATAATTTCGACTTGATCTCCATTTTTAAGTTCATGACTCAAAGGGACTAATTTGTTATTAACTCTAGCACCTCTAGTACGAAGACCTACTTCTGTATGGACGCTAAACCCAAAATCCAATGCCGTAGCTCCTTTGGGTAAAGATTTCAAATCACCTTCGGGAGTAAAAACAAAAATCTCTTTAGCATATAGATTAAGTTTGAATTCTTCTACAAAATCTACGGCATTCGCTTCAGAATTCTCTAATGCTTCCTGTAGTCTGTTTAACCATCCATCCAGACCTTGATCCTGCTTTTCTTCCTTGTTCTTATATTTATAATGTGCAGCGTATCCTTTTTCTGCAATTTCGTGCATTCTTTGACTACGAATTTGAACTTCTACCCATTGGCTGTCTGGTCCTATCACAGTAATATGTAATGCTTCATACCCTGTGGATTTCGGTTGTGAAATCCAGTCTCTTAATCGTATCGGATTAGGGCGATAATAATCGGTTACGATAGTATAAATTTTCCAAGCTATAAATTTTTCATTTTCGATATCATCAGCCTTGTAGATAATTCGGATAGCGAATTTATCGTAGACTTCATCAAACGATATATTTTGCTTTAGGATTTTTCGCCTGATAGAAAAAATAGACTTCGGTCGACCTTTGATTTCGTAATCAAGCCCTTCTTTATCAAGCCCTTCTTTTATTTTGTCAGAAAATCGTTTAATATACGCATCTTGTTCTTCTTTACTCTCTTTTATTTTTTCCAGTATGTCCTTAAATACTTCTGGTTCTGTATACTTTAATCCTAGATCTTCTAATTCGGTTTTAATGTTGTAGAGTCCAATTCTATGAGCAAGAGGCGCATAGATATATAATGTTTCTGAAGCAATCTTGACCTGTTTATCAGGGCGCATAGCATCCATTGTTTGCATATTGTGCAAACGATCGGCTATTTTTATAATGATTACTCGAACATCATCATTAAGAGTGAGTAACATTTTTCTAAAGTTTTCCGCTTGCAGCGAAATATCTTTATCTTTTTTAAGAGAGGAAATTTTTGTAAGTCCGTCCACTATACGCGCAACAGTTTCTCCAAACATTTGCTCTATATCGACCAGCGTATATTCTGTATCTTCTACTACATCATGTAACAATGCTGCAGCAATAGAAGTTGCATCTAACCCAATTTCACTAGCTACTATTTTGGCAACAGCAATTGGATGAAAGATGTAAGCTTCTCCACTCTTACGTCGTTGATCTTTATGTGCATCTACTGCAATATCAAAAGCCTGTCGAATTAGTTTTTTATCATCTTTACTAAGATCCCTATAACTAATTCGAAGCAACTCTTTATATTGCTTTGCAATTTGTTTGTTTTCCTCTTCTATAGCGGCTTCAGTCATACTATGAAGTTTTCTTAGAAAGCCTGTTTTTTGATGTCATTTTGTGTGTACTCAATAGATAAGAATTTTGTCTTATCTTAGAGAGATAGTTAAAAGTACAACTAAGAATTGTAACCACCAAGTCTATGTTGATGGATTTATTTCCTTATGTTTTTAATCCTTTCCAAAAGCGTTGGATGTGAGTAATGTATGAATACCATAGCAGGATGTGGCGTAAGGTTGCTAAGATTGTTTTTTGATAGTTTTTTAAGACTGCTTATGAGTGCTTCTCCGTTATAAGAGTCTTTAGCATAATCATCTGCTTGATATTCGAATGCTCTGGATACAACATTCATAATCAGCCCGGTAACTTCAGATATTGGACTATACAGTATACCAAATGCGACTAGTCCAATATGAAAAGACGGGATTTCTACATTTAAAGCTTCAGAGAGAAGAGGGTTTGCAATAAAAAGGGACAAAAACCATAGCGTTACTCCGGTAAGAAAAATAGATAAGAGAAGATTAATAATTACGTGTCTTTTCTTGTAATGACCAACTTCATGTGCTAGAACTGCAACAATTTCTTCATTATTCAAATCTTTTATTAAAGTGTCATACAATGTGATTCTTTTTTCGCTTCCTAAACCAGAAAAGTATGCGTTTGCTTTGGTACTTCTTTTAGATCCGTCAATGACAAAAATATCCTTTAACTGAAATCCTACGTCTTTAGAATAGGCTTGTATCGTATCTCTTAGCTCTCCGGGTTCTAAAGGTGTTTGTTTATTAAATAATGGAACGATAAGTTTTGCATAGAACATATTCATAGCCAGCGTAAAAATAGAAATCAATATCCAGGCATATACCCAAAAATAGCTTCCTGTGATTTCGTAAAACCACATAATTAAAGCTAATAATCCACCACCTACGATGATCATCATTACGATTCCTTTGATTTTGTCAATAAAAAAAGTCTTGGTAGTGGTTTTGTTAAAGCCAAATTCCTCTTCAATAACAAAAGTTTTATAATAAGAAGCAGGTGTAGAAAGAATATCACTACCCATCATTATAATACCAAAGAATATAAGGCCTACCACAATCGGGTTATCAGAAATACTTCTTGCAATTCCATCAACCCAGGCAAAACCATCTAGAAAAAAGAATAATAACAAGATACATAAAGAAACAGAAGAAGAAACCAGTTTAAATTTATAATTGGCTTTTTTGTAAGCTATAGATTTTTGATATTCATCTTTAGGATATACGTCAGAAAGTTCTTCTGGTACATGATTATTATAGTGTCTGGCGTTGAGAATGTCAAGTAGGGAATCTATTAGAAAAACTATGATGATAATAGCAATCAAAAGATAAAAGAGCAGGTTTGATGTCATTTGTTTGTGTTTGTAGCTTTGGGATTTGTAGGTTTTAGAAAGTTAATGATTTTTTAAGTTTCAGACAACAAAATTACGCTGTCGTTTTGCTTCAAAAATTAGTATTCCAGCAGCTACTGAAACATTCATTGAATCTATAACACCACTCATGGGGATCTTAATATTTTGTGTAGTGTTTTTTAACCACTCGTCGGTTAAGCCCTTATCTTCTGTACCAACGATAATTGCTGTGGGTTTATTATAATTTTGAGTATAATAATTTTCAGAGGATTGTAATGCAGCTCCATAAATGTTTATTTTTCTTTCTTTTAAAAAATGGAGGATCTCTGCTGTAGTACCAGAAGCAATTTTATTTGTAAAGACACATCCTACGCTCGACCTTATTATGTTTGGATTATAGATGTCAGTTTTGGGATTAGCAATTAAAAACGCATCTACTTTTGCAGCATCAGCGGTACGCAGCAGTGCACCGATATTTCCTGGTTTTTCAGGGGACTCTGCAACTAGGATTAGAGGGTTTTTAGTAGGCAATTTTAAGCCGCTTATCGATATTTCTTTTGATATAGCTACTGCTAAAATTCCTTCTGTTGTTGATCTATGAGAAAGTTTTTGATAAATATCTATCGAGATCTCAAAAAAAGTAATTGGGTTACAGTTTACTTCTACAATCAGTAAAACTTCTTCTTTAGAAATAATCGAAGTACAATAATAAATCTGCTCTAATTGATATCCTCCTGAAATTGCAAGGGATATTTCGCGTTTACCTTCGATAACAAAACAATGCTCTTTTTTACGAACTTTGGACTTTTCCTTAAGTTGATGTAAGAATTTAATTTTTGGGTTTTGATGACTGGTAATTTGTGTATCCATACCTGCAAATATAGCCAGAGAAATATGAAATAGTTACTTTAAAGCTTTCAAAGCAACCAAGTCATTGATTTCATTTTTAATTTCCAAAACTATAAAGGGATAAGAGCGGTCCAATGGAGTCATTAATGCTACGATATGATCAAAATTTTCATTTGATTTTCCATATGCTTCTATTTGTTCAAGAACTAATGTTTGTTCCGATAGCCCCAATGTCTTAAAGCTGGATTTGAGTTTGTGAGCAAGTTCTGAAGCTGCTTTTGGATCATTGTTCTTTACAGCTATCTGTAACTTTTTATAATCTCTTGGGGTTTCTTCTATAAACATCTCCAGTACGGATTGAATAATTTCTTTGTCGTAAGAAAATGTTTTCTGTAATCCCGAGAGATCACATAACTTTTGATCATTATGATCAGGGATTTCCTGATTCGATTGTTTGTGAATTCGGGGTGTAGTTCCTTGCTTATCTAAAGTAGGTTTTAAGCTTACTAATAATTCTTCTAACGCTTTTTCTCTAATTGGTTTTGTGAGATAAAAATCCATTCCAGAATCCATTGCCGCTTTTTTAGATTCCGGAAAAACATCAGCAGAGCAGGCTATTATAGGAATGTTTTTGATTTTTGGGTTATCGTGATTTCTGATATGCATAGTTGTCTCAGCCCCATCCATTATTGGCATATGCATATCCATTAATATTAAATCGTAAAACTTATGTTTAAGTTTTTCGAGTGCTACTTTTCCATTTTCGGCTATATCAGCGTCGATGTTCCAAAGAGAGAATAATTGTTGGATGAAGAACTGGTTCATTCTATTATCCTCTACAATTAATACATTCATTCCAGAAATAGATTCTGAATCCTTTGGTATGTTAGAGGAAGTATTATTTTTTATTGCAGTAAGTTTACTTTTCTTGTAGTCAATAGAAAACGTAAATTCAGATCCAACATTAGGAGTGCTTTTTGCGTGTAAGTTACCTCCTTGTAGTTCTATGAGTTGTTTAGATATAGCAAGTCCCAAACCAGTTCCTTCGATTTTGTGTTTTCCAGGTTCGTGAACCTGATAAAAGCTGCCAAAAATATGATCAAGTTTATCTTTAGGTATACCAATACCCGTGTCTTTTACGCAAAATTTTATAGAAACGATGCCTGATTTTTTTATTGTTGCAGTGATTTTAATCACTACCTCTCCCTTATGAGTGAACTTTACTGCGTTGCTTAACAGGTTTGTGAGAATCTGATTTAGTCTGAATTGGTCTCCAATAATAAATTTTGGAAGCGATGGATCTATATAGGTCTTATAATTAAGCCCTTTTTCATCTGCTTTGATTTTAAATCCGGTTGAAATGTTATCAATCAGTTCACGTATGTTGAAATCAGTCTTTTGCCAAATAAGTTTTCCAGCTTCGATTTTTGAGAAATCCAAAATATCATTTACAAGAACCAAAAGATTTTCGGCAGAAAATTGAATACCGTCCAGGTTAGCTTTGTCAATTTCAGGATTTGAAAACCCACTTTTCTGTAAAATACCAGTAAGCCCCAGAATAACGTTTAACGGTGTTCTGATTTCATGACTCATATTAGAAAGAAAAGTAGACTTTGCTTTTGCGGATTTTTCAGCAAAGACCTTAGCTTCTCTGATTTCATTATCTATAAGTTTCCTATTGGTAATATCTCTGAAAAAAGCATTAAACAGATAATCATCTTTGGTTTTGATTGCTATAATTGTGAGTTCTACGTATACGATCGTGCCATCTCTAAGTGGTACCGAAGTTTCTACTCTTTTATTTATTAATTGTCCTTCTCCGGAATTTATATAGTCCTCAAAACTATGTTGTAATTCTTGTCTCAATTTGTAAGGGACAAGAGAATAGATACTTTGACCTATTGTTTCTTCTTTTTTTACTCTTAGAATAATTTCTGCTTGCTTGTTCCAATCCAGTACAATACCATTTTTATCCGTTAAAATGATTCCGTCTAATGCTGTGTCCAAAATTCTGGATTTTAAATGCTCACTATGTTTGAGGTCTTCTTCGATTTTTTTTCTTTCAATAACTTCCTTGGTAAGATTTTCGTTGACTTCTTCTAGGCTATTTAATTGCTTTTGAAGCATTTTTAGCATTTGTTGCTTACTTGGGAAATTTATTAATTCTTTAGCAAAAATCTCTTCAGGAATTACATTTAATGTTGCCGTAAAAGAGTCGAGTAGGTGATAAGACTCAAAATGTTGTTTGTATACATTTAGATATAAGTTTATGATTGCGTTCTCTCCTAGACTTTCTTTAATTTTTGAGAATATAACTGAAGAAAACGATAATAGTTTTTTTCTTCCTTTTATTACATCAATGGTACTACAAGCGTTGTCAAAAGTCTTTAAGTCAGATTTTATAGTGTCTAAATCAGGATCGTTGAATACGCCAATCAATTCTAAAGACTTTTCTATTATATTTATAAGAAATATTTTGCAGATACTTAGTTCTTGTCGTTTAAGATCTAATAGTATAGGAGTAAAATTTTGATACTTATCTAAGGAAGGGTATGCTAAGCGTATTTTGTCTCTAAGTTTTCGTTTTGTGTATGTATGCGCAACTTTTTTTTCAATTAAATGATTTTCTAAAAATAAATATACCTCCGGAAGTGATTTGATTTTGTTTTCGAAAGAAAGTTTTGTAAAAACATCAATTTTCTCTTTTATCACCAATGAATTGCTCTTTATATCAATCTCATCCCACAAAAAATGTATCAGATGTATAATATCTTTTTCGTCTCTATGTAAAGAGTTTTTAGGCTTTCTTTTTTTAGGTAAGGTTTTAAACCAATTTGGGATCATGAAGCATTATTTTATCTGTGGCATTTATTTAGCAAACAACTCATGTTGATAACTTGAGTTGCAACATATAAATTGACCTTCGTTTTTCCCCAAAAAAACACGTTTTAAAAAAATGAGTTAAAATTACACGAAACGGACAACAGATCGAATATACGCTTTAAAGGCATGATCGTCTATTTCTTACTATTTTAAAATATACTGGGCTAAAAGTAATAAAAAAAAGGTAATTAGTTTTTATTTAAATCGATAAAAAACATTTTTTATCGATAAAAAACATTATAATTCGTGATTTTGTAACAAAAAGCCCACTTTTTAAAGTGGGCTTTTATTATAAGTGAGAGAATATATTATTAAAAAATTACTTTACTTTTTCTACAATCGCTTTAAAAGCTTCTGGGTTGTTCATTGCTAAATCTGCTAGAACCTTACGGTTTAATTCGATATTATTAGCCTTAGCTTTCCCCATAAATTGAGAATAAGACATACCATGTAAACGGGCACCTGCATTAATACGAGTGATCCATAAAGCACGGAAAGTTCTTTTTTTGTTTCTGCGGTCTCTGTAAGCATATGACATTGCTTTATCAACTGCATTTTTTGCTACTGTCCAAACGTTTTTACGACGTCCAAAATAACCTTTTGCTTGCTTAAGAACTCTTTTTCTTCTAGCTCTTTTTGCAACAGAATTTACTGATCTTGGCATATTTTTAAATTTTTTAGTAGTAGGCGTCCGATCATCAATCGGCACTTAGTTTTTTAATTTTTAAATCTACAATTGTACATCAAAAATTATAAAAGCCTAACTCCTGGGTTTATAATAATTTTAACCTGATTAAAAAGCGATTACTTTAAACGTAATTGTTCTTTAATACTATTTTCATCGCTTTTATGCACTAGTGTAGAGTGCGTTAAAGCTAGCTTACGCTTTTTTGATTTTTTTGTCAAAATATGACTCTTAAAAGCGTGCTTTCTTTTGATTTTACCCGTACCTGTAAGCTTAAAACGCTTTTTAGCACTGGATTTTGTTTTCATTTTAGGCATTGTATCCTTGTTTTTATAATAATCTCACTTATTATCTTTAGTATTACTTCTTTATATAAAAAAGTTTCTATTACTTCGTTTTCTTAGGAGCGATAAACATGATCATTCGTTTACCTTCCAATTTAGGCATTTGCTCAACTTTACCATAATCCTCTAGTTCCTGAGCAAGTCTTAGTAAAAGTATCTGCCCTTGATCTTTGTATATGATCGAACGACCTTTAAAGAAGACATACGCTTTTAACTTAGCTCCTTCACTTAAAAACTTGATGGCGTGCTTCTTCTTGAACTCATAATCGTGTTCATCCGTGTTTGGCCCAAATCTAATTTCTTTTATAGTGACTTTGGTGGCTTTATTTTTAAGAGCCTTGTCTCTTTTTTTCTGCTCATAAAGGAACTTTTTATAGTCCATAATTTTACAAACAGGAGGTACCGCTTTCGGAGAAATTTCTACGAGATCTAATTCTTTCTCTTCGGCAAGTGCAAGTGCTTTTTTGGTTGGGTAAACACCAACTTCTACATTGTCGCCTACGAGACGTACTTCATCAACCCTAATTTTATGATTGATTCTGTGAGCATCTTCTTTAATTACTCTTAGTGGTTTCTGAGACCTTCTTCTTCTTATTGCTATGACTTAAAAATTTTAAATTAAACTTAATTATTTTATCCGTTAAATGGTTTTAACGTTCTATTAATTTCTTCATTAATAATTTCAGTGAACTTTTCAATACCAACTGCTCCCATATCTTCTCCTCCGTGTTTCCTAACAGATATTGTATTATCTTTCTCTTCTTGCTCCCCTACGATAACAATGTAAGGAATTTTTTTCATTTCTGCTTCTCTAATTTTTTTACCCATAGTTTCATTTCTATGATCTGCAAGGGCGCGAATTTCGTTATTTTCTAACAAATTTAAAACTTTTTCCGCGTATTTTTCATATTTCTCACTGATTGATAAGACAATAACTTGTTCAGGCATTAGCCAAAGCGGGAAGTTACCAGCTGTATGCTCCAATAAAATAGCAATAAATCTTTCCATACTACCAAAAGGTGCTCTATGGATCATAATTGGTCTGTGCATCTCATTGTCGCTCCCTTTGTATTGAAGATCAAAACGTTCGGGTAAATTATAATCTACTTGGATAGTTCCTAATTGCCAGCTTCTTCCTAGAGCATCCTTTACCATAAAGTCCAGCTTAGGGCCATAAAATGCAGCTTCTCCACTTTCTACTACGTAGTCAAGTCCTTTATCCCTTGCGGCGCTTATAATTGCATTTTCGGCTTTTTCCCAATTTACAACATCACCAATGTATTTTTCTGGGGTATCTAAATCCCTGACCGATACCTGTGCTGTAAAATTTTCAAAACCTAAAGACCCAAATACATATAGTACCAAATCTATTACCTTTTTGAACTCTTCATCTAATTGATCAGGAGTACAAAATATATGGGCATCATCTTGCGTAAATCCACGTACACGTGTTAGTCCATGGAGTTCTCCACTTTGCTCATATCTATACACGGTGCCAAATTCAGCATAACGTTTGGGTAAATCCCTGTAAGACCATGGTCCGCTATTGTATATTTCGCAATGATGCGGACAGTTCATGGGTTTTAATAAAAATTCCTCTCCCTCTGCAGGTGTATGTATAGGTTGAAAGCTATCTTCTCCATATTTAGCATAATGTCCAGAGGTGACATATAGCTCTTTCTGTCCAATATGTGGCGTAACAACCATTTCATAACCAGCTTTTTTTTGAGCTTTTTTTAAGAATTGTTCTAATCGCTCACGTAAAGCAGCACCTTTTGGTAACCAAAGAGGCAATCCTTGACCAACTTTTTGCGAAAATGTAAAGAATTCTAATTCTTTACCTAATTTTCTATGATCTCGTTTTTTTGCTTCTTCTAATAATTCAAGGTGTTCCTTAAGTTCTTTTTGTTTCGGAAACGAAGTGCCATAGACCCGAGTAAGTTGTTTGTTGTTTTCATCACCCCTCCAATAAGCACCGGCGACACTCATTATTTTTACTGCTTTGATTAAACCAGTGTTAGGAATATGTCCTCCGCGACATAAATCGGTAAAGGTGTCGTGATCACAAAAGGTGATAGTTCCGTCTTTGAGGTTTTCAATTAATTCAACTTTGTACTCGTTACCTTCTTCTTTATATTTTGCTAGTGCATCATCTTTGGAAACGGACCTCATTTTGAACTCATGTTTTCCTCTGGCAATTTCTAACATTTTGTTTTCGATGGCTTTAAAATCTTTTTCAGAAATGCTTTGATCTCCGAGATCAACATCATAATAAAACCCATTGTCAATCGCTGGTCCAATGGATAACTTAACTCCTGGGTATAATTCTTCTAATGCTTGTGCTAAAACGTGTGAAGTAGAATGTCTAAAGGCTTTTTTTCCGTCTTCATCTCTCCAAGTAAACAAAACTAGATTTCCATCGGTGGTTAATTCTGTTGATGTTTCTATGATGGTGTCATTGAATTTTGCCGAAATAACATTTCTTGCAAATCCTTCGCTAATATCTTTTGCAACATCCATAGCAGTAATATTGCTATGATATTCTCTAACCGAACCGTCAGGTAACGTGATTTTGATCATTATTTTTCTAATTAAAAAAGCAAAGATAATACGTTAATAAAATCCTCACAATAATTACTGGATATTTAAAATAAATAAAGCAATACGTGCGATTTACATGTCTAAGTTTTATTAGAATATCTTTATCAATTTGTTGTTTAAATTGATAAGGATATTTGGTATGATTAAACTTTTTATATTTTTACGTATTGATTATGGCTTGGCGTGCTTTCTTTTTAATTCATTTTTTAAAATGTAAGTAGCCATGATCTTTAGTCTTAATCAAGAATATGTCTATAGGTGTAAGAAACAGCAATAAGTTAAATAGCAACCGTATGAAGATGATGTTTTTTTTTACATTATCTTTTTGTGTTATGTCTTCTTTCTCTCAGGAAACAAATTATGTCCAAGAAGATTTGGAAGAGAGGCTTAAAAACATGAATAACTTAAATCCTGAAGAATTTTTTCCGTTGGTTTCCCCTCTTTTAGGTAACGAGAAATCCCGTATTTGGGGACTAGATTATCTGGGTAGATACTACATGGAGAAAGAAGTTGCAGACTCTACTGTCTATTATGGTGACAAGATATACGAGTTTTCTGTTGGTAAAACTGATTCATTATCTTATGAGTGGTTAAGTAAAGCCTATAATATGCTAGCTGTTGGTTATGGTTTTAAAGGTTTAGTCAAGGTTAGGGGTGAATATCATTTGAAAGGATTAGATCTTTTTGACAAACAACTTGTAAGTAAGGAGATGTCTGTGCATCATATCAGAGGTTTAGCAGATTATTATCTTGATCAAGGAGAATATGATAAGGCAATCCCATTATACAAGAGAAGCATAGATATTGATAAAAACAATAATACGGTTTACTTTTCATATAATAATTTAGGACAAATCTATACTAGAAAAGGTGAGTTTAAGAATGCACTTTATTACTTAAAAAAAGCGTGCGAAGCTCCAGAAGGTTATAAAGCCCGCGGGTATTGTCTTGAAAGTATTAGTGCCTGTTACTTAAAAATGGAGAAATTTGATGAAGCTATTTTTTACGGGGAGCTTGTGCAGAAGATGTTTGAAAATAAAGATTTAAAGTTTGTTCTTCTATCAGGCAATACCATAGCACGAGCCTATCACAAAAAAGGAAAGTATCAAAAGGCTATTGGTATTTATATGGATTTATTAGAAAAAGTAAAGTCAAAGGGGTTTATCGATATAGAAATCCAGATTTTAGACAACCTAAGTGATTCTTTGAAAAAACAAAATAAGTATAAAGAGGCAGAAGAGTTTACTACGCAAAAATATAAACTAAAGGACTCTTTGCTTAAAATTCAAAAAGATAAGGAGATAGCAGAGTTGTTGGTGAAATACGATATACTTAGTCGTGAGAAAAAAATCCAGTTGCTAAGGAAAAATCAGCAAATTAAGGATAATCTTCTGTTGGCAGAGAAAAAGCATATGAAAATGCTTTTTTATGTATTTCTTTTGATAACAATATCTAGTTGTATTCTCTTAATTGTATATAAACAAAAGTTAGTTGCAAAAAATAAACTTAGTAAACAGCAAGAAGAGGTAAATGATGAACGAATAAAATCATTAATAAAAGGGCAGGAGTTAAAGTTGGTTAAAACTTCGTTGGAAGTTCAGAATACAGAAAGAAGGCGTATTGCCCAAGATCTTCACGATAGTATTGGAGGTAATCTGGCAGCTATTAATTTGAAAATTGGTTCTATGGAGGAGCAAGATAAAGAGTTTAGCTTGGTAAGAAAGCAGATAGATGAAACTTATCATCTGGTAAGAAAAATTTCTCATAATCTTATTCCCGACAGTTTTTATGAGAATAAATTTACTGATGTTCTCAAAGAGTATCTGAATGATATGGTAGCAGCTAATGATATAGAAATGACCTTTTGTGTTTTTCCCAAAAGTGAGATTGATACTATAGATGAAAAGTTATCTGTTGAAATTTTTAGGATTATTCAAGAGTTGCTTACTAATACATTGAAACACGCAAAAGCCAACACAATTACAGTACAGATTGATCTGTTGAAAAACAACATACATATTCTTTATGAAGATGATGGTGTTGGATTTAAACCAGATCTTCAAAAAGAGGGGATAGGATTGCAAAGTATTCGTAGTAGATTAAAACAGCTTAATGGAAGACTAATTATTGATTCGGTTTTTAATAGAGGTACAATCTTAGATATAGAAATAAGAAAGGTGAGATAAAGGATAAATGCTAGAACAAAACCTACAGACCTTACGTAGTTTTTCTCTCTTAAATTTGAAATTCCCTGTTAGTTTCCTGTAGTTGTGTGTTTACAAAATAGTTAGTTTTAACCTCTGGTTTGCTAAAGCCTTCTAATTAATTTATTTTTTTGGATGTAAATTAAAGGTTTCGAGGTTATTATAAAAAGGTTAAAATTTTCT
>NZ_JBSIBP030000019.1:0-44837 GCF_053613295.3 Aquimarina ulvae
ACTAGAACTAGTAGCATTAAATTCTCCTAAAAGAACACCCTTCTCTTCTTCTGAAAGATAATCTATAGCTCGTAATGGTTTTGAAGGATCTAAGAGAATTTTAGATAAAAGCTGTCTATAATGACACATTAAACCTTTAATCATCTCACCATCATACACGTCAATATTGTAATTAATATTGAACAAAAGATTGCCTCCAGTCTCCTGAAAAATGATCTCTAAATCAAATTTAGATGCATTTGAACCGCGATCTATTATTCTATTGGCTGTATTAGAATCTAAAATAATGCTAGAATTATCATCCTGTAAGTTTTGTAGCACTAGAATTGCATCAAATATTGGGTTACGACTAGTATCTGTTTTAATATCTAATTCTGATACTAAGCTATCAAAGGTATATTGTTGATTAGAGAAAGCAGATAAGGTTGATTTTTTAACCCGATCATAAAGGTCATCAAAATTTTCATCAGGAATTATTTTATTTCTTAGTGCCAATGTATTTACATAAAACCCTATCTGATTTTCTAAATCACCGTGCTCTCTTCCTGCCACCGGCGTTCCTGTTATTATATCTTTTTGTGACGTATATCTATAACATAAAACATTCCAGGCAGATAACAATCCCATAAATAAGCTTCCTCCCTGTTCTTGACTATAATTTTGTAACTTCTTTACTATATCAGAATTTATATACGAGGATAGACTTCTTCCATTAAAAGTTTTTATTTTAGGCCTTGTTTTATTACCAGGCAAGTCTAATGTTGGTAATTCTCCTGATAAGGTATTTACCCAATATTCTTTGCATTTCCCATATTCTTGTCCTTCTTTTTGGGATAGTTGCCAGGCACTATAATCCTTATATTGAATTTTTAACTCGGGTAAATTAGGCTGTGCATTTCTTAAATATGCTTCATAATATGCTAATACATCTTTTATCAGTATATCTTTCGACCAGCCATCACTTATCAGGTGATGCATATTATAATAAAAAACATACTCTTCCTCAGAAATCTGAAATAGACTTGCCCTTATTAGTGGACCGTTTACTAAATCAAATGGTTTAAATGAATCTTCCTTTGAGAAAATATTTATACTGTCGTTTACATCTTTAGTGTTTCTTAGATCATGATAATCAATATCGAAATTTAGTTCTTCTCTACTAAGAACCCATTGTTTAACCTCTCCTTCATCATTTTCTTTAAAAACCGTTCTTAAAATTTCATGACGATCTATAACCGAATTAATGGCTTTTTTAAACTTTTGTATATCATAACTTCCTGGTAATTCGACTCTATTAGAAATATTATAAGCCACAGAAGAATCTTCTATTTGACTTAAAATCCATAGTCGTTTTTGAGCATCAGATAGTTCATAACACGAATCTGTTTTGATTTTCGGAATACTTTCATACTTATCATTTTCGGAATTAAAACTCTGATTATCCATAAGGTATGATATAATCTCCGACTTTCTGTTTTTTATCTCCTCTAGTAATTGAGTATCTAGATTTTGATTTTCTGAAAACAACTTTAATTTGTCATCCACAATATCCATATAGATATCATTGTCGGATATTTTTTTCAAAAGATTAATCATAATTCTATCTCCTTTAATTTTTTACTAGTTCTAATAATAGATTCTTGCTTTTTTATTATTCCTATCTGGGAAGCAACATATTGAATGGTGGGATATTGAAACAAGTTTTTCATACTCATATTTGTTTCAAATCTGGTGTTTATTTTATATAAAATTTTAACAGCTTTTATACTATTTCCTCCTAATTCAAAGAAATTATCATTAATACCAATTCTATCTTTTCCTAATACTTCTTTCCAGATTTCTAGAATACTTTTTTCTATTTTGGTAGTTGCTAATTCGAATTCTACTTGGTTAATTAATTCTTCTCCTTTGATATTCGACAATGCTTTTTTATCAATTTTACCATTTGTAGTAATTGGCATGTTTTTTATTTGAATAAATCGATCAGGTATCATATACCGCGGTAATTTATCTGATAAATAGTCATATAACTTTTTTCTTTCTTGCTTCTTATTTGATACGATATAAGCCAATAGTTCTATATCAAAATCTCCTTCATTTTTTAGGACAACAACGGCCTCACTAATACTATTTTTTGATTGTAAGTGATATTCTATTTCTCCTAATTCTATTCTGTGTCCTCGAATTTTAACTTGATTATCTCTTCTTCCTAAGAATTGTATATTTCCATTTGGTAACCATCTAGCAAGGTCTCCTGTTTTATATAGTTTTTCTCCTTCTTTAAATGGATTATTAATAAACCTCTCTTCATTTAGTTTTAGACGGTTTAAGTAACCTCTAGCCAATCCATCACCTCCAATACATATTTCTCCAACAACCCCTTTTGGTTGTAAATTATCAAGTTCATCAAGAATATAAACTTGTGTGTTTTGTATAGGACGTCCAATAAGTACATTCGTGTTTTTCTCAGGGATTTCATATACTATACAACCAACAGTTGCTTCAGTAGGGCCATATTCATTATAAATTTTAATTGCAGGATTGAGTTTTCGTAACGTTCCAACTTGGTTTTGATATAATACATCCCCTCCAACAATTGCCATTTCGAGATGATTCGCTTCTAACTCCATATTTTCTAATAAACTTATATGCGCAGGAGTTAATTTTATGCAAGAAATTGTACTTTCAAAATATTGTTTTAACAAATCGGTTATCTCTAAACTTTGCTTAAATACTTTTAACCTACTTCCACTCAAAATTGGTAAAAACAAACTAGTAACTGTTAAATCAAAAGACAACGATGTAAATAGACCAAAATCTGAATTTGACAAACCATTATTGAGATAATAAGATTGCGCCCAATTCAAATAATTCATCATTGATATATGTTCTATCATGACTCCTTTAGGCATACCTGTAGAACCTGATGTATATATAACATATGATACACTTTTTGGATCTATTTTTTGGTCCTCATAATCAACAGAATATGATGATTGCGTTTCTTTAAAGAATGCTAGCTCTTTTGAATCTATAAAAGTTTTGCATTTACAATCTTCCTTTATATAATCGATTTTAGATTTCGGGTATGATGGATCGATTGGAACATAAGCTGCACCTACTTTTAACACTCCAAGAATACAAATAAGCAGCCAATCATTTCTTTCTAATTTGATACCTACTAGGTCATTGGCACATAAATTATGTTCTTTCACTAGATAATTAGACCATTTATTTGACAAATTATCTAATTCTAAGTATGTGATTTTTCTATTATCAAATTCTATAGCTATTTCATCAGGATTTTGTTTTACTTGTTCTGTAAAAACATCTATTATAGTTTTATCCTGAGCATAGGATACGTCTGTATTATTCAATTCATGTAAAAGCTCAAACTTTTCCTCTTTAGAAAGATAGTCGACCTTTCTTATTTCAGAATCTGGGTTATTTACCAATTGTATAATTAACTGTTTATAATTACGGATAATACTTTCTATCATATGCTGGTCATATATATCCGAATTGTATTTAACAATAAAAGATAAAGCATCCCCTATTTCTTGAAAAGTTAGTTCTATATCAAACTTTGAGGCACATATTCCATCGTCAGAAATATAATCGCAGTCCTTCTCTTCTATGGTAGAACCAAAATCATTATCAACAACATTCTGCAGAACAAGCATAACGTCAAACAATGCACTACGGCTGGAGTTTCTTATTAAATCCAAATCTTCTACAAGATTATCAAATGGATACATTTGATGATCAAATGATGAAAATGTAGCTGTTCTAACTTTATCATAGATTTCGTTAAAAGTATCAGTTGAATCTATTTGGTTTCTTAATGCCAATGTATTTACATAAAAACCTATTTGATTTTCTAAATCAACGTGATCACGGCCACTTGTAGGGGTTCCTATAATTATATCATTCTGTCCAGTAAATCTATTACAAAGAATATTCCACGCAGCTAGTAATCCAACAAAAAGGCTTCCTTCTTTGTATTGACCATAGGCTTTCAACTTTTTTATCGTTTCAGAAGGTATACTTGTTGATAATTGATGGCCCTTATACGTTTTTATTTTTGGTCTTATTTTAGAACTTGGAAAATCTAAGATTGGTAATTCTCCAGAAAACTGATTTAACCAATATTTCTTACTTTCTTTAAACCTATCTTTTAATAACTGTTTTTTTTGCCAAGCTACATACTCTTTATATTGAATATTTAGGCTTACCATACTTGCATCATTGTTGATCTTGAGTGCTTCGTAGCAATCAAGTACATCTTTGATGAGTACTTTCATAGACCAACCATCACTAATTATATGATGCATGTTAAAATAAAAAACGTACTCTTCATCAGAAATTTGCAATAAAAATGCCCTAATAAGTGGTCCTTGTTCCAAATTAAATGCGATATAAGAATCTTCTTTTTCATATTGCTTTGCTTTTTCTTCTGGTTTTTCTTTTCCTCTAAAGTCTACGTAATCAATTTTAAAATTTAATGCATCTTTTGACAATATTTGCTGCCTAATTTCTCCTAGTTCATTTACTCTAAAAACAGTTCTTAATATTTCGTGACGTTCAATTGTTTTATCAATTGCTTTTTTAAAGTTAGGAACATCATATTCTCCATTTAATTTAACTGAGAAAGGCATGTTATACGCTATTGAGCCTTGATCAAATTGGCTAAGTACCCACAACCTATGTTGAGACGAAGAGAGTTCATAAGTTTCTTCACTCTCTAGTTTATCTATGATTTCAAACGTTGATACTTTTGATTGTTCTATCAAATTTGCCTGTTCTTCTAAAATTGAATTATTAAACATTTTATGAATGTCTAAATCAACATTAAAAGTTTGATGTATTCTCAACTTTAATTGTATCAGCTTAATACTGTTTCCTCCTAATAATAAAAAATTGTCCTTAGCACCAACTTTTTCTAACTTTAGTACCTGTTTCCATATTGTAGCTAGCTTTTCTTCTGTTTTAGTAGTAGGCGCTTTATAGTTCTGATTTTTTACAAGAACATCATTTATCTTTTGTTCCAATACAACTGGGTCTATTTTACCATTTGCATTAATAGGAAAAGTATCTTGTCTAATTATTAAAGACGGCGTTTCATATTGAGATAAGTATTGTAAACAATAGTTTCGTACAGCATCTTGATCAACATTTTCTGATTTATAAAAACAAACTAAAATCGAATTCATTTCTTTATCTTGATGAAGTAGGCATTTAACCATACTTACCTCTTCTATTTTAAGAATTGTACTTTCGATAGAATTAATATCTACTCTGACTCCATTAATTTTAGCAATACCATCTTCTCTTCCTAACACAATAGTGTTTCGATCCGAGTCATATTTACCATAATCTCCTGTCTTATAAATTATATCTTTTTGATCACCTAATGGGTTTTTAATAAATTTTTCAGCTGTTTGTTCTTCATCATTATAATAACCCTTTGACAAAAACGGTGTCCTAATATAAATACTTCCTACTTCTCCAATTCGGCATAATTTATTCTCCGAATTTAATATAAGAATTACTGTATTTGATATAGGTTTCCCAACACATAAAACTTCCGATGGTTCTCCTTTTAATTCTTTTTCAACTGGATAAAACGTACTTAATATAGTTGCCTCTGTAGTTCCGTAAAAATTTAGTATGCTTGTATTATCTCCATTTGTCTTACGCCAATTTATTATGTCCTTGTTATATAGTTTTTCTCCCGCTAATAATATATACCTGAGATCTTCATATTTTGTAACGCTATCCTCGTCGGGAGAACTCCAATCTGAAGATAACAGTCTAAAAAGTGTAGGAACCATATGAACCACCGAGACTTTCTCTTTTCTTAACCAATGTTGAAGTTTTGAAATATCTTCCTTAACCTCTATTGATGGTAAACATATTGTACAACCATTTAATAAAGCCATGAAAACGGCTTGTAGTGATGCATCAAATGAAAAGGATGGGAGTAAACCTATTCTATCTCCCTCTTTTATACCAAGTTCTTTGGATTCCCAATGAATAAAATGACTTAAACTTTTATGACAACCTAAGACGGCTTTTGGTTTCCCTGTTGATCCAGATGTAAAAAAAATATAATTAGAATCATCTCCATCAATATAAGCCGTAGGATTACCTATTGGTAAATCAATATCCACATCTACCTCAGTATAGTCTCCATCTTTATATTCGAATATTGAAAAAATTAATTGATTATCGTTATTTATAGATATTGTAATTACCTCAGGTATAGAATAATTAAAAAGTTTATCATAACTTTTTAATAAATCTAAGTTTTCTTCGGAAGTTAAAAACACTTTGGGTCTGATATTGTCATATAACTCTCCCCAATGGTTTCTCTTATATTTTTTATCTATTGGTAAATAAATAGCTCTGGATTTGAAAACACCTAGAATTGATATTAGCTGAATTAATGAATCATTAAAAAAAGAAGCAACTATATCACCCTTATTTATATTTCTGTTTTCTAAATAATGGGCCATCCTATTAGACTGGATGTTTAATTCACTGTAGGACAGATTTTTTGTTTCTGTTTCAACGGCTATATTAGTTCCCTTTTTCTCAACAATATTTTCAAATACAGAATGTATTACTTTTTTATTCATCTCAATTATATGTTTAATATTTGATATTTAATTTTCAATATGGTGTTGTCGAAAAGCAATCTTTTATATTTCTCATCCGTTTCTTTTGAGCACTTATTATTTTGAACTCAATAAAATATTTACAGATAACATTAATTCATTACGTAATTGATTTTTGTGTAGAATACAAATACGATAGCGCCTGCGCTTTGTATAAAATGAATAATGGATATTATGGATAAAAACTAGTTGATCTAAAAAAATCAATCTATCTCTACAAGATTTAAGTTTTTTGAGGCTTTTGCTTTATCATTAAATAGTTCTTCAATTATTAACGAAATCAACCAGTCATCTTTTAATTCTGGAAATACTAAACCATAATTACCAAAAAGATCATTGGATTCTGTGCTTAGATACTCTATATTTCTTTTTTGTGATATATATCTATTGATCCATATTTTGAACATATCGATACGTTCATTTTCATAAATAGAACCTTCAAAAGCTAAAACAGCAGATTTAAATTCTTCATCATTCACTATTTTAACTGCATACCCCATTTTTTTCAAAATTGGTAATAATTCTCGTATTGAATAGTACGCGGTATTCTCTAAATGTATGCAGTTTAAATCAGTATTAATTCGACCAGTTACTACATTAGACATCATTTTAGAAACTACATCAACGTGTGAAAATGACACTTTTTCATTATAAGAAACGGGAATCTTACCCAGAATCATCATCCCTTCAAGCAACTGGATGATTCTATTTTCTCCTCCATTTTTCTGAAACTTCCCTGTAATAGAATTTGCAGCAATATGTCCTACCCTATATATTTTACACTCCAATCCTTTGTCTAAAGCATTTCTAACCAATTTCTCCGCATCAAACTTTGATTTTTCATACCCTGATAGAAACGATTGACCTATATCAAACGTTTTTTCTGAAAACTCTGAAGCGCCCCTTGATGAAACTCCGCTTACTGCCAAAGTAGATACATAATGTAACGTTTTCTTTATTCCTGTGTGAGCCAGTTTAATTACTTGCTCAGTTCCGAATATATTACTTCTATGTAGATCTTTATAGGATTTGGTCAGATTAATATCAGCTGCACAATGAACAATCGAATCTACAGAATCACAAAGATCTGTATAACTATTAAAATCTAGTCCAAAATAGTTCTCTGATAAATCTCCGACAACTAAGGTTATATTACTTCTTTTACCTAAATTCTCTTCAGGAAAATAATGTTCTAATATTGAATCTATTTTCTGATAAGCAGATTCCCGATCATAGGATCTCACCAAGCAAAATACATGAACACCCTCTATTAAAAGTTCTCTTAATAAATATGCTCCAAGATAACCTGTTGCACCAGTAAGAAAAACATTCTTTATACTTCTAGTTTTAAAATTTTGTTTAGGGATTTTATAAAATGATTTACCTATAGAAGGAACATTACTTCTATGAATATTAATACTTTTATCCACATCTATTGTATCTTTAAAGAAAGATTTTTGGGTTAATTTTTTTGTAAAATTATTAGCAATAGTATAAGCATCGGAATCACTAACAGTACTTTTACAATACTGAATATCGGCTACAAAATTACTATCAATAAATCTACCCGTAAAAAACAATTTATACTCTCTATTACTATCCTCATTCCTAGTCGAATAACTAGAAATAGAGGAAGGATAAAGGTTAAATGATGAATTTCCATAATATTCAGGAAATTCTCCTAAATAATTAAATCTAACATCAGATTTTAATTTTTCGTATGATGTATAAACATCTGGATATGCATTGATATTATTGGCGAACACCGAAACCTCATCAACCACAGTTTTGATTTTTTCAGCAGCTTTATTTTCCTTATTAAAATCTACAGGAAATGTTGTAGACCACCAAGAAACTGAGCTACTTAAATCAACAGTTTTGCTTACTTGCGGTCTGCCATAAAATTCGATATCCACGGATAACTCATCAAGGGTATAAAAGTCGAATAGAGTATCCACAAAACAACGCAGTAATATTTCATTTATCCTTTCTAGATTACTTTTTGTTTTTTTTAGGTTCTTTAGAACCATTGATAATTTATCATCTAACGAAATCGTAACTACAGAAAGTTCTGATTGCTTTTTAGATTGAATTAATGGTAGTTTTTTTATTTTTTTACTTAATCCCTTTGGATATTGAAGACTTGGTAATCTATTCTCTATTAATAGTTTCTTATAAAACTGATTTCTAATAGTTTCTTTTTTTGTGCCTTTCTGTTTACCTTTTGAAATATCTTCGTAACTAGATAAAATTTTATTTAATATGAGATCCCAGGATATTGCGTCAATAATTAGGTGATGACATGCCAAAAACAAATAGTTCTGCTCTTTTAATTCTCCTTTGATAAGTCCCACTCGAAAAGTTATTCCTGAACTAATTGAAATTGTACTTAAAATTTCTTGAGTGATTTTAATAATTTGATTTGTAACTGATAATTTCTTATTAAGTTGATAAACAGACAATGGAGGGTTTGACGCATTGGACTCTTCTGTATATACATCTTCAGAGATTTTAATAAATTTAAGAGATAACTCTGAATGAGAATTTATAGTTTCTTCAATTGCTAAGGCAAGCGTATTAGTGTCTAGTTCTCCTTTAATCTCTAATAAAACTGTCTGTGCGTATTGATCTAAATTCTTTTTATTACACTTAAAAAATTGAAATTGAGAACTCGTAAGATTTTGACCTCCAATAGTATTTTCTTCTTTTTCTATTTCTTTTCTTTTTTCTCTTTTTAAAGAAATAAACTCACTAAATAATGGATTATTATTCAAGTCAAACAAGCTAACATTGTATCCATTCATTTGTAGTTTACCTATTAATTTAATTGCGTTTAAAGAGTTTCCTCCTGATTCAAAAAAATGTTGATCTTCATAGATAACTCCTAACGCTTCTTCCCAGCAATGTTTAACGCTATCTTCCCAAGAATTCCAGTCAACAGTTTCAGAACTATTCCCTCTATTTCGCAGCTTTGTTTTTCTTCTTAAAGCTTTAAAATCTATTTTACCATTCCCTGTATATGGACAAGAATCATCAATATAAATTTGTTCTGGTATTTTATATGAAGGAAGCTGCTCTTTAAGCCAGTAATATAGGTCTTCCATACTTATCCCATTATCTGTATTTGGTTTAACGTATGATTCTATTACATTTCTATTTTCGTTTCTAAAAGTATTCAATACAGCATACTCTACTTTAGGATGTTTATTAATAACTTGCTCTATCTCATCAAGTTCTACTCTATGCCCCCTAATTTTTACTTGATTATCATTTCTATTAAGAAAAATGAAAGTCCCATTTGTTAACTTCTTACAAATATCCCCAGTCCTATACCCATATTTATTACTCTTTTTATTAAAAAAGAATTTTGATTTAGTATCTACTTTATTATTGTAGTATCCCAGACTAACTCCAGGGCCTTCAATATACAACTCGCCTATATGATTATTTTCATTAACTAAATAACCATCTCCTTCTCCTATCGGTGAGCCAATAGGTACGCTTTCTGATGAGTCTATAACATCTGAAATATTATACACGAGTGCTCCTACAGTAGTTTCACTAGGACCGTAATGGTTATATATATTTTTGGATATTATTTTATTTCTAATTGAATCAACTAATGTCCAAGGTAATTTTTCACCCCCAAGCACCATATAATTAACTCTGATTTTGTTATCTAATGAAAAGAATGGAATTATCGCATTTATATGAGATGGTGTTGTTTTTAAAAAATTAATATCCTCTTTCTCTATTATCGCCTTGAATAATTCAGGGTCTTTAGATTCATCGCTATTCAATATTCTTAACATCCCTCCAGAAATCAATGACATTAGTATATTAGTATGTCCCAGATCTGTAGAGAAATTAGTTACATGTGCTGAATTCAATTGATCATTAGTATCCAAAATTTCATAAAAACTCTTGGTATAATGAATCACATTCTTATGCGTTACTTGTATCACTTTAGGTGTTCCTGTCGTACCACTTGTTGTGGTCATATAACAGATCTCAGCACGTTTGTCTAACTTATCTTTTTCAAGGCTATTTTCTAGATTAAATAATTCACTAGATTTCAGCACTTTAAACCCTTCCCAACTTTTAACCTCAGCTTTATCTATTTTATTCAATAATACATGGCTAGGGCGAAACGAATCAATTTTATTTTTGTTTACTAAAAGTCCTTCTTTTTCATCCAAAAGTACTGGAATACCGCCCGAATAAATGATTCCCCAAAAACACATTATGCTTAGGGTATCTTTTCTAGTTAATAAAGCTACCTGATCATTAAGCTTTACTCCGTGTAACTTGAGGCTTTTTGCGATTCTTATCGAATTATCATGCAACTCTTTATAAGAGTAATTAGAATACTTATCCCTAATAGCTGTCCTATTTGGAAATTTCTCTGTAGTTAATTCGAGAATATCTGTTAAATACTGATTTTTTGTAGACATACTATAGAAAATTTCTTGTTCGTTGAGAATATTGTTTTTACGATATTAGGGTTTTATGGATACGATTGTCTTGTTGGTCGAATTGAGATATTATCCAGATGTACATTGCCCGGCATATTAATTAAGAATTGAATGGTTTTTGCAACATCTTCTCCATTTAATACAGGTCCTACTTCTGACACATACTTATTAAACCACTCCATATCATATCCAGCGGATTCCTGAAAGTTAGTTCCAACTAAGCCTGGTTCAATCAACGTTACTCGTATTCCTTGTGGTCCAAGTTCTCTTCTTAAAGCTTCGGTTAAACCATGTGTTGCGAACTTTGTTGAGCCATAAACCGAATTAAATGGGGACACATTTCTACCTATTGAAGAACCGATTACGACAATATCTTTTGGAAACGAAATGTATTCTTCTGTAGAATTTGTTTTAGCAGTCATTGAGGTAGAAACTGCTTTTAACTGATGCATCAACCCTTTAACATTTGTATCTAACAGGCTATCCCATTCCTCCTCGTTAGAGGTAATTAATGTTCCGGGTAATCCACGACCTGCACAAGCAACAAAAAGACAGGGTGCGGTTCCCCAGTTCTCTTCGCATTTTTGTATACAACTGACAATGGTATTTTTATTTGAAACATCTCCTGCTACTATATCAACTATTTCTTCTCCTGCTAAATCGTTCAATTCTTTTTTTAGCGCTTGCAACTTGTATATATCTCTACCATTTAATATCAATCTTACACCATCCGATATCATCTGTTTAGCAGTACTTCTTCCAATACCAGAACTAGCACCTGTAATGATTCCTATTCTTTTTTTTCTTAATCTCATCCTTATCCTTACTTTATTCTTTTAATTTTTTAGATCTCAAAACTGTTTTGTTAATCAATCTCTTTATGACACAACTATACAAACACCTTTTTAAGCTATAAAACTGAAGTATGACTTGTAATAGGAAAAAATATATTTTGATGGAATTTTAAAATATAAACCCATAAATATCAGCATATTGTAATAAGCATTTGGATAAGAAGCTTCTTTTATTGATGATATTAATCCATTAGTTACCGTTTTTTTTGTGTGCCAATCAATATTAAAAGAAATTGAATTCGTAAGACTACGCACCTGATGAAAAGTCCCAGCTGGCATGAAAAGAATATCTCCTGCACTTACAGTAAATTTAAGCTTCGTAGCCTCCTTAAACTTAGGGTGTTTTAGATAATCTGGATTGTTAAGATTTACTTCTGACCATTTCCAGTCTTGTCGATAACATTTATCCATATCTTCTGGCAAAACTATCGTAAACTCTTTATAACCGGATACTTGAAAAAATAGATTGTTTGTTAACAATGTATCTACATGCATCGGTGTTATATTATTAGATGTTCCCATAAAAAAACAGATATAATTCCACCAATCATTTCTATACCATTCAGGCAACAAATCCAAAGGGAAAGGTTCTATATCTCTTCTCAACTCTGGAATCATTTGAAAAAGTGGAAAATCGTGAAGATAGTACGGAGGATTTCCTTTCTTTCCTGACAACTCATACTCTTGCATTTGCCTTACGTAATCAGATAATTCCATTGCTTGTAAGTTGCCTTTTTTAACATCCCCTACTTTAGCTACAATTTCTTCTTCAAGTTGGAGGTTACCAAAATATTTATTATCCCATATGTTTATTGAAGGCCATTCACTCATTAAACCTTTAATTAAAACTGGTCTATTTTTGTTAACATATTCCAGATAAAACTTCTCTCTCGAAATATT
Source organism: Aquimarina ulvae (assembly GCF_053613295.3). Taxonomy (NCBI): domain Bacteria; kingdom Pseudomonadati; phylum Bacteroidota; class Flavobacteriia; order Flavobacteriales; family Flavobacteriaceae; genus Aquimarina; species Aquimarina ulvae. The sequence continues at coordinate 12,910 of NZ_JBSIBP030000019.1, forward strand.
ATATTCTACTGCTATTTTAGCATCTAGTAATTGATCTACAGGATCAAGAATATTATTGTTCATATTTAATTTATTTTAAATGAATTATACTTAACACTAAAGGAATAGTGAGTTCACCCTAAGGGATACCTTATCGTACAGAAACGTGGATGAAATTATTCGTACTAACCAATAATTTTTCCACTAATTAGTTTTATTTAAAAGATTTTCTTTTTATTCAATCCTTCTGAAACCGGGAGTATGATTGTTTATACAGATTGACTTACACGTAATTATATCTTCAATTTTTAAAGAAATGCTATACTATTCTTTTAGGATGAAACAATAAAAATGAAACATACATTGCCTTTCAATAAAGTGAGATTTTTTATAGTGTGTTGGTGTTATTTTGATCAAGTATAAAATTTATACGTAATATTTATATTGTCGATATTTAATTTTACTCTTATAACTGGAAAGTCTCTTTTATAGCTTGTTATATTTTAAAAATCATCGCTCATTGTTGCTGTCATGGTATCCTGAAAATAATTTTGTTCTAATAACTCCTCCTTATCTAAAATTTCATTGATATAATCCTCAATAATGAATGACTCGTTATGAATTACGGATTCCAAAAGAATTAGAAAATCATTTGCCAGATTATCAATATCAAACCTTTTAAATAAATCTGTATTATAAACAAATTGGCAAAGAATTTTTTCTTCTTTTAAATCAAAATTAAATGAAATATCATATTTACTTCTTATTGTATTTTCCTGATCGCTTTGGAATTCAACTATTTCTTTTGAAAATTTATTTTCCTGTTTAGTTAGATCATTAACAATAAGCATTACATCAAACAAAGGACTTCTAGATAAATCTTTTCCTTGTCTTAGTTCTTCAATTAAAGCGTCAAAAGGATATATTTGATGCTCAAATGATTCTAGTATTTCACTCTTAGTAGATAGTAAAAAATCTAGATACGTTTCATTAGTATCCAAAATCATTCTTTGCGGTAATGTATTTACATAAAACCCAATTTGATTTTTTAGCTCAGGATGCAACCTACCTGCTGCCGGACTACCTATTACTATGTCTTTTTGATATGAATATCGATATAATAACATACTAGTCACACACAAAAGGTTCATATAAACAGTAGTGTTTGTCCTGCTAGTTAAATCTTTAAATTTATCAAATAATGCAGGGGAGATCTCTTTTTGAATCATCGCTCCATTATATGTCTTAATGTTTGGGCGATCATTAGAAAGAGAAAGCTCTAGTTTTGGAATATCATCAGTAAATCTATCTATCCAATATGATCTATGAAACTGATAACCTGACTCTTTTACTTGTTTGTTTTGCCATATCGTATAATCCTTATACTGTATCTTTAAGTCTAAAAGATTAGGTTTTTCATTATTTTTATATGCTTCATAATATGTTAAAACATCTTCTGCTAAAACACCTTGCGACCATCCATCACTAATAATATGATGTAAGTTATAATAAAATATAAATTCATCATCAGAAACTTGTATCAAACAGGACCTTATTAAAGGGCCTTGTTCCAAATCAAATCTTTTGTGAGAATCACTATTTATATAAGACTTAACAAGATCATACTTATTTTCTTTCTCTCTGAAATCTATAACCTCTATTCTAAATCTAGCATCTTTTTCAGAAAGAATGCATTGTCTAAATTCCCCATTATCATTCTCTCGAAAAACCGTTCTAAGGATTTCATGCCTATCAATCACAGCATATATTGCTTTTTTGAAACTTTCAACATCATGATAATCACCTTGCAGTGTTATATACGAAGGCATGTTATACGCTACAGAACTTTCTTCAAGTTGACTTAACATCAATAATCGTTGTTGTGCATCTGATATAGGGAAGTCAGCAGCATCTTTTGCCTTTTCAATAGAAATATATTCTCTCTTTTCTGATAACTCTATTAATTTTGCTTGTTCTTTGAGAGTTGGATTTGAAAATAGTTGTTTTAATTCTAACTTTACTTTAAAGCTTTTATGGATATTTCCTATGAGACGTGTAGCTTTCAAACTATGTCCACCAAGTTCAAAAAAATTGTGCTGAATTCCAAAATCACTGGTATTTAGTAATTCTTTCCAAATACCAAACAATTCAATTTCTATTTGATTTGAAGGTGCAATGTTTTCTATTAAATTTTCTGACAAATTTTCTAATGGAGATGGTAAGCCTGATTTATCAATCTTACCATTAGAATTCATAGGGATTTTGTCCATAATTACTATAAAAGCTGGTACCATATATTCAGGTACTTTGCTTGCAATATGTAATTTTATATCGCTTACCAACAAATTGTCGGAAACTGAAACGTATGCTACTATGCTTTTATCTCCATCTGGCATCTCGATTAACTTGATAGCACTTTGCGTAATCTCCTTTAGAGTATCAAGTTGTTTCTTTATTTCGTCTAATTCAATACGATACCCTCTAATTTTAACCTGATCATCTATTCTCCCCAAATACTCCATTTCGTCATTATCCAGGAACCTCACTAAATCACCTGTACGATACATTTTTCCATTTTTTCTAAATGGATCTGTTATAAATTTCTCTGCATCTAATTCTTCTCTATTTAAGTATCCACGTGCCACTCCTTCTCCAGCAACATATAACTCGCCTGGTCTACCATAAGGAAGTAAATGTTGCTCTTTATCTAATATATAGCATTGTGCAAACGATAGAGGCTTCCCTATAGTACTAACTGGCAGCATCAATGACTCTTGTGTTAATTCTTTATAGGTAACGTGGACTGTAGTTTCAGTAATCCCATACATGTTTATTAAGTTAACTTCGGGATGTTTTTCATTCCATATTTTTAACTTTAAAGGATTCAATGATTCTCCTCCAAATATGACATATCGTAGAGAAGGAATCTCTAATTTATGTTCGATAAAATTATAAAATGCGGATGGTGTCTGACTAAATATGGTAACTTCATTATTCTTCATTAATTTAGAAAGAGATTCTGGATCTCTTGCTTCCTGATCATTAATTACAACAAGGTTACCTCCACTTAGAAGACAGCCAAAAATCTCCCAAACAGAAAAATCAAAACAATAAGAATGGAAAAATGTCCAAGAATCATCAACAGAAAAATCAAATTTCTCGTTACAAGACTTAAATAGATTCATTACATTACGATGTTCTATCATGACCCCTTTAGGTTGTCCTGTTGTACCCGAAGTATATATAATATATACCAAATCACTTGGTAAAACCTTTACCTTAGGAGCATCTATCCCTACCTCTCCAATAGTTGAAGAGTTTTTATTAAGAAAATCTTCATCAATTATCAATTTACTAGAAGTGTCTGATAGAATAAATGATTTTCTTTCCTCTGGATAATCTGGGTTTACAGGAACATATGTAGCTCCACATTTAAGAACCGCAAATAATACAACGATAAGTTCTTGTGATTTAGGTAAAATGACGGTAATCGTATCACCTACATTTACATCAAAATTATCTAAAAGCATATTCGCTATTTGATTAGAACGCACATGCAAATCCAAATAACTCATACTCCCCCCAGACCAACTTAATGCTGTTTTATCTCCACACGCTAAGACCTGTTCCAAAAAACGATTTACAATTGTACTCTCTTCTCTTTCAAAATCTAATTTAGTTTTACTGATAAGATCAATCTCCTCATTACTAGACAGTAACGGGATATTTTTCAGTTTCGCTTCACCCCCGCTAACTATAAAAAACAATAGTCTTTGTATTAAGTTCAAAAGTGATTCTACAGTGTTTGAATTAAAATATAATCCGTTGTAGGTTAAAACAAGATCGTACTCTTTTTGATTCTTATTTACTAACAAATTAAAATCATATTTTCCCCATCCTTGATTAGAATCCTTTACATCATCTGAGTTAGAATTGTTTTGACTATTATCATCATAAACATATAAAATATCAAATAATGCCGTACGACTCATATCCTTTTTAGGGTTGATCTCACGAACCAATCTATCAAAAGGCATAGTCTTATAGTCCTCTGATTCTATCAATGTCTGATCAACAATATCACATAGTTCTTTGAGCCCTTTATCCGTTGGTAAAAACGAACGCAATACCACTAGATTTTCTATTGGACCTACTATGTTTTTGGTATTATCAGTACGCAAATCCATCAATGTTCCTATAACAATATCCGACAATCCTGTTAACCTCACAAGAGCCATTTTATACGCTGCCAAGAATAAGCTACGTTGACTAATATTTGATTTTTCACAAAATGAATCTATCCGATCTTGTCTTAATGAAAACTTTTTCTTTTTAGCTTTATATAGATGAACTTGTTCTCGTTCTTTATCCGTAGGAAAGTATAATACTTGTAAATCTTTTAATTTTGATTTCCAGTAAAAAGTAAGTGACTCTAAATCATCTTTTGTTAAAGCGTTTTGCCAATTAGAAAAATCCCGATATTCTAAACTTTTATCAAGGATTATATCTGCATTATCAATAATTTCTGTAAATTCTTTCTTTACAATTTTTAAACTTTTACGGTCGATAATTGCATGATGAAAGATGAACAAAAAATCTGTATGATCATCTTTGTTATCAAAGTATATTTTGAATAAATAGCCAGAATCAAAATCAAACGGTTTTTGACGAAGTTCTTCCTCTCTGTTTTTTAGTTCTAGTTCTTCAATACAGACTGTTTCACTAGCGAAATGATCTATTCCAGAAATTTTTTGAAAAATCTGATCTTCTTCTTTTAAAAAACCTGTTCGTAATATACTATGGCTTTCAACCAATTTAACAATTGCTGCTTTTATCGACTCTTTTTCAATTTTTTTATTCACTTTAAAAAACAAAGGAATATTATGATAGATTGGTCCTCCTACATAAAGGTCATTTTTCTCAAAGTGGTCAATAAACCACAGCCGTTGTTGGTGATATGAACTTAGGTTTTTCATTATTTTTGGATTAAGAACTATTTTTATAAACTTGATATGTACTGGAATGTATGTAGTCTACATCCCCACCTTAGTTTTTTGTATTAAAAACTATTAAATTATCTATCAAGACCTTATATATTAAAATTGATTTTTAAGTTTCTAAAACTGGAATATTGTAAGAGAGAAAATCTATTTTAAATTCCGAAGACAGGAATTGTTTTCTTATCTATAAGATTTATAGTATTGATATCTTTTTCTGAATTTTTCAGTAAAGCTTCAACACATTTACAAAAACGTTTAGCTAATATTGAGACTTCTTTTTTGTCGAATATGGCAGTTTGATATTCTATAGTGTACGATATTTTATTTTCTTCTTGATATATATAAAAACAAATAGGAAATTTACTTTTTTTCAGTTCTTGATGCTGAGATTCAAATTTAAATTTTTCAAAACCTCCCCTTTTATTTGACTCTTTAGTGCGGTTAATAACATTTAAGCAAATATCAATTCTATCTACCAAATTGAACCCATTAATTGATTGAAAATCATCAATAATAGCATCAAAAGGATAAAATGATGAATCGATCATATTTATTTGATCTTCTGATGATTTTTGTAATAGCTCCTTAATTTTACTAAAAGGATTAACATGCACATTATAAGGTAGTAAGTTAAGATACAAACCTACTTGATCCATTAAATCAGGGTGATTTCTCAAACTAACCGGAACACTAATTAGTATATCTCGCTGTCCACTAACTTTATGAATTAAAACTCCTAATGCCGAAGCTATCAAACTCATTAATCCTCTATTATTATTTTTACAATATATCTCAATATCTTCTCTTAATGTTTGATCAAAAACTTGTGTAAAATGAGCTCCACAAACATTATCAATATCTGTATCTTTATGCCATTTTTGTTCTTTTTTGATATGTTGAAGATGTGTTTTCCAAAAATTACTTTGAGCTGTAAACTCCTTATTATTTATTCTGTTTTTGATCCATTTCACATAATCCTTGTATTGAACTTTAAGTTTAGGGAGTTCAATATCTTTTCCTTTATGAATCTGATCATATACGTATGCCAACTCTTTATTCAAAATTGCATCCGAACTAAAATCACCAATGATATGATGCATCATATATGACAAAATATATTGTTCTTTGTTTTTTTGAATTAGCAATATTCGAAAAAGTGGCGATTTATCTAATTCAAATACAAACTCATTAAACGATTTCAGCAATTCATTAATATTCTTTCCGATTAATTGATCTTGAGAAATGTAAGTTATTACAGAATTAACATCTATATGATCACTAATGTATTGTACTATATTGCCTTTTTTGTTCGTGGAAAACGACGTCCTAAGTGCTTCATGCCTATCCAACAGATATGCTACTGATTTTTTGAATACCTTTACGTCAAACTGCCCTTCTATTTCATAAACAGTTTCTATATTATGTGCCTTTGACCCTGAATTGGTCTGTGATGCAACCCACATTCTTAGTTGCTCATTAGACATCATATACCCGTCGTTTTGGGGCTGAATAGGAGTTATTTTATTTAAATTAATTCTGTTTTTGGACTTAAACAATATACTTAATTGATGTATTGTCATATTGCTATAAAGTTCTCTAGTCGTAATCGCTATATTGAATTTTTGATTGATCTTATTAATCAATACCATCATATTCAAACTATGCCCTCCTAATTCGAAGAAATTATCTGTAACTCCTATATTTTCTATCCCCAGTACTTCTTCCCAGATAATTACTAATTCCTTTTCCTCTTTTGTAACGGGTGCTACATATTGACTCCTAATTAGATGTTTTTCTGTTACTTTTGGAAATGTTTTTTTATCAATCTTACCATTTGCTGTCAAAGGAAAATTTTCTAATTCTACATAATAACTAGGAATCATATATTCTGGTAACTTATAACTCAATAAAGTTCGCAATTCCTGCATATTGTGTTCATCATTTTTTACCAAGTAAGCTACAAGCACTTTTTCTCCTTCAATATCTATATCAACTACTACTGCTTGGTGAATTGAAGTCATGCTAACCAAAGCGTTTTCTATTTCCCCAAGTTCAATGCGGTGCCCTCTTATTTTTACCTGATTGTCTTTTCGGCCAACAAACTCTATTGAACCATCTGATAGCCAATTACCTAAATCACCTGTTTTATATAATCGAGTCCCCTTAAGAAATGGATTATCTATAAATTTCTCCTTGGTTAATTTTGACTGGTTTAAATATCCTCTTGATAGTCCATTTCCAGAAATACATATTTCTCCAACGACACCTATTGGTTGTAATTCCATACTATCAGATATAATATAAATCTGAGTATTGTTTATCGGGCGACCTATAGGAATACTTTCTCCTGTGCGGTTCTTAAGATCAAAACTAGTAGTTACTACAGTATTTTCTGAAGGACCGTAGTTATTAAAAATCTTAAGGCCTTTAATATTTTCTGGTAATTTAAGAGCTTCCCCTCCCGTTAAAACAATAGTATTTTTTAGTACCGTATTCTGGATTACAAGTTCTTCACAAATTTTAGTTGGTAAATACGTATGTGTTATTTTATGACCTATTAAAAAATTTATTAGTAGATTTATATTATATCGCACCTCTGGATTAGAGATAGGGTATAACGTACCTCCAGATACTAGATATGGATAAATCTCCCATACTGAAGCATCAAATCCGATACCTGAATATAAGCTACCTCTGCTTGATGCATCTACATTATATTCGGAAACATGCCAAGAACATAAATTCAATAAACTTTTATGTTCAATCATTACTCCTTTTGGTTTTCCAGTGGACCCAGACGTATAGATTACATAGGCTAAGTTTGATTGTTTTATCTCAATATTTGGAAGCGTCTTTAATAAGTTTTCTTGTTGATTAAATTCTCTTAATAAATTTTGATCAATTGTAACTTTACAATTACTATCTTGCTCTATATAAGATATTCGTTTTGCGGGATAACTAGGATCAATAGGAACGTAGGCTGCACCTGTTTTCAAAACCGCTAATAGTGAAATAATCAACCATTCACTTCGATCCAATTTCACACCTACCAAATCTTCCACTTGTAGATTATAACGCTGTAATAAATAATGAGCCAACTCATTAGAAACCTCATCCAATTCACCATATGTAAATTCTTTACTCTCATGAATTACAGCAACATACTCTGGATTTTTTGCCGCTTGCGCTACAAATAAATCTATAATAGAGGTATCTGAAATATTAAAAGAGGTATCATTAAAGTCATAAAACAACTGGTTCTCTTCTGAGGCTTCTAAGTAATTGAGTTTGGCTACATCTTTGTTCGGGTTATTTATTCCTTGTGTGATAAAATTACCTAAATGAGTACATAATCTTTCAATAAAGCCTAACTCATAAACATCTGTGTTATATTCTAAATGCAAGGATAATTGTGCTTCTTTTTCTGAAAAAATAAAGCTCATATCAAATTTGCTAAATGATGTATGCTTATTTGGGTAAGGTGATATTTCAACACCATTCAACCTCATACCATCTGATGTCAGTAATTCTTGTTGGTTTTGCAATACTACCATTACATCAAATAAAGCTGATCGACTAACATCTCTTTTTATCGATAATTCATCAATTAGCCTGTCAAAAGGATACTCTTGATGTGAATATGCATTTAGTAAGGTGGTCTTCGCTATGGATACTAAATCTTTAAAACTGGTAGATTCTTCAAATTCTGTTCGAATTGCCAGCGTATTTAAATATAATCCTACCTGATTTTCTAAATCTGCATGTTCTCTTCCTGCAACAGGTGTTCCCAGGATTATATCTCTAGTATTTGTATATCGGTAAAACAATCCATTTACTCCAGCCATAAGCACCATAAATAAGGTAGTCTCATTTTGCTTGGCATATAGGTTTAATCGAGATGTAGTTTCCTTTGAAAATGAATATGAAATATAAGAGCCATTATAGGTTTTTATATTAGGTCTTACTTTACTAGTTGGAAGCTCTAAAACGGGCAAATCTCCTTTAAACTTATCTAACCAAAAAGATTTAGATTTTTCTAATTCTAAACGTTTAGAAGTACTATTTTGCCATTCTGCATAATCCTTATATTGAATTGACAATGTTTGTAATGTTATTGTTTCTTCTGAAACCAAGCTGTTATAAATCGATATAAACTCTCTACTCAACACTCCCATTGACCATCCATCACCAATAATATGATGCATATTAAGCATTAAGACATGTTTTTTATCCGATATCTTAATTACTTCTGCTATAAACAATGGTCCTTTCTCTAGATTAAACACATGTTCCTGAACAGCTTTTAATTGACTTTTTAATACCTTATCTGAATCATTATTACTTAAGTCCAAAAATTTCAACTTCCCTAAATATTGTTCTACGGGAATTATATATTGTCTTAATTCTTTGTTTTTATCTTCAATAAAAATAGTCCTTAAGCTCTCATGCCTTTCGATTAACTTTAGAAATGCTATGGATAACTTACTAATATCTAATTCTCCCGAAAATTGAAATGCATCAAAAATATTATAGGCAGTATTACCTTCATCAAGTTGGCTCAATGCCCAAAGACGTCTCTGAGAAGAAGTTAATGAATAATACTCTTTCTTTTCTGCCGAGGGTATAACCTCTGATGAAGAAAGCAGCTTCATTAATTGGTTCTTGTGAGCTTTAATATCTTCAATAATTTCAGTGGACAACGTACCTTTAGGTGCATTAATTTTGATACTACCGTTATCTACTTTAAGGCCAACTTTTAATGACTCTAATGTATTTATTAAATTATCTATCACAATATTTGGTTTTCAAGTTACTCTGAAATGCAATTACAAATTCCAACAGTGCATAATCATCGTTTGGTGATGAATTACTTTTAGATTCTGTTTATTTTAATGAATGGATATGAATGGAAACAAATCTTTTGATTAAAGTATCAATCAAGGATTCTATTAATAAAAAGGGAAGAAACTTATATAGTTATCTCTTCAAGGTTATCAGCATTAGTCAACTCTAACTGATTTTGAAAATTAATAAATTCTAATTTTGTAGATACACCTTTTATTTCTTGGGTTTCATATAAATCTTGAATAGAGAATAATGTATTAAAGGTTTTATTTATACGATTAATTAGAACGGTTGCCTTTAAACTATTCCCTCCTAATTCGAAAAAATTATCCGTCACACCAACTCCATTTACTTTTAACACCTCTTCCCAGATTGCGACCAATTGCTCTTCTATTTTAGTACTAGGAGCAACATATTCATTTCTAAATATATCCTTCCCAATTACTTCTGGAAGTGCTTTTTTATCAATTTTACCATTGGGGGTTAATGGAAATGTATCTAATACCTGATAATAATCAGGAATCATATAATCTGGTAAATATGTCCTCAAATTAGACTTTAGCTCTTGCTTATTAATAGTTCCCGAATTTATTATATAACATACTAAAACACTATCTCCTTGAATTTCTTTTACAATAACTAGTGCTTGTTGGATATTATCTTGTCTCACCAATATATTTTCAATTTCTCCTAATTCAATTCGATATCCTCTAATTTTTACCTGATCATCTTTACGGCCTATAAACTCTACAGTTCCATCTGACAACCACTTACATAAATCTCCAGTTCTATATAATTTTTCTCCTTTTCTAAAAGGATGATCAATAAACTTCTCTTTTGTTAATTCAGGTTTATTTAAATAACCTTTAGACAATCCATCTCCAGAAATACATAATTCACCAATTACCCCTATTGGTTGCAGCGTAAGGTCATCAGACAAAATATAAAACTGTGTATTATCTATAGGAGCTCCAATAGGTGTAGATCTTTCATAAGATTTTTCGATTTTTAGACAGCTACTATAGGTAGTATCTTCTGATGGCCCGTACAAATTCCGAACTGCTATATCTGTAGTTAAAAACTTATTAGTAAAAGATACAGGAAATGGTTCTCCTGCCAAATTAACACCTACAACATTAGCGAAAGAAGTTTCAGTATCAAATAATGTTTGTAAAACTGAAGGTACTGTATTGATCAAAATATTTTGATCTTTATGTAAATAACTCTCAATTTCTAATCCACTAGATAAAACTCGAATCTTTTTACCAATACTTAATGGATAAAAAATCTCATAAACGGATAAATCAAAGCTAAGAGACGTAACTGCGTACATAATATCAAATCGGGTAGTTTCAAACTCTTTTCTCGACCAATTCAACATAGTCACAGCATTGTTATGAGTGAGCATTACTCCTTTTGGAGTACCTGTAGAACCAGATGTATAAATTACATAAGCTAGATTTGATGGTTTTATTTCTATTTCAGGAAGTTTTTTAGAAATAACATCTTCTTCTCTAAATAATGTAATCAACTCCTTATCTAGAGTAACTTTACACTTACTATCATTTTCTATATAGTCTATTCTTTGTTGCGGATACTCCGGATCTATAGGAACATACGCACCGCCACTTTTTAATACCGCAAGTAATGCTATTATTAACCATTCATTTCTATCCAATTTTACTCCAATCAAATCCTCTTCTTGGATATCATATTTGGAAATTAAGAAATAAGATAATTGATTTGACAATTCATCTGCTTCTTTATATGTGATTTCCTTATTTCCATAAACTATAGCTATAGCATCTGGAGTTTTTAATGCTTGTTCTTTAAATAAATCAACAATAGTCTTATGGTTCGAAACATTTAATGAAGTGTCATTAAAATCATAAAGTAATTTTTGTTTTTCTGTATCACTTATATAGTTAATTTCAGAAATACTTTTATTTGAATTACTAGTACAGTTCAGTATGAAACTCTCTAAATGAGAAATCATATTTTTCACAAAATCAGTTTCATAAACATCCGTATTATATTCAAGTTGTAGTGACAATTGCCCTTCATTTTTTGAGAAAATAAAACTCATATCGAACTGACTCATCTTTCTATGATGTTCCACATAAGATGCTATTTCCAGCCCATCAATTTTTTGAGATTCTGAAGAAAATAAATCATGTTGGTTCTGTAGTATTACCAATATATCAAATAAAGCAGATCGACTTGTATCACGCTTTACTTCTAAATCATCTATTAAAATATCTAGCGGATACTCCTGATGAGAATAAGCATCTAATAAAACACCTTTCTGAAGGTTTATTAAATCTTTAAAACTAATAGTTTTATCAAATTGTGTCCTTATTGCCAACGTATTAAGATATAATCCTATTTGATTTTCTAAATCTAAATGATTTCTTCCAGCAACTGGTGTTCCTAAAATGATATCATTGCTATTAGTATATCGCGATAATAGTCCATTAATACCTGCCATAAGCACCATGAATAAACTAACCTCATTTTGTTCAGAAAACAGCTGTAATTGTTCGCTTGCATCTCTAGAGAGATTGTGTACAATACTATCTCCGTTATAGGTTTTTATTTTTGGTCTCTTTTTGTCTGTAGGCAAATCTATTACAGGTAATTCTCCTTTAAATTGTTCTAACCAATATTCTTTAGATTTTCTTAATTTGTTTTTTTGTTTTGCTGATAAAAGCCACTCCGCGTAATCCTTATATTGAATAGATAACTCTGGTAACTTAATATCATTATTACGAACTAAACTATCATAGGTGAGCATAAGTTCTTTGTTTAAAATTTCCATAGACCAGCCATCACTTATGATATGGTGCATATTAAACAACAATAAATGTTTATTTGAGGAAATCTTAATGACTCCTAGTTTTACAAGAGGCCCATTATCTAAACTAAATTGATATTTATAATTTTCATCAATAGTAGTATTTATTAATAAATCTTGATCAGTATCATTAGTAAGATCAAACATATCAATACTAAATTCTATAGTATTAGCATCCATAATATATTGACGAACCTCCTCTTGATCATTTCGTTTAAATATAGTACGTAAACTCTCGTGTCTATTGATAAGGTGAAGAAAAGCTTTAGTAAGTAGCTCTATATCCAATGTTCCCTTTATCTGTGTTGTTCCAGAAATATTATAAGCACTATTTCCTTCTTTAAACTGACTCAAAACCCATAAGCGTCTTTGAGAAGAAGTCAAAGCATAGCTTTCTTGATTTTTGATTGTAGGAATAGGGGCATACTCGTTTTTAATTGTGTTGGATAACATTCCGGTAATCGTTGGATACAAGAACAAATCTTTAATTGAGACCTCTAATCCTAAACGTTTTTTTATCTTATTTACCAAAACAGTTCCTTTTAAGCTATGTCCTCCTAGTTCAAAGAAATTGTCAGTAACACCTACATTTTCTATATTTAAAACTTCTTGCCATATAGAAACCAATTGCTTTTCTGCCTCTGTTTTAGCTACTACAAACTTATTTCTGATAATATCTTTTTCTTCTACTTCAGGTAATGCTTTTTTATCAATTTTCCCATTCGAGGTTAGCGGAAGTTCATCTAATTGAATAAAATAATTAGGTATCATGTATTCGGGTAATTCCTTTCCTATTGTAGTTCTTAATTCTTGTTTATTAACTTTTCTGTCATTAATATAATAAGCTACTAATAATGTATTACCTTCAATTTCTTTAGCCAAAACAATCACTTGTTTCATTTTGGTTTGAGATAAAATAACACTTTCTATTTCTCCTAATTCAATTCGATATCCTCTTATTTTTATCTGATCATCTTTTCTTCCTAAAAACTCAATCGTACCGTCTGGTAACCATCTACCCAAATCTCCTGTTTTATACAAACGTCCTTCTTTACTAAAAGGGTTTGTGATAAACTTCTCTTCCGTTAATTGAGGACGGTTTAAATACCCTCTAGATAACCCGTCTCCTGAAATACAAATTTCTCCAACGACTCCAATAGGCTGTAGTTCTATGTTTTTTGATATAATATAAACCTGAGTATTATCAATTGGACGTCCTATTGGAATATTTTCTCCTGTACGATCATTAAGGTCAAAACTAGTTGTAACCACTGTGTTTTCTGAAGGCCCATAGTTATTATAAATTCTATGGTTATTAATGTCTTTTGGTAGTTTAAGAGCTTCTCCTCCTGTTAGGATTTTCGTATTTTCTAATTGAATATTTTGAATTATTAACTCTTCGCAAATCTTGGTTGGTAGGTACGTGTGTGTAATTTTATGCTCTCTTAAAAACTCTGTCAATAAATTAACATCATAACGAATTTCCTGATTAGAAATAGGATACAAACTACCTCCAGAAACTAAATAAGGATAGATTTCCCATACCGAAGCATCAAATCCTATACCTGCGTATAAACTACCTCTACTTGATGGATCTAGATCATATTCAGCAATATGCCAAGAACATAAATTCAATAAACTTTTATGCTCAATCATCACTCCTTTAGGCTTACCTGTTGACCCTGAAGTATAGATTACATATGCTAAATTTGATGGTTTTATCTTTATATTGGGAAGCGTATTTAATATATTTTCTTGTTTATTAAATTCTATTAGTAAATTTTCATCTAGTGTAACTTTACAATTACTATCTTTTTCTATATAGTCAATACGTTGTTCTGGGTATGTAGTGTCAATAGGAACATAAGCGCATCCTGTTTTCAATACGGCTAGTAAAGAAATTACTAACCATTCAGTTCTTTCTAACTTTATAGCGACTAAATTTTCTTCCGATACATTATAATGATCTAAAATATAATGTGCTAATTGATTCGATAATTCATCCAATTCTCGATATGTATATTTTTTATCTTTATGAACTAATGCTATCGCCGTTGGTTTTTTGGTTACTTGTTCCATAAACAAATCAACTATGCTATCTACTTTTGGGCAAGCCATTTCTGTAGCATTAAAATCATATAACAATTGTTCTTCTTCTGATTCACTTATATAAGATAAACTTGATATATTCTGAGTAGGGTTCTCTATACCTTTAAGTAAAAAACATTCTAAATGAGCACATAAATTTGCTATAAAACCAAACTCATAAATATCTGTATTATATTCTATCTGTAATGATAATTGTCCTACTTTCTCAGAGAAAACAAAACTTAAATCAAACTGACTTGTTTTCCTATATTGATCTTTATAAGGAGTTATTTCTAATCCTTCTAAACCTATAGAGTTCGATGACAATATGTTTTGTTGATTATTTAATACAACCATAACATCAAATAGAGAAGATCTACTGGTATCTCGGTGTAAGTCTAACTCATCTACAAGACGATCTAATGAATACCCTTGATGAGAATAAGCATCTAATAAGGTGTTTTTTTGTGTAGCTACTAAACCTTCAAAGCTTATCGTAGGTGAAAAATTTGTTCTAATCGCCAATGTATTTAGGTACAAACCTATTTGATGTTCCAATTCTGAATGCGCTCTGCCCGCTATTGGGGTACCAATAATAAAATCACTATTACCCGTATATCTAGAAAACAAGCCATTGATTCCTGACATTAATGTCATAAATAAACTTACCCCTTGACGCTCAGAAAAATTTCTTAAATCTTGACTAGTTCCTTCTGAAAAACGATAATCAAAACTATCCCCATTATACGTTTTTATCTTAGGGCGTGATTTATAAGTTGGAAGTTCCAATACTGGCACTTCCTCCTTAAATTGTTCTAACCAATACTCTCTAGAAACTTCTAATTCTTCCTCATGTTCTTCACTACACAACCAATCTGAATAATCTTTATATTGAACTGGTAATTCCGGTAACTTAATATCATTACCACGTATCAAACCATCATAGATCATCATCAATTCTTTACTTAAAACCTCCATAGACCAACCATCACTTATAATATGATGCATATTAAACAATAATAGATGTTCCGTTGCAGATACTTTGATTAATCCTAGTTTTAGTAAAGGTCCTACCTCTAGATTAAAGTGATATTCATAACTATAATCTACAATAGCGGACAATGCCTCACTTGAATCGGAAACTTCACTAACATCATATAAATCAATATCCATACTCACCTCATTTTCAGGTAATATATACTGACGTACTTCTTCACGATCATCCTCTTTGAAAACTGTACGCAAACTCTCGTGACGCTTGATTACCGTTAGAAAAGCTTTTCTCAGTTGTACTACATCTAAAACTCCTTCTAGTCTAAAAACACTTGGGATATTATAGGCAATACTTCCTTCTTTAAACTGACTCAACACCCATAACCTACGTTGAGATGAAGTCAACGCATAACTCTCTCGCTCCTTTGTTTTTGGAATACGAATATACTTGCTTTCCTTTATTTGAGATGTTATTCCTTCTATCGTAGGGTTTAAAAACAAATCTCGTACCGATAGAGATGATCCTAAGGCTTTTTTAATTTTATTTATAAGGATAGTACCTTTTAAGCTATGCCCTCCTAACTCAAAGAAATTATCAGTAACACCTATCTCTTCTATATCTAATATTTCCTGCCATATTGCCACTAATTGTCTTTCTACCTCATTACCCGGTGCTTTATATTCATTTTTAATCATATCATCCCCCGATATTTCTGGCAATGCGGTAATATCAGTCTTACCATTAGAGGTTATTGGAAGTTCACTTAATACAATATAATAGTTAGGTAACATGTAATCAGGAAGATCCTGAGCTAGGCTTTTTCTTAAAAATTGCTTATCTATCTCAATACCTGAAACCAAATAAGCTACTAAAACAATATCCCCTTCTATTTCTTTTCTTAAGACAACCACTTGTTCAATTCCTGACTGAGATAAAATGACGTTTTCTATCTCACTTAACTCGATACGATACCCTCTAATTTTAACCTGATTATCTTTTCTTCCTATAAATTCTATAGTACCATCGGGTAGCCATTTCCCCAAATCACCTGTTCTGTATAATTTGCTTTCTTTAACAAAAGGATGATCTATAAATTTTTCGATAGTCAGCTCTGGTTGATTTAAATATCCTCTGGATAATCCAGTTCCAGCAATACATATCTCTCCTAAAACCCCTAACGGCTGTAACTCTAAGTTATCCGATAGAATATATAATTGTACATTATTAATAGGCTTTCCAATCGGTATAACTCCTTTTTGAATATGATTTTGATTAACTTTACAGATCGTAGAACTGATTGTTGTCTCAGTAGGTCCATATTTGTTGTAAAAATCTCCAACATCAATCATTTTTAAAGCTAAATCTTTTGAACAAGGCTCTCCTCCAGAAATTACTCTTCTTAATGCTTTACACGACGTAAGATTATTCAAATGCGTTAAATAACTAGGAGTAGAGTGAAAATGAGTTATTTCATATTTATTCAGGATAATTGATAGACCAGATGGATCAATAATTTGTTCTTTAGGAACTATAATTAGTGAAGCTCCATTCAATAAAGTCAAAAATAATTGTTCAACCGATGCATCAAAAGAAGGGTTAGAAAAAAGCAAAACTCGCTCGGAGTTATCAAAATCAAACTCTAAAGTTTGGTTCTTAATATAGTTTACCAAACTTACATGCTCCACCATTACTCCTTTCGGTTTACCTGTAGAACCTGAAGTATAAATTACATAAGCTAGTTTATTTGGTTTAATAACTATTTTTGGATCCAATTGTGAAAAATCTACTTTTTCTTTAAAAGTATCTAAAAACTGTTCATCTATAATTGTTTTACAATTAGTATCTTCTTCTATATACGATATTCGTTTCTTAGGGTATTCTGGATCTATAGGCACATAAGCTGCCCCTGTTTTGAGTATCGCCAATATCGAAATTACTAACCATTCGCTTCTTTGCAATTTTACGGCTACTAAATCTTCTACTTCCAAATCATAATAAGCCAACAAATAATGCGCTAACTGATTCGACTTAGTATCCAACTCCTTATATGTCAAACTCTTATTATCAAAAACTATGGCTACAGCATCTGGTTTCTTTATTACTTGATCAATAAATAGACTAACTATATTTTCATTCTTTGGAAATTCACGTTTAGTACTGTTAAAGCTTTTTAACAGCAGATCCTTTTCTCCTTTAGGTATATATGTTAGAGAAGATAAATGTTGATCGGGAGTTGTCACCAATGTGTCAAGAATGTTTAAATACATGGATAACATACGCTTCATTGTAGAAGACATAAAGATATCTGAGCTATATTCCCATTGTATAGAAATTCTTCTATCACTCTGATTATCTGGCATAGCATCAACTTGCTCATAAACAGTATTTACGATCACATTAATATCAAATTTGGAAGAATTATTATGCGTATTTATTAGTTCTATTTCCGCATCCAACAAAGACATATTATTGATTGGAGTGTTAACAAAACTGAACATATATTGAAAAAGAGGTTGAATATTCAAGCTTCTTTTTGGATTCAATCTTTCTACAACCTTACCAAAAGGTGTATCGTCATATGCATATGCATCTAAACATGTTTCTTTTACTTTGCTAAGGATATCTATTAAGCTTAGATCATTATCAAGAGTAGTTCTCAGAGGGATTGTATTCACAATCATTCCTAAAACCTCTTCGAATTCTTTATACTTTCTATTGGCTACTGCTGTTCCGACACAAATATCCGTTTGATTACTAAATTTACTTAGCACTATTTTAAATGCTGTAATCATTGTCATAAATAAAGAGACATTTTTATTTTCTGAAAACTTCCTCAATTTTTCTGAAAATTCTAACGAAAACACATGTTGCATCGCTTCGCCTTTCTTAGTAGGTAATACTGGACGGTTATAGTCCAATGGAAGAGGTAACTGATTAGAAAAACCTCTTAATTGCTTTTCCCAAAAATCTAATTTTTCTCTTAAGACTGTTTCATTTAAATTCTCTTTTTCCCAATAAGCATAATCTTTGAATGTAATTTCCGGTTTTTTAATATCAAAATCAGGGTTTCTTTTTAATTCATTGTATATATCGACAAAATCTCTGAATAATAGACCTTGTGTCCATCCATCTAAAATTAAATGATGTTCACAGAATATAAGAACATTTTCTTGTTCAGAAAACTCTAACAATTCTGCTCTAAAAAGAGGCCCATCTTCAATTTTAAATGCAGCAACTTCTATTCTATGAAGATTATCATTAATTATTTTCTGTTTTTCTGATTCTAATGTATCTCCATAATTTATAACTGGAATATTAAACGTATAAGGAGATAATATTTTTTGATAAGGTTCTCCATCGATATTTACAAAGACAGTCCTTAAAATTTCATGCTTCTTTATAAGTTTAGAAAATGTTTTTTCTAATATCCCTATATCTATAATACCATCAAGCTTTATTGCTCTGGACACGTGATATGAAGTATCTTCACTATTCAATTGGTTTAAAAACCATAGTCTATCCTGAGAATATGATAAAGGATAATATTCTTGACTGGGAGTTAATATCCTTTGAATTTCTTTTCTATCTAATGATGGAATTAATTCACCTATTTCTCTAATAGTAGGGGATTTATAAAAATCTTTTAAGGATAGTTCTATTCCTTTTTGAGTTCTTAAATTACTTATAAACTGATTTGCCAACAAAGAATGACCACCTAATTCAAAGAAACTAACATTAACATCTACTTTGTCCAATTTCAGTAATTCTTTCCAAATTGCAGCAATTTCCTTCTCTTCATTGGTAGAAGGTAATTGAACTGTTTCTTTGATATCCACAAACTTTGGGTTAGGTAATTTTTTGACATCGATTTTTCCATTCGTTAATAACGGAATAGCATCAATAACAACAAAGTGAGTTGGAATCATATATTCAGGTAAAAATTCTTTTAACCCGATCGCTAATGAAGAAATATTAACAAAAGATTCATTCGCCACTAAATAAGCAATTAAAATTGGTAATTCATTTACTTCATTTATACATACATAGGTATCTACAACATATGCATTTACTTGTTGTATAGCTTGTTCAATTTCACCAACTTCTATTCTATATCCTTTATAACTAACTTGATTATCTTTTCTACCATAAAAAATCAAGTTGCTATTTTCGTCCCATTTTCCTAAATCGCCGGTTTTATAAATACGTTTTCCATCAATATCAACAAATGCTTCTTCTGTTAGCTTTTTTTGATTTAAATATTTTATTGCTAACCCTAATCCTGAAAGTCCTATTTCTCCAATCGCTCCTTTTGGTAATAAATTGGCATCATCCATTACATAAACTCCTCGATTGGGTATCGGTGTGCCAATAGGAATAGAAGATTCTTCATGTTTAACCTTATAATACGTAGCACATACTGTGCTTTCAGTAGGTCCATATGTGTTATATACATCATATTTTCCTATCAAATTACTAACATGATGAGATTTTAGGGTGTCCCCTCCACTAATTAAGGTTTTTAAACTTAGTTTATAGTTTAATTCATTTTCATTGAGATACTGTAAAACAAAAGGATTAGTACTCAATAACGTAATATTATGTTGCTCACATTCTTTAAACAATTTATGGAAATCCTTTGTATCATTTGCAATAACAAGGTTTCCTCCTGTAGCAAGTATGGGGAATACTTCTTCAACAGAAGTGTCAAAAGAAAGAGATGCTTGCTGTAATACTTTATCTGAACTTTCTAAACCAAAGTACTCCTTAAATGTTAAAGTATAATCATATAAAGATTTATGACTTATAACTACTCCTTTTGGGTTACCTGTTGATCCTGATGTATAAATAATATAGGCCGCATCATCTACGTAAATATCTACGGTTTCAAGGTTTTCAAAACTATGATCACCTTCTAAAACTTCATCTATGTTATGCTCTTTACTGTCTAAAGAAGTGTGAGAAAAAGAATCAACTAATATCATTTTTAGATCACCATCCTTAATTATATAGCTTTTTCTCTCTTCTGGGTAACTACTATCAATAGGTACATATATCGCTCCAATTTTTAACACAGCCAGAATACATAGTATACTTTTCTCTGAGCGAGATAACATCACACCAATACGATCTCCTCTTTTTATTCCAGATCTGTGAAGGTAACTTGCCATCTGTTCTGCCCTAGCATCGAGATCTTTATAAGTTACTTCATTGAAACCATAAGTTACAGCAACAGATTGTTTATATTTTGCTACCGTAGCATTCCAAAGGTCTAAAAATGTATTATCAATTCGCTCAATTATAGACCCTTTGGAGAACTCATTAACTTCGGATAACTGTTGTGCATCCGCTATTTGTATTTCAGAAATATGTTCATTTATATGTTTGCCTAAATTTACCAGGACATTCTTAAATGATCGTATCAATTCATTTGCTTCTGACCTAGGGACGTATTTTTCGTTAATATCAAATCTAAATTTGAGTATACCCCCTTTATGTTCAAAAATATGTATCGAAATTGGGTCATCTTCACTATCATTGGATATTGGGTGAATTGTAGCTGTACTTCCTGCAAACTCATTATTATATTGTAATCTTTCATATGACAATCTTACATCATACAAGTGAGTAATTTCATTAGGTAATTCTTTAATAATATCTGCCTGCTGAAACCCTTGATGTCTATAACAAGAAAATAATTCCTTTTTGATACCTTGAATAAAACTCAAAAAATCATCCTCCTTCTTGAGAGTTAACTGTAATGGCAAAACGCTTATAAAAGGTCCAAAAGTTTTCTTTTGTATAGCATTTTTTCTATTTAAAATAGGCATTCCTAAACTAATCTCACTCTTGCAATAATATTTTGATAGCACCAAAGAACAAACCCCCAAAAGCACATGAAAAATACTCAATCTTTCTTTCTTGATTATTTCCCATAACTTCTGATTTTCTATAACTGATAATTCCGTTTCAAGATGATAATGATCCTGCTCTCTATTACCTTCTTTATAAATCAACGAAGGAAGTTCTTGGTATTTATCCATCCAAAACTTCTTGTCTTCATTAAAATTATCAGATAATCTATATGTATTTTCAGAAAGGATAAACTCTTCATACAATGTGGTATGAGTTTCTATATCCGCATAGGTATATCCATCTTCGATCAACAGTTTTTCATATATTCTATTAACTTCATTAAATAACAACTGAAAAGAAAATCCATCAGCAATAATATGATGTAATTTTGAATACCAGATACTACAATCTGGAGACACATTAATCAACCACATTTTGTAGAGCGGTTTTTCTTCTTCAAATCTAAATGCTTCAGAAAAATCTCTTTCTATCTTTCGTACCGCCTTTTCTTTACTTGGTTCCTCAAAACATTTTAAAAACTCTGAATGATCATGTAAAGACATGTCATAAGTAGGAATCCCTTTGTTTTCTTTAAAAGTAAAAGAAAATATATCATTTTCTTTTACTAATATTTTAAAGGCTTTATTGAATAATTCAAAATTAATCTCCCCTTTAATTATTACATATCCTCCTATATTATATTTAGGAGATTCAGGAGTCATTATTTGGTCCAACCAAACGTACTTCTGTATGTTAGAAATTGTATTTTTCATTAGACTGCTTTTGATATTTTCGATAAGTAACTTGAAGGCACTGTAGCCGTAATTCCCTGACTTATAGAATCCAATCGGACTATAATCTTATTTTCATTATTAACATTAATCACTTCACATTCTAAGCCTGTTAGTGAACCATACTGAATCATCATAATTTCACCAACATCATATGGTTGATTATCAACCTTTATATCCTGGATACCCTTAGAACCTACTAAGAACTTTATTTTGGTTATTTCTTCATCTTTTACGATTCCATACTCAGATCCAAAACGAATAAAAGAACAAGCACCTTCTACGGATAATGTTTTATGGAAATCCATAGACGTTTTTATGTTCACAAAGACATACGAAGAAAATAAAGGGATTTCTAATTTCTTTTGGCGATCACTCCATTTTCTTATAGTTGTTACTATAGGGAGAAAGGACTCTAATCCATTTTCCTTTAGCAATTCATCAACTTTTCTTTCGTAACGTGATCTTACATAAAGTACGTACCAACCTGTTTTAAGAAGCTTACCCATGATTAATGTTTTAATAAGGATGAAAAAATGTTTGTGTGTAATCTATATATTTATCGGAATAAAAAAGAAGGTTTTAAAAAAGCCCATAGCTTCGCTTCCTTGACTCACATCCAGTATATTCTGTAAAAATTTATGTATTGAAGATTTAGTTTCTGCTTTCCAAAATATCCCTAAGATTATTATGAAAAGCTTTCGCTAATATTTGATACAAACATAAAGTAAAACACAACCTTAAAACAAGTCTTTAGAGTCTGTTTTCAGGAATAACAGGCCTTAATTCACGGAATCCCGGACAAAAAAATATAACACAAAACACTGATAATTAGAATTTTAAACAACATAAAGTCAATTTCACACTTATAAAACACTTTATATCATTGTTCACCCAAAACACAATGAATTTGTTCCTTTAATTGCCCTATTATCCTAATATTTTCTACTAGTTGATAACACTATTTTTAGAAATAAACTATAATAATTAGGGTAGAAAGGATTGAATTTGCATTTAAAATCAAACTTCTTTTCTTAATCATATGTTAAAGATCATCCATCTTACAACTGAAAAACCGTAATATCAGAGGATGATGAAAAGAAAAAATTATATTTGTTACTATATCACACAATGTAATTTTATTATACAGTATTCAGCTTGAAACCAAAAAACCCATATACCTTCTTCAATAAATTTTGTTTAAGAGTACCTCTTTTACCTTTAGATTTTTATTTTGATTTGACAAAAAACGAAGAGGTTTCAACAGAAATGTTTAGAAAAATCTGGACAAATGATATTGTTAAAGAGGCTATATTTTTAGGATCTCCTGAGCTTTTTATAGCTATTAACAAATGGTTTGAGGGAGAGATCGTTGATCTAAAAAAAGTAGATAGATTAAAAATTTCTTTACTAAAATATCTATCCCGGATGTCATCTAGATGCACCCCTTTTGGATTATTTGCCGGATGCAGCATAGGAGAGTTGGGTGAATCAACTGTTATTGAACTGAAACCAAACCATAAACATCATAGACAAACCCGTTTTGACATGAATTTTCTAGTTGCTTTTTCGCAAAAGCTAGCTAGGATTGACTATATCCAAAAACAACTTCGTTGGTTTCCTAATAATAGTATCTATAAAATAGGAGAACAATATAGATATGTAGAATACATTTATAATACAAAAAATAGAAGAGAACATTCTATAGAAGCAGTAACACATACACCATATTTGGAAAGTATCCTTGAACACGCTAAATCAGGAAAAAAAATTGAAGAACTTACTTCTTTATTAGTAAATGATCATATATCGATTCAAGATGCCGAAGAATTTATTGAACTCTTGATTCAGAATCAAATTATCGTAAGTGAAATAGAACCCTCTGTAACAGGACAAGATTTTTTGATTCAGTTATCAAATAATTTAAAAAAAATTAAAAATACCGAATCTATAATCAATCAAATTGATCAATACCAAAAACATTTAGATCAAATTGATGAAAAAATAGGAAATACAACTCAAGTTTATTTGGATTTAAGTAAGTCTGTAAAAAAAACAAATACACCCTTCGAGTTAAAGTATCTATTCCAAGTAGATTTATATACTGAAGCAATCAAAAATCAACTAGATATTCGTTTTGGGTATCAAATAAAAAGGGCAATGGTAATTTTAAACAAGATGAGTTTACCTTCCCAAAACAGTACTTTACAACAATTTAAAGATGCATTTAAAAGAAGATATGAGACACGTGAAATTCCTTTATCCACAGTATTGGATACTGAAATTGGTATTGGATATCGCCAAGATACCCAAGCAGTAGATTCTAATCTTTTTTTGGATGGCTTACAGGTTCCTCATAAACACAACTTAAAACAAAAGTTACAGTGGGACCCCATAAAAGATATTCTAAATAACAAATTACAACAAGCTAATTCTGAGAAGCTATATACAATACAATTATTTGATAAGGATTTTGAAAACTTAGATATCAACTGGACAGATCTTCCTGATTCCATATCTACAATAACAGAAGTTTTTACATTAGATAATCAAGAAAAAATAGCATTATCTAGCATAGGAGGAGCATCTGCTGCAGCTCTTCTGGCTCGTTTCTCTGCCGGTAATCAAACGATTTTTGAATATGTTCAACATGTCGCAACTATTGAGGAGCAAATGCATCCTGAGAAACTTATTGCTGAAATAATTCACTTACCAGAATCTCGTACTGGAAACGTAATTCGTAGGGCTGTAATACGAAAGTATGAAATTCCATATTTAGGAAAATCTAGCCTTCCTATTGAGCAACAACTTCCTATACAAGATCTTATGCTCTCAATTAAAAATAACACTTTAGTTTTACGTTCCAAGAAACATAACAAAACGGTTCTTCCAAGACTGACCAACGCGCACAATTATAGTAGACAAAACTCTTTACCTATTTACCATTTTTTATGTGACATGCAAAAACAGAATATGCGAGGAGGTATCGCTTTTAATTGGGGTGAAACACTTGAAAAAAACAAGTTTTTACCCAGAGTAGAATACAAGAATTTTATCTTCTCAAAAGCACGTTGGCGTATCTCAAAAAAAGATGTTGCTCCATTTCTGGATGATATAGAAACCAAAAATAATTACCTCATTAAGGTAACAAAATGGAGGAAAAAACTACTAATACCTAAGTATGTCCAGCTTATTGATAAAGATAATACGCTACTGATCAATTTTGAAAATAAAGAATCTACCCTTATGTGGTTAAATACTATAAAAAACAGAGAAGAGTTTTTATTAGAAGAATTTTTATTCATAGAAGACAGTCCTGTAAAACAGGGGAGTAATAAATACACTAATCAATGTGTATTCTCATTTTACAAGGAAACAAAAGTAAATCAAATACCTAAAAAAGATACCGTATTATATTCTAGTAAATTATCAAAGATAACAGTAAAGGCATAATACTCTTAAAGTGCAAGTAAAAAGAACCTTTATACCTGGAGAAGAATGGTTGTATTACAAAATATATTGTGGTGCCAGAACCTCGGATAGTATTCTAATCAATACCATCTATCCATTAATGAAATTATTAATCAAAAAAAGAATGATTGATCTATGGTTCTTTATTAGATATCATGATCCGGATGCTCATATAAAACTTAGACTTCGTATCACCAACATTAGAAACATTGCAGATATTATGCAGTTATTTAGTAGTACAATGCAATCATATGTTACTGATGATATTGTTTATAAAATTCAATTAGACACTTATCATCGTGAGTTAGAACGTTATGGTGCAAATACTATTCATATTTCAGAAGAATTGTTTTACCATGAAAGTAGTATGTTATTAGAAAGTAAAACTATAATTGAGGACGAAAATTTGTATTTCTTATTTATTATGAAGACTATTGATCAATTCCTTAACAGTTGTAATTATGAAGTGCAAGAAAAACTAAGTTTTGCAGTTAACAAAAGAGATGCATTCAAAATAGAATTTAACGCCGATAAGGTTCTTAATAAACAATTAGATCAAAAATATCGAAAAATTAAAAACAATTTGGCCCATTTTCTGAAATCATCATATTCTGAAAATGAATTTAACGTTTTGGATAAAATTATAAATACAAAAGAAAAAGCAACTATAAAATTAATACAAGAAATTGTAAACCATAACGAAGAAGGTAGTCTCGAAGTGCCATTTGATTATTTAATAGGAAGTCATATTCATATGCTAGTCAATAGAGCTTTTCGGTCTAGACAAAGGTTTTATGAACTTGTTATTTATGATTTTCTTGGAAAATATTATAAATCGGATTATATAAAAAACTCATTATCTATAAATTCATAGTTCAAAAAAATTATGAAATGTATCTTAACCAAAAAACCAAAGATTAATTCCTTAATAATAGGAAAGAAATTTGATAACAAACCCTATATCAAACTATCTGAAAAAAAATCAGGTTGGCAGAGATAAAATTATCAGTATATGAAAAACAGGCTACTTGTTACATTTTTGATTTCAGCATTTTGTTTTTTGAGAATAACAAACGCTCAAGAGGCTGTTGCTCAAGATACATTATTCCAAAAAACATATGAAGAACTACAAGAAAGTTTCAAACAATACAAGAGTGACCCTAAACATTCAAAAGTGTATGCATTAACATATCTGCAAAAAGCTAAACAAGAAAGAGATATCATAAAACAAGCTGATGGATATTATATGTTATCTGAAATCTCTAAGCAATCCGAGGTTCTAGCATATGGAGATAGCATTATCATGTTAACCAAAAATATCAAAGATTATAACTACCCAGCCAAAGGACACTTGCTTAAAGCAAGAGTTTATGGTGGAAAAAGTCAATTCAAAAAAGCAATAGATGAATTGGTATTCTCCAATCAATATGCAAACGAGAATGAAAATACAGATCAACAATTCAAAACCAAATATTTCATTGCTTTACTTAAAGAAGATTTGGGAGAATCTTTAGAGTCTTTAGAATCTTTAAAATCAATTGTTGATTATTATGAAAAGCAGTTTAACGAAAATCCCAAATACGAGTATGACTATATAAAATCTTTATTCGCATTAGGAAGTTCTTTTAACAAAAATAAAATATATAATTCTGCATATATAACCAACAAAAAAGCTATTAATCTTTCATTAAAATCTAAAGATAGTATATTGTATGGTCGTCTGCTTTTATCTTCTGGCAGAACCCATTACTATAAGAAAGAATATGCATCCAGTCTTGATAGTATTCTTAAATTTAAAAAACTTTCTAAAACGATACCTCAAAGTATTGGCACTTCAATACGTGCGGACTTATATCTTGGAAAAATATATGCTAAACAACAAAACCACGAGGCTTCCTTAGTACATTTACAAAAAATGGACTCTTTAGCGTACGCTAAAAAATACTATTTTCCAACTATTAGACAGGGGTATGAACTTCTAATTAAAACATATAAAGAGAATAAAAATATAGAGAAACAACTATTCTATATCAATAAACTTTTACACGTAGATAGCATTTTAGATACTAATTACAAACAAGTATATGTTAAGATAAATGATGAGTACACGACTCCTAATCTAATTCTAGAAAAAGAGAATATTATTGACTCTCTTCAGAAAAACAATAAAAAAACGATAATTACAGTAGGTATCTTATTACTGTTTATCATTTCTTTAATCATAATTTTGGTTCGAAATGTTAAGAAACGAAAAGTATTTCAGCAAAGATTTCTTGATTTATATGAAAAAAATAATAATTCTGAAGAAGAAAACACTGATTCAGTTAAAAATCAAATAGGCAAAACCTCTGCTAATTCCAATCAAAATGACACAACAGATATAGGGATTTCAGAGATTATTATTGATGACATTTTAGAGCATTTAAATACTTTTGAAAAGAATAATGATTTTATCAAAACTAACATTTCTATTAATGCCTTATCAAAAGAGTTCAAAACAAACTCCAAATATTTGTCTAAAATTATTAACACATATAAGGATAAAAGTTTTAGTAATTATATCAACGAGCTTCGTATTGACTTTGTGGTTGAAAAGTTGAAATCTGATTCTAAATTCAGAAAATATACCATTAAAGCAATTGCTAATGAAATAGGTTTTAATACAACTGATGCTTTTTCAAGATCATTTCATAAAAAAACCGGAATCTTTCCGTCATTTTTCTTGAAACAATTAGAGAAAAAACAAAGTGAAGAAGAAAAAAAAACGACTTAATACGCAGAACAAATTTGATAATATAAACAAACTTTCTCTCCGCAAACTAAAAATTATCAAGTTTGATAATTTAATTGGTTTTAAAGGTGGAGCAATTTTAAGTTAAAATCCTCCCAAAACCGATAATGATACTTGGGGTTAATTGTATACTAAAGAATAGAAAATATCTCACTAAAGTAATTGCAAATATAATATGGGTCTCAATATTACCTATTTTTTTTCCAGCTCATTTCACAAAAAAATAAAATTCTCCTCCTACTTTCCCAAAAACAATAAGAACAAATCAAAATAAAGAAAAAAAACAACGATTCAATTACAAGAAAACACAACTATATGATTACCAATTATTTGTGTGTTTTATTTTCTGGAAACAAAGACTCCGAATTCTTGAAATCGGGACACCGAATTCCTGAAATCATGTTGCTACTGCTTTTTTTATGGTGTAATAGCCTGACGTATCTCATACATTTGTTACATCATTAAATCATACAACAATAAAATTTAAAACTCTACAACATGAAAAAAATGCAGAACTCAGACAACGTAAACAAACTTACTCTAGACAAATTTAAAATTGCTAAGCTTAATAATTTAATTAGTATTAAAGGGGGAGCATTATTAAATTCTGATGATGATGATTCTGATGATGATACTTGGGGAAGCTAGAAAGAAAACAAAGTATTTATTATCATATAAAGGGAAGCAAAACTTCCCTTTATATTAATTTTTTTATATGAAAATTAAGTTATTTATTATATGCATTTTACTTATGAGTTGTCAAACCAAAACAGATATACTACCTGTAAAAATTGTGGTAGATAAATATCATGGACAACTGATTGAAGATCCTTACCGATATTTAGAAAATTTGGAAAATCCAACAGTAAAACACTGGATTGATCAACAAAACGATATCTCATATAATTTTCTACGTGCTATAAATAAAAGACAAGAATTAGTTGATAAACAGATACAATTCGATAGTAATAAATCATTCACCATTTCTAAACTTAAGGTTACAAAAAACAACAAATATTTTTATTTAAAAAGGTCTTCAACAGACAATACACCTAAATTATACTATCGAGAGTCATATGAAGAACCAGAAATAATGTTATATAATCCTAAGGATTACAAATCAAACGCTGACTCCGAATTTGTTATAAACTATATTGCACCCAATTGGGATGGAACTAAAATTGTAATTAGTCTAACCAAAATGGGTAAAGAAATTTCAGACTTGATTATTTATGACGTACTTTCCAAGACTGTCAGTTCTAAGGTCATAAGTAATGTCTGGCCTACGAGCTCTGGAGGAATACACTGGTTACCAGATAATTCTGGATTTATGTATTTACAATATATAAACTCAGATCCAGAATCTAAACAATTTTCATTAAACACAAAATCTGTAATTTATAAACTTGGAGCTGATCCAAAACAATTAAAAGAACTACTTTCAAAGAGTCATAACCCAAAATTAAATCTTAAAGAACAAGAAACACCAATTATATCATTCAATGACAAAAATGATAAATATATTATTGGAAAAATAAGAGGAAATAGAAGTTACTACGATGCTTATTCTTTAAAAATAAGCGAATTGGATGGTAAAAATTGGAAAACACTCTTTAAAGTATCTGATAAGATTAAAGACTATATGGTTAAAGGAGACTCTTTAGTCTACATAACTTCTAAGAATGCTCCTAATTTCAAAATATGTAGTACTTCTATAATTAATCCTGATTTCGACAACCCTAAAACATTAGTTGAAGAAAAAAAAGATTTAGTTATTACCGATTTTAGTCTTACCAGTGAAGGGCTATATTTTGTAACTAGTAAAAATGGTGTAAAAGCTAGTTTATTCAAGTTGGAAAATAATTCTCAAAAAGAGATAACCTTACCAAAGGTTTACGGAAATATAAGCCTAAATTCACGAGGATTAGATTATCCAGAACTTTGGATTAATGCTAGTGGTTGGACTACAGATAACAAACGATTTGAATATTTTAACGAACAACTGTTAGATAAAGACATAAATGCAGCATTGGAAGATCAGCGATTCAAGGACATAATTGTCGAAGAAATTGAAATAACAGCCCACGATGGAGAAAAAATCCCTCTGTCTTTATTTTATAATAAAAAAATAAAGAAAACAGGGAAAAATAAGGTTTTAATGGATGGTTATGGAGCATATGGAAGATCTATGAAGCCTTCTTTGCAAATAAGAAGATTATTATGGGTATTAGAAGGAGGAATATATGCAGTTGCACACGTAAGAGGTGGTGGCGAAAAAGGAGATGCCTGGCATAAAGGAGGACAAAAAGTAACCAAACCAAACACTTGGAAAGATTTTATAACCTGTGCCGAATATTTAATAGAAAATGATATAACCACCAGAGAACAATTGGCTATATGGAGTGGTAGTGCCGGAGGAATTATGATTGGAAGGGCCATCACTGAGCGTCCAGATCTATTTACTGCTGCTATTATAGAATTTGGTATGCTAAACACTTTAAGATCCGAAAACAGAGCTAACGGAGCAAAAAACATAAAAGAGTATGGAACTGTAAAAAATCCTGAAGAGTTTAAAGCATTATTAGAAATGGATGCATATCATAACTTAAAACAAGGCGAAAAATATCCCGCTACGCTGTTAACTGCAGGTCTGAACGATCCTAGAGTTCCAGCGTGGTTCTCGATTAAATTTGCTGCCCGGATACAAGCTTATAATGAAAGTAACACCAATAATTTACTGCTTATAGATAAAAAAGCAGGGCATGGTAAAGATGATACAAAGACAAAGGAATTTGAGCGGTTTGCTAATATACTTTCTTTTGCGTTTTGGCAAACGGGTCATCCTGATTATCAACCAGAATAAAAGAAATTCTTAAAATAATAGCTTTTAGATATTCTTTACCTTCATTCTGAAAAGAGATTATGTCTTACGGGTTTCATAATATTGTTGTTTATCAATTAAGAATACTTTACCCTATTTGTTTTAATTTAAAACTAAAACTACCTTTTTGAATGTTTTATCATCAAATGCTTCAGCAGAATCATTTAATGCAAAAATAAAAGCCTTTAGAGCACAGTTTAGAGGCGTTAGAAATGTAGAGTTCTTCTTATTTAGACTAACAACTATTTTCGCCTAAATACTTAATCCCACAACTTTTAGACTTGATCCCTTATTATCAGATAATGGATCAACACAAAAAGTTGTGGAGTAATTTAAAAAGGCTGAACTTTGATTTTTAAAAAGTCTATGTCTAGCTCTGAT
>NZ_JBSIBP030000002.1:0-743642 GCF_053613295.3 Aquimarina ulvae
ATGTAGAGTTCTTCTTATTTAGACTAACAACTATTTTCGCCTAAATACTTAATCCCACAACTTTTGGACTTGATCCCTTGATCCCCCTTGATCCCTTTTTTGGTCATAAAAATATCCATAAACAAAAACAACCCCTTCAAAATGAAGAGGTTATTCGTTGTAGCGGGAACTGGACTCGAACCAGTGACCTTCGGGTTATGAGCCTGCGAAAGCTAGTTTTACACAACTCATAATCAGACGATTAAAAAATGTTACGTACGCAAACACCAGCAAATAGGCACAAATAGATACGTAAAAACTGTACGTAAGTGTTACGTACAGTTTTTAGTTTTTTCCTTTTAATAATTTATTAAATTATTATCATATTCAAAAAATTACTTGTATGCAGCTAAATGTTTAGAATAGATTTTCAGTAAAAACCTAAAACCTATGATTTATATAACATTCAATTCTTATTGTATAACATTATATCAGTTAATTATAAAGACCTTTATAATGGACATTTTAAATAAAATACATAATTATTTCAAACCTAAACAATCTAGAATTACCTAAATGATAATGGAAGCGTAGTTTTTGATATATACTACAAAACATTTTCAGGTAAAAAAGGCAGAAATTAAAAACTCCGCCTTTTTTTTGTTTATAGTTGAGTAAAATTCATTTCATAAAGAACAAGAATGTCAAAAGAATAGCTATTGGATGATTCTTTTAGCATTTTTTTAGAGAATAAATAGAATGAAACATCATTTGTAACACTATAGATTAACTTATTAACACTGTTTTTAAAGACAGGGATAAATAAAATATCGTTTAAAGCCATTCGTTATAGGATTTTTATCATTGTCTTTGAATTTTGCTGATTCTTTATGTCCTCAGAGGTTATTTATTCATAAACTAATTCTCTGGGGATTAAAAGAAATGAAAAAGTACACTTCTAAACATTCCTTATGAAACTGAATAAAAATGTAATTCCAAAATACAAAATAGGTGATACAGTGTTCACTAAAATAAATCCCAGTATTTCGCTGATAATAAAGCGATATATTGATGGAATATACTATTGCGGATTTCAAAATGATCCTGACAGGTGGGAATTGGGTCTGTCTGCAAAAGCATTAGTAGGAAGTTAAATCCTTTCTGAAGTCAATTTCCTTAATCTTACATCACTTACATATGAAAACATCAGCAATAGTTTATTGCGAGAATGAATTTGGCAAATTAGATGGTAAAGTCGCAAATGGTCTTGTCAGGCATTCTGGGAAGTATAAAATCGTTGGGATTATAGATAGCACCAAATCAGGTCTTGATGCTGGAGAGTATCTGGACGGAATTAAAAATGAGATACCAATATTCCAAAATTTTAATAAAGCCATTGAGATATTAGACAGCGTTCCAGAATACTTCATCTACGGGATTGCTCCCCTTGAACCATTACTTAATAATGAAGAGAAAAAAGTTATTTACACAGCCATTAAATCTGGAATGCATATTGTAAACGGACTACCAGAGTTTCTTTCGGATGATGCAGTTTGTATAGAGCTTGCAAATAAATACAATGTATCTATTTTTGATGTGAGAAAACCACCTTCAAAAGAAAACCTTCATAATTTTACAGGGCAAATCAGAGACGTTCAAACTCCTGTCATAACAGTATCTGGCACGGATTGTGCGGTTGGTAAGCGAACTACAGCACTTAAGCTAGTAGAAGCCCTAAAGAAAGAAGGTTTAAACGCGATCTTCATAACTACAGGTCAGACAGGAATACTCCAAGGCTCCAAATACGGTATTGCTATAGATGTACTAAGCTCTGGTTTTGCGACCGGAGAAGTTGAAAATGCTGTTCTGGAAGCACTCAAGGAACAACCCGATATTATTGTGGTAGAAGGACAGGGAGCACTAAGCCATCCGGCATTTACCTCTTCGAGTGCAATCATTAGAGGTGCTATGCCTAAGGCTATTATTCTCCAACATCCACCAAAAAGACGTACTAGGTGTGATTTTCCAAAAATTCCAATGCCAACACTTGAGAGTGAAATAAAAATGTTAGAAGTTTTTTCCGGAGCCAAAGTAATTGCAATCACAATTAATCACGAAGGAATGAATGACAATGAAATTGAAAGTACAACAAAAGCTTATGAAAAAAAATATCAATTACCTGTTACTGATGTCTTAAAAAATGATTGCGATAAGTTGATAAAAAAACTTTGCGAAATATTCCCTGATTTAATCCGTATCAACCCACTACTATGCCAACCCCAAGAATAGATATTAATCTTAGTAAAATTGTTCATAACGCTAAGGGTTTAAGTTCCCTTTTTCGATCAAAAGGCATAGATATCATTGCTGTTACTAAAGGAGTTTGTGCAGATCCTCATATTGCCAATATTTTGGTGAAGAGCGGAATTAAAATTCTTGCTGACTCCAGAATATCAAATATCAGAAAAATGCGCCTTGCTGGTGTGAAAGCCACTTTTTTATTGATTAGAACACCTATGATCAGTCAGACAGAATCAGTAGTATTAGATACTGATATGAGTTTAAACTCAGAGCTATCTGTAATAAAAAAACTTTCAGAATTTGCCATCCTACATAGTAAAATCCATAAAATCATAGTCATGGTAGAATTAGGAGATTTGCGCGAAGGAATACTACCATCTCAACTCGAAAACACCATTGAAAAAATACTTAGCCTTCGAGGAGTTGAACTCACCGGAATAGGCACAAATCTTGCCTGTTTTTCCGGAGTTAAACCCACAGCAGAAAAAATGGATATACTATCCGCTATTGCTAATAGTATTGAGAAGAAGTTCAACATAAAGCTATCTATCATCTCAGGAGGGAACTCAGCTAATTATAATTGGTTCAACACTACAAAAGATATTGGTAGGATTAATAATCTGAGATTAGGAGAATCCATATTCTTAGGCTATGAACCTTTAACAGGAAGGCCGATTCCAAAACTTTATCAAGACGCCTTTATGTTGACAGCCGAGGTTATCGAACTGAAAAACAAATCATCCGTACCAGATGGCGAAATTGGTCTTGACGCTTTTGGTAACAAACCAAAATTTAAAGACCAAGGTATGATAAGGCGAGCTATTTTGGCAATAGGTGTTCAGGATGTAATGGTTGCTGGACTAACCCCAAAATTAGATATTGAAATCCTGGGAGCTGGTGGCGATCACATTATAATCAATGCCAAAAAAGCAGAATTAAATGTTGGAGACGAGGTGTCATTTACATTAAAATATGGAGCATTAGTTACCGCTATGAATTCATCCTATATTTTTAAAAACATCAAGACTCCAATAAGCGCAAGAGATTATTGTGCAGTATTAGAAGAGAAAGACAGGTTGCACAAAAAGAAAGCGGCAATGATGACTATCAAAGATGATCTAAGTCCATTGATGAGTCTTCAAGATTCAGATTTTAATTTAATATTTGAAAAATCCATTCAAAAAAACTATCGTTATTTAGTTAGAAAAGAGATCTACGAAAAAATAGGGCGGATTAGTAAACTTCTGGATAATCAGGGCAAAAAGCTAATTATTAGATCTGTCTGGAGATCATTCGAGCATCAGCAAAAACTATGGGTGCAAAAAGCAAGTTTTATGAAAAAGAAACATCCCAAAAAAACCACAGAAGAAATTAATGAGCTAGTATCAAGGTTTATCGCCCCAAAAAAACAATCTACCCATTCAACTGGAGGCGCGGTTGATGCTTTGATTTATGATTTGCGAAAGAAATGTGTTTTGGATTTCGGAACTAACGATGGCCTAAAAATAGATTTAAATGAAAAATGTTACCCCAAACATCCTGGCATTAGTGAAGAAGCAAGGAAAAACCGTAAGCTACTTATGAAACTTTTCGAGAATGAAGATTTTGTGTGTGATCATAAAGAATATTGGCATTTTGACTATGGCAATATTGGTTGGGCAGTAGAAAAAAATAAGAAATATGCTCACTATGGTATTATAGAAGAGTCTTATGTGCAATCAACTGTTCTTCAATATCCTGACAAAACTCCCTTTTATCTTTAGGATATCCTGATTTGTTAATCTTCATATTCATACATAGCTCATCATCTTAGTTTCAACATATACTTGTTACATCTTTTTATATGAGTTCTAAACTGACTGGCCGAATAATGCCAAAGATATCTGACTCTTTCATAATAAGTGCATCAATTCCTTCAACCATAATTTCTGTGCCAGAATATTTGCCATATAATACCGCATCACCAATTTTTACGGTCATGGGTTCATCTTTCTTTCCCTTTCCGACAGCTAGTACAATTCCTTTTTGAGGTTTCTCCTTAGCAGTATCCGGTATAATGATACCTCCTTTTGATTTTTCTTCTGCGATGTCTGCTTTTACCAATACCCTATCAGCAAGCGGTTGTATTTTAAATTTATGCATGATTATTTTGTTAAGTATAATTCAATAGGTTTGTAATTCAGCAAAAAGTACTTCTAGCTCAGTTCTTGTTTTTTTAAGTTTAGCAGCAAGGCCATCAAGCATCATTTCTTTTTGCTCATCTTTAAAGTCAAAATCTTGGTCAGATAGAAAAGGAAACCTTCGCTTAAGCATCACCTTTTGCTCCCTCCAACTTCTAGTAATATTCGTTTTAGCCATTTTACTATTTATTTATTGCCATTAAGTTTTCTTAATTGAGTAGGCGGATTTATAATTGTTTCTGGGCTTAATATGACACTTTTTTTTGTATCCATATTAAGAGCTGGAATAAGATTAAAATCTATATTATTATTTAGTATTTGATCAGCTTCTATATATTCTTCCAAAAAACCCAGAATCATTGCATCAACACTTTCATCAAATTTTCTACCGAATAAGTTGTCTCCTTGCATTAAAAAGTCAATATCTAATTCTGTCAAAGTTTTTGGTTTCAATTTTACCCCTTCGTCAGACATCCATATAATAGCTCTTTTATCATCATTTACGATTGTTTCTTTGAAGGAAGTATTCACGAGTACTGTTTGAAAAAATGATTTATCAGCGATCAGTGTATTGCGATAGAATTCTTCAAACTTTTTTACTTCGGGGCTATGGCAAATAAATTCACAACATGTTCTGGTCAAAATCATCCATTGTCCTCCTACATATGGGATTATATCTTTCATAAAAGATCTTTTGTAAGGTATACCTGAAAAACCAAGATCTGTTTCTTGAAAATAGTTTTCAAGTCGATTCATCGTATCAGGGCGATCTATAACTTGACTGGTAATTTTCATGAAGTTTTTACCTATATTCTTACTCAAAAAATCAAGTATAAAACCTTGAGATTTTAAAGGAAAATCCTGACCGCTTAGATTAATAAAAAAATCCCATTTGAGGCAACGTTTTAAGAGATACTTCATTCCATTAATTTCAGACTGTACTCGACTGTATCCTCCACACACTACATTCTCACTTTTTAAAATATAAGCATTAGAATAATCTTCTAAAAAAGTTTTAATACCCTTTTTAGTAGTAGCATCAGATTTTTGATCAATATGGATTAAGTAGTGATTCCCTGGGTGATAAATTGCCTTAAATAATCGTCTGAATTGTTTAGGGAAACGATGCGCCAATATGAAGTAAGTAATCTTCGGTTTCTTTTTTGGGATATTGAAATGAAAGCTTTGCTTTTTTGTTATGCGTAATTCTTTTGTCATTTTATGTGCATGTCATTTTATTCTTAACTTTTATCTTTTTAAACAATCATTGCACAAGCTCTCTTTCAAAAAATACCACTTCCTTTTTCTTAGGATCTTCAGCAAACGTACAATAGTATATTCGACGATAGTATAACCGCACAATCAATTTAACTTCAGGGTTTACTTTGGCGTAAACGGTATCGCCTGGCTTGAATTTACCTTCTTGTCCAACCATATATACTTACTATTTATTTTATATACTCACATCCTCATACCCACTCTTAATGATGGTTGACACCATTTTAAGACGCTTACTAGCTTTTACTATATTCCTTGCATGAGCAGGGATAATAATTGCGTGACCTGTCTCAATGATAATTGATTCTTCATTAATAATAATCTCAGCTTCTCCATCTATGATCTGAATAAGATTGTCAAAAGGAGATGTTTTTGAAGGCAATGCTTCTCCCATATCGAATGATAATACAGTAACAGTTCCTGTTTTTTTCTTCAGAATTGCTTTCATAACTACAGATCCAGGTACGTACTCAACTATATCAACTAACTTATGTGTAAAGGATTTTTCTAATTCTTGATTTTTCATAGAGAATATAATAGAAGTTTGATGCTAAACTATAACAACATAATGGTGATTTGTTACGTAACGTTTATTCACCACTCCTTTTTTCCTTTCTTTTTGCAGCTTTTGCAGCCCTTTTTTCTTTCAAACTTTTCACTGGAGCTTTTTTACCTGACTTGGCTTTACCTTCTTTTTCTTTTGACATGATTTTCTTTTTAAAATTGTTAAAAACATACTGTATATAAGAACAGTTTTACTATGTATACAAAAAACGATCATTTAAAAATCTAATGTGTTACACTAGTCCGAACCTAGGTTACATATATCACACATTATTTAGCCATGTCGATGGTTTAATAAGTAATTTCATTTATTTTCTTATTCAAAAGGACGTATAACATAACCATCAAACAAACAACTATATAGCTTAAAAAAGTATCCTTTTAGGATATCGGTGCTAATGGAATTTAGTTGGTTCAAATAGCGTTAAATTAAGAAAACAATTTCCCATAAATCCAAAATGTTATTTATTTAGAATTTGGTTAATGTGACATTAATCTGATTATAAATCTTCTAGGTTTTGTTTACGTTTTTCTTTCAATTTTTTATAAAATGTGGGGGTTAAACCTGTGATTTTTTTGAATTGATTAGATAAATGTGCAACACTGCTGTAGTGGAGTTTATAAGCAATCTCTGTAAGATTTAATTCGTCATAAATAAGCAATTCTTTGACTCTTTCAATTTTATGAATAATAATAAATTGCTGAATAGTAATCCCCTTCACTTCTGAAAATATATTAGCCAGATATGTATAATTATAATCTGCCTTATTACTGATATAATCTGAATAATTCACTAAAGGCAATTCATCTGTGTAGTGGATCATTTCTATAATGATATTTTTGATTTTTTCAATTAAAATACTCTTCTTATCATCTAACAATTCTAATCCTGAATTTAACAGGTTTTCTTTCAGCTGTTTTCGCTGTTTTGTTGTTATATCTTCTAATATCCGAATGATACCCAAATCAACCACCACGTATTGTAACCCCAATTTTTTAAGTTCTTCTTTAACCATCATTTTGCATCGCAAACTGACCATGTATTTGATGTATAGTTTGGCACTCATGTTTTACAAGGTGTTTTTATATTTAAAATATGATCGCGTAAAAGAATAAATTCTATTAGAATCATTAAAATATTGAAAGCTTTTCCTTTAGAATAAAAAAGGGGTCAGACCTTTTACTATTGCAAATTAAAGTTTCATATCAATCTCCAAGATGTTGCCCAGGAACAAGCTTCTGTAAGCGTAATATAGTCCACACTTCTCTACTCCCTTTTCCTTCAATAACTATATCTTTAGTAAACGAGATTATGAATTTTTGTCCAATAAGTTTATCAATATGTAATGGATGCTTTTCAAGTATAACATTCAGAATTTCTTTGAAAACCAGTATTCTCTCAGATCCTGATTCAGTTTTACCACAAAATGAATAACCGTCCTCGATACGGCCTTGGTATATTCCTTCTAATTTTTCGATCCCTTCTATTTTTTGATAAGGAAAAACAACAAATGAGGTCAATGTTAAGATTAATAGTGTGATCTGCATCATTGTTTTCATCTTTTGTTAGGAATTTATTTTAGATCTTTCTGACCAGAAAAGCAATATACGCTCTTTTATTCTTTTAGCCTGATCCATTAGATCTTCTTTTCATGGATATACTAATATTGGATAAGAAAAGGATGCTAATATGATCTTACGAAAACTACTTGTTAACTTGATATTTAGACTGCTATCAATTTTAGTAACGTAAATTCCAGAACAACGAAACACGGTACTTTAAGCAATATAATTTTTTAAGTATATTGGTAAAAATCGAGGTCTTATTCTACTACCTAAATAATGCCTAAGTTTACATTAATAAGACAAATAATAGCCTTATCTCGGGTATTCTACCCGAAGGACACAGTTTTAAATAATAAAAACATAGATAAAGCTAAAAGCCTAAACAACACACAACCCACTACACCACAAATATTTACGATTTAAAAAATAACTACAGAAAGTGAATACATTTATAGAGAAAAATCTCTCTCAGTATATTTTTTAATAAAAACTGTACGTAGATACTGTACGTAAGTCTGAAAAATTGAAGATTTTTGAGAAGAAAAACTTCCGCAAACAAAATAACCACCTCAAAATGAGATGGTTACTAGTAGCGGGAACTGGACTCGAACCAGTGACCTTCGGGTTATGAGCCCGACGAGCTGCCTACTGCTCTATCCCGCGATATATGACTTGCACCTTACTTGTTTTTTAAAACTTTGAGTTATGAACTCAACAAGATACGTATCATTCCTTACGGACGGCAAATATACAACCTTTTTTAGCTTTACAAAGCATAATACATAAAATTTAATAATCTTTTTATATACTTTTTTTCTTATCCCCTGATTATAAAATATATACTCTTCAATAAAAAAAATAGTATTCACTAAAATCAATATTTTTTTATCAAATTATCTAAAAAATCAACTTATACTGAGATATACTCAAAACTACACACCGCTTTTCGGTTTTATTAGCTGGTATCTTCCGGAACTCGTAAATTTACCTCCTTTTTAACATTTTAACAGCACGATGTACACTACATCGATGATAGGATAATAAAGATCATAAAAATGAGTAAGACATTATTTGATAAAGTGTGGGATTCACATGTAGTAAGAAATATAAAAAATGGACCTGATGTATTTTTTATTGATCGCCATTTCATTCATGAAGTAACCAGTCCCGTTGCTTTCTTAGGGTTAAAAAACAGAGGAAATACCGTTTTATATCCAGAACGCACTTTCGCAACAGCAGATCACAATACGCCAACCATCAATCAACATCTACCTGTAGAAGATCCATTGTCCGCTAATCAACTAAAAGCACTAGAAGAAAATGCTGCCGAGTGGGGTATTTCTCATTGGGGACTTGGGCATCAAAAAAACGGTATTGTACACGTTGTTGGCCCAGAAAACGGTATCACATTACCAGGAGCAACCATTGTTTGCGGAGATTCTCATACTTCTACACACGGAGCTTTTGGTGCAATAGCTTTTGGCATCGGTACTTCAGAGGTAGAAATGGTATTGTCTACACAATGTATTATGCAACCAAAACCAAAAAAAATGCGAATCAATGTTGATGGTAAACTAGGTTTTGGAGTGACACCAAAAGACGTTGCATTATATATCATTTCTAAGTTAACCACCTCT
The DNA here is from genome assembly GCF_053613295.3 of Aquimarina ulvae. Taxonomy (NCBI): domain Bacteria; kingdom Pseudomonadati; phylum Bacteroidota; class Flavobacteriia; order Flavobacteriales; family Flavobacteriaceae; genus Aquimarina; species Aquimarina ulvae. The sequence goes on from NZ_JBSIBP030000002.1 coordinate 9,506, forward strand.
GGAGCCACAGGATATTTTGTAGAGTATGCCGGTGATGTATTTAGAAGTATGACGATGGAAGGTCGTATGACTGTTTGTAACCTAAGTATAGAAATGGGTGCTCGCGGAGGAATGATTGCTCCAGACGAAAAAACTTTTGAATACATCAAAGGAAGACCTTTAACTCCTAAAGGAAAAGCCTGGGATACTGCTATGGATTATTGGCAAACCTTATATACAGACGAAGATGCTGTCTTTGATAAAGAAATGACCTTTTCTGGTACCGATATTGAACCCATGATTACCTATGGTACTAATCCGGGTATGGGCATTGGTATTACAAATCATATTCCGGATGCAGAAACAATGCAAGGTGGTGTCGCCACTTATAAAAAATCCCTAGGGTATATGGACTTCAAGGAAGGAGATGCCATGATTGGCAAACCAGTAGACTATGTGTTTTTAGGAAGCTGTACCAATGGTAGAATCGAAGATTTTAGAGCCTTTGCTTCTATTATAAAAGGAAAAAAGAAAGCAGAAAGCGTCACTGCTTGGCTAGTTCCCGGATCTCACGAAGTAGAAGCATTGATTAAAGAAGAAGGACTGTTAGATGTCATTACTGAAGCTGGATTTACACTCAGAGAACCAGGATGTTCTGCCTGTCTGGCAATGAATGCAGATAAAATTCCGTCAGGAAAATTGGCAGTAAGCACGTCCAACCGAAATTTTGAAGGGAGACAAGGACCCGGATCGAGAACATTATTAGCTAGTCCGCTGGTAGCAGCAGCAACAGCTGTTACTGGAGTAGTGACAGATCCTAGGACACTCTTAAAAGAAGAAGTATTAGTATAAAAATAATTTAAAATTGGAATACTGCATTCAGCCTGTAAATACAAATAAATTTTTAACGCTGATTTCATTATTCTCAATTCATAATTCATAAATAAAATAATGGCATACGACAAATTCAACGTACTAACCACAACCGCAGTACCATTACCAATAGAAAATGTAGATACCGATCAGATTATTCCGGCACGTTTTCTTAAAGCTACAGAGCGTAAAGGTTTTGGTGACAACCTTTTTAGAGACTGGAGATACAATAGCGATGACACTCCTAGAGAAGACTTTGTACTCAATAATGATACTTACCACGGTAAAATACTGGTAGGAGGTAAAAACTTTGGATCAGGATCTTCTCGCGAACACGCAGCCTGGGCAGTATATGACTACGGATTCCGATGTGTAGTATCTAGTTTTTTTGCTGATATTTTTAGAGGTAACTGTCTAAATATTGGTGTTTTACCCGTTCAGGTAAGCCCAGATTTTTTGGAAAAAATATTCGAAGCTATTGAGGCTAACCCCAAGACGGAAATCGAAGTTCATTTACCTCAACAATCCATTACAATCAAAGCTTCTGGTGAGTCAGAATCTTTCGATATTAATAGTTATAAAAAGGATAACATGCTAAACGGATATGACGATATTGATTATCTAACCAAAATGAAATCAGAAATTCAGGAATTTGCAACAACACGTCCTTTTTAATTATATAATTTGGGTGTTTCCATCATTGCTAGATTGGACAGGCGAGCGGGTTACCTGCCTGAAAAGACAAGTTTGCTATAGTATCTTTTTGACTTCTTTCGACAACATTTCGACAAGCTCAATGTGACTGCTCAGGATGATAAAAGAGATGTCACTTGTCCTGCGCAGAGGCAAAGTGCTATTCCTGAAGCAAAGAAAGAACCTGTACTTTAAGCAAAGTCAAAGAGCTAACACAAAAACAAGTTTCATGAATGTACGATCAATAGAAATCATGGATACCACGCTTAGGGATGGTGAACAAACCTCAGGGATATCCTTTTCTGCTTCAGAAAAACTTACAATTGCACAACTACTTATTGAAGAATTAGGTGTAGATCGCATCGAAGTGGCGTCTGCAAGGGTTTCTAAAGGCGAATTTGAAGCCGTTAAAAACATCATTAACTGGGCTGATGAAAACGGATATATTGATCAGGTAGAAATACTAACTTTTGTAGACAGTGGTAAGTCCATACAATGGATGAAAGATACCGGAGCCAAAGTCCAGAATCTGCTCACCAAAGGTTCTTTAAACCACCTCACCTATCAGTTAAAAAAAACTCCCGAACAGCACTTTGGTGATATTGCATCGACTTTTAAACAAGCTACTCAAGAGGGAATCGTTACAAATGTTTATTTAGAAGATTGGAGTAATGGTATGCGCAACTCGCCAGAGTATGTATATCAATTCCTAGATTTCCTTTCTACACAAACGGTAAAAAGAGTGCTGTTACCAGATACCTTGGGAGTACTGATCCCTTCAGAAACATATGCGTATTTATCTGGGTTGCGACTCAAATATCCTGATTTACATTTTGACTTTCATGCGCACAATGATTATGATCTTGGAGTTGCTAATGCAATCGAAGGAGTAAAAGCTGGCGTCAATGGTTTGCACTTAACCATGAACGGTATGGGAGAACGTGCCGGTAATGCTCCGCTAGCTAGTGTAGTTGCGGTTATCAATGATTACTTACCAGAAGTGAGGATCAATGTAAAAGAATATGCATTATATAAAGTGAGTAAACTGGTCGAAACCTTTTCCGGATTTAAAATTCCTGCCAATAAACCGGTGGTAGGTGATAATGTTTTTACTCAGACAGCTGGAATACATGCAGATGGTGACAACAAACATAATCTATATTTTAATGACCTTATGCCCGAACGTTTTGGACGAAAACGTAAGTATGCGTTAGGAAAAACTTCCGGTAAAGCTAATATTGAAAAAAATCTTCAGGAATTAGGTCTGAAACTCAGCTCGGAAGATATCAAAAAAGTTACCCAAAAAATCATTAAACTGGGAGACAAAAAAGAAGTCGTAACTCAAGAAGATCTACCATACATAATTTCAGATGTACTAGATAGCAAATTGTATAAGGACAAAGTAAAGATCAAATCCTATGTCCTAAACCATGCAAAAGGGTTAAAACCATCCGCAACACTTGCCATCAAGATGGATGATGAGGTGATCGAGGAACATGCACAAGGTGACGGACAATACGATGCATTTATGAATGCTTTAGGAAAAGTTTACAAGAAAAAAAACAAGACATTGCCAATTTTAGTAGATTATGCAGTTCGGATTCCTCCGGGAAGCAACTCTGATGCCTTATGTGAAACTGTAATCACTTGGAAAACAGAAATAAAAGAATTTGTAACCAGAGGATTAGATTCTGATCAAACAGTTTCTGCCATCAAAGCAACAGAAAAAATGTTGAATATTATTGAAATGTAAAAAAATATAGCTAGCACATTGAGTGAAATTGAATTGTAATAGTGAATCAGAATATATCAACCAAATTATCAGCCTTTGGAAATTGCCTTTCGGCTTCGCTCAAGACTCAAAGTATAAAACAGAATAATTTAGAATAGAAAATGGAATTAAATATAGCACTACTTGCCGGAGACGGAATTGGACCAGAAGTTATCGATCAAGCAGTAAAAGTTTGTGATGCTATCGCAAAAAAGTATGATCATCAAATTAATTGGACAGCTGCCTTAACAGGTGCAGCTGCTATTGATGCTGTTGGTGAACCCTATCCCGATGAAACTCATGAAATTTGTGTCAAAGCAGATGCCGTATTATTTGGTGCCATCGGTCATCCAAAATTTGACAACGATCCATCTGCAAAAGTACGCCCAGAACAAGGGTTATTAAAAATGCGTCAGAAATTAGGGTTGTTTGCTAATGTGAGACCAACGTTTACTTTTGCTTCGTTAATCGACAAATCACCATTAAAACAAGAACGAATCGAAGGAACAGATCTAGTCTTTCTTCGCGAACTAACTAGTGGTATTTATTTTGGAAAAAGAGGTAGAGAAGACAACGGAAATACTGCCTATGATACATGCACCTATACGCGTGCAGAAGTTACGCGTTTAGCCAAAAAAGGGTTCGAGATGGCGATGACACGTAGAAAAAAATTATGCTGTGTGGATAAAGCCAATGTATTGGAATCTTCTCGTTTATGGAGAGAAACAGTACAGGCAATGGAGAAAGACTATCCCGAAGTCGAGGTAAGTTATGAGTTTGTAGATGCAGTAGCGATGCGATTAGTACAATGGCCCAACTCTTATGATGTTTTGATTACTGAGAATCTTTTTGGAGATATTCTTACAGATGAAGCGTCTGTCATTTCAGGATCGATGGGATTAATGCCTTCTGCATCTTTGGGAGAAAAGACAGCTTTGTTTGAACCTATTCATGGTTCCTATCCTCAGGCAGCAGGAAAAGACATTGCTAATCCTTTAGCAACTGTATTATCTGCAGCTATGATGTTCGAAACTGCTTTTGGACTCCACGAAGAAGCTGAAGCCATCCGAAAGGTAGTGGATAAATCATTGGATGAAGCAGTGGTAACAGAAGACCTTGCAGATGGTGGTAAGGCTTATAAAACCAGCGAAGTTGGTGATTGGTTAGTAGCAAACGTTAATTAAACACAGAATTTAATTCATATTGTAAAGCAAGGAGTCAAAAAACATTCTTTAGACTCCTCGCTTTTTTATGTCCCCATATCTTACTTCAATTGGTACGTATTTTATTTGAGATAAGTTTTTATTGATAACAGCTAATAACTTCTTTGCAAATTATTTATACTGCTCAAAATACTAAAAATCACTATTCCCTTTGAACGTAGAAGATACTCCATCCTTAGAATCCCTGTTTAATACATTAAATCCTGGGGGAAGAACAATCAAAAAACTTCCTAACAATGGGCAATTATTACTTGAGCATGATATACCTTATTTATTGATTTATCAAAAAAACACGAATGATTCCGAAATTGAAAAGCTGGTTAAAACGGGAGCATCTTTTCTAATTATAGACGGAGAAAACGACGCACAAATTCACGAATTTCTAGAAAAGTTAATTCAGCAAATGTCACAACGCTTCGGTGCTTTTCTGATTTTTGAAATTTTTGGTGGTGAAAAAAACGAAGAAGAGTTTATCATCTACAGCTCTAGTAAAAAACTCCCAAACACTCTAAAAACCCTCGTTTCCGGTTTTAAAAAAATAGAAAGCAAGCATCTAAGAAAACCCTTTACTACACGTCTGGAAAAACAACCCGTGTTAGCATCTCGAGAGAAAACCGTTTTCCCTCCTAATGATTTTAGGCAAATGGGAGGCACCTGGATTTCCATAGAAATTCCACCCATCTACAAAAATCTTGATGGCAACTTATATCCCGTATATTTCAAGAAATTCAGAGATCAGTTTGCTGATTTGATTCAGAAATCAGTCTTTGACTTCGTTCGCATTCAAACTACTTCAAAGATTGCCAGTTATCACGGATTAGGAAATCGCAGTATTCAGGAAAAAGTATTGGAAATTGATAAAAAAATAAGAAGTATCCAAGATAAATATTCATTCTTGCTACTGGTTTCGCCAATTAACAATCAATCTCTGAAAGAAGCATTCTTCAAAAACGGATATAAAGATATAGGGCAATACCACTATCGTTTATTACCTCATGATCCGGATATTTTAAAAAGAAGATTATACAATCTAGCTATTGATGAGATTGACGATCCTGTTTTGGCATTTATTTACGATGAAAAAAGAGAGGAAATTGATCAAGAGTTGACCATGCTAAAAGAAAGAGGGTCTAAAAACTTTTTTTATAGCAGCATACGGTTATATAAAACAGTTTCTACTGAACTTTTGAAGGAAGCAGAGCTGATTTTGCAGAATGTTAAAGAGAACGAGGAATCTATCATTAATGATTTGATTAGTGCAAAAGAGTTTCGAAAAATGGCCAGAGGAGAATTTGACTATTTTCGGCAATCCGCACCCAATTATAAAGGAAAAGTGCATATACAGGAAGACCTGAATATTATGATGGTTTGCAACGGAGAGCTCTTCCTTCCTTCTGCTTATAAATTATCTCCAAAAGAAGCGACAGCATTATTACAACATGAGATAGGTACACATATGTTGACTCATTACAATGGGTCTCAACAACCATTAAAGCAGATGGCTTATGGCTTGGCCGGTTATGACGAACTCCAAGAGGGGATTGCCGTTTTAGCAGAATATCTTACAGGTTCGTTATGCACTAATCGCCTGAGAACATTAGCAGGAAGGATCGTCGCAGGAGAAGCGTTGCTAAATGGAGCTAATTTTACAGAAATGTTTCATCTGCTCTATAACAAATATGACTTTTCAGACGAGCGTGCTTTTGATATTACCGTAAGAATGTTTCAGGGCGGAGGTTTTCTAAAAGATGTTGTGTACTTAAAAGGACTGCACCAACTGCAAAAATTCTTAAAAAATGGAGGGCAAATCGACCATCTATTATCTGGAAAATTTGCGCTCAAACATTTGGATGTGATCAAAAATCTCACCGAACGCGGATTATTAAGTCCACCCAAAATTTATCCACGGTATTTGCAAAATGACCGTTATAAACAAAGAATACAAAAATTTAAAAAAGGAATTCCCTTATATAAAATGATATAATTATGAACATATGTTTTGTGATCAGTAATCTTCAAAAAGAAACCCTTGGAACGACGTTAGTCCTTGCTAAAAAAGCATACGAACGAGGTCATCTGGTATATTTGATGGAGGTAGGAGGCTTTCACTTCGTACATGGCGCTCCCATACGGATAACGTGTAAACAACTACCAAAATCCATGAAATATGAATCAGCCGCTGATTTTTTAAAGCAAATTAAAGATTCTAATACTCTTTGGAATGTAATTAGTTCTAAAGAATTGGATGTCTTTTTTATCCGTAATAATCCAACTGAAGAAGGAGCTGACCGTCATTGGGCAGAACATTCCGGACTGGCATTTGCGCGGATTATTCAGCAACAAGGTACTCTGGTAGTGAATGACGCCAACGCTATGGCACATTCTTTTATAGACAAAATGTATTTTGAAGAACTTCCTAAAACCATCAAGCCAGAAAGTATTATCACCCGTGATAAAGATTCCATTCTAGAATTTTGGGAAAAATCCAATAAAAAAATCGTCTTGAAACCTCTAGAGGGATCCGGAGGACAAAACATCTATTTGATCGAAAAAGAACGTCATAATTTCAACCAAATTGCAAATAATTTAATTGGTCAGGGTTATGTAATAGCACAAGAGTTCCTCCCAAAAGTAAGTGAAGGCGATGTTCGTGTATTTCTGATGAATGGAAAATTAATGGAAAAAGATGGAGAATACGCTTTGATAAGAAGAAAAAGCAAAGATGAAAAAGAATTTAGAAGTAATTTATCTCTGGGAGGCGTTGCCGCAAAAGCAGAACTAACTCCTGAAATTGAAAGAATAGTAGAATTGACCGCTCCCAAATTAATTAAAGACGGCTTTTTTGTAGTAGGTTTAGATGTAGTTGATGATAAATTGATTGAAATTAATTGTATGAGTCCCGGCGGACTTGAATGTACAGAGGACATAGGCTTACCGGATTTTACCGAAACTATAATAGAAACGTTAGAGCGTAAAGTGGAATATCAAAAACAAGCTCCTAACACCTTGTCTAATGCGGAACTAGCTACTATGGAATAAATTTTAACTTTAAATTTATAATCTTGAAAACAAAACTAAAACGGATTATCGGAAGTTATTCTACTGGAAACCCCGGACCGCTCCTTGTTATCAGTGCAGGCGTTCATGGAAATGAGCCCAGCGGAGTACAAGCTTTTGAAAACGTAATGGTCGTTCTTCATAAAGAATGTCCTGAGATACAAGGTACAGTTATTGGTGTTTACGGTAACAAACCTGCATTGGCAAAAAAACAAAGATATATCGATGAAGATCTAAACAGGACATGGACCGTACAAAACGTACAGAAAAACATCAAAGATTCGGTTGAAAAAAATCAAATGTTTGATATTATCGACACATTAAGGCAGTACCCGGTAGCTGATTATTCAAATACTTACTTTTTGGATTGTCATACCACATCATCAGATAGCTTACCTTATATTTCTGTACAAGATACAGGTGAAAATATTATTTGGGCTCATCAATTTTCTACTCACATTATAAAAGGATTTTCGGACATTGTTTCAGGTTGTATCGATCATTACCTCAGTCGTACCGGTTATACAGGATTTGTATTTGAAGGAGGGCAACACGATAGTAAAAATGCTGTTTTGCATCATGAAGGAATGATTTGGTCTGTTATTGAAGCAAGTTGTAATTTAGATTTTGAAAAATTATCAATTTTTCCAGAGGCCGTTGAAAAAATTAGAAAATATAAAGACCAGCAAAAAACCTTTGAAATCGAATACAGACACGAAATTAAAGAGGGGGATTCTTTTGCAATGCAACCTGGATTTGATAATTTTCAGCCAGTTACTAAAGGTGAACTTTTAGCAATTCATAATGGTAAAAAAATCTTTTCTGAATGGGACGCGTATATTTTTATGCCTTTATATCAAAGTAAAGGAAATGATGGCTTCTTTATTATCCGAAGTGTATCTTAAATTTTCTTTGAATTAGATTTTATAGAAGTAGTTTTAAATTCTTTCAATTCTAGCTGCACTAACCTCCAAGAAGTCCGTTCAACCCACATTATGCATTGGAAAATTTATTACATCTGTGAGCCACTTCAAATACTGATATTTCACTATTTATTAGGTGTCAAAGCTTCATTATGACGTTCCAATATATAATCTGCGTTCAAGTTAAGTACTATGCTTTCTCATTAATCCACCTATTTTGAACTTCCTATCATATCTAAGAGGTGAGCTAAAATAAATAATTGATTCAAATCATTAGATATGAAAAAAATTTGTTAGCTTGAGTAAAAAATCCATCAGATTTTCCCTTCGATTACTAAACTCTGCCATTCTTGTATCTCCCATCAAAATTACCCTTATTTTAATTTTAAACAAATACCTCTAAAAGTTCGCAATAATCTGAGGTTATTTTCACTTTATCAATCATTGCTGGTAGTAAAATAGTTTCTCCTTCTTTTATTGTTTCAGTATGATTATTGGCTGTTACTTTTCCTTTCCCCTTAGTACACATATACACCACGAAAGAATCTAATGCCTGATAATTTTTCTGGAGTTTCCCAGAAACTACTGCGAAATTGGTAGTAAAATACGGGCAGGCTGCAATATTAGATGTATTATTTGTTAATCTTTGGTACGGTTTTTTAAAATCTCTGTTATTATTAAATTGTATAGCCTCTAATGCTTCTACAGTATGTAACTCTCTGGTATTTCCGTCTGTATCTTTTCGATTCCAATCGTATAATCTATAAGTGATATCTGAAGTTTGTTGAATTTCTGCAAGCATCACTCCTGCCCCTATTGCATGAACTTTACCTGCTTCAATAAAGAAAGAATCCCCGGGCTTTACTTTTTCGTAATGTAAAATTTTTTCTAAATTATCGTTGTTTAAATGATCTAAATATTCTTGTTTAGAAACTTCTTCTTCGAAACCAACAATAAGGTTCGCATCTTTATCAGCTTGCATTACATACCACATCTCTGTCTTTCCGAAAGAGCCATGTTTCCTTTTAGCCATCCCATCATTAGGATGAACCTGTATCGAAAGGTCTTTATCGGCATCAATAAATTTGATCAGTAACGGAAACTTTTTTCCAAATGCCTGATAATTCTTCTTGCCCAGCAATGAGCACTGATAATAATCAATAAGCTCTCTTAAGCTTGTACCCTTTGCGATGCCATTAGATACTACGGATACATTTTGATTTACATCTGAAATCTCCCAACTTTCTCCAACACTTTTTTTAGTAGTTTTCTTATTTAGCACATTTTTTAATTTATTTCCTCCCCATATTTTTTCTTTCAGGATAGGCTCAAATTTAATAGGATAATTAATCATCATTTCTGGGATTTAGGTTATTAGATAGACAAATAGGTTAAATTATGCAGCCATAGCTGGTAATACATCGCTATAAATTTCCACTAGTGGCTCATTTACCACAGGGTTTTCGTTTGTTGTTATTACTGATAAAATGCTGTAATTAAGCCAAATGGACAACAATCTGTATGGAATTTCTAATGAATCCTTCATTCCTAATTTGGAGTCCTCCATATGAACCCATCTTTTTAAAGGTTGTTCGAAAATAGTTCTGGTGATTTGTGCTTTACCATAGTGTTTTTTCATTCTGATAAACATCTCTACATCAAAAAGCCATCTGCTCAAAAAACTTTCTGCAAATAGCACAGGAACCAATTCTGCTCTATAAACTTTTGCCCCACACTGAGTATCCTCTATAGCTAATCCAAGAATTAAAACGATTAACATATTGATCACCTTTGATATTAGCGCTCTTATTTTATCTTTTTGAATGGCATCAGATGCATTTTTTGCTCTAGAACCAAAAACAAAGTTTAACTCATTGTTTGTTTTCAACGTTTTTACAAGTCCTTCAAAATCCTCGAAATCTGTAGAAAGATCTGCATCGATAAATCCTATATAATCGATGCTACCATAATTATACAAATATCTGGATCCTGCTCTTACGGCTGCCGCTTTACCTGCATTCTTTTTGACATCAACAACACTCACTTTTGAGGGGTTTATCGATTGGATTTTCTTTAATACTTCTATCGTATTGTCTTTACTTCCATCATTTACAAAACATAAATGATATTCATTTTCTTGATTGATAAATTCTACGAATGCATTCGTATTTAATCTTTTTTCTTCATTGTAGCACGGTATGATAATTCCTGTTTTCATAATAGATTATTTTGGGTTACAGTTCAAAAGTACCGTGGGAACCAGTCTGAAATGAGAGTAATTCGATCGTTGAAAAAAAGCTTTCGGCGAATGGTATTTATCGAAAGATGTACCATTCGTCGAAACCCAAAGCTTTATTGTATATTTAATCCACAGAAATTTTATATTATAAATTTTAAGGGAGGTTTCCGCTATATTTTGAATGGAGAAAAGAATTACAAATAAGTATTTAATCAGTGCATTGCTCATTGGACTCTTATTCCACGGTTCTAGTATTTTTTTTACACTAGAAACTACCTATGATGCTTTGATCCATCTCTTTTTTGCGGATCATTATGCTTCTAGCTGGTTCGAGCCTTGGAATTACAGCTGGTATACCGGGTTTACCGTAATGGGTTATCCTCCGTTAGTACATCAAAGCATTGGCTTATTCTCTTTGATCGGAGGTCTTAAATTCGGGCTGTTTACAGTTGCTATTATTGCTATTATCTTATTTATAACTGGAGTATTCAGGTTTTCATTACTCATGACTGGTAAGAGAAATATTGCCGGGTATGCTGCGCTCGTGGCAGTTTTTTCTTCTTCTTTTGTAGAAACTTTACATATATTTGGTCAATTACCCAGTATCGTTGGGATGTCGGTGCTCATGCACGCATTACCAGAGATTTATTTGTGGATCAAAACGGGTAAGTATAAATATTTAATACGAGCTTTTAGTTTGCTGGCGGTTACTGTGACTTCTCATCATGTCACTCCCATTTTTGGGATGGTTTTCTTTATTTTTCCACTAATCGGAATGGTGATTATGGACAGTACTAAAGATCAGGTTGGCTCCTATAAAGTAATTCGGTTTAAAAATTTTCTCAGCACATTCTTCAAACTATTTTGGCGGATTGTTGGTTTTGGTATGGGATCTCTTATCCTCATTGTTTTTTGTATCTTACCATATTGGATCAATACCAAGAATAATCCTATCACCCAAGTACCGATTCCACATGGATCCAGAGACAACTTCTTGGAAGTAACCTCTTCTGGGCTCGTTTTCTTTTTGATCCCTTGGGGTGTTCTTTTATTTATTTTCCCTTATATATTTTATCGATACTATAGTAAGCGATATTTGTTCTTTGGTCTATCCTTAACTTTACTAACTATACTAGGTACAGGAGGAACCACTGCTATTCCTAAAATGATATTGGGTGATAATGCTTTTAATATTCTAACATTAGATAGGTTTACCTTATGGGGTTCTATCATGTCCCTTCCTATTTTTGGAGAGTTTTGTTTCCGCTTTGTAGAAGGAGATATAAAGAATAAACTACAGAAAAAATTTGGTAGTGTTTATCATAGGGTATTAGGAGGTGCCTTAGCCGGAGCTTACGTGTTTGTATGTATTTTCACTATGAGTTTAGGGTATTTTAGACCTTCTCAACCTCAGAAAATAAAGATGCTACCTATTTTAAATTTTCTGAAACAGGATCAGCACGATCATTGGCGTTATCTTCCGTTAGGTTTTGGAGATCAGATGGCTTGGTTATCTGCCCAAACTAATGCAATGACGGTAGATGGTAATTACCATTCCGCGAGAAGACTTCCTGAATTAACCTCTAGAGCAGTCGAAAGATTAGAAAATTCAAAGTTTAGAGGTGTAGAAGGAATTGGTTCGTTGCAACAGTTTCTTACAGTGCCAGAAAAATACAATTTGAAATACGTGTTTTCTAATGATAAATTTTACGATCCTATTCTATATTTCTGCGGGTGGCAACGATTAAGACAATTAGAAAATGGTATCATGGTTTGGGAAAAATTAAACGTGCCACCTATTCCTAACATTATTCCCAAAGATGATGTTGCCTTGCCATTAAAACTAGTGTGGGGTCTGATCCCAATTATAACAGTTTTACTAGCGTTTATTATTAATATTCAGGTAATTTGGATTCAAGCTCTTAAAACCCGAGATCAAAACCACCCTGATTTTTTTAAGTACGGAATACAATACAACGGCTTTAAAAATTATATGATTCGTTTAGAACATATCTGGACTGTCTTACTTTTATTAATTATAAGTTATGGGGGGTATATTTTTTACATCAAAAATGCTACACAAATAAGTCCAGAAAATGTAGTAAAAGCTTATTATGATGCACTTGATTTCAAAGAATTTAAAAGAGCATATAGTTATATTGATCCCGAAAGTGATAAAGAAGAAGATCAATATATGTTAGAGATCGCAGTAACCGATGGTTTATTAAGTTCATACGCCAAAATGGATGAAATTAATGTCAGTATTCTCGATCAAACTGATAGTACTGCAAAGGCTAAAGCAGTCACTTATTGGATTACCCCATTAGAAAGAATAGACAGAGTATTTTACTTAGAGCTAGTAAAACATAGAAGAGAATGGTTTGTAAAACCACCTAATTACGACCTTGATATTCCACCTGATCAATTATTCTCGCAAAACAAAACTCAGTTTTATAATCATGGAAGAAGAAGAATATCCTCAGAACAAACCTTTCATGAAGATGTTTTAAAGCAACCTGTTTTAGAAGTTCTACATGCAAATCTTATCAAGAATGATACTGTATATACAGTGGTTGGAGAAATACAAAATATTGATAACGTACCCGCTGATGTTGTAATAAAAGCTACACTTTATAATTTCAAAAATCAAGAGTTAGCTACGTATAATGCAAAAGACCAGATGAAACATAAACTGGTACCCAAAGAAATTACAAGTTTTAGGATTAATTTTGAAGGGATTGCTTGGATGAACAAAGGTGAACAAAAACCTGAAACCTTTAATCCAGATGAATTTACCGCTATAAACCTCACGGATTCTCCAATAACTTTTAATTTACAATGTGCTGGTAACGTAGCAACAACAGATTTATATAAAGGACTTGCTCTTTCTGAAGTTATAGTTGATAAAAATAAAGTACACGGTATTTTATTTAATTCTGGTTTACAAGAAATTACCATCCCTCAGTTGATTATATCGTATTATAATGACAAAAAAGAACTTATTTGGGTAGATCATTCTTATGTAAGAGAAGGAATAAGACCTCAGCGTAAAAGACCTTTTACCTATACATTAAAAGAAATCAGCAACTTAAAATCTATCAGTCAGGATATGGAGAATATCTACATTAACGGTTTGCCTAATAAAGATATTAGTCATAAGGTAACTCCCAATAGAAAAAGAAATCAAAAGGATTATTCCTTTATACCAGTAAACGGAACTGGTTATTGTTTTATAAAAATAGAAGTTAACAATTATATAGGAGCTCCTAATTAATGAAGCTAAGAACGTATACATATTTATTATTGTTAGTGATACTCATTGTTGGGTTTACCAGAAGTAACCCAATCCTTAAGAATATCGGAAAAACTACGGTTGTATCATTAAATAATACAAACACATATATCGCGGGAGAAGAAATTCTACTGAAATTTATAGCAAAAGCCTCTGCAGACATTTCTCTTATTGTAAAAAGTTCGTACGGGATATCAATTCTTAACGCTCAAGTAAAAGAAGACACTTTAGTTTTTAAAATTCCTCCTTTTTTATCTAAAAAAAGAGGAGTGATTAACTACAAGCTGGTTCATAATCTGCAAGCAATCTACTCAGAAAGTTTATATATCAAAGCATCTAAAGTAGTAAAACAACCCTTAGAATCTTATTTAGGTCCTACGAGTATTACCGCAGGAGGAAAAGATTATGGCATGTTTACTTTAATACCTGCTGATGAATATGACAACCCAATTCAGGATAGTACATTAGTTACAATCAAGCATCAGTTTTTAGATCTAGAAAAAGATTCTGATCTATTTATAGATGATTTCATTGCTTGGAAAAATATATATTCTTATCAAAAGTCAGGAAGAATTCTTGTTAGTGCGAACACAGGTAATTTAGCTTCAAAAGAATTTACGCTTGATGTTTTTCCTTCTCAAGCCCAAGATTTTGAATTAAAGGTTTCAAAAAAACACGAGTATGCTGATGGAAATCAAATTGTGGAATTTTTCACTTCTGAGATCAAAGATGAATATGGAAATACTATAAGTGATGGACGTATTGTAGAATTCAGTATTCTAACCAATCACAACGAATTGTTAAGAGTTTCTGGAACTACAATTAAGGGGGTGGCAAGAGGATATATGATACACCCGGCAAAAGCATCCTTATGGACCGCACAAGCTTTTATTCCTGAAATGGCAGAAAGTGACGACCTTACTTTAGAATTTAAACCTGCAATAAAAGACTATACAACAGCTTTTACTGAAGGGCAAAGAAATATTAAAGTGGGAGCTATCTTAAGCTTTATGAATCAAATTGTACCAGATGGCGCCATGATTTCTTTAGATGTATATAGAGACGAAATGTTGATAGAAACATTTACTAAGTTTTCTTCTAAAGGATTTATAGAATTCCATTTATCTGAGGATTTCTTCCCTAATGGAGAGTACACGCTAGAAGTAACGGGTATGGGAATTACTAAAAAATACGATCATATAGTATTAGAATGAAGAAACAAAATAAAATGATATACAGATCTTTCATTATTATTTCATTTATATTCATAAATGGACTTATTCTTTTTGGTATAAGTCAAACATTATCTTTTCTCAATACAGGGGCTGATCGTTCTATGATGCTTCATATTGGTGTAAAAAACAAGCAGGCTTATATTCCTAAGGTCAATTGGAAAGACACTATAAACCCTGCAAGACCAATTGAGAAACAAACCATGGGAGATATCCAAAAAGATTATATTAATTCCTGGTATGTTAGAAACGTAGGATATACAACTTATGATTCATTAGGGATTTTTGATTTCTATACAGAAAGTGCTCGTGAAAATTTGATAAAAGGTATTGAGTTTAATATCGAAAATAAGGTAAAAGTAGTTAGCACCACACTAAATCATAACCTAGCTTTGGATTTTTATAGTGCCGATGGACAATTAGTAGTTTTTGAAGATCAAAACGTAACATCATATACTCAGTTTTTTAAAGAAAATGAATTACAGTTTGCAACCAAAGATATTTCTGATTACAAAATTGCCATGTTATTAGAAGATGGATTTTGGAGAGTTCGCCATATAGTTAAAAAACCGCTATCACAACCAGATACCGTATTACAAAAGAAATCCCCATATATAAAAGGCAAAAAAATTATAATTGATAGTAGTACCTATCAAATAAAAGGAATCAATTATTACCCCCAAAAAAATCCTTGGAATATGTTTGGTGATGATTTTGAAATCACTACCATTAAAAAAGATTTAGCAATCATTAAAAATGCAGGGCTTAATACTATTAGAATTTTTGTGCCATATGAAGAGTTTGGTAAAGAGTTCGTAAAAGCAGAAAAACTTAAAAAGCTAAAACAAGTATTAGACCTTACGGAAGATACTAAACTAAAAGCAGTTGTTACTCTTTTTGATTTTTATGGAAATTATGCTATTGATGATTGGACTTTTACACATAGACACGCAGAGCAAATTGTTAGTGCTATAAAAGATCACAAGGCACTCTTAGCTTGGGATATTAAAAATGAGCCTAATTTAGATTTTGAGAGTCGAAGAAAAGAAACAGTGCTTGCTTGGTTAACGGGAATGACTCATCAAGTAAGATCTTTAGACAGTATACATCCTATAACGATTGGTTGGTCATCCATAGAATCCGCCAGTTTACTAAGTGATGAATTAGATATTATCTCTTTTCATTATTATAGAGATTTAGAAAATTTTTCTGAGTCTTTTAATACGATATCCTCCATTAATAAACCATTAGTATTACAAGAATTTGGCTTATCTTCTAATAATGGGCTATGGGCACCGTTTGGTAATTCTGAAAAAGATCAAGCTTCTTATCATGAGAAATTTCAGAAAATTATAAAGCAAAACCAACTTCATTTTATATCATGGACTTTATATGATTTTGATAATATTCCTACAGGAGTTGTAGGTAGATTGCCTTGGCGCAAAAATGCTCAAAAACATTTTGGATTTATTGACTCTGCAGGCAATAAGAAAAAATCATTCGAATTTATAACATACTAAAACACCTTTTAGATACTTCAAAAGGTGTTTTAAAATGATGACGATGGTCAGTCTGGGGCAACTCTGTTAACAATATTAACAGTTTTTCATGCAGTAACTCGTTTAAAACTTTTATCAGTTTTAGAAAGCTTGTCATTCTTAATTTGTTTAAATGCTTCGATATACATTTCAGTAATTCTATTCATTGGAAAAGCTGTAGCCGCATCATAGTTAGCCTTTGCCAATTCATTCCTGTAATTGGTATCTACTACTATTTTTTCTATTGCACTTGCTAAACTATCTGTACTCTGTGGATCAAAAAATTCTCCTCTATACCCTTCTTCCTTAACTAATATACTTAGGTCACCTAAATCTGGCATTACCACAGCCTTGCCGTAACTACCTGCTTGATGCAATACGCCAGAACTTCCGGTGGTAGAGGTGTATGGAAATACAACCATAGCGCTTTCGCTAAAAATTGTTGGAACATCTTCCTCTTCTACATATCCCGTAAAACTTACTTGCGGTGTATTTTTATATTGCTTTTTTACGTTTTCTAAATATCCCGGAGTGTTGGGGTTATCTGTTCCTGCAATCACGACTTCTAGCGCTACACCGGTAGTTTTTCGTACTTTTTTAACCGCATCAATTAATATCTCTACTTTTTTATAGGTTCCGAACTTTCCGAACGTCATTATTTTGAGAGGGCCGTTTGGTAAATCGTAAGATGGCTCTTCTGGTATCTCAAAGGTTCCGTGAGGAATTAAAATAACATTTTTAGCCTTATATTTCTCTTCGAGAATATCAACATACTTGCTAATGGTAACGGCAACTCGATCTGCAGATAGTACAAATCGTGTTAGCAGCGTACCTATTCCGTTAAATATCTTTTTTAAAATAGCACTATTTGTAAAACCTGCTTTATCTAAGTCTACTTGCTCCATAATGTTATGCAGTAAAACAATGGTTGGTATTTGTTGAATCTTACATAAAAATGGTAAAAGCAACCCCAAAGCAGCAGCAATTTTTTTATCCCCAAACTTCATGAATTGAAGGTTAAACAATATAGAATCTGGCTTTGTTTGCTTAACCGCTTTCATTACCGAAACAATGTTTTTGTAGCTATTAAACTTCCAGCATTGCTTGACAACAACTTTACATCCAGCTTCTTCGAACTCTATAGCGGCTTCTGTTTCTGTCGAATCAGTGAGCAAAATTAATTCTGTAATTTCCATTTGTTGTCTAAAGTGCTTCACTAGATGAAAAGCATATTCATTTAACGTTACTTTACTTGGTGGATACGCTGTTACGATTGCTAATTTCATAATTATAGATTTAGATTAATTCGGGTTATTTTTATAAGACAAATATCCGATAGTAGCGGACTATTTTTAATCTTTATTCGTTCGTTTACCATTTGCCGTCGACGAATGGTAAACATCTATATTTGGCTTACCTTTCCCTGCTTTTCATAAAAAAAATAGGCTAATTGTACCATCAATAAAATAGCCATCGCTACGATCTGCACCTTTACAACCTCTAATAACGAGTCATGAAAGAAAATAATCAGTACAATTTGAGATATTCCTAACAATCCAGAAATGACTACTGGTAGATATTGATCCAGTGATAAAAAGTAGTACGCAAATATATTAGACACTGCAAAAAGAGCAGTAGCTATTGCGTATTTCCATAGTAATGGTGCCATGGACAAATATGCATCTCCGAATAAGATATGAATTGCTAGTTCTGGAAAAAGGTAGCAACCCAAAACTACTACAGAGGCTAATATTACTACATATCCAACGTATTTTACCAAGATAGGAGCAGTGGCCTCACCTAGCTTTTTCTTTTCTATCACCGCTGGAAGTAAAAGCATCACAAACATCCAGGTCACAAAATATACGACTCTCCCGATTAGTGCTAAAGAGGCATATAAACCTGCATCATACTCAGTAAAATAATGCTTTACCATTAGTATATCACTATTGTTGATGATAATTTGTGTCAACTCATAAAAGGCGGTTAGAACGAAAAATTTACTAATTTTATTTGTCTGTTCTTTAGTCAATGTGTTCTTCTCACGGAGTGAAAAATTACCACGTTTAAAAGGGAGCAAACCAAAAAAGAAAGAGATAACAATACCAATGACTACTAATATTGATGCATTTACTTGCGACATTGTAAAAATCAACAACAACGTGATAACTAATCTACTAAACATTTCTCCTTGGTATGTTAAAGCTAGTTTATCGAACTTCTTTTTACCTTGAAAAAAGCCACGATTGACACTCATCACAAAATAGACAGGAATTCCCAAACCAAAAATGGTAAACATCGTAGAAGAATCCGTATTGAATAGCGCTTGTAATTCTTTAGAAAAAATGACCATCGAAGCTCCAATGAATAAGCCTGTTGCTCCAGCATATCTATATGATTTACTAATAAAACTTTTGAACGTAGCATTTTCAAATAAGACAGAGAATTTAGCCGTCGCCAATTGAAATGTCATAGCAACGAACGATAGTACTAATAAAAAGGTAATCAACAATGCTGCATCTGCAAACATTTCTGGTCCCAAAATCCTCCCTAAGAGCAAATTATAGAGGTAGTTACCTGCATTCACGATGATAACACTCATCATAAATTTCTGTTCTGAAGTAAGTTTTGGGATAGATATCGTCGTAGTCATTTCTAAAAAATATTATGTTTCTATAATTTCAAATCCTTTGTTTTTGGATTAAAGAAAATCGTTTCTAAGCATGTAATTAACCTTGCCAAAAGCGGCATTAATCATATTATTTTCAGATCCAATTAAATAAAAAATCTTATTGTTTTTTATGGCTCCCCTATATAAATTTGTCAATGCCTGGATACCCGAAGTATCGATATGTTTTACTTTTTCTAATGATAAAATCACTTTTTCTGTAGAGTTCAATAATAGTTCAAAATGACCTTGAAGCGATAACGCATTTTCACCTTGCACATTTCCTATTAATTCATACACACCTTGTTTATTTGTAATTTTCAATGCCATAACAAATTCTTTTAAAGATTAATAACATTGCAAATATCAAGATGATTTGATCATGTTTTTTGTGTTTTTCGATCAATTGCATTTTACCTTAGATGAATGGGGAAATTGTAGCGTTATAAATATTTTAAAGCATGGCTTATTTAGAAAGATATACTTATCTTGTTACTGTAAAATTCGTCTATGAACAAAAAAATATTATTCATTTTATTCCTTTTTCTTTTCCATATTTCTTTCGGACAGGATATGAAAGAAGGGTTTAATCATCTCGAAAATGGTGCGTATAGTAAAGCCAAGGATTTTTTCGAAAACATACTCGAACAATATCCTGATAATCGAACAGCAAAATTATGTTATGGTAGGGCAATAGGTCTTCTCGGTGAATCAGAAAAAGCAGTAACTATTTTTACTGAGCTGAAAACAAAATACCCCGATGATTTTGAAATAAAATTGAATTACGCCGAATCCCTCTTATGGAATAACGATTTTGAAAAGGCCGAAACTTACTATCAAGGGATTGTACAAGAAAAACCAGATAGTTTTGCTGCTGTACTTGGATATGCAAATACACTTTCTAATCTAAAAAAATATCCACTTGCCTTAGAAACAGTAAATAAAGCTTTGGTCATACAACCTGGCAATGGTAATGCTCTTATTTCTAGAAAATATATACGCTTGGGCTATGCTTTTACTTTATCCCAAGACAGACAATATAAAAAAGCATTAGCGCTTTTAGATAAAAACTTACAAGATTTTCCTGATGATAAAGACACTCTATTAAACAAAGCTAATATCTATCTAGTGATTAATCAATATGCTAGCGCAGAAGAAATGTATTTTAAGACGGCAAAAAGTCCCAAAGATAGTATCATCTCATTACAAGGATTATCATTAGTAGCTCATAAAATGCATAAAGAAAAAAAGGCACTTGATTTAGCCACACAATCTTTGACAAAAGCTAAAAGATTAGCATCAGGCAATAAAATTCTTCTAAATTCTTATGAAAGGTATGTGCAAGCCTTATTCTGGAATAGAAAATTTAAGGATGCCAAAACCTCTATCGATGAACTTAAAAATAAATACCCGGATAATTCTAAAATAGCGAGTTTACAAGCAACTTACGGAATGTATACTAGTGACTTTAAGATGAGTGTTAATGAATATACTACAATTCTAGATTCTGATAAAAGTTCATTTGATGGCAATCTCGGTATTGCGAATGCTTACAGAGCTTCTGGCTTGGATATGAAAGCTTATGAATTTGCTTTTAAAACACTTTCTTTTTACCCGAAACAACCGGATGCAGAAAAATTAATTTCTGACTTAAAAATTTCTCATACTCCATTTATTGAGAACAAAACGGCATATACTTTTGATAATGGTAATAATGAGGCAATCAACACCAATTTTAATGCCGAAATTCCCTTGTCTACCAAGCTAAAAGTAAAGAGTAGTTATTCTTTTAGATCTACCGAAAATACAGAAACAAATGTAAAGGCAGAATCCCACGAGGCAGCGATTGGATTAGATTATATGTTTACTGGTAAGATCGGCATTAAGACGAATCTAGGGTTTAATAGTGCTAATGCTGTCACTAATAGTTATACCGGAATTATTGGTGAAATTATTTTGAGTACAAAACCTTTTAAACTTCAGAGTTTAGATATTGGTTACAAAAGAGAACTTCAAAATTTTAACGCAGATCTTATCGATAGAGAAATAGTTATGAATAATTATTCTCTTAATTATAACCTAGGAACCAATTTTAATCTGGGATGGTATACGCAAGCTATATATACCTCACAATCTGATGAAAATAGTAGAAACTTACTATTTACTTCGTTATACTACAATGTATTAAACCGTCCTACATTAAAAATTGGTTTAAACTATCAATATATTTCTTTTAAAGATCAAGTGCCTGCTATTTATTTTAGTCCTTCGTCATTTAATTTAGTAGAGTTTTTTGCTGAAATACAAAACAATCAAAGTAATGATTGGTTTTATCGTTTTAGCGCTGCAGTAGGTCGCCAATATGTAGAAGATGACCCTGCATCCGCTACCTTTAGAACAGAAGGTAAATTTGGTTATAATTTTTCAAAGAGATTTACTGCAAATATTTATGGTAAATACAGTAACATAGCATCTGCTACTGCGGCTGGTTTTGAGTTTACCGAAATTGGTTTTAAACTAAAATGGTACTTCTTAGAAAAGCCTCTTTTTAATAAAAAGATCGAAAAACTAAACCTGAATTTAGGTACATCTCAAGAAAAATAGCGAGTATATCAAATGTTATCCTCGCTATCGACCCAAATCATAAGTTTATCAGAATATTATTCCTTCATAAAACTCCCCCAATATTTTTTCTTATCAGAACCCGATACTATATATTTATAGACTCCACTACTTAAATCTTTAGCATCAAACTTCGCTTCATTATTAGTAATCATTTGTAATTCTTCGTTTCTCACGATTCTTCCTAGCATATCAACAACAGTAATCATTAAGGTTCCTTGCAATGTCTCTGGCACTCTTATAAATGTTGTTGCCTGAAATGGATTCGGGTAATTCATTACCTTCGCCACTTTTTCCTGAACCTCATACTCTTCAGTGTTTAACACTGTATTACTGGCAAAAACCAATTCTGTTATCTCAACATCAAAGGATAGAAAATTTTGATAATCTCCTTGTAACGAGAACACAACACTTTTGATATCTGTTACATCAATGGATACATCTGCTGCATTTTTGAAGTCTGCGAAAGCTATGTTATATAATGTCTTATCAGAATTGGCTTCTAATGTAAATCTTAACCTATCGTGCCAATCAGTAAGATCCTTGGTCACTAAGATAACTTCAATATCGTTAGTAGTACTCATTTTAAATTGTAATGCATTATAGTTTTCTACACTTAGTGTAAGATCACCTGCTAAAACATTTCTGAAAACATTCATTGTTTCTTTTACGTCCCCGCTTACAGCAACTCCTCTTTCTATTGTATATTGCTCATCAGAACCTGCTTCGATTTGTTCTAAGACTTCAAAAGTATCTAGAACTACCGCTTCTTCTCTATAGTCAATTCCCCAAGGACCATCTGCTAAGTATAATGCATCAATTTGAGTAGCCTCTTCTCCATTAATCGAAAATCCTATGTCAAACAAGAATCCCGTTTCTACTTTGATTTGTTCTCTATATGCTCCTGATAAAGCAACTGTTTCACTTAATGCCATTTCAGAGGACTGCTCAGTTCTTCTAATGTTTCCATCAAAATTCATCCAAGAAGCCCCAGATTTATTTACAATATCTAATACTAATTTTCCATTATCATATCTACCTTTTTCCACAAAAGTTGTCGGTATTCTGTTAGAAACTTCATGACTTCTCATTGGTTTATCAGAAATAAAAGTATCTAAAATATGATTTGCGATATTTGCTACTTGTGATACAGAACCTCCCCAAATCTGGAAATTCGTATAATCTCCTTCAGGGTAACTATCAATGTTCCAAAGGCTATAAATTTCATTTTCTAAAGCACCTTCTTTGATAGAGAACGTTAACGCATATTCGATCTCTCCAGTAGCTCTTTCTATACGTGTACTTATAATCGTATGATTTCTAATTTTCACTGTTCTCAAATCCAATAATCTAGACCCGTTAAGACGATCACATATTGTCTTAGAATGATCATAGATCCTTCCTGTTGTAGTAGTTGCTAATCCTGCAGCTACTCTTTTTTCATTTTGGTAGTAGTCTACAGAGAATACTGTGTTTGCATTGGTAATACCAAGTAAATCTTCTGGACTAGATACATATGTTGATTCCGAACCTGCTACGCCAGTAGTTGGGAAATAAAAACTTAAATCTTCATTATTGTTAGACTTATTTGATACAGTATCTGGCTGAAACTTCTTTTGTGATTTTTTTGTATTAAAAAATATATTGGATTTTGTTCTATTAAAATTACGTTGCGCTATTAAACTTGCCAAATCACCATTACTTTCTAATCCTCCATCATTAGCAGAGGTCACATCAGTTGCACTTGTTATGTCTGGAAGATTTTGAGATTTTATAGCTGTAAATGGATTTGCAGTAACATAAAATAGCGCATCGTTAAAATCGTTATCACAAGATCCATAGTCACGTCTTATATCTTCAAACCCCAAAATTATTCTTTCATTTTCTGGGTCCGATAAAAGTACATTATGGTACCTTAGAGATTCATCTGCTTCAGGATTATAATCAGGGTTTGAAAATAGTTGCCAGTTTCCATACCCTACAGACCCGTTTGACCATGCATCTGCTAGCAATACCCAGCCTATCCCTGTATTTGCAGCAAAGGTTCCTATTTTCACTTTATTACCTGGTTCTAATCCGCCACCGCTGTAAGTTTTTGATACATTAGGGAATACAATCGTAATCTCTTCTGGAGTAGGAATTGCAGCAGGAGGATTGTTAGGGTCATATGTGTAGAAACCTAAAACATTCTTATAACCAGCACCTTCTCCTACAAATGTTACCCAAACATCTGCGTTCTCTTCTAAAATGATATCTGTATCATAACCAGAAGAAATATAATGAGGGTTATAATCGGGAACTGGGAAACCTTCTGGCAAGGCAGCTGCAATACTGTCTAACAATGCTTGGGTTACAACATCATCTTCTAGTAGATAATCGGGCACACCTTCTTCATTATAAGTTCCTAAATAATTATAATTCTGCGACCATACGATAAGACTGGTCATTAAAAATAACTGTAATAGTAATGTTCGTTTCATGTTTCCAAGATTTGGTTATTATTAGATCAAAAATAGTTTAGATTTAATCCTCAAAATCTCAAAAAGCGATGAATACTCAGTTTGTTTCGGTGAATGGTTAAAAAGGAGAGATCTATAATGCTAAAGAATGCTATAATCTTTTGACATGATCTTATAAAAGATTCAACCTTCTCATCAACTCAGGACGGTTTGATCGACTTACCGGAATAACGTCTTTGGCAATTAATACACTATTATCCTCAATATCAATGATTTTTTTAGTATTTATTATATACGATCTATGGACTTTTAAGAACATATCATCTGGCAGTTTCTCTTCTATTTTTTTCATAGTTGAATGAACCACATAATTTTTATTATCTGTTTTCACAGTAATATAATCACCTTTAGCTTCGATCAAATAAATACTTGATATGTCTAACTTTATAAGTCTTCTATCAATATTAATATACAAATCATTATCTCCCTTTATTTTTGCATCTTTGGTAGAAATCTCTTTTTTTACGTTGCTTTTTAATGGAGAGTTTTGAGCTTTTTGAATTGCCTTAAGAAAACGAGGAATCGTAACTGGCTTTACCATATAATCCACAATGCAATCATACTCAAAAGCTTCTAGAGCAAAATTCTTGTCCGATGTCGTTAGTATTATTTTAGGAGGGTTTTTAAGAGTCTGAATAAAATCGAAACCCGTAAAATCCGGCATGTGGATATCAAGAAAAATAAGGTCTACTTCATTTTGATTTAAATATTTAATGGCCTGAATTGCATTAGGAAACTGGTCAAGAATCTCTATTCCATCTACTTGAGAACATAACTGTTCAATAATCACTCTAGCAGTTTCTTCATCATCAATAATAATACAATTCATAATAGCATAAATTTAAATAGTAACAAGAAAGTTTTCTATCGAATCTAAAATAAGCATAAATTCTGAGAAAAGGGAATACTCCCCTTCCAACAGTTCTTCTTCAAAATTTATTGTGGTTTGATACCCTTTTTCAAATCCCAACATCCCTATTTTATGTTTTAACTTGTGTACATTCTCTGCCGCAGCTGTATACTCCTGCGATGTATAGTTTTTTAGAAAAATTTCTTTCTCTTTAGGGAACTCTCTTTTTACAATGGTTATAAGTTTTTGTCTAAATTCAATTGATCCAGCAGACAATTCATCTATATATTTTAAATTCGGTTTTTCGATCACTAGTCTTTTTTTAAAGTAAAATAAAAGGTGGTTCCTACACCTACCTCTGAATTCAGCCAAATTTCTCCTTCATATAAGTCGATGACTTTTTTAACAATAGACAGACCAATTCCTGTAGATTTCTTTTCCTTATCAACACTTTGAAAAATTTCAAATATTTTTTTGTAGTATCTATCTTCTATTCCACTCCCATTGTCTTTAACATAGAATTGCCAATACTCTTCTTTATCTTCTGCACCAACATGAATTTCTCCTTGTTTAGTTTGTATGCTCTGAACAGCATTACTGATCAGATTTTGAAAAAGTTGCCGAAGTCTGTAAGGGTCTTTTTTAAGTGTAGGAAATACTGTATCTACAGTAAAACCTATAGAATCTGGTGCGTGGATTGAGTCTATTGTATCTTTAATAACAATATTTAAATCCACCACAACTTCTGATTGTTCTTTTTTGTCTATAAGCGAATATTCCAGAATGCCACCAATAAGGTTTTCCATTTTCTCTAAGTTGCCCTGAATATGGTCTATGTGGCTTAGAACGGTACCATTCATATCTGCACTATCTTCTTTAATCCATGAAACCAATGCGCTTACATTTCTTAATGGAGATTTTAGATCGTGAGAAACAATCTGTGCATAATTGCTCAACTCTTCATTACTCTTCTCCAAGTCTTTGAGGATTTTTGCCCTTTGTTTTTCAAAATTAGAAATTTGCGTAGCTTGTTGTTCTATTAATGATGCCAGTTCTAAACCTGTAAGTTCCTTATGTTCTCCAGTATTTGCTGTTTCCTTTTTGTAACTAATCGATCGCAAGGCCTTTGTTGCATCATTTAGACTTGTTATTACCAATCTTTGTTGGTCTGCCTCTTCCCTTAATTTTACATTTGCATCGAATAGCTCCTTTGAGCTAATAGACATCGCTCTTTGTAACATGACAAACTGTTCCTCATAAGTAGCGTATGACTTATTTATTGCATCCAAAAAAATTTCTAAATCGGGATTACCTTTTAGATGATCTGGGAGGTTCTTCCTTATTTGTCGTTTTAGGAGAGGATTCATCATTACTCACTTATAAGGGTTAATGTCATCGTCTGATTATGGAGTTCACATTTTGAACTGTTTCTAAAGGGAGCTAGTTCTCCGTATGAATAAAATCCAGTTACGGTTGCCTTATCTCCAATAATTTCTATTACTTCTTCTATTTCTTCTTCAACTCTTTGGTCCATGACCAGTTTTCGGCCAATACAGCTTACAAGAATGGCCAAGTCCGGAGATTTCTTACGCTTTTCCATACCTTGTACCGCTGCTTGCGAAGCTCCTTCGGCAATCTTATCAATATTTGCCATCATAAGTTGTACTGTTGCACCTTTTGACACATCGCCGGCCAGTATCATAGAATTGTCTTTTTCATCGATAGAAAGAATGGTTCTAACAAATGCTTCTTTTTTCCCTTGCGATTTAACACTCAGTGGATATAATAGCGCAGACTGCGGCAATTCTGAAGCTTTTTCTCCCAAATACTTTTTATAAAGATCTAAAGCCGGCTGATCATCCAATTCATATAAAACGTTATTATCTGATTTCGTTACTATTCTCTCTGGACCGAAAGGAGTCCATCCTCCAAACTGTGCACTCGTAATATCCAACTCATCGCCATAAAAACCAACGGCTACAATTTCACCTTCCTTTGGTACAGCATTGTACCCTACCAAGGTTTTCTCAAACCTAGCATCATCACCACATAGACCTCCGGTAAATATTACACTCTTGTACACCGACTCCAAGCCATTAATTAAAGCTGACCCGTTTACAAAACTACCTTCACTTATAATAAAAACATGCTTTAAGTTATTTTCTGTTAATTTTTTACATAGCTTCTGACCGGTGACAAATGCGTCTTTATTATGTTCCAAAATATTCTCTCTTACCACCACATACTGACTCTTCTCAAACTCTATCGCAGTAAGTACCACAGAAGAATCTGCAACATTTTCCCCTAAAATTTCCCCAGCAGAAGAACCAATTATAATTTCGCCATCGGGATATAAATCTTTAACTTCATCAAAAATTTTAGGATCCTCTAGTAAATATCTATTTCCAAAAACCAGTACTAACGGCTTATTTAAACTATCTGTATAGGTCATAACCGATCGCCATAATCCACCTTTTTTTTTGCTATACTGTTGAGTTTTCATGATTTTAGTCGGATTTTAATTGTTTTTTTAAGGTTATATAAAATGTAGTTCCTTTACCTTTTTCTGAAGAAACGCGAACAGAGCCATCATAAAGGTCCACTATTTTTTTTACGATGGACAATCCTACACCAGTTGATTCTTTTGTTGCATTAACAGTCTGGAATACCTCAAATATTTTACTATGATACGCTTTAGGAATTCCCGGACCATTATCTGCTAATTCAAACTCCCAATACCTTCCTTTATCGTGACAAAAAATCTCAAGTGCTCCTTGTATTTTATCATTATATTTTATGGCATTGCTGATCAGGTTTTGAAATAGCTGTTGTAACCTATATTGATCTCCTTCTATAAATGGTAAATGATTCTTTATAGAAATTGTAAAATGTTTTGGCACATGAATCATTGAAATAATATCTGCTAGAACTTCACTAAGATCAATATTCTTTTTCTGTATTTGTTGTTTATCAATACTGGAATATTCTAAAATGCCCTCAATTAAATTATCCATCTTTTCGATCTTCTGAAGGAGTGAATCAAAAGATTTTTGTGCACTTAAGTCAAGTATCTCTTTATAGTCTTCTTTTAACCAATTGATTAATGCGTTCATCCCGCGCAATGGGGATTTTAAATCGTGGGAGACTACATGGGCAAAATCATTGAGTTCTTTATTGCTGGTTTCCAAATTTTGTAATAATTGTTCTCTCTGATTTTCTTGTTCTAACTGTAACGTAATATCTCTGACAATGCCTTGCGCTCCTATAGTTTTACCTTCGCTATCCTTTACGATACTTGCATTGATATGAACCGTTCTAACACCCTTATTCTTTGTATATACTCTAGCTTTATAATCAGAAAACGATCCTGTTGTCACCAATTTCTGGAAGGAGGACATTGCATATTGATAGTCTTCATTATAAATAAGAGAAACCACATTTATTTTTTCATCAGTAATGTCATACCCAAAAAGATCTATAGCAGAAGTATTCATATCCAAGATATTCCCTTGAATATCTATAAGCACATATGCATCTACAAGATTATCAAAAACACCCTGTAGTTCATTCTTTTTTTCATAAAAAAGTTTTTCCAGCTTATGATTCGCAGTTCGTAATTCTATTGTAAGATCATAAAGCTTTCTTGATTTTTCTTCAAGAATTTTCTCAGCTTCCTTTCTTGCTGCCTTCTCTCTTTGTAGCGCTCTTTCTAATATATCAGGATCAATCTTATTCATCAAGCATTTGGATCATGAATTTAACTTCGGTTCCATCCTCTTTTATTTTTTTAAAATCAATTCTGGCTTTTTGATTAAAGTGAAGAAATGTTTTTCTCATAAGACCTAGACCAAAACTGTACATTGCTCTGCTAGATTTATAAATCATAGTGAGCTCTTTGTCTGTTTTTTTCAAGATCTCGAATGTGGGTAGCTCTGCTTCTGGATATATTTTTCTTACCTCTACGTGAATATGATTTTCAATAGATCCCAGTAATTCTAATGGATTATCGTATTGATTTAATAATGGACCATAATTCTTTACCAGCACATCAAAAAAATGTTCTCCATAGATTAGTAGTAAATCATCGACGTTAATTTTTGTACGATTACTTAAGTTTGAAATTAAACTTAACATTTCTGAAAACTGATACGTACCTATCGAAGTGTAAATTCCCTTAGAAGGAAGATTGGATTCCTGTATAATCTGATCAACCATTTGCAAACCAAATTTATCTTCTACAAGCTCCAAAAACTCTGTAAAAACAATACCTTTCATAATTTTTGATTATAGGTTACACATAATAAAATAGCGTTTACTATAAGAAATAATTGTGTGAAATGATAATTGTTATAGGTCATAAAACATAATATTCGGGGTAGGTGAATTTACATGTTTTATTACTTTTTACATAATAAAAAGTTCATTTTTTCCCCAATATTCTACTAAAGATTTTATTTTTTCCGCATAATCATCGTACTTTAATGGTTTTACGATATAACCTGCAGCTCCTTCTTCGTAGCTTTTTTTAAGGTCTTTATGATTATTTGAAGTACTCAGAATAACGACAGGAATATATTGTAGCCGTTCGTTTGATTTTAAAATTTTGAGAAATTCCAATCCACTCATCCTAGGCATATTTAAATCCAAAAGAATTACATCGGGAGTCTCGTTTTTATTCTCCAAAATGTCCAAAGCCTCTTCCCCATTTTGTGCTTCCAATAACTTATAGGAATAGTTGTTCTTATCTAAAACTCGAACAAATTTTAGTCGCTCTATCTCGTCATCTTCAATTAATAAAAACTTTAAAACTCTCATAGGTTACTCTTTACAATACGCATCATTAATACCATGTAAAAATCTTTATTTTATCGTTACAATTTTGCCTATTTTCGATAAAACAATGATGAAGTGTCGACGAATGGTAATTTATTGTAGATAAATAAAAACCTTACTTTGCCGAATGTGTATTCATCTTTTTTGAAAACAATATAATAATACCTAAAAGATTTTATAATAAGGTTGCTCTAGACTCCAATATCGAAAGGTTTCTAGTGTTTGTTTTCTTTGGACCAAAACACATTTGGATTGGTGTCAAAAAAAATAATACTTGAGCTAATATAGCTTTACATGTTTTTATGCCGATCGGGAGCCCTTATTTTTGATTACAGCATTTTTTTTAGACACTGTTATATAACGTGTTTCTCTAATTATACTACAAGTTTTCCTATAATTAACAAATTAAATAACGTTGGTCTAGTATAATACAATTTCGATTCTGGATCCATTTATTGATTGTAAGGGCGCTCGTTAATCCAGTTAAAACCACGTGAGTTTAAATTAAATTTTTCATGATTTTTTCTAGAAAACAGTATGCGAATAGTGTCAGATTCAATAACTCCATCTAGTTGAAGAGATTCAGAATTCGGATTTTTGTAATCGAAATTGCACGCTTCAGATTCAGTATCTTTTTTATATATCATAATTTTTTGGGACGTTGAATCTATTATAAATCTATAGGAGTGTTTTAAATCATCCATAGTTTTTACAGTTGCTTTGTCTTTAAAATCAACAATAAGATAACGCCATCTGTAAGCATCCGTAATTAGAGGCTGAAGTGTATCACCGTTTTTAATAAAATGTGAAGCCTCCCATATACCATAAAGTAATGGTTTTTTTCTGTTGTTACCTCTATGACTTTCTGTTGTGTGAAAATTGAATGATATGAAACTAATAAGTATAAATAGACCTATAGATTTCATCCAAAAAATGACTTTGTGATACTTTGTGTTTTTAACAGGGTGGTAATACTCATATTTTTCTACGGCTCTATTTCTTACAAGTACATTTAAAAACCTATGATCAGTTATAAAAATAACCAAAGCCATTAAGACTAAATGAACCGAAAATAGTTTCACGGGAATATCATAGCAAAAATTCATCATAGCCACTTGGGTCATAACACCAATAATTATAAAAGCACCAAGGGTTTGCGTACGTCTAGGTATTAATAACAAACCACCTAGCACCTCCATAAAACCAACAAACACATTAAAACCCTTTGAATACCCCATGTAGGTCCAGGCCAATCCCATCGGCGAAAAATCTCCCAAAGGGTCAAGTAAACGAGTTAATGAAGCTGATGGAAATTGAAGCTTAAAAACCTTCACAAAACCATAAAGAAGCATTGCAGCTACTAAGACCAAACGAAGAAAAACTAAAAACCAATATAAAAGTTTGTTATATCCCTTACGGCTTCTATCCAGTATACTCCAGATAATTACTGTTATAAAAGTTAAAACTATATTTACAAACAATGTTAAATATGCATAAGTATGATCTCCACTACCATAACCATTCACCTCATATTTATAATTAATTTTAAAAATTTCCTTACCAATCCATCTAAATGGTGTTTCAAAAAGTGGACTTAATACCATAAGAAGCATGTAGAAAACAAAATAAGAACAAAGTATTCTGA
This sequence comes from Aquimarina ulvae, assembly GCF_053613295.3. Classification (NCBI taxonomy): domain Bacteria; kingdom Pseudomonadati; phylum Bacteroidota; class Flavobacteriia; order Flavobacteriales; family Flavobacteriaceae; genus Aquimarina; species Aquimarina ulvae. Next base: position 41,463 of record NZ_JBSIBP030000002.1, read on the forward strand.
ATATAATTTTACTCAGTAAATTCCAGTGTTCTTTATATTCTTGAGTCAATATGTTCATAGACAATTATATAGTCCCCGTGAAGATTGTTATAACTTATTAGTGCAGATAACGGGCAATACGTTACAACTATAATATAATAATCATTGATTTTGTAGCTTTTGGGTAGTGATAGTTTTGATCTGATGATGCGTCATCCAACTACTGCTCGATATTTAACGCTTCAAAAGCAATCAGCTCTTGATCTTCGAATGTTGTTCTGATCATAATCGGGTTGCAACATACCTCACAATCTTCTACATATTCTTGATAAGAAACAGAAGTGTCCAGTAACATGGATATATCTTCCCAACAATAAGGACATTGAAAAAAATGTTCAAACATATAAAACTAAAAATCAATATTCAACAACTGGCCAGTTAATTGCAGCAGCTGTAGTTCTGCTAACTTAGCATCATACTTCGCTAAGGTCTTATTGGTTTGCGCTTGTATTAGATTAATCTGAGCCTGCCTGAATTCTATAGAAGTTATCTGCCCCAAGTTAAATCGCTCTTTGGAACGTTCAAAATTGTTTTGATTGGTCAAAACATTTTGTTGTTGTATTTCATAAACTTTGAGGCGATTCTTGTAATTCCCAAAAGCATTGGCAATATCTCTTTTTACTTGTTGTTCTACCTGAATTTTAGCCAATTCCTGATTGTCTAAGGCTATTTTTGCATTTTTTACTCTTGTGATCGTCCCGCCACCGTCAAAAAGATTCCAACTTAAGCTAATACCACCTGCTAATGTATAGGTATCGCCAATATTTCCAGGAAAGAACGCTGAAGGTGGATTTCTGCTTTCATTCCACCCATAGGATCCTGTCAAACCTATTGTTGGCAAATATCCTGATTTACTAACCTTTACATCGTAGTCGCTAATCCTGATATTACTTTCGTTTTGCAACAGCGTGACATTATTTTCTATCGATTTTTCTAAATAACTATCTATTTGTAATCTTGTGATAAAGTTAACGGTAGTATCTACCGTAAATTGCTTTTCTAATTCGTTATCGACGATAACGTTTAGATCTCGTTTCGTATTGACCAATTGCTGTTTAATATTCAATAAATTAATACTGTCATTGGCTACATCTACTTCTGCGTTCAACACATTTAATTTTGTGTTTTGCCCATATTCAAACTGGTAGGTTGACCTGGTAACACGTTCTTTAGAAATACGCACTGTTTCTTCCAGAATTTGTTGGTTTTCTGTAAGTCGCGCAACTTCATAATACACAGTAAACAATTGTAGTAGTGTATTTTCTATAGTTTCTCTAGCCTGTAAACTTGTAAGATTGTACTGCTCTTTTAATCGCTTATAATTATAGTAGCGCCCTAAACCATCAAATAAAGTGTAGTTAAGATTGAGCGAAGCATTGTATCGCTGTGTTTCGGCTCCATCTATTTCAATATCCTCTCGTGGTAGCCCTGTATTCGGGTTAATTGCTCCTTGAAATGAAGTGGTAGAGGATGCGTCTTGATAGTTTGCTCCTGCATTTCCTACAAGAGTTGGTAAATATCCTGAGTTTAGTACTCCTTTATTATTTTTTGCCGTTTCAATAGTATTTGTCGCTATTAGAATTCCGTAGTTATTTTCTAATGTCAAACGGATCGCCTCTTGCTTCGTTAATTTTTGGGCAAAAGCATTGCCACCGATCATAAACGAAAGCAATAATAAAGCTGCTTTACATTTATTCTTGTAATTCAAGTTGCTCTTCATTTTCCTCTTTTTGTTCTTTGATAGCACGTTCTACTTCTTCTTTTGTAATTTTATTTCCGGTTGCTAACCACTTGGTTCCTACTTTTATCTTATTGCTAAATGATAAAAACAGTGGCAATACTAATAAAGTGAGAACCGTTGCAAATCCTATCCCGTATGCTATGGAAATTGCCATAGGAATCAAAAATTTTGCTTGGCGGCTCTCCTCAAAAATCAACGGTGCCAATCCTGCAATCGTAGTTAGGGATGTAAGAAATATAGCTCTAAAACGAGATTTTCCGGCTTCAAAAATTGCCTTATCAAAAGTCATTCCTGATCGTAAGTTGCTATTAAATTTACCGATCAGTACTAATCCGTCATTTACCATAATACCAATTAGGGCTATTATTCCTAATAAGGATAAAATATTAATAGGAAAACCGTGTATCCAATGACCTAATGCTACCGCAGGAAGGCTCAAAGGAATTAATAATAACAGTAATAGTGGCTGACTATAACTTCTGAAGGTAAATGCGATGGTAATATATATCAATGCTAGTGCCGTAAGTCCAACAGGACCAAGCGATCCAAGAAATTTGCCAGCTTCTCGGTTCTGACCTTCGTAAGATGGTGTTACCGTAGGATATTTAGCTATAATTTCTGGCATAATTGCTGTTCTGATTTCATCTAAAATATCTGTAGGACTGGTCGCCTCAGGATCTTTCAGGTCAGCAGATATCTGGACTTCTCGCCTTCCATCGAGATGATTGACAGCAACATCTCCTCGTTCTATGGAGTAAGTAACAATTTCACTTAACGGAACTCGCTCTCCTGTTGAAGTCGAAATTCTCATATTATCCAAATCTAAGATGGACGAACGGTTTTCTCTGTCGTAACGAACCCAAACTCGGATCTCATCCTGACCTCTTTGAAAACGTTGCGCCTGCACTCCAAAAAACCCTCCTCTAACCTGCGCCATAACATCTCTAAGATTAAGACCCAATGCATAGGCATTTTCTTTGAGTTCTACTCGGATTTCTTTTATTCCGGCAGGATCGTTATCTGCAACATCTTTTAATCTGGAATCATTTTCTAAAACAGTTTTAAATTCTTCTTTTGCTGCTTTTAATTCTTGAATGTTGCTTCCTAGCAAAGAAACCGAAACAGGACTTCCGCCAAAGTTTCCTCCAGATCCAAAAATCAATCGTTCAGTTCCAAAAACGGGGCCTACTTTTTCTCGAATACGGTTTGCTACCAAACCAGAATTCACTTCGTTTGGCCGTTCCTCTCCTGGTAGCATATTGATCCGTAGTGAAGCGTTAGAAGATGAAGTTACATTACGGATAATATTTTCGAATAATTCTTTACCTTCATAATCTTCGCCTGTCAAAAACTCTTCGCTCAGTTCTTTATTTACGATCCAGGCTTTTTCTTCTATCATAGAAATAATAGAGTCTGTTATCTTTTCATTAGTTCCATTTGGCATTCCCAAGTCCACAGAAATTACATCACTTGCAATACGCGGAAAAAATGAAGTTCTAACAATTCCTCCTCCGATACTTCCAATAGTGAATATGAGTATCACCATAAAAATGGAAAAGGTGAAAAATTTATTTTTCAACGTAAAATTAAGTGTAGGACTGTAGATGTTATCGCGTAGCCATCTCATAATTTTATCACCAAATGTATTTACGTAACGGAGTTTAGAAAACAACTTTGCAATCCCTTTTTTGGGCTTTGTTTCTTCAGCTCTTAATGCTTTGGAATGCGCCAAATGCGCAGGAAGAATAATCAATGCTTCTACTAATGAGACTGTTAGTGTAAGAATAACTATTACAGACACTTCTCCAAAGAAATCACCAATACGACCGTCTAAAAATAAGAAGATACCAAATGCAATGATCGTAGTCAATATTGCAGAAATTATTGGAGGAATTACTTCCATTGTACCATCAATTGCTGCCTGGATTGGCGTTTTTCCTTTTTCGTAGTGCTGATAGATATTTTCGGCAATTACAATTCCATCATCTACCAAAATACCAATCACAATGATCATCCCAAAAAGCGATAACACATTGATGGTTACATTAAAATATCCTGCAAAAACAAACATTCCTAAAAAGGCTATTGGCAATCCAAAAGCTACCCAGAATGCTAAACGTGTGTTCAGGAACAAGGATAAGAACAAAAGTACTAACAACATCCCTATAATAGCATTTTCTGTAAGCAATTTGGTTCGTTGTACTAGGGTGATCGAACGATCGCTAATTACGTTTAGCTGTACATTATTATACTTTTGATTGAATTCTGTAATGTACTCTTTCGTTTTTTCTGCGGAAGAAATCAGGTCTTCGGTATTGGTACTGGTTATTTCTATATTAACCGACAGATTTCCGTTAAAATAAGAAGCATTCGGTGATTCTGAAAAACGGTCTCTGATTTCTGCCACATTTTTTAATCTAATAGTACGGCCTGATGGATCTGCTCGTATAACAAGGTTGGCCAGTTCGTCAGCATAATACGATCTATTATTTGCACGAATCAGGTATTCCTCTGCATTTGTTTTAATCGTTCCTCCTGTCGTCAAAATATTAGCCTGGCTTACTGCCTGAGCCACCTCACTGAAGCTTAGTCGATACGCCAGCAAATTATTTTCATTTACTGCTATCTCGATCTCTTCGTCAGGGTATCCACTGATACCAATCTGAGAGATACCGTCGATGGCTCGAAGATCATTTTCGACTTGTCGTGCTATTTGCTTCAAAGTATTAAGAGGTATCTCATTACCGCTTACAGAAAAATTTATTGTTTGCCTAATTGCTTCCAATTTAGAAACAACAATAGGTTCCATTCCGGTAGGAAAGGTGGGTACTCGATCCACTGCATTTTTAACTTCAAGTAGCATAAAATCAATATCTTTCCCTTTTTCAATTTCGACATTAATACTACCGCTATTCTCTCTCGAGGTCGAGGTCACACGTTCTACACCTGCTAAACCTTTTAGATTATCTTCTACCTTTAGGATTATTCCTTCTTCTACCTCTAAAGGAGACGCACCTGGGTAAATAACATTAATACTTATATTTTTAGAATCGGTAAGCGGAAAAAATGATGATTTAAGTGAGAGTGCTCCAAATACTCCGAATACAATAAAAGCAATCACTATAACATCAACAGCAACATGGTATCGGATAAAATAAGAAATAATCTTACGCATAATTACTGTTTTGAATTTGTACTAATCACGTTACCTTCAGGAGCCGATGACTTTCTTCCTTTGCCTTCATATATCTTGACTAACATACCGGCATATGCTCCGGGAACAGGTTTGCTAAGGATCACATCTCCATCAGGAACTCCTTTCAGAACAACCTTCTTGTCAGAAAAGTAAACAGGTTGCACATCGATCATATCTAAAACACTATCTCTTACTATAAAAACTTTGTTCCCATCTTGAAGCAGGCTACGATCAACTTCTATAGCGTTCTCAGCTTTTCTAGCATTAAGGTTGGCTTCCAGATACATTCCTTCTTTCAGCGAAGCATCTTTAACTTCAATAAACGTTGTTATGGTCTGGGTGGCTTGGTCTACCCTTCCATTTATGCGGGTTACAATTCCTGTATACGTTCTGGACTTGTTAAGATCGGTAAGCATTACAGATTCTCCTATCTTTAATAAGTCTGAATATTCTTTTCCTACTGCCACTTGGATCTCATATATACTGGTATCAATAAACTCTCCAAGTTTTTGTCCTTGTCGAATCAGTGTTCCTTCTGTAACCAACGCTTCTGTGAGTACTCCGGAAAATGGAGCCGAAATTATATATTTAGACAAGCGTTGTTCGAGGTTTTTTACATTGTAATATGTTGTATAAATATTGCGCCCGGTAATAAAATATTTTTCCTTTTCTGAAGCAGTCTCCGGAAGTTCTGGTGTTGCTTTATTGATGTCAAAATTGGTAAGATAATTTTGCCATTTATCATAAATATCGGGATAATCCAGCCGTAAATCAGGCATTATTGAAGTAATCAAATTGTATAAATTACTTTTAGCAGATTGTACAGATGCGTAATACTCTGAGGCATCAATCCGTATTAAGGTTTGTCCTTTTTGATATTGTTGTCCGGTTCTAAAAAGCTTAGAACCTCCTCTAAAAACGCCTTGTACTTCAGAAAATAATTCTAATTTTCTTTTAGCCTCTAGGTTACCGTTTGCAGTGATTGTAATCGGTACTGTACCATTTTTTATAGTATCTACAAAAACGGTTTTGACCACCTTTGCAGACTTTGGTTTTATTCTTGTTTTGCTGTCAATAAGCTTTTTTGCTCCAAATATAGCTCCTGCGATTAGGAGTAATCCAAGGATAGAAAGTATTACATTTCTCATTCTCAATAGTTTGTTTGAACTTTTAATATAAAAAGCTAAGCAAAACTATCAACTACTGGCGTGTGTCGCAGTTAAAGAACTCATAAAAAACCAGTGTATTAAATCAAAAAAGACATCTATAATTATAGATGTCTTTTAAAAATATATAAACTATTCTTCTTAATCTGCTATTTCGGCGATTTTTGCTTTGATTTTTTTGAGTGTACCAATCAAATTTTCGATTTCTTCGTCACTTAAGCTTTCTTGTACGGCTGGTATTAAATCATACATAATAGGAGTAACTTTTTCTATAACCTCTTTTCCATAATCAGTAAGAAAAATTCTATTTACTCTTCGATCATTCTTATCACTTTTTCTAACCACAAGGTTTTTACTTTCCATAGTGTTCACCAATCTGGTCATGGAAGTTTTATCTCTATGGGTAATAAAAGCCAGATCATTTTGTGGTTGTCCATCCTTTACTCGTAAACGCTTAAGAACGCTCCATTGTTCTTTGGATAAATCCAATCCATTTTCACTAAACGCTTTCTGAACCAAAAACCCAAAATCATAATGAATCTTTCCGATCCAAGATAACGCATGGGCATTTAAATCGATGGCCTTCGTATCATTCATACATCGCATAATTTAATTAACAAATACAAAAATATCTATAAATATCGAGTTGTGCATGATACAAACAGTAAAAAATTATTATACTACATACAATTTATCTGATCTTAACCTTAAGGTAACATTCTCTTATTCAAGTATCTTTAAAACAAAACACATTGTAATAAAAGAGTCGCAATTTGTTCCTTTATTTTCAAATAATCTTTTAAATATTATACATTCAAAAAGTTTTATGATAATGTATCGATTTCTTCTTGTAAACCTTCCCACTTTTCCATTAAAGAAGTCAATTTGTCCTTTTTTGCTTGGTATTTTTCGAAAAAATTTGGTTCAGAAATAGTTTGATCATAGTTGATTGCTAGTTCTACATCAATTTTCTTGATCTCTTTTTCTATTTTGTTAATCGATGACTCGACATTGCTTAATTTATTATTAAGTGATTTTAGCTTTTTTTGATCCTCGTAGGTTTGTTTTGCAGTTTCCTTTGTTTCTAAAGCAGGTTTAGCCTGTATATCTTTTTTCTCGATATCACGAAGGTCATCCACTTTTCTCTGTTCTAAGTAATAGTCTATATCACCTAGATATTCTCTGATTTGCTTGTTTTTGAACTCATATACTGTATTGGTCAATCCTTGTAGAAAATCTCTATCGTGTGACACTAAAATCAATGTTCCTTCAAAGCTTTTCAATGATTCTTTCAGAATATTTTTAGATTTAATATCCAAATGGTTTGTTGGCTCATCCATCACTAATACATTAAAAGGCTCTAGAAGTAATTTGCACAATGCTAACCGATTACGTTCCCCTCCAGAAAGCACCTTCACTTTCTTATCGACTTCATCACCTCTAAATAAAAAAGCGCCCAGCATATCCCGAACTTTACTTCTGGTTTTTTCATTTGCAGCTTCAATCATTGTTTCATGAATTGTTAATTCGCCATCCAAATACTCTGATTGATTCTGTGCAAAATATCCTATCTGTACATTATGACCAAGTTTTAAAGCACCAGTATATGATATTTCATCTATTATAATTTTAGCTAAAGTAGATTTACCTTGTCCGTTCTGCCCTACGAAAGCGGTTTTAGAACCACGTTCAACTAATAAATTAATATCTTTTAAAATATCTTTCTTCCCATAGGTTTTACCAACTTCCTCGGCTTCGATTACCACTTTACCGGGTTGTATACTGACCGGGAAACTAATATTCATTACTGCATTATCATCTTCATCAACTTCAATACGTTCTACTTTGTCCAATTTTTTGATAAGTGATTGTGCCATAGAGGCTTTTGAAGCTTTCGCTCTAAATTTTTCAATAAGCTTTTCGGTTTGTTCAATCTGTTTCGATTGATTTTTCTGTGCCGCTAATTGTTGATCCCTTATTTCTTTCCGAAGAACTAAATACTGCGAATATGGCTTATTATAGTCATAGATGCGGCCTAATGATATTTCAATTGTTCTATTTGTTACGTTGTCTAAAAACATTTTATCATGAGAAACGATCACTACAACTCCGGCATAGTTTTTTAAAAAATGTTCTAACCATATAATAGATTCAATATCCAAGTGGTTTGTTGGTTCATCTAATAAAAGAATATCATTGTTTTGTAATAATAATTTTGCTAGTTCTATTCTCATACGCCAACCTCCAGAAAAAGTATCGGTTAGTTTATCAAAATCTTCTCTACCAAATCCTAAGCCTTGCAATACGCGCTCTGTTTCTCCCTGATAATTATAACCGCCAAGGATCTCATATTGATGGGTGTAATCGCTTAAATCTGTTATTAGTTGGTTATAACCATCACTTTCATAATCCGTACGTTCTGCCAACTGTGTGTTAATTTCATCAATTTCCCGCTCAATCTTCTTGATTTCAATAAAGGCTTCATAGGACTCTTCTAGCACTGTCCTCCCTAGAACAAAATCTATATCTTGTTTTAGAAATCCTATCTTTACCTCTTTATCCATAGCAATCTGACCAGAATCTGGCTCTTGCTCTTTAGACAAAATCTTAAGCATGGTCGATTTTCCTGCTCCGTTCTTTCCTACCAGCCCTACTCGGTCTCCTGCATTTAACCTAAAGGCTATTTCTTCGAAAAGATATTCTCCTCCAAACGAAATTGAAAGGTTGTGTATGTTTAACATCAGTTTTTGAATATTTTCTGCAAAGATGGCTAATTTTACGATAGAATAAAAGTACTATGAGCTACATAAAAGGAACCAAAATTTATAGCATCTTGACAGGCAGCTGTCCTGTTTGTCAGAATGAAAGCATGTATAAGGAATCGAACCCTTATAAATTAGGTAAAGTTTTCCAAATGCATGAAAGGTGTAGTCATTGTCATACTAAGTATAAGATAGAACCTTCCTTTTTTTATGGAGCAATGTATGTAAGTTATGGTGTCGGTATCGCTTTTGCAGTAGCAGCCTTTGTAATCGGTAATCTTTTTCTAAAAATGAACCTGCTGAATACATTTTTCACTATAGTGGCTACGCTCTTGATATTTTTCCCAATAATCCTTAGATTATCAAGAAACATCTGGATTAATATTTTTATGCATTACAGAAAAGAATAAGAATTTACCGTAGTTTTTCAAAACGTTTGATATCAATTTCTTTATCTAAGAGCTTTTTGTTTTCAATAAGATCATAAAGCTTACCTGCCGCATAGGGTCCGATTAATATACCTCTGCTTCCTAACCCATTTATAATATGCATATTTTTATACAAAGGATGTGTGCCTATCAAAGGTCTTCTATCCTTGGTCGTGGGTCTTATTCCTGCTTCCTGATTAACTATTTGGTACGGTACTTTTAAAAACCGTTCTAACTTATCTTGTAGCTCCTCTCTGGCAGATTTTGTAGTCTCCTGAGTTTTATCGTTATTATTATAAGTCGCTCCTACTTTATATAAATCCTTTCCTAATGGAATAATAAAAATAGAGGATTTCACAGCCTCTTGCAGCTCTAATTGCTTTGATCTAATCGTTATATATTCTCCCTTATTTCCGAGGACTGGTAAATAGTTGAAAAAAGGATTTTTTTTGATCCCATAACCTTCAGTAAAAATAATATTTCTGGCTTTTACACCTTTATATTCTATAATATCGTCTGCGACCACCAGATGATCATAATCAAAAGATTCTTTTCTCAGCTTCTTCTCTTTCTCTATATTTTTTAAATACGTAGACAACATTTTTTTTACATCGATCCTGCCGGTATAGTTTACTTTTCCATAATGAAAAGAAATATCTAAGGCGTCATTTTCATTTCGTATTAAATGCGGAGATAAAAATCTATCCAAAACTGGCCTATCACAAGCTTCAAACCATTGATTTTGTTCCTCCACACTATTAAACCTTCTTAAAACCGGAAGCTCGAACAACAGCGATGTTGTTAGTTTTTCTTGTATATTTTTATAAAAAGGAACGGCTAACGCTAGTTGTTCTGAAGCAAACCAAGCAAGCGTAAATCGTTTTAATATAACCGGATTGTATAATCCTCCAGCAACTCTAGAAGATTTCTGAGAAAAATTTTCATAAACGATATATGATTTATTGTTTTTCTCTAATTTCTCTACAAAAGCCAATCCTGCTAATCCAAAACCTACAATTATATAATCTATCATATATCAAAAATAACAAAACGCCCAGCGGATTCGTTGGGCGTTTATATATTATTTAGAAACAAGAGCTTTTAATAACTCCACATATCCATTTCAAAGTTTCGGATACTCTCTTTAATTCTTTCGCTTTCCAGCAATTGCATCAAAGCGTTGTCGATTATATAATCATTAACTTCCCGGTCACCCTGAATGTTATCTTCTTTATATATAACAGAATTAAATCGTCTGGCATTAAGAACATGATCATAGGTAAAAGGCATAGAAGTGTTTTTTCTATTAAACGCTTTTGCATTATGAAGTATCTCTCTTACATCGGGATACCACACCCAGAATAACGGAACCATATCCGGCTCATCATCATTAAGAAAGTTTACATCTGGTGCAACAGGAGCAAGGCCTAATAATCTGTATCGCAGTTCTCCCTGACGCTTATCAAAATACCAGTATCCTCTGATTTGATACTCTGATATGTCTGCAGCTCCAATGGTGGTAACTTCAATATATTGAGGATCTACGGTTTCTCCGGCATTATACTGTTCATATCCTAAATCCAGCGTGTCTATTTTTGACAAGGTACCATCCAAATCTTTCAATGTACGTGTTTCTGTAAAATATGAATCTGCGTAAATCTTTTTGATGTTACCATTTTTAACATTTGACAACAATACATCATACAATGCACGTCTATCTGCACCTATATTAACCGTATCAATTGGATAATATAATGGAAAATTAATACGTTCATCGAGATCAATCGTCTCCCACGTTGTTTTGGCCCAAAGCACGTCACGTTCATCAACGTAACCGTATTCTAACGGAAGGTCATTATCCAATTGAATCTGCTCAATTGTCTTCTTTCCGATATCCTCAGGACTGTCAGCATTCAAAATGTTAGCCTGACCAAACGAAAATAACGTTACAAATAGACTAAAAACGGTTAATAACAAATTTTTCAAATTCATAATCATTAGTTTATTTTAGTTCGTTAACTCAACGATAACCGGAGATATTTTCTTTAATTTATATCCAGCGTTGGTTGTTAACTGTGCTTTGATATCTATAACCTGAACCGAAGATCCACGTTTCGCTTTTCTAAGCGCAGACTTTGCTCTAGAATCCAATCTACCACCTCTCACATTAACAGTTGGCTGACCTTCTACTTTAAACTTAAAGCCTGTTACTTTTAACTTAATATCAAAATCAAAGTCAGGTAAAATTGCACCGATCGAAGCTTTATTTAAGCCACTTTTTGACATTTTAATACTTCCATCTTCACCTCTTACAGTTCCTACTGGTCTCGGTATATCTTTAATTCTAAATTTCTTACTATCGCTTACAGTAGCTCCATTTGGTAGCTTACCACTTACTTTGATACTAACTTCTCGGGACTTTACTGTGGTAACATTCATCATATATTTACCTGCTCCACCTAACTTTCTAAGTCCAGGAGCACTTGCATTAACCGCAGGAACACCAGGTATAGAAATTGTCATTGGGTTCTGCACACCTCTGTAGACTACATTCATCTTATCTGCAGAAATTACTGCTGAATTTGGTTTCGGTATCACAGCGTAGGAACTTTTGATTGGAATGGTTACTGTAGAATCTCCTTCTTTAAATTGCAATTCTCCTTTTACCTCTCGCTCACCAACGTTACCTGCTGGGAACTCAAGCATAATCTGACCATTTTCAACTTTTTCTTGATCTTTTCCATTAACTACAACTTTTGTTGGCTTTAATGTTGCATCAAATCGACCCAATACAATACGCCCCTTAAATGGTTCTCCACTAAAGAAAGCTGTTTTGTCTGGAACTACTATTGCTTCATAATTACTAAACGATAATTCTGACGCCTGTTGCCCTGCCAATAACGCAGACAACACTTTACTTTCTGTAGTTTTAACATCAGCTTGCATTTGAGTAAGTTTCGTAAGAGAAGCTACCAAAGGAAAGCCTTCAAAATTATATTTCAACCAATCCACTGGTCGATTATCACGGTTTCTTACTTCTTCTGTAGCAAATGTTTTTTCTACATCGTTTGCAACTTCAGCATCCACCTCTTTCACACTTCGGATAGCCTCAACTACTCCTTCTCGGTAGGTGTTAATCTTTTCGACAAAATCGTTTGCTGCTGGTGTAAGATTACCACCTTCAAAAAACTTGGTATCCAGTGCGTCTGGTTTATCCATAGTTTCATAATCGGTCGGATCATCAGCGGTAGCAATAATTTCAGCTTTGATCTGCGCTACATAGTCATTGAACTCATTAGACAACGCACTGATAGTTTCTGCTTTCTCCTTTAATGGTGTATATTTTTCTGGTTGTTCACTTGCTTTCTCAGCTAGACCGGCCATGAAAGATCCATTTCTTTCTGTAGCAATTTGATTTGCCGATGTCAATTTTTCATTCATTAAACCGAAAGCCGATAGTACTTCTTTTGACATATTTAATGCCATCATCGCTATAAATACCAAGTACATAAGATTGATCATCTTCTGCCTTGGTGATAATTTTCCTCCTGCCATATTTCTATATTTTGGTAGTTATTTTTTAAAATCAGTTAAATACTAGTTTCTGTTCATAGCACTTAACATACCACCATAGACTCCATTAAGAGAAGACAAATTACTGGCAAGACTTTCCATTTGATCTTTAAGTTTTTGTGCATTATCAGCAATTGCCTGATTCGCTTCTGCCTGAGATGCAGAAGATTCTAATTGCACTTTATAAAGGCTATTTAACGATTCTAATGAAGCAGCAGCTTTTGCCATCTCTTCACTATATTTTTTCTGACCCTGAATAGAATCTATTGTAGGAGAGATTCCTTTTGCTGCTCCTTCGAAGTTACGGATACTTTCTCCCAAGCTGCTCATAAGACTGGAATCAACTCTTGCTTCTTTAAGCATTTCATCTAGTTTCTTTGATAACATTCCATCTGGGGTCTGGATTTCTTTCTTGTCTTTTTTGTTTCCTCCAGCTAATTCTGGATATACTAAAGACCAATCTAAATCATCATCAACAGGTTCGAATGCAGAAACGGTAAATACCAAGGCCTCTGTAATCAGACCGATGATCAGCATCTCATTACCGAAAGGCCAGTGCATAATTTTAAATAACGCTCCAAGGATAACTACAGCTGCTCCCAGACCGTATACCATGTTCATTAATTTCTTGCTTGATTTTGAATTTGCCATAATAAATGTGTTTAGTTTTTTAAATTTTTTTTTAAAAAATCTTAAATTAAAAAAGGGTTAGTAATTAGGGTTTTGATAGATAAATTTTGGGACTTATTCTAATTTCTAGTATTATCTTCTCCAGTAACGTCAGTACCCATATAATCCTGTACCGTTCTAAATCCGATATAACTTCTAGCTGAATCTGCGTATTCATAATCTCTGGTACTTACCTGTAGGAAATAAGCAACGTCTTTCCAAGACCCTCCACGCACAACTTTTCTCTTATTTTGATCATCGTTAACATTTGGGTTCATCGATGACACATATTCATAGGCTGCAGGATCGTATGAAGACTGCACCCACTCTGAAACATTACCTGCCATATTATATAAGTTATAATCATTAGGCTCAAATGTTTTTGCTTCTACTGTATACAAAAAGTTATCAGCTGCATAATTACCTCTCAAAGGCTTAAAGTTAGCTAGGAAACAACCTCTATCATTTAGCGCATAAGGTCCACCCCAAGGGTATGTTCCTGACTCTAATCCACCTCTGGCGGCATACTCCCACTCAGCCTCTGTCGGAAGTCTAAAATAATTCACAAACTCCTTATTACGCTTTTTCTGGTAAGAATTCTTTTCGATAGTTCTCCAGGTACAAAAAGCTTTTGCCTGTTCCCAGGAAACACCCACTACTGGGTAATCATCGTATGAACTATGCCAAAAGTAATCGTTATGCATTGGCTCATTATAAGAATAGTTAAAATCTTTGATCCAAACAGTAGTATCAGGATACACCTCAATTACTGTTTCTTTAACAAAATCTTTTCTTCTTCCTTTTTTCGCTCGAGCCGCTGCTTGAATATCCATCCAGGTAAATCTGAATTTAAAATTCTGTACATCAAAAGTACGTCTTCCATTGTATGATTCTTCTAATGGGATATATAGAGAATCCATCACTTCTGTGTAGAACTCATCAGGATAATCTTCTGTGTCCCATTCAATATCTATGTCCTTATTGAGCTTACGACCTTCGTAGCCAGTTGTTCCGGTTCCACTATAATTGTCATAAACATATTTCTCATAAACAGACATATCCTCGGTATTTGCATCAAGAAATGCAAATTCTCCGATTCCATCATCTCCGGGAGTTTTACCTAAATCATCAGCCATGATAGCTAACTTCATTCTAACGGTAGAATCACGAACCCAACGAACAAATTGTCTATATTCACTATTAGTAACTTCAGTCTCGTCCATGTAGAAAGATCGAACGGTTACTGTTTTTGTCGGCGCATTAGCTAATGCTGCCTTGTCATCATCGGATTTACCCATAATAAATGAACCTCCGGGGATGAGAGCCATTCCGTAAGGTTTTTCCGGATGCCATTTTTTACCCTTTACTCCAACTAGTTCTCCGCGGTTTCCTCCGCCACAACTATATAGCATTGCTACAATAGCAAAGAGTGATACAAATTTCTTCATAACGTGTTTTAGGTTAAGATCTTCGAGATTTAAGTTGGTAAACCTATTTATTTATTTCCAGAAAAACAATTTTTTTCCAAAAAAAACCTTAAATCTCCCTAATAAAAATGTTAAACTTCGTTTTTTCGTTTTGCCTTATACCATCTTTCAGGTATTTCTTGATTACAAGCACGCTCATAATCGTTGTATGTGCAAGGTAATAACGTGTGTCTTTTCAATTTATTATTCCCGGATGAAATAAAAGGTATTTCTATCCACCATCTTTCTGTTTTATGACTTTTATAAAAGGATAAAATTTCTTCTTCTACCGGTACGTTATAGTGAAGTGTTCCTGATTGATTTTTGATATTCAATTCATTAGATCGATAATTAACTCCTTCAATAAAATACCAAAGTATCTGAGCAATTAGGAGCGAGGTTGTTTCTTCTTGTTTGAAATTTTTAAATTCATAAATCCCAAAACTCTTCACCTTGTCACTTATACCAGCGTATCTTGCAATTGCACAAATCTCTCTTCCATTAAAACCATTTGGCGAAGCATATTGATAATTAAGGCAAGTAGAACTCATTGCTCCAAGATCGATCGTTACTATATCAGCGTCTCGCATAATTGGTTCTACAATCGTAAGATCAGATGTTACCTCTCCTAATCGATACGCATCAAAATATAATTTTTCAATAAGATCTATTTCTTCTTGAGCATTATAATACGTTTGATATCCTATATTACTATAATTGAAAAGGTTATAGGGTTGTTCTACAATAATTTTACCTACAAAAGAAGTATTTGTTATCGGTTGCGAAGTATTTCCTAAATCAAATTTGCTATCTACATTGACTAGGTTAACCATCCTTTCTAAAATATCAAAGGCACGGTACTGGCCATACACCAAGTCCTGACTTCCACCAATTATTAGCGGAATGACATTTTTTTGAAGTAGCGTAGATAAAATCTCCTTCATCAGAAAATATGTGTCACCTACCTCATCACCAGGAATAATATCTCCAAGATCAACAATCCTTGTATCCCAATTACCAGGAAAAAGATCGTATAATGATTTACGTATGGTATCAAAACGCACTTCTTCTCCAAGAAAATTGATATCATTTCTGTTCTCCCTAACTCCAATAATTGCAATAGCAACTTTATCTAAATCAGGAACTCCGTCATCAGATGTATGTGTTTTAATTTGTTTACCCAGTGATTGATCTGAAAGCAATGCAATATGCGCAGCTACTTTATCACTAACTGGTGAAAGAAATTCTAAAGACATATGGTATACCTATTTCTTTTTAGTAGTCTTTTTTTTGGCAGCGGATTTTTTCTTGGTAGCGGTCTTCTTTTTAGGAGCATTCTTTTCGATAAGATCTTTTACCTTTTCTAAAGTAAGTTTTGTAGCATCTACAGTTTTAGGTAATTCTATTTTGGTTTTACCCTTTATAATGTTACTTCTCCCCCATCTTGCTTTTTCAACCCTGATTCCTTCATCCTCCCAATTATGAATCACCTTATCAATCTCCTTTTGTTTCTTATCTTCAATCAGCTGAATAATATCCTGATCAGAAAGATTATCAAAATCATATTTCTTATTCACATTGATAAACATACCATTCCATTTTATGAACGGACCAAATCGACCGGTTCCTTTTTGTACTGGTAAATTTTCATAGGTATAGATAGGCGCGTCTGCTTTTTCTTTAGCATCAATTAATTCTTTCGCTCTATCGAGCGAGGTATTCAATGGGTCTTCTCCCTTATCCAATGAAACAAACTTATCACCAAAACGCACGTAAGGGCCAAAACGACCATTGTTTACCACAATCGTTTCTCCCTTATACGTACCAAGCTCTTTAGGTAATTGAAACAGATCCATTGCTTCTTCAAAAGTAATACTACTTAATGTTTGCCCTGGTGCCAAACTTGCAAATCTGGGTTTATCCTCGTCTTCTGCAGTACCAATTTGTACCATAGGCCCAAACTTCCCTAGACGAACACTTACTGGTTTTCCTGAATCAGGATCTTCCCCCAAAATTCTTTCTCCAACTTCTCGTTCAGCATTCTGAGCAACATCCTCTACTCTGGGATGAAATTCTTCGTAGAATTGTTTCATAACGTGAGTCCAATCTTCCTGACCATCTGCAATTTCATCAAAATCTTGTTCTACCTTAGCTGTAAAATTGTAATCCAAAATAGATGAAAAGTGATTTACCAAAAAGTCATTAACTACCATTCCAACATCGGTAGGTATTAATTTACCTTTATCACTACCTACTTTTTCTTTTAAGTTTTTTTCCTTAACAGCATCACCGGAAAGTGTAATCTGAACATACTTTCGTTCTTCACCTTCTTTTGATCCTTTCTCTACATAATTTCTATTTTGAATGGTAGAAATTGTTGGCGCATACGTGGATGGACGACCAATACCTAACTCTTCCAATTTTTTCACCAACGCTGCCTCAGAATAACGACTTGGAGGTCTTGTAAATCTTTCGGTAGCAGTTACATAATTGTTAAACAAATTCTCTCCGACCTTCATAGCTGGTAAAATTCCGCTTTGCTCTTCGTCTTCATCATCATTTCCTTCCAGATATACTTTTAGAAACCCTTCAAACTTTATCACCTCTCCATTTGCTACAAATTGTTCGCTATGCGAATTAGCACCTATTTTTACATTTGTCCGTTCTAATTTGGCATCACTCATCTGCGATGCTATTGCTCTTTTCCAAATCAATTCATACAAACGTTGTTGATCATAATCAACCGGAACTGTATGCATTGAGAAATCTGTTGGTCTAATCGCTTCGTGAGCTTCTTGAGCTCCTTTGGCTTTACCTTTGTACTGTTTAGGATTGCTATATTCTTCTCCATAGGCAGAAATAATTTCAGCTTTTGCGCCATTCTGAGCTTCTGTAGATAAGTTTACACTATCTGTCCTCATATAGGTAATCAGTCCAGCCTCATATAGCCGTTGAGCCATAGTCATCGTTTTACTTACAGAAAAATACAATTTCCGTGATGCTTCTTGTTGCAAGGTCGATGTTGTAAATGGAGGTGCAGGTGATTTCTTAGCTGGTTTGGTAGTAAGGTCTGCTATGTTAAACCCAGCTCCAAGATTCTTCTTTAAAAATGCTTCTGCCTTTTCTTTAGTTGTAAAATTTTTAGGAAGTTTTGCTTTAAACGATTTTCCTTCTTTATTAGCAAATTCGGCATCGATTCTATATGAAGCAACTTGTTTAAAACCAAGTATTTCACGTTCTCTTTCTACAATTAAACGCACAGACACAGATTGTACCCTACCGGCAGACAAACCTCCTTTTACTTTTCTCCACAAAACAGGGGATAGTTCATAACCTACCAGTCTATCCAGAACCCGTCTGGCTTGTTGTGCGTTTACTAGATTATAATCAATGCTCCTAGGATTTTCAATAGCCTTAAGTATCGCTTTTTTAGTAATCTCGTGAAAAACAATTCTACGTGTTTTTTCTTTTTTTAGTTTTAACTCTTCGGCCAGATGCCATGCTATTGCTTCTCCTTCTCGATCCTCATCACTTGCTAACCAAACCATTTCGGCTTTTTTGGCTAAGTCTTTCAGCTTTTTTACTACATCCTTCTTATCCTTAGAAACAATATATTTCGGTTTAAAGCCTTCTTCTACATCTACCCCTAGTTCTTTGGCCGGTAAATCCGCAATGTGCCCAAAACTAGAGGCCACCTTATACTCTTTGCCCAGAAATTTTTCTATTGTTTTTGCCTTAGCTGGTGACTCTACGATCACTAAATTCTTAGCCATAAATCCTTTTTTTTCATCTGTTGATAATTCATGATTACTAGTTGACAGACACAATAGCTAGCAAACATTCTTTTGGTTGATGACAACCCAGCCACTAGGGCTCAATTCTGAGAACAAAAGTATATCAATTTTTTGAGATCAAAATTTTTTCATAAAAATTATACTAAAAAAACCTGCAAAGGAGCAGGTTTTTTTACTTATTGTTCAACAATGGCGTTCCAGCTTTCTGGTTTATTGTCATCATGAAAACCAATCCCATCTTTGTACATATAATATATGGGCAAATAGACAAATGAAGCTGTAAAAAACACTCCAACAAAACATAATATCATGCCTACAAATTGTGCTAATATGGATGAAATGATAATTAACCCAAACGCAATTAACCAAATTTTATTTCCAAACTTAAAACTAGATTTAATCAAATCTGACGTGCTAACATCGGGATTAAAGGCAAAAATCACACCAAGCAATTGCAAAGGCACCATCACATAAAAAATTGGAAGATAACATAGCAATGTAGCTAATAAAGCAATACCAAAAGTAGCTATAGCTAGTGTAAATATTTTTCCCAAATACTTTCCTTTAAAAAACATCAAATAATTAGTAGCCTCAGGCAGTTGCAAATCTACCTGTTTGCAAACTCTATAAAAATGAGCAGTTATACCCAATTGAAATGCGGAACCTACCAAAGAAACTACAATCACCAAAATAACAAATAAGACAATCATACCAACAGAAATCTCATCCTGATAGTACACCTGTCCCCCATAGTCACTTTCAAAACCACCTATACTTGCCAAAGCAATGATCGGAATATACATTACAAAAATTAACGGAACAATAATCACCATTGAAATTAATAAATGAATAAACCCCTGCAACCAAACTTTTTTAAAAAGTTCGATGCTTTTATTAAATATGTTTCCAAAATCAATTGGATTGCTTTTTTCTATTTTTTCGAAGAGCTGATTGGCATCCATACAGAAAGTAATTTAGTCGATTAGTATCGTCAAATATATATATTTAAACAAATATAACCCTGTCACTTTGTCATATATCGTTTTAAAGAGTATCTTTGCACATTATTTGAATTGAATAGATACGGATATTATTATACATGGAGAAGATTATTAACGAAAACATTCAGGGACAGCCATTATCTCTAGATAAAAAAGAAGGAAATACAAGAAAGCTCTTTATTGAGAGTTATGGATGCCAAATGAATTTTAGTGATAGTGAAATTGTAGCATCCATTTTGGCTAAAGAAGGTTTTGATACGACTCAGAATCTGGAAGATGCAGACTTGGTTTTGGTAAACACTTGTTCTATTCGTGAAAAAGCAGAGTTAACCGTTAGAAAACGTTTAGAAAAATATAATGCCGTAAAGAGAATTAATCCCGGAATGAAAGTAGGTGTTTTGGGTTGTATGGCAGAACGTTTAAAAAGTAAATTTCTAGAAGAAGAAAAAATAGTTGATCTCGTTGTAGGACCAGACGCCTATAAAGATCTTCCAAACCTAATTGAAGAGATAGATGCAGGTCGCAATGCAGTTAATGTACTCCTATCTAAAGAGGAAACTTATGGAGATATTTCTCCCGTTCGCCTGCAAAGTAATGGTGTATCGGCTTTTGTATCTATTACCAGAGGTTGTGATAACATGTGTACTTTTTGTGTTGTACCATTTACCAGAGGAAGAGAACGTAGTCGTGATCCACAAAGTATTATGGAAGAAATAGATGATTTAGCTTTAAAGAACTTTAAAGAAATCACACTTCTTGGTCAAAATGTTGACAGCTATTTATGGTACGGGGGTGGATTGAAAAAAGATTTTGAAAAAGCAAGTGACTTCCAAAAAGCTACTGCAGTTAATTTTGCTAAATTACTGGATATGGTAGCTCAAAAGCACCCCAAAGTAAGGCTACGTTTTACCACTTCTAACCCACAGGATATGACACTGGATGTGATTGAAGTAATGGCAAAGCATAAAAACATATGTAAATATATCCACCTACCAATACAAAGTGGTAGTGATCGCATTCTTAAGGAAATGAATCGACTACATACAAGACAGGAGTATTTTGAATTAATCAATAACATCAAAAAAATGATTCCGGATTGTGCGATTTCTCAAGATATCATTACAGGGTTTCCAACAGAAACAGAAGAAGATCATCAGGATACATTATCTCTTATGGAATATGTAAAATACGAATACGGTTTTATGTTTGCTTACTCTGAAAGACCTGGAACATTGGCTGCTCGTAAATTAAAAGACGATGTACCTGAAGCTATTAAAAAGAGAAGACTTAATGAGATTATCACTGCACAACGTACGCACAGCACTTTGAGACATGAAGCCTTTATTGGTAAAACCGTAGAAATACTGATAGAAAAGGAGTCTAAAAAATCAGATGTACACTGGAGCGGAAGAAACACTCAAAATATTGTAGCAGTCTTTCCAAAAGAAAATTATGCTATAGGAGATTTTGTAATGGTGCGTATTGATGATTGCACAAGTGCTACTTTACTTGGAGAAGCGGTAGGATATTCTGATAACAATTAAATTTTAATACATCAAAACCAACTAATATAGTTTTATTAAATGGAATCAGTTCAAGCTACAAAACAAAGATTCGGAATTATAGGAAATGACCCTAAACTAAACCGTGCTATAGAAAAAGCTATCCAGGTAGCTCCTACAGATATCTCGGTTCTGGTTACTGGAGAAAGTGGTGTTGGTAAGGAAAGTATTCCTAAAATTATTCATTCATTATCTCATCGTAAACACGGTAAATATATCGCGGTAAATTGCGGTGCTATCCCTGAAGGAACTATCGATAGCGAACTGTTTGGCCACGAAAAAGGAGCATTTACAGGCGCGACTTCTACAAGAAGTGGATATTTTGAAGTAGCTGATGGAGGAACTATATTTTTGGATGAAGTAGGAGAATTACCGTTAACTACTCAGGTAAGACTTCTAAGGGTACTGGAAAACGGAGAATTTATTAAAGTAGGGTCTTCAAAAGTTCAAAAAACAGACGTCCGGATTGTGGCAGCAACAAATGTAAATATGTTTGAAGCCATTAAAAAAGAAAGATTTCGTGAGGATCTCTATTATCGTTTAAGCACGGTTGAAATTCTATTACCACCGTTAAGAGATCGTGAACAAGATATACACCTGCTATTCAGAAAATTCGCTTCAGACTTTGCTACCAAATATAAGATGCCAACTATTAGACTAGAAGAAGGTGCTGCCCAATTGTTAGAAAAATATCGTTGGAGTGGTAATATCAGACAATTACGCAACATTGCAGAGCAAATATCAGTCCTTGAACAAAACAGAACTATCTCTATGAATACCTTAAGAGGATATTTACCGGATATAGGTAATAATCTGCCTGCTGTCGTTTCTTCTAATAAAAAAGATGGTGATTTCAGTAATGAAAGAGAGATTTTGTATAAAGTACTTTTTGATATGAAAAACGATCTCAACGATCTCAAAAAGTTAACTATGGAGTTGATGCAAAATGGAAACTCTCAACAAGTACAGGAAGAACATGAAGGGTTAATTAGAAAGATTTATCGAGACGATAAAGATGAAGAAGAGATACCTTTTGAAGAGCCCACGGAACCAACAACTGGAGTTTTACAAATCACTCCTCCTGCAGAAGCGACCAAGAAAGAGGATGATAAGTATCATTTTGCTGAAGAAATTGAAGAAGAAGAAACACTATCATTACACGACAAAGAATTAGAATTAATTAAAAAATCTCTGGAACGTCATCGTGGAAAGCGTAAAGCAGCTGCCGAGGAATTAGGAATTAGCGAGCGAACGTTGTACAGAAAAATAAAGCAGTATGACCTTTAAAAAGGTGAAGACTTTAGAAAATTAAAAAGTTAGAAAATTGATACGTACATTAAAATACATATTTGTGGCAATCGTTGGATTAATACTACTTCAAGGATGTGGTGCATATTCTTTTAGTGGAATTAACACTACCGCTACGACATTTCAGGTTGGCTTCTTTCGGAATCAGGCTTCAATTATTATTCCTGGGATTGACCAAAGATTCACCAATCAACTGCAAGATTTAATTCTCAATCAAACCAATCTGAACTTAGTAACCTCTAATGGTGATATTTCATATGAAGGAGAAATTGTTCAATATTACGTAGCACCTACCAATGCAACATCCTCTAATACCGCAGCTCAAAACCGATTAACCATTGCGGTAAATGTTCGGTTTTATGACATTAAAAATCCTAAGGAAGATTTAGAACAGCGTTTTTCTTTCTTTTTTGACTATCCCGCTTCACAAGCAGAAACTGCAGTTCGGGATGAGGCAATACAAATAATATATGACAGGATTACTCAAGACATACTAAATGCTACTTTGGCAAAATGGTAATAAATTAATTTTTTTGAACACAAAAGAACTTACATATCTGTTCCAAGATCCTTCCTTAATGAATAAGGAGCAAATAGATAATATCGAAAAAATCATTCAGGAATACCCATATTTTCAATCAGCCAGAGCAATCGTATTAAAAGGATTAAAAGAGGACGAGAGCTTTAGATATAATCAAGAATTAAAAACAACTGCAGCGTATACAGCAGATCGAGGAATTTTATTTGATTTTATTACTTCTAAATTTTTTGATAAAAACACTAACGAATCCGCTACAGAAAAGAAAAACAAGGCAGATATTAATGTTATTGATGCCCAAGAAATTAAAGTACTTTCAAGGATTTCTATTGATGATGCAGTATCGATGAAAATAGAAGAAGCAGAAGAAGTACTTGATCCAGCGTTATTTTCATCAAAAGAAGTAGATGAAACCAGAAACATAACGGTTGCAAAAACCATAATTGAACAATCGGAAAAAAGCAATTTTACAGAAGAAAGTACTTCTGAACATTCTGAAGAGGAGTTACAACTGAATAAGCCATTAGATTTTAGCAAAAAAGAATCTCACTCTTTTACAGAATGGTTAAAACTCACTTCTATTCAACCAATCAATCGGGATCTTGAGAAAAAAATAGATCTTGAGCAAGAAAAAAAAGAAACTAAGGGAGACAAACAGATAGATAAAACATCAGATCAAGAGCATAAATTTAATTTAATCGATGAGTTTATCGCCAGTAATCCAAAGATCAAGCCCGCAGAAAAAAATGTTCCTGCACGTAACCTTGCCAATGAACATACGGTTGCTCCAGATGAACTAATGACAGAGACTTTGGCTAGAGTATATGTTGCTCAAAAAAAGTATAAAAATGCAATTCAGGCATATAAAATATTAATTTTGAAAAATCCCGAAAAAAGTGGTTTCTTTGCAGACCAAATTCGAGCGATAAAAAAAATACAAGAAAATAAATAACAATATATAATGACGACGTTTTCAATCTTTTTAATACTAATCGTACTAGTATCATTTTTACTAGTCGTAGTAATCATGGTTCAAAACCCTAAAGGAGGAGGTTTATCATCTTCTTTTGGCGGCGGCGGAACACAACAGGTAGGTGGTGTAAAAAAAACCACTGATTTTTTAGATAAAAGTACGTGGGCACTAGCAACACTATTATTAGCGCTTATTCTTTTATCAAACGTAGATTTAATGGATGGAGCAACAAACCAAGATCCAACGGTAGATACTAATGAAGTAGAAGTGATTGATACACCGGTCGCACCGTCTACTACTACAGATGACACATCAGAAGAATAATATAGTTTATAAAACTAGGATAAAATGCCGACTTGTCAGACAGTCGGCATTTTTTGTTTCAATTTGTCAGTATCACACTACTGGCATAATTTCTGAAATGCATAGTTATAAATATTTCATTTTAACTTTAAAATATAAAACTAATCATAATGGGAGTAAATATTAAACCTCTTTCAGATCGTGTGGTCATCGAACCACTTCCAGCGGAAACGCAAACGGCATCAGGATTGTACATCCCTGATTCAGCACAAGAAAAACAACAAAAAGGTAAAGTTGCTGCTGTAGGCAGTGGCAAGAA
This sequence comes from Aquimarina ulvae, assembly GCF_053613295.3. Taxonomy (NCBI): domain Bacteria; kingdom Pseudomonadati; phylum Bacteroidota; class Flavobacteriia; order Flavobacteriales; family Flavobacteriaceae; genus Aquimarina; species Aquimarina ulvae. The sequence goes on from NZ_JBSIBP030000002.1 coordinate 66,301, forward strand.
GGATCACGAAATGACTGTTAAAGTTGGTGACACTGTACTTTACGGAAAGTATTCTGGTACTGAATTAAAATTAGATGGAAATGACTATTTAATTATGCGTGAGGATGACATCCTTGCAATCGTTTAAAAATTGAATCAAAACACAAATCAAAACTTTTAATAATGCTGAAACAACAGTACTATTAAAATTTAAAAAATTATAAAATATTATGGCTAAAGACATAAAATTTGACATAGAAGCACGTGATGGAATCAAACGTGGTGTAGATGCATTAGCAAACGCAGTAAAAGTAACGCTTGGACCAAAAGGTCGAAACGTAATTATCAGTAAATCATTTGGAGCCCCACAAGTAACTAAAGATGGTGTTTCTGTAGCTAAAGAGGTAGAATTAGAAGATGCTCTTGAAAACATGGGAGCACAAATGGTAAAAGAAGTAGCTTCTAAGACAAATGATCTTGCAGGAGATGGTACTACTACCGCTACTGTATTAGCGCAGGCTATCGTAAAAGAAGGTCTTAAAAATGTAGCAGCGGGTGCTAATCCAATGGATCTTAAGCGCGGTATCGATAAGGCGGTAAAAGCAATAACCGATGATCTTGCCAAACAAACAAAAGAAGTAGGAGATTCATCTGAGAAAATTAAGCAAGTTGCTGCAATTTCTTCTAACAATGATGAACAGATTGGTGATCTTATTGCCAAAGCTTTCGGAAAAGTAGGAAAAGAAGGCGTTATTACTGTCGAAGAAGCGAAAGGAACAGAAACACACGTTGATGTAGTAGAAGGAATGCAGTTTGATAGAGGTTATCTTTCTCCATATTTTGTTACGAATAGTGAAAAAATGACTGCTGATCTGGAGAATCCATATATTCTTTTATTTGATAAGAAAATCTCTGCAATGAAGGATTTATTACCTGTTCTTGAGCCAGTTGCTCAGACAGGAAAACCCCTTTTAATTATTGCCGAAGATGTTGATGGAGAAGCATTAGCAACTTTGGTTGTAAATAAACTGCGTGGTGCTTTAAAAATCGCAGCAGTAAAAGCTCCTGGTTTTGGAGACAGACGTAAAGCAATGTTAGAGGATATCGCCATTTTAACAGGAGGTACTGTGATTTCAGAAGAACGTGGATTTACTTTAGAAAACACAACTATTGAGCACCTTGGTACTGCAGAAAAAGTGGCTATTGATAAAGATAACACAACTGTAGTGAATGGTGCAGGAGCAGAGGATTTAATCAAAAACAGAGTGAATCAGATCAAATCTCAGATCGAAACTACTACTTCTGATTATGACAGAGAAAAATTGCAGGAACGTTTAGCTAAGCTAGCTGGAGGTGTTGCTGTATTGTATGTTGGTGCTGCTTCTGAAGTAGAAATGAAAGAAAAGAAAGACCGTGTAGATGATGCTCTTCATGCAACCCGTGCAGCGGTAGAAGAAGGTATCGTTGCCGGTGGTGGTGTGGCTTTGGTAAGAGCGAAGTCTGTTCTGGAAAAAATAAAGACCGAAAATGCAGATGAAGCAACAGGCGTACAGATTGTAAACCGTGCTATCGAAGCTCCACTAAGAACCATTGTAGAAAATGCTGGAGGAGAAGGTTCTGTAGTAATCTCTAAAGTACTAGAAGGTAAAGGTAATTTTGGATACGATGCAAAGTCCGAAACATATGTTGATATGTTGAAAGCTGGTATCATTGACCCTAAGAAAGTAACTCGTATCGCTTTAGAAAATGCTGCTTCTGTATCAGGAATGATCTTAACTACTGAGTGCGCCCTTATAGATATTAAAGAGGATGCTCCTGCTGGTGGAGGAATGCCACCAATGGGCGGAGGAATGCCAGGAATGATGTAATGGCAAAATCTCATATCGTTATAGATAAAAAATTAGCGATTCTATGTAAAGTAAGTAAACCCCGTTTCAAGACTTTGAAACGGGGTTTGTTTCTATCAGGAATTTCATCCTAAATTCTGCCTAATTTAAAGAGTACATACTTTTTTTACCTATAACCCTTTTTTAATAATTTTTAATAAAGAAACTATATCTTCATTAATTATCAAAGGAGCGTAGTTATTTACAATTTGCCCGATTCACTGCTATCTGTTGTTATTTTATTATTATTTATAAAAAAGTTCAGTAGTTCACTATCCGTATAAGAGCATTCTGCTATCACGAGATAAAATTTCTATAACAATTTTAGAGGTAATTATTTACCATTATAAATTTTAAATAGTACTTTAGAATATACTAACTATATACTCATTATTTCTATACTTATGATCATTATTGAAGTAAAATCATTACCTATTAAAGATGTAATCGCAGATATTTCTGAAGCATTTGACACTTCATTTAATACAACTTGTGAAGAGTATTTTCTTACCGTTCCAGAACATATAGGAAAAGGAAGTATCAGAGGAATCAACTTTGACAGTGGCATGGGTATTATATTATACGACTGTTTATTTAAAGAAAAAATAGAGTTTCATTTTACTATCAACGAAGTCCATCCCCTTAAATTTCTATATTGTTTGGAAGGCTCACTGAAACATCGTTTTGAAGGATATACCGAAGAACACCAAATCAATAAATATCAAGAAGCCATTGTAGCCAGTGACCTTTTTAACGGACATATACTTATATTTCAGCCAAATACACATTCTATAGTTAACAGTTTGGAAATTACAAGAAAAGAATTTCAGAAGAAAGTTCAATGCGATTTGATCACAATGGATGAACAACTTCAAAATCTTTTTAATGATATTGAAGCAAAAAAAATGTTTTATCACGATGGTTTTTATAGCCTAAAATTAGCAGATCTATTCAGAGAAATGCAGGCTTTTGAGGGTCAAGATTTTTTAAAAAAACTCTTTTTAGAAGGTAAATCATACCAAATGTTAACTGAGCAGATTTTACAATATGAAGATGACTTAAAAGAAAGTTCTGGAAGGAAAATATTGAGAAAAACAGAAGTAAAACAAATAGAACTGGCTTCAGAAATAATTAGAAATAAAATCTCCGAGTCAGACAAAATTACCGATATAGCCTCAGAAGTTGGATTAAATCCAAATAAATTACAAGAAGGTTTTCAAAACCTTTATGGTACTTCGGTAAAACAATATATAAAAAAAACAAGGCTTAATCTTATAAAAGATTTAGTTTTAAATACGGATTACTCTATGTCTGAAATCGTTGATTTAGCAGGAATTTCCAGCAAGAGTTATCTTTCAAAAATTTTTAGAGAAGAATATGGAACCGCTCCTTCTGAATACCGAAAATACTTTATTAAATCATTAATGAAGAAAACATAAATCCCATTTGAAGATTAACAAACAGGATTTACGTATTTATTCTCCAATATTTTATAAATAGTTATTTCTTACTTAAGAGCCTTATTTATAAAGGATTAAAAAACTGTCATCGATTAATCGCGAAAAATCAATCTTTCTGCCATATAACTATAGAGGCTTTCTTCCAGTAATTATGTTATAAAGAATTACGATGATAGCGATCACCAATAAAACGTGAATTAAACTACTTGTACCAAGTCCTGGGATGATCCCTAAAAGCCCTAACAACCATCCAACGATACAAATTACAGCAACAAGCCAAAGAATACTTTTCATAATAAGTGATTTAAATTAGTATTCCAAAATATTTTAAAAATCTCTGATTACGGTGCTCTTTTCCATTTTAAAGTGCCTCAAATGCTATTGACATATCAGTATAATGCTTCATTATCGAAATATTTTTTTCAAAAACAGTATCTTTGATTTTATAAAAAATACATCAACTTTAACTTTTAGTAACAGTATGCCTAGCCTGTATGATGACTTGTTTGAAGATGACAGGAAATGGAACAAACCAACGGAACCTATACCCGACCCTGAACCTTTAGATGATGGTCTTTTTGAAAAAGAAGGGAGAGAATCGTTAGATGAGATATTAGCATTAATAAAACAGTTCACCATAAAAGCAGTGCCATTTTCTCAGTTACTTACTAAAACAAGCGCCATTGATCATGAAGTTGAAAAAGGATTGGTTGATATTTTCTTAGTTACCAAAGATAAATACAACCAAGGAACGTTAGCCGGAGAACGTAAGTATTATGTTATGTTGCAAACCAAATTTGAAGCAGTTATAACTTCTATGAAAGATTTAGCAAAAATACATCTGGAGACCCTCAAACAGTTTAATCGCGATATAGACAAGGATTATTATTCTATTGAAAAAACTGACAAACAGGTCCAATCAGAAAAAGAAACAGCTATTGATCATATCAACACGCAACGAAAGATTCTTGCAGATGCGGCAACGAGCTTATCAATTTTAGAAGAAGCATTAACCAATACAGAAAAAAGATTATGTGACTACATTGACGCAGGTGGTATTCATAATATCTCCAGTTCTGAATGTGAAATTTTAATCCAAAAAAGAACTTCTTTGACGAGCGGACAGATTCATCAGTTTGATTATTCTTTTTTTAAAATGAATCTATTAGACAAAACTGCTATTGCAATAGGGTTGTATTTAAAAGAGACTACCGCTCAGTATTTGGATAAACTAAGTAACGTATTTAGGTAATATTTATATTGCACATTATGAACACTACTCCTTCACAATATGTGCCACTAATTCTGAAGTTCTTTTGTATTTTTTTCTTGCTAATAATCGTTTTAGCGGCGCTTTTCTTACTTCGCAATCGGTAATAAGATGTAATTCACAAGTTACTACAACTTTTAGCTTTGCTATCTTCACATCTTGTATAAAAATTGAATATTCCTAGGATATAGGAATAAAGAAACAGTCTCATAAACCCTTAATAATCAAGTTTTTTTTTAGTATATTAATAGAAAATATTCATCATGCACAAATCAAAAATTACTCTTGTACTCTTCTTTTGCTTTTATACTATAATTGGCCTCGGACAGATAAAACCCAACACCATTGAACAAGTTTTAGTTAAAAAAAATCAATACTTCAACATAGAACGCGAAATAATCCACCTTCATACTAATAAAACAACTTATACTACTAACGAAGAAATATGGTTTAAGGCATATATTATAAGCAACCTACATCATAAGCCCTTTACTGCAACTAAGAACTTATATCTGACACTTTACAATGAACTTGGTGATAAAATTGACCACAAACTTTATCTTACAGAAAAAGGTGTTGCTGACGGAGCATTTACATTACCTAAAGACCTTTTCTCTGGAGATTATATTTTAATGGCCTCTACTGCACATCAAAATAATTTTAAAGAAGATGAACGTTTTTATAAAAAAATCAATATTCAGAACAATTCACAACCCAATATAACGGAGACCCCCGATCAGCCACAAAAATATTATGACATTCAAATATTACCGGAGGGTGGAAATTTATTAGAAGGTACTATCAATACTTGTGGCATCAAAATAATCAACCAACAAGGAGCTGGAGTTCAGGAAGTGAATTCTAAGTTATACAAACAAGGTTCTAAAAACCCTGTGACAACAGTCTATCTTAACAGGTTCGGGATGGGTAAATTCTCATTTACCCCACTGCCAGATGAAAACTACTACGTGATTTCAAATATTGGTGATACCGAAATCATAACGGATGTTCCTAATGCCCAAAAAAGAGGTGTTTTACTAAAATCTTCTTTTCATCCAACTAAACCATTACTTATAGTTGAACTCATCACCAACGGAAACACACTCCCAACAATACGAAATAAAGAATTTCATATACTTATCCATCAATACCAAAAAACAATCGGATTATCAGCATCATTCACTGGCGAAGCAAAAGATATAAAACTAGCAGCGCCTTTAGAAAACCTAAACTATGGAACCAATACAATTTCCCTATTTGATGAAAAATACAATCCAATATCTGAAAGACTTATATTTAATGATATTCCTTATAAATCCATTACTTCTGAAATAGTGAAGATTAATAGCAAAAAAGATAGTGTTCATACTTCTTTTAGGCTAAAATCAGAAAATAATAAAATTGATCATACGTCAATAAGTGTTTCCATCTTGCCTACCGAAACAATTGCGAATGACAATAGCGGATGCATTATAAACTCAATCTATCTTCAGCCTTTTGTAAAGGGATACGTAGAAAATTCCGGGTATTATTTTCAAAATAGTACTAAAAGAAAAAAACACGAACTGGATGTTTTATTATTAACACAAGGATGGAGTAAGTATGATTGGAAAAGTATTTTTAATGGACATAACTTGCCTCCTATAAGACATGAAGAAGGTATCACCTTAAAAGGTGCTATTAATATAACAAATACAGTAAACGGCAAACTTTTAGTGAACTCACGAAAAAATCAGTTTACAGAAATCATCTCTTCACGACAAGACATGCCTCTTAGAATTTTTGAGCTTGAAAACTTAGTTTTTCAGGATTCCACTAAAGTACATTTTGCGCTAATAAACGACAAAAACAAAGTCTCTAACGCCAATGTAAAAGCAAGTATCAAATCATTTAAACCTTCTACCTATAATGAAAAAGCATTCACTATAGCTTCAACACCAGTTCAGAATTATTTTAGTGAAATCAATAGTGCTGAAATAGATCCTAATCAAAAATTATTTAAGTCAACAGAACAATTAGAAACCGTAGTAGTTACAGGAAAAAAATACGCAAATAAAGGATTGTATTGGCTAAATCAGGATGCCTCATACGTTCCAGAAGATATGAGATTAACATCTAACCTAATGAATTATCTCAATACAAAACATTTTAATGTAATTAGAGTAAATACTAGCTTTTCTACTGAAAGAACTTTTACTGGTCTTTTTGATGCTGTATTTGGACGAGAATATAGAGGTGGGTTTAAAACCTATCCTTTTATAGTAAATGGTGCTTTAACGCATCCAGAGTTAGCCAACCAAATCCGACTAAAGGATGCTTCTAAAATCTACATCAGAGATAGAGCTGGTACCTCACCCTTAATATTAGTTTATTGGAGTCCAAATGCGAACAACCGAAGCCCAGTAAATTCCTTTGTAGTTACCAACGGATTTCAGGCTCCAAAGAAGTTTTACATGCCAAAATATCAATCGTATGACAGCTTGTTCTTTAAACAATATGGTATATTAGGATGGGTTCCTAACATTCAAAGAAATACTAATGACGAATATGAATTCTCATTCAAAAATGCTTTGATGCAAGAAGCAAGAATATTTATAGAAGGTATGGACCAGGACGGTAATCTTATTTCTGAAGTTAAAGTTTTATCAATCCCTACGATACCTTAGGAGTACTCCTTCACAATATGTGCTACTAATTCTGAAGTTCGTTTGTATTTTTCTCTTGCTAATAATCGTTTTGGCGGCGCTTTTCTTACCTCGCAATCGGTAATAGAACACGATTCGCAAGTTACTCCAACTTTTATCTTTGGTATTTTGGTGTCATTTACAAAACTTATTTTTTTCTCCAAAGAAGATGATATTAAAAATCCAATACCAATACTACGATAATACTCTTTTCTAAAAGGATCTTTGGTCGCCGATGTAAATACCAAATACTGTTGGTCAGAGTCCGCATAATCCGAAATTTGAATGTCAAAAGCATATTGTAAGTCTTCATTAGCAGTTCGCTGTAATGTCTTGATTGCCATCCATCTTCTACAATAATGCTCATTAATCTCATTTGCATGAGGTTGTTGTTGATGCGTGATATGCAATTCCTTCACTAAATTAAATCGTTCCATTCCTTTTCTATGAGTAAACCTTAAAAAGAAAACATTCTGCATTCCAAAATCCTTAGGCAAAATATTAGTTAGACGTTGGTAAAAGGATTCTGGAGAAGCATTATACAGCTTCATTATTTTATGAAAAGATTTTTCGGAAAATCGTTTTGTTGTAAAAAGATTTTTGAGATGTTCTTTTAAATGATTCCTTGGAATAATCAAAGCACCCGCAAAATAAGAAGCATAGAAGTTATGTAGTACCTCTTCAAAATTATCATATCGAATCCAGGAAAAAGTATATGGTCTTTCTTTAATTTCCATATACTGATACCCTAATTCTTTTGCATAGATAAATGTTTTCTGAGGTTCGTCTACTCTATCGGATAACAGCAGCGTCTTTGTAGCAGGAACAAATACCGATCTCAAATTATCCAACTCTTCGTGGTTAGGTATTCCTGCAGTATTAATGGTATATCCGTATTCTTCAATCAAAATTTCCTCTAATTCTACAGCAGTAATTTTACCAGATAAATCTAACTGATATGAATTAGCAAAACGCACTGCCGTATCTTCAAGATCTTTGAAGAAGTTATTATGTGCTTCTTGGTACGATCGTAAGGACGCCAGATAAAACCCTTCTCTACTCATATTGTAATGCTGGGCAATTTCTATAATGGTACTAATGAATGCGTTGACCTTTGAAGGAGCATTCGCAATAATATCGATCAGGTCACTTTGCTGTATCCCAAACAATTCGAGTGGAATTTCATCTAAAATCCCGGATTGTAAAATTTCACCAATAGGTGCCAGATTTTTATCCAACTTCAAAGAAACTAAACTATCATACGGAACCTCGAAGGTTTCTGCAAGCTTTATTATTTTATCTGTTTTTGGATATTTTTTTCCTTTTTCTATTTCATTTAAATACGACTTAGACAATCCGCTCAATTTGGATAAACCAAAGAGAGACAAGTCTTTATCTGTTCGTATTTGCTTGATTTTTAAACCAAAAATTAACCTAATATATTCCTCTTCTATTGCCATAAAGTCAAAAATAGCAATTTCTGCGAATATTTTCAAAAACAAAATTTTCACATTCAGCGAACGTTCGCTTGTTTTTTCAAAAACTTTTTTTTAATATTGTTCACTCAAACGATACAGTTATGGAAACTCAAACAAACCTAAGTCAGAAAATTAGCTTTACAAAAGAGGTGAAAAATTATCATCCGGAGATTCTTACGGATGGTGCTTTAGCATTTCTAGAAGCTTTGCATAATCGTTTTGACCAAAGACGATTAACACTTTTACGAAACAGAGAACAACAGCAACAGTTGTTTGACCTGGAAACCTCTCCGGCATTTCCAGAAAACACAAAAGAAATTCGCAATACAGAATGGTCCGCTGCTCCAATACCCTCAGATTTGCAAGATCGCCGGGTAGAGATTACAGGTCCGGTCGACAGAAAAATGGTGATTAATGCATTAAACTCTGGTTCGAAAACATTCATGGCGGATTTTGAAGATAGTAACGCTCCTTTATGGGAAAACTGCCTGCAAGGACAAAAAAACCTTATGGATGCTGTCAACAAAACTATTTCGTTCTATAATCCTAAGAAGGATAAAACGTATCAATTAAATGAAGAAATAGCTACCTTAATTGTACGTCCAAGAGGTCTACATCTCAATGAAAAGCATTTGTTAGTTGATGGCAAAGAGATTAGCGCATCCATATTTGATTTTGCTTTATACCTATTCCTCAACAATGAACAATTAAAAGCAAACGGAACAGGTCCATATTATTATATACCAAAATTGGAGCACTTTACGGAGGCTATCTGGTGGAATGATATAATTGATTTCTCTGAAGAATATTTAGGGATAGAGCGCGGTACTGTTAAAGTGACTGTACTGGTAGAAACTATTACTGCTAGCTTTCAGCTAGATGAGATCATCTATGCACTAAAAGAACACATTGTTGGTCTTAATTGCGGAAGATGGGATTATATCTTTAGTTATATCAAAAAACTAAGAAATCACAAAGACTTTGTTGTTCCGGATCGTGCTCAGGTGACGATGACAAGTCCTTTTATGGATGCTTACAGCAAACGTGTGATCCAGCGATGCCATAAGAGAAATATCCTTGCGATTGGCGGAATGGCTGCTCAGATTCCGATCAAAGGTGATGAAAAACGTAATAAACTAGCCTTTGCTAAAGTAAAGGCAGACAAAGAACGTGAAGTTAAAAATGGTCATGATGGTACTTGGGTAGCACACCCGGGATTAGTACCTTTAGCAATGGGCGTTTTTGATATGTACATGCACGGAGCTAATCAATTAGATGTAAAAAGAGAGGATGTGGTCGTTACAGAGCAAGATCTTTTGGAAATTCCTCAGGGAACCATCACCGAAAAAGGAATCCGTGAAAACATCAACGTAGGAATCCATTATATAGCCACATGGTTAGGAGGAAATGGCGCAGTGGCGCTGTATGACCTTATGGAAGATGCAGCAACAGCAGAAATAAGTAGAACACAGATATGGCAGTGGCTTAAGAACGAAGTAAAACTGGATAACGGTTTACGACTGAATTCTAATATGTTTCATATGCTCTTTGAAGATGAATTAAAAATCATTGAAAAGCAGGCCGGTAAAACTCTTTATGAGAGTGAAAATTATCAGAATGCTATTCAGATTTTTTACAAGCTTGTTACTTCAGACCAATTCGAAGAATTTTTAACTACGCAAGCATATAAATATTTATAAATCTTTCAGTAATGCAATACAATCTGAAAGATACTACCGAAGTTGAACAATTTTAATTTTTTCCGATTTTATAATTGTGCTCTTACAGCATCCGTTTCATAACGGATGCTGTTTTATATACAATAAAAAAAAAGAACTTACTATTAACTACATTCCCATCTAAAATCAGAAATCTTAAACTTCTTATTCTTAAAATTATAATGCCACCATTCGGTTTTTATGATAGAAAAGCCATGTTTTTCCATAACCTCTCTAAGTAGTGTACGATTGGCTATCACATCATCAGACAACTCCTTATACGAATGATGCGCTTCTTTACCAAAATGGTCAAAAGTAGTTCCCATATCCAATTGATCTCCTTGTAAATTGGTGAGCGTAATATCTACTGCAGCACCTTTGTTATGAATGGATCCTCCTTTAGGATCGGCAACGTATCCTGGGTTAGGAAAGATTTTCCACATTTTTTTCTGTACACTATGAGGACGATAACAGTCGAATAATTTAATCCTATATCCTCTTTTCATAAAATCCCTATTTGCTTCAATTAATGCTTTTGCTACTACTCCTCGAACATAACATTTCGCACAGGAATACACTGCTTTTTTCAAAAAATTATCCGCAGTGGCATATTTCATATCCAAGACAAAGTTATTCGAAAGCGTTCCTATATCTACGAATTCATCATCTTTTACCTGATCTTGTATGATTTTTTTATTGTCGTGACGGTCCAAAGAGTCCTGCCATTCGCGCATATGCTTTTCTACCTTCTCTGCGCGTAGCTGAATCGCTTTAGATTTTTCTAACAACGCCAACGTACTAGCACTGGTCATTGTTGTTACTGAAGTTTCCTTACAAGAAAAAAGTAAGGCTAAAAATGTAAAAAACAGTAATTTTTTTACCATATCCCTTTCGTTTTTGATCACATTTATTACAACAAATTTTCCATACCAACGAAGTCATATGGTTAGTAAATTTTACGAAAAAACACACCATACAATATCAATAATTGCAATCCAATAAAAACTGTAATCCAATATTTCCCTAATTTAAAGATACATTGTTTTGGCCTACTATTAAAACAAAACGCTTTTTTTTAACAAAAACTGAGCGGTGGAATACCTCTAAATAAACTTCATATTTTCTTTAAAGTATCAATTACGCTACCACAAGTAAGCATTTGATCTCCATAATATGGATTTCTAACCTCTTTTTCTTTGCTCAACCAAATGGCTCCGTTATTATTATCTACCATTGGACATTTTTGAATATAAATATCATCTTGCAGAAGGTTCATACTCCGAACCAATATTGCTAACCCTGTATTCAAATTTACAAAATAATCTCGCTGATTTGATATATTATTGGTTTTAGTAATCCCTTCTAACATTTCGAGAATCGTATGTACATGTTTTAATTCTTTTTGTTTTAATTCATTAGTATTTATGTCTTTCAACTTATTTAGCATTTTTTCAGAAAACCTGGATGCATCATTAGCATTACTTGCTACCAAGGCGTCTTTCAAAAGAAAATACGTTGATAAAGCCGCTCTAAGTTTTTCCTGAAAACTATTGTGCAGTATTGTTCCCTTATTTTTTTCTTTAGTTCCAGATATATCCGTGACTCGATTATCATTCATCATGGATTTTTTACCCTGCAACTGTGCTGCAGCGTCTACAGAAAAAGTTCCGTTAGTAACAATTTCTTCGCCTTTACTCAGTCCATCGAGAATCTGATAAGAATCGTTATTAGCATTTCCGAGTGTTACCGCTCTCATCTCAAAAACAGGTTGATCAGACACTGACTTCACATATACTACTGATCGTTTTCCAGTCCATAGAACAGCACTTTTCGGAATTGTTACGGCTGAGTCAATGATTTGACCCGTGACACAAACCATTCCTTCTACAAACATTCCTGGTTTAAAAATTGAGTTATTATTTTGCAATACTGCACGCACAGTTATTGTTCTGGTTTTTGTATTAAGGACCGGGTCTATAAATGAAATTACCGCATCAAAAACCATATTAGGATACGCATTGGTTTTGATAGTAATCTTTTGACCTTTTTTTAATAAAGGGATTTGATTTTCATAGGCATCAAAAGACGCCCAAACTGTACTAAGATTTGTAGTTTTAAATAATACTTGACCTCTATCTATATGATTTCCCTCATTAACCATTTTTTCTGAAACTACTCCTGTAACTTGGGAATGAATAGGAAAAGTTTCTTTAATTTTACCTGAAGATTCTATCTGATTGATTTGTTCTTCTGAAAGTTTCCTTAGTTTTAATTTGTTTCTGACTGCTTTGTATAACGCCGGTTGTTCTTTTTTAAGAGCTAATGCTGTTAATAGTTCTTGTTGTGCAGCAACTAATTCTGGAGAATAAATAACAGCAATCCTCTGTCCTTTATACACTTGTTCTCCCTCTGAGTTTATTAAAAGTTGTTCTATCCGGCCGGAAAAATGAGTAACTTGAGCTGTATTTGCTTCTTCATTTTCCTTAATCCTACCTGATAGTTTTAATGCACCAGTATCTAAACCCATTTTGCCAACCATTGACGTTTGTATATTTGCTAATGCCATCGCATTTTCTGTCATGCTAAATTGATCAGGTCCAAGACCATCTGAAGTAGTCTGTGCAGGTATCAAATCCATACCACATATTGGACAATCCCCAGACTCTGATTGCTTAATCTGAGGGTGCATAGAACAGGTCCAAATTTGGGCTGAGACCTCAGCTGACGGATGGTAATCTTTTATAGCTACTTCTTCAGAATTATTTCCGAAAATGAGATACCCCAACAACAATCCAGCCAATACTGCAACACCTATATAAATACTGTTTTTTTTCATCTCAGTTATCTTTTAAAATCTTTCTAATGATTGTTGACCTCCTTCTTTTAACCATCTCCTTCTATTTTTCTTATAAGAATATTTTTATAAGCATCCATATTGCCATAATAAGCATAATGGTGTTTTCTATAAACGTAGCTTTAGTCATAGGTAATTGAAGGGCAGTTCCCAAACAGGCACACTGAATACTTTTTTTATCAATCAGTACTTTTGTGACACCAATAGTTGTTATACCTAACACCAGAACGGTTATAACTAACGCTATTTCAATTCTAAAACGCATTAAAAACATAAGTCCCAATCCTACTTCTATAAAAGGATACGCCCATCCATAAGCAGGCAATCTCTTAGCTAATGGATCATACATCCTAAAAGATTCAGGGAAGCCTTTTAGGTCAAGGATTTTAAAAAAACTAAATACCACATAAAACAACCCCATAAAATCTAACATGAAATCCCCAGTTTGCCAAGGATCAAAATTAAGTAATAGAGATGCGACCGTTATATAGCCAAAAATCAGAAATAGTGGAAACAGTTGCTGTAGTTCATTTTTTTCCTGAGAAACTTCTGTATCAGATTCCGAAAAAACATTAGTATTATTAACTTTGGTACTAATTGAATATTTTTCTGGTAATGCGTTTTCAAAAACTTCGACCTCTAATTGTTTCTTAGAGGTAATAATAGTTTCTTTGCTTTCGAGATTTACCGTAGCACTTGTCACATCGGGAATTGAATTCAGAATATTTTCTACACTGGATCTACACCCTTCGCAAGTCATTCCTTCTATATGATATTTATTTTTCATTGTATCGTTTGATTCACACTACCACATTTCAACATCTTATTTCCGTAGTACGGATTACGAACTTCTTTGGAGTCAGACAACCAATATCCTCCATTTCCTTCAAAAGCCATTGGGCAAAATTGTTTATACACTTCTCCAGAAGTAATATCTGCATTGCTAATCAATTTTTCAGTCTCTTCAGTTAATGTAACAAAAAAGTCTCGTTGCTTTTTAATGTCTTGCGTTAGGGAAATCAATTCTGCCGTAGCTTTAAGTTGCTTATTTTCTTTGGGATCCTGAAGTAGGTCAGCTAGTTTTTTAGCCTCCTGTTGTACGAGCGTAGCATTAGAATTGACCAGCGCTTTCTTAATCATGAGATACTGACTATATATTTTGTCAATATTTTCATCTGTAAAAACAACATCACTTCTGGTATCTGTTTCATTCAGATCTACCGTAGCAGCAATGGTCACCTCCTTTTTTTTAGTAACTGTTTTTGTTTCCTCTTTTTTATCTTTTCCACAGGATATTAGTGAAAAGATTATTACTAAAACGGTGATGTTTAAAATTGTTTTCTTCATTTTATTACTTTTTATAAGGTTATACATTTTACTAGTTATTAACGTAAATAATTAAGGACTGCGGTTTGCATAAAATACATGGATATCGCCTGTATTTTTTTGTTCTCAAAATCCAATAACATTTGTTGGATATCTAATATTTCTTCAAAATCCAATTGTGCCGTTTGGTACTCGGATAATAGCACTTTTTCTGCTTGCTTTGCCTGTTCTAGATTTTTTTGTTGTGTATCGTAATTAATTCGAGCTGTAATCCTATTATTGATGGCCTCTTCCATTAGGTTTTCTAAATGATTCTGAGAAGATTCTCTTTTTTGAAGCACCTCTTCTTTCTGAAATTCATATTGTTGAGATCGAGAGTTATGTTTTTTAGAAAAAACCGGAATAGTAAAGGAAAGCATTGGCATCACGATATCTTTACCGTTATCTGAGAAGCTAATATCAGGACGCTCCTGAACGATCACATAATCTAACCCAAAACCTATAGATGGCAATGCTTCTTTCATGTTTACTACTTCTTTTTTCTCCAGCAGATCGCTTAGATGGTCATAGGTAAGTAATTCTGGATGGTAGACAATATCATCCAGCATCATGGTTGGTTCCTCTTCTGGGATAAATAAATTATCTGGGACAACCAAAGGATCGAAACCATCTCTATGTAATAACTGATTCATAACTGTTTCGGCAGTAAGAATCTCTCCTTTTAGGATTTCTTTCTGATTTTGAAGATTGTTTTTAGCAATGTTTAATTTTAAAACATCAACGGTTGAAGCTAAGTTATTTTCTACTCCTTTTAGCGCTATTTCGATATAAGTATCTAACAATTCGTCTTGTTCCTCCAATACATTTTGTGTTGCTTTTAGCTTATATAGCTTATAATATATCTGTTCTACTTGTAAAGTGATCTTTCTTTTGGTAATCTCTAGTTTATTTTTATACACATCACTTTCTAAAGAAGCAGCTTCTTTTCTTGCTTTAATTGTTCCAAACCACGGAATATTTTGTTGTGCTGTAAACTTAGCTTTTTGTGCTCCGGTTCTGGTTTCAGGTTCACTGATAAAATATCCGGTTCCTATTTTGGTATTTGGCAAGCTTCCAGCTTCATTTACTTTTTCTATACTTGCATCCAATGCATACCGAAAAGCCTTAATCTCTGGATTATTTTGTTGTGCTTCTTTAATATATCCCTGAAGTGTTTGCCCACTTATTAAATTAAAAATAAAAAGTGAAGAAATAAAAAAAGCTCTTTTCATACTCTTGCTGAAATCTAGGTTTATAAAATTTTCAAAACAAACGATATCTTTCTTCATATTATAAAATGTTTTCACTTTCAGTTCTTTCCTTTTCTTAATAAAAATTCTTCTCTCCAACTAAACAAAACAGGAACTACAAACAAAGTAATCAACGCAATTAGCATCCCTCCAAAACTTGGTATGGCCATGGGAATCATAATATCACTTCCTCTTCCTGTAGATGTTAAAACCGGAAGGAGTGCCAATATAGTTGTTGCGGTGGTCATCAAACAAGGGCGTATTCTTTTTTCGCCTGCTTCTATGACAGAGGTTCTGATTTCTTTTACTGTTTTTGGCTTATTTCTTTTAAAGGTTTGGGTCAAATATGTTGCCATAATTACACCATCATCCGTTGCAATTCCAAATAATGCAATAAATCCAACCCATACCGCTACACTTAGATACACTGTCTTTATTTGGAAAAACGCTCTTAAATTTTCACCAAATAAATCAATGTTTAAAAACCAATCTTGTCCATATAGCCAAATCATAAGAAATCCTCCGGCAAAAGCTACCGCAATTCCTGTAAAAACCATCAGCGATGTCGCTATTGACCTAAACTGAAAATACAATATCAAAAAGATGATGATCAAAGCTAACGGTACAACTAATGACAATGTTTTTTCTGCTCGTAATTGATTTTCGTAAGAGCCTGTAAATTGATAATTCACTCCTTTAGGAACAATTACTTCTCCACTCTTGATCTTATCTTTAATCAATTTCTGCGCATTTTCTACTACATTTACTTCTGCAAAACTGTCTTGTTTATCAAATAATACATATCCCACAAGAAATGTATCTTCACTTTTTATTACTTGCGGTCCTTGCTCATATCGTATTGTGACTAATTCGTTTAAAGGGATCAGATTATCTTTTCCCACAGGAATATAAATATCCTTAATAACATCTGGGTTAGATCGTAATTCACGAGGATAACGTACTCTGATACCATACCGTTCTCTTCCTTCGATAGTTTGTGTAAGCTCTTTTCCTCCTAATGCTACCTCTAATACTTGTTGAACATTTTCGATCGAAATTCCATAACGAGCAATACGATCTCGGTCTATATCAATTAATAAATAGGGCTTGCCTACGATCCTATCGGCAAAAACTGCTTCTTCTTTTACTCCCTCTACTTGTTTTAAAATCTGTTCCAGTTGAATTCCAAAAGCCTCAATCGATGCCAGATCTTGCCCTTTTACTTTGATACCCATTGGAGCCCTCATTCCAGTTTGAAGCATAATTAATCTGGTTTCAATTGGCTGCAGTTTTGGGGCAGAGGTAACACCCGGAAGCTTCGTTACTTTTACGATTTCTTTCCAAATATCATCTGGTGATTTGATATGAGAACGCCAATTTCTATAGTACTCTCCATCTTCGTCAGGAATTAATAATTTTTTCTCTACACTTGCACTAGTAACAAATGTACCGTCTTTTAACTCGAATAACCCTTCTCCGTTTACTTTAAAACGCTGACGATCGCCATTAACACCTAAAGCGTATTCTGGTTTATACAGAATAATATTCTCATACATCGATAGTGGAGCCGGATCCAATGCCGATTCTGTCCTACCTGCTTTACCAACTACCGTTTCTACCTCTGGTATCGTTGCTACGGCCATATCTAGCTGTTGGAGCACTCGTTTATTTTCTTCCACTCCAGCGTGTGGTAACGATGTGGGCATTAAAAGAAATGATCCTTCATTAAGGGATGGCATAAATTCTTTTCCCGTATTCTGAAAAATTAATACTCCGGCTACAATCATCAAAACTGGCAATGATAAAAACAATAATTTGTTGCGTAGTGCCCAAACCAAGATTCTTGCATAATACTTCCTAAATAAAACAAACACTCCTAACAACCCGAAGCAAATGATACCAACGAAGATCAGATTCCAAAAAATATTGTTATCTACTCCTAAAGGTCTCCAATATGTTGCAAGAAGAAAAACTACAGCTATTGCTGAAACTATAGTATGAACCAGATTAGATTTCTTTCCAGAAAGTTTTTCAGTAATTAATAATAATCTCGTTATGCCGAATGCAATAAGAATCAAACCTAAAAAAGTACCATAAAAAACCGCTAACAATCCAGATATAATCAATACCAAACCAATCACATAACTAGCAGTTTTTTTAATAGTCCGTTTTCTAAATAAAAGTGCTGCAAAAGGTGGAATTATAAATAGTGCAATAAGAATTGATGAAGCAAGTGCCATCGTCTTGGTAAATGCCAATGGACGAAAAAGCTTTCCTTCCGCACCGATCATTGTAAATACCGGAATAAAGCTTATAATTGTCGTTAATACAGCCGTTACTAGCGCTCCTGAAATTTCACTGGTAGCATTATAAACAACTGTATTTATTGACAGCTTACTTTTGTTTTCTTCTATATGACGTATGATATTTTCTGATAGTATAACCCCCACATCTACCATAGTTCCTATCGCAATAGCAATACCTGATAATGCTACTATATTTGCATCAACTCCAAATATTTTCATGGCTATAAAAACCATCAAAACTGCAACCGGTAATAATCCTGAAATTAAAATCGAAGCTCTTAAGTTAAAAACCATAATGATAATTACCAGTATCGTAATCAGTACCTCCAGAGTTAATGCTTCTTTTAAGGTTCCCAGAGTTTCCTGAATCAAATCAGTTCTATCATAAAAAGGAACAATGGTTAATTGGGATGTTCTTCCATCTTCAAGCACTTTAGAGGGTAATCCTGTACTTAGTTCTCCTATTTTATTTTTTATATTGGTAATAACTTCTAATGGATTTGCTCCATATCTAGCAACAACTACACCTCCTACAACCTCTGCACCTTCTTTATCGAGAATTCCTCTTCTGGCTTTGGGTCCAAGAGAAACCTTAGCAATATCTTTTACTTTTATAGCCGTATAACCTTCAGAAACTACAATGGCGTTTTCTATATCTGCGATTGATTTCACATATCCCAAACCACGAACAAGGTATTCCACCTGATTAATCTCTAGTGTTTGAGCACCAATATCCCGATTTGTTTCTTTCACCGCTTCTACTACCTGATGCAATCCGATATGATATTGCTTCAAGAGTTCTGGATTGATATCTACCTGATATTCCTGAATGTATCCTCCTATGGATGCTACCTCAGAAACTCCATTTGCCGAAGACAAGGCGTATTTTACATAGAAATCCTGTATATTTCTCAACTCTTGTAAATCCCAGCCACCCGTTACTTTTCCATTTTGATCCCTACCTTCTAAGGTATACCAGAATATTTGACCTAAGCCTGTAGCATCTGGACCTAACATCGGTTTCACTCCGTTTGGCAGTAAACCACTGGGTAAAGAACCAAGTTTTTCCAAAATCCGGCTTCTACTCCAATAGAATTCGATATCCTCTTCAAAAATGATATAAATACTAGAAAAACCAAACATGGAAGAACTACGGATAGTTTTAACGCCAGGAATCCCCAACAAAGTAGTCGTTAATGGATACGTAATCTGATCTTCGATGTCTTGAGGAGATTTTCCCGTCCATTTTGTAAATACAATTTGTTGATTCTCCCCAATATCCGGAATCGCATCTACTGCAACCGGATTACTGGGTAAAAAACTATAATCTGATTGAAAAGGAGAATAAACAAGGCCACACGACACAAAAATTAGCAATAGCAGTATTGCTACAAGTTTATTTTCTATTAAAAATTTAATGCTTTTGTTTAGCATACTAGTGATTTAGCTAAATTAGTAATAAGCTACTTAGATTCAAGAAAAATGAAAGAAAGAACCTATAAGACAACAATTACAATTGCAAGTGTGTCTGGCTTAAAAAATCAACTACATCAAATTAAAAAAGTTTCGTGAAGAATACGTATATCCTGAGCAAGTTCTGGTGGATCATACTTTTTGTAGCTATTTCTTTTCTCTCCTTGTATCAAAAAGAGATTTTTATATGAATTGAAAAAAGATACAACGAATAGTTGCTGCACTAAATCTATTTGATCAAAAGAAACCTTAAGCTCATCCTGGCCTTCTATCACAGTAATCTTATCCTTGCAACAAGAAGTTTTCTTTAATTCTATCTCGTGACTATCAGTATGATCCATCATCTTCATCCCACAATCTTTTGCTTTAGAAAATACTGCAACATCCACTAGGAACCTGCCACAGTAATGTTTTTCTACAGTAAAAGATATAGTAGAAAGCAGTACTAAAAAAGCTAGTAACAACGACGCTATTTTATGGAAACCTCTTTTCATTCTAGGAACAAAAATACGTAATATTTAAACAATCACGGTTTTTTTGAACTTCCCTTAGAATTTTTAACAAAACAATACCATTCCAAAAAACCAATGTATTTAAAATTTTTAAATACTTTTGCCGGAAAATTGTAAGGAATGCTATTTGAAAATTTAAAGCCAAAGGTTATTGACATACTTAACAATGAAGGTAATTCTGTTACCGATAGGTTACATCAAATTTGTCAACTACTTAATGAAAATATAGATTATTATGATTGGGTTGGTTTTTATTTCAAAAATGGTAATAAAGAAGAACTAAAACTACGCACTTACGTAGGTGAGGAGACCGATCATACCACTATTCCGTTTGGCAAAGGAATTTGTGGACAAGTTGCTGTATCCAATGAAAATTTTATCGTTCCTGATGTTCAGGCTCAGGATAATTATATAGCCTGTAGTTATACCGTTAAATCTGAAATTGTTATTCCGTTATTTAAAAATGGAGAAAACATTGGGCAAATTGATATTGATTCTGAAACTCCGAATCCTTTTACCGAAAAAGACGAAAGGTTTCTGGAATATGTAAACAAAGAAGTTGCCAAGATTTTAGAGTAAAGATATTTTCTTCGATCTGCTTTTAGAAACTTGTTCTCCAAGAACCTTAATTTCCTGAAATGTGATATTCTCTGACAATCATCCAATTGCTAATTGGATATCCATTCGCTGTTCAGTTGCATTTCGTTACCATTCCTTTTTTGTTTTAAATATGTTTTTTAGCAAGTATTTTTCTAGTGAAACAACTATGTTCAATTTTTAAAAACCATGAAATAGTTACACTTTCTTTTAAATAAAATTAATAGAAACCACGATTAAGTAGATAAACAATAATACAAACGATTGTATTGTTTTAAATTGAAAAATACCTTTCCTGTCGGCCTAATATTTATGATATTTATATTCAAATAACAGTACTTCAAATAAATAATGTATTATTCAAGTTAATTATAGAGAAATCTCATAAATAAATAAAGCCAATCATATTCTGATGAAGGAGAAGTATATTATAGCATTTGATCAGGGAACCACGAGCACCAGAGCAATTATTTTTGACAATAAGGGTAGTATTTGTGGTATTTCTCAAAAAGAATTGACTCAGCATTATCCTTCATCAGGATGGGTAGAACACGATCCTCTGGAAATTTTCAGGCACCAAAAAGAAGTTTTTGAAGAGGTATTGTCTACCTCTGAAATTGCTGTTGATGAAATTGCAGGAATTGGAATTACCAATCAAAGAGAAACCACCGTGGTATGGGATAAAACGACTGGCGAGCCCATTTACAATGCAATTGTTTGGTTAGACAAAAGAACATCCAAAATTTGTGAAAGCCTAAAACAAAAAGGCTTAGAAGATTACATTTCTAAAAGTACCGGATTGCGAATAGACTCTTATTTCTCTGGAACTAAATTAAAATGGATTTTAGATAATGTAGCTGGTGCCCGAGAAAAAGCAGAAAGAGGAGATCTTTTGTTTGGTACAATTGACACGTGGCTTATCTGGAAATTTACCGAAGGACAAAGACACGTCACAGACCACTCTAACGCCTCCAGAACCCTCTTATACAACATCATACAGCTACAATGGGATAAGAGGATATTAGCAGAATTAAACATTCCCGAAAGTGTACTTCCTGAAGTCCAATATTCTTCATCAGATTTTGGAAGTGTTTCAT
This sequence comes from Aquimarina ulvae, assembly GCF_053613295.3. Classification (NCBI taxonomy): domain Bacteria; kingdom Pseudomonadati; phylum Bacteroidota; class Flavobacteriia; order Flavobacteriales; family Flavobacteriaceae; genus Aquimarina; species Aquimarina ulvae. The sequence goes on from NZ_JBSIBP030000002.1 coordinate 88,230, forward strand.
ATCAGGGGAATAACATCTCAATATTCGGCGTAGCAGGCGATCAGCAAGCTTCATTATTTGGCCAAGGTGGCTACAAGTCCGGGATTGCCAAAAACACTTATGGAACTGGTTGTTTCATGTTATTAAACACTGGAAAAAAAGCACATCAATCAAAATATGGTTTGTTAACCACTCTATGTTGTAGTCTCCCGGATGACCCTATTAAATATGCCTTGGAAGGCAGTATTTTTGTTGGAGGCGCTTCGATACAATGGCTTCGGGATAAACTACAGGTGATCACAAAGGCCTCAGAAACTGAAGAGATTTGTAAATCAACTCCATCTTCTGAAGATTTGTATGTAGTTCCTGCGTTTGCCGGTCTCGGTGCGCCATATTGGGATATGAATGCGAAAGGAGCCATTTATGGGTTAACGTTAGATTCTGGTAAAAATGAAATTATAAAAGCAACGGTCGAAGCTCTGGCATATCAAACCAGAGATGTGTTAGACGCTATGATAGAAGATAGCGGAAAACTAATGAAAGAGCTTAAAGTAGACGGTGGAGCATCTGCCAACAACTATTTAATGCAATTTCAGGCAGATATTCTCAATGTTGAAGTTGATCGCCCCAAAATGTTAGAAGTAACAGCACTTGGCGCTGCGTTTCTGGCAGGAATAAAAGCCGGGATTTGGACCAAAAAAGACATTTCGAAAATAAGAGTCACAGATGCAACTTTTAAACCCCAAATTACTGAACATCAACGAAACCGATACTATAGAGGATGGCGGAAAGCAGTGGAGCTTACTAAAACGGTAAACAAAAATATGCTTTCGGTAAAAGAAGAAGGTCCTATCAGGTTTTCTATCTTAGATCGTGAACGACAATTACAACGAGTTCAAACCACCAAATATGATCTCATTATTATTGGAGGTGGCGTAACCGGTGCAGGAATTGCTTTAGACGCAGCCTCAAGAGGACTAAAAGTTTGCCTAGTCGAAAAAAATGATTTTGCATCGGGAACCAGTAATAAATCAACAAAACTCATTCACGGTGGGTTACGATATCTTAAACAGATGGAAATTGGATTGGTAAAAGAATCCGGAAGTGAACGGGCAATGGTTCATAAGCTTGCTCCACATCTGGTCGTACCCGAAAAGATGTTATTGCCTCTAATCGAGGGTGGTACTTATGGCAAGATAATGACTGCCATTGGATTAAAAGTATATGATTTTCTGGCCAATGTAGAAGGAGATGATAAACGAAAAATGCTAAGCATTGAAGAAACGGCAAGCAAAGAACCATTACTGAATAAAAATAGACTTACTGGTGGAGGATACTATGCAGAATACAGAACAGATGATGCCAGACTCACTATAGAACTTCTTAAAAAAGCAGCTTCTTACGGAGCAGACATCATAAATTATTGCGAAATGACGTCTTTTAATTATGACGATGAAGGAAAAATAAAAAACCTGAAATGCTTAGATCATAATCAAAATAAACAATTTGTTATAAAATCCAGAAATTATGTGTCGGCAGCCGGGCCCTGGGTTGATTTACTAAGAGAAAAAGATGCTTCTATGAACAGCAAGCATCTACACCTTACCAAAGGTGTTCATATTGTGTTTTCCAGAGAAAAATTTCCATTGAGCCAATCTATTTATTTTGATGTCCCCGATGGAAGAATGATTTTTGCCATTCCTAGAGGGCGAGCCACTTATGTAGGAACAACAGATACGAATTATAACGCCAACCTTAATCGGGTGGTGGCAACAAAAGATGATGCAACATACTTATTAGACGCAGTAAATAACATGTTCCCAACAGTACATCTGTCTATAAAAGATATCGAATCTAACTGGGCAGGACTTAGACCTTTGATCCACGAAGATGGAAAAGACCCTTCAGAATTATCCAGAAAGGATGAAATCTTTGTTTCTAAAACAGGTTTAATTTCTATTGCTGGTGGTAAGCTCACAGGATATCGCAGAATGGCACAGCGCGTTATTGATACCGTTTTAAAGACAATGAGTACCAATAGACGTGAGCAGTTTTCAAAATCCTTTACACAAAACATCCCACTTACCAGTGAACCTCTAAAAAACACTACTGAGGTAGATCAATATTTAGAAGAAGTAAATCAACAACTTAAAGATATTGGAATCGAAGATAAATATTACGGGACATATTTAGCTACTACTTATGGAAAACAAGCTGACATTATTATTAACAAAATTGATTATTTTTTGAATGATTCTCTTGAAACAAAATTAATACGAGCAGAGGTTTGGTATGGAGTGCATCACGAAATGATCAATAGCCTTGCTGACTTTTTTGTGAGAAGAACAGGAAGGTTATATTTTGATATCCAAAGTGTATGGCAATATCGCTCTATTGTCCAGGAAGATCTAATAAAATATTTGGGGTGGGATGAAAAGCGTCTTCAAAATGAAAATGAATATTTAGATTTATTGTTGCGAGATGCTTCTACATATTATGATTCTGAAATTATTTAAGTTCAACATTATCTGGTTTCCCTTCAGTCATTTCATTTATATCTTTTAGATTACTGATCAATTGTATAAATTTGTCTTCAGTGTTTCTGCCTATTGTAGATATGCAATACTCTTGAAAACAAAAAAATGAAAATATTAGTAACTGGTGGATTAGGATTTATAGGGTCCCACACTACTGTAGAATTACAAAAAGAGGGATACGACGTAGTTATTATTGACAACTGCTCTAATTCCTCCAAAGAAGTCCTTAAAGGCATTGAGGCTATTACAGATAAACAGCCCATTTTTGAAAACTTCGATCTAAGAAAAAAGGACAAAGTAGCAGATTTTTTTGCTCGTCATGATGATATCGAAGGAGTCATCCATTTTGCAGCCTCAAAAGCAGTAGGTGAAAGTGTTGAAAAACCACTTTTATATTACGAAAATAACATAAGTGTTCTTGTATACATCCTACAAGAGCTACAGAAAAAAGATAAAACAAATTTTATATTTAGCTCTTCTTGCACTGTTTATGGACAGGCGGATAAACTTCCGATAACGGAAAATGCTCCTGTAAAAATAGCAGAATCTCCATATGGAAACACCAAGCAAATTGGTGAAGAAATTATACGGGATACCTGTAAGGTACAGTCCAATATAAATGCTATAGCATTACGCTATTTTAATCCAATTGGAGCGCATCCTTCTGCTGAAATTGGCGAACTTCCTATCGGAGTCCCTCAAAATTTAGTTCCTTTTATTACACAAACAGGTATTGGGCTCAGAGAACAACTTTCTGTTTTTGGTGATAACTATCCTACTGAAGATGGAACGTGTATCCGCGATTATATTCACGTAGTTGACCTTGCAAAAGCTCATGTAGTTGCTTTACAGCGCCTACTGAACAATAATAATACTTCTAACTATGAAGTGTATAATGTTGGCACAGGAACCGGAAGTTCTGTATTAGAAGTTATACAATCTTTTGAAAAAGTATCAAATCAAAAATTGAATTATACAGTTGTAGACAGGAGAGAGGGTGATATTACATCAGCGTATGCAAATACTGACAAAGCTAATAATGAATTAGGTTGGAAAGCAAAAAGTAGTCTTGACGAAGCCTTATCTTCTGCCTGGAAATGGGAGCAAAAAGTAAGAAATAAGTAGTAAAAAGAATACTAAATTAACATACATAAAAAAAACCTGAAGAACGTCCTTCAGGTTTTTTTATGTATTCTAATGTTATTCGACTATCTCTTAATAGAAATTAGCTCTTTTATCTTCTATCTCTGCAGCTTCCTTAAGTGCATTAAAGACTCTAGTATTAACAGCACTAGCCCGCGTTTTAGACTCTTGTGCAGCATAACTCATATAGGTGTCTAAGCCACTAGCAGGAGTTTTCTTTGTAACCGCTACAACGTACACACCATTATTACCTACAACAGGTTCAGAAATTTCGCCTGTTTCTAAAGCAAAAGCTGCTCCAACCACTTTTGGTTCTGTTCCAGCACCACTAATCGTTGGTGTTTTCATGTTTAAAGCGGTAGCTGTTTTTACAGTTTGCGATTGGTTTTTGGCAATATCCTCCAACGTGCTTCCAGAAATTTTCTTTTTAAGCTTTTCTGCCTTTTTCTCCTTTATCAAAATTGGTTTTACAGAAGCACTGGCATCCTCGACCTTTTGCATACCTTTAGAAGCTTTTGCTGTTAATTGTACAACAGCATATCCATCGGTTACATCAAAACGTTTTACATCACCTACTTTAGTTTCTTCATTAAATGCCCATTGAACAATGGGTCTTTGTACTCCTAATCCAGGAATGTTTTCTGCTAACTCACTAATCTTGTTAACAGGACGCACTACATATTCGCTTTCTTTAGCTTTCTCTGCAAAGTCTCCATCCTTGGTAGCAATTTGAAATTTCGTGGTTTCAGTAAAGATAGCGTTGATTGTTTCTTCACTAGCCTCAATCTCTCTGGCAATAGTTCCAACCTTTATAGCTTTTTGCTCGTTCTTTTTATCCTCTATAGTAATGATATGAAAGCCGAAAGAAGTTTCTACTACTCCCATATCTCCTACATTGTTATTTACAATATAATCATTGAATGCTGGTACCATTCTTCCTGGTGGGAAATAACCAAGATCTCCACCTTTGTCTTTATTAGAAGTATCAGCAGAATAATCTTTAGCCAATGTTAAAAATTTAGTTTTATCAACTTTAATCTCATTTAGTAAGCTATCAGCAAGCGTTTTAGCTTCTTCTTTTGTTCGCTCAGTATCTCCAGCAGTACCTAGACCTTTCCAAGAAATCAAAATATGACTTGCTTTTAACGAGTCGTGTAATTGTTTTTGTGCGACAACTTTAGATATCTTAACATACTTTCCGTCTTTATAAGGTCCGTATACTTCACCCACAGGCACATTGTATAAAGTATCAGCAACAGTAGCTGGTAAATCTTTTTTAAACACAAAACGATCATCATACTTTAGCGCAGAACCTTTATCAATATTTATAAACTCTTCGATATTTTCAGTCGTTTTCAGTGATTCAACATCTTTAGTTACTTCGGCTATTAATTGATCTTCATCTTCTTGACTAGGTTCTTCTTTAAAGAATACAAATCTCATATTTCTAGAAGCTTCTGCCTGATATAATTCAGGATGTTTATTTATGTAAGACTGGATTTCTGCATCAGATACTTTCACTTCGGTATCTTCAATTGAAGAAAACGGAAGTTGAACATATTTAATATCTACAACATCATTCTCCATTTTATAGGCTAATTCACCTTCTTTTAGCGTTGCTCCAACCCCTGCTTTAATCATATTTAGGTACGTTTGCTCTAAAGCACCTTTCCCTAAAGAAATTTTATAATCTTGCCATTGTTGATACGCTGCAGGATTTCCTTTAATACTAGCTACATACTCCTGCATTTTAGCTCTATCAAACACGCCTGCTTCATTCTGAAAAGTTGGATTATTAGCTAATCCCTCTTCTAATAACTGAGTAACCTCATCTGCGCCTGCTCTAATTCCTAGTTCTTCGAATTGCCCATCAAAAACTATTTGTCTCACTTCCTGATTCCAAACATAGTTTACTGTTTGAAGATTAGATCCATTAGACCCAAAATTTCTTGACGCTGCTTCTACTTTTCTTGCAAAATCAGTTCTATCAATTTCTTCCCCATTTATGGTAGCAATTGTATTTGCTGCTTTTTGAGAAATAGCTCCTCCATTTCGAATCAAATCCGCTAATACAAAAGAGAAAAGCGCCAATGCGATAATCACAATTAAGAAAACGGATCTTTGTCTGATTTTATTTAAAACTGCCATTATATGTTTAATTTATTCAAATATAGTGGGCGAAAATACCATTTTATTAGAATATTACCAATTAAAGACAGAAAGTCTTTACAACTTTTTTTTCTTTTTATTTATGAAGATATTCAGAGGACTAAATTAGTACATAAACGAACCCAATACGAATTGTTATCTAGTTGATCTAAAACATAATATATACTTGAAAAATGAATTAGAGATAGTGGGTACTATATTTTCAGGACTCCGATTTAAATAGAAAAAATTAATAGAATATGTTTCAAAATAAATACACCTCCCAAATATTATTCTTCAGGTAAAATCTTTAGCTCTACGATCTCTATTTTTGTGTTTGAGGTCTCAATAATATCGATACTAATGGAATTAATGTTCACGACATCTCCTTGTTGGGGTATTTCTTCTGTATGATTTACAATCATTCCTCCGAGTGTCTCATAATATTCACTTTCTGGAAGATCTAACTTATATACTTCATTAATATAATCCACTTCCATTCTGGCAGAAAATCGATAGTTATTTTCACCTAGCTTCTCTTCGATAAGGTCCACAGAATCATGTTCATCCTCTATTTCACCAAAAAGTTCTTCTACTATATCTTCAACAGTAATAATACCACTAGTTCCTCCGTATTCATCGAGAACCACTGCGATACTTTTATGCTTTTTTGTCAAAAGACTAAGGACATCTTTTACATACATCGTTTCTGGAACAAATACTACTGGAAGTAAAATTGATCTAATGGTTTTTGGTTTTTTAAACAATTCAAAGGAATGTACATACCCAATAATATCATCGATAGTTCCTTTGTAAACTAATATTTTTGAAAGTCCAGTTTCGATAAAAAGTTGACTGACTTCTTCTAAGGACTGAGATTTGTCTATAGCTATAATTTCGGTACGCGGAACCATTACCTCACGAGATTTTACTTCCGAAAAATCAAGTGCATTCTGAAAAATCTGAATTTCACTATCAATCTCATCGTGCTCCTCGACAGTTTCCATTTGTTCATTGATATAATCCCCAAGTTCGGTTTTGGTAAAAGCCAACTGAACTTCATCTCCTTCGGTTTTAAGGAATTTTTTGAGCACAAAATCTGACACCCAAATAACAAAAAATGAAATAGGCCAGAAAATCACATAAAATACATATGCTGGAAAAGAAAAAAATTTGAGCAGTGTATTAGCATAAATTTGAAAAAATACCTTTGGAAGAAACTCTGCAGTTAGTAATATAACCAAAGTAGAAATAATTGTTTGTAATAATAAATTTATACTGCCCACCATATTTGGATAGTATCCCTCTATAATACCCATTAATACATCTCCCATGTAAAACCCGTAAACCACCAAGGCAATATTGTTGCCTACTAACATGGTAGCTATAAATTTAGAAGGTCTTTTTGTTAATCTGGATAGAATATTGGCAAGAAAACCATCTTGCTTTTTTTCAATTTCAATATGGATTTTATTGGAAGAGATATAAGCAATCTCCATCCCAGAAAAAAAGGCAGAAAACACAACAGAAAGGACAATTATGATGATTGGTAGTTCCATTAATTATCTTTCTTATTAGCATCAAATTTTTTCCTGAAATTTCTTTTAAAGAAATACATAAAAACTGCAACTCCGGCAAAGCATAAATACAAAATACTTCTACTATCTTCTTTACCCCATTCCTCATATGACTGATACAAGAAAAAGCACATAATCGCAAGATAGGCAAGTTCAAAAAACCTAAAAATTTTCACACATTTTATTTTAAAGATTCATAGTAAGTTACTAACAAAAATGAGAATACCGGTAAAAACTGTGTTCTCTCATAAAAATTTATTGATGCTCATTTCGCTTCATTAAGCACCATTATTCTTCAATAAACATGACCCCTTCATTGACGCGAGAATTCAATATAGTAAAATCCTGATTGGCATCAAAACCGTCTGCCTCGTTTACAGTACCATCGGAGAGAACACTCTTGTAAGGTTGATCGGTGAACACCCAATTAATACTTTGATCCCAATATAGTTGACGTGCTTCTAGGTGCGTACTGTCTGCTGTTTTCACATCCACATTGCCTCTCATGTCGATAAGACCTGTTTGTTTATAAAATATAGCATAATCTGCTTTAACGACACTAACTTTACCATCCTTGTCAATGATATCCAAAACAATACCATCAGGGAATTCCTGATATCCAAAATTTTTATTCGTATAGTCTTTTATCCTTGGTGTTTTAAGAATTGCTGTAAGCCTACCAGAGTCCGTATATTTTAGATTAAGCTCATACCCTTCAGCCATTGGAGCATCGTCCGTTGTGATGTAATTATTTGTTTGGGAAGAATTAGATTGACACGAAAAAAACAATGTCACAGCAAAAACTGTGACATAATTTATCAATATATATAATTTCTTTTTTTGCATTATAACTTCGGTACTTTTACCGTTTCACCAATCCAACATCCTATTCTTACTGAAGTAACGCCTGGATTATTAAAAATATCTGTTTTAGACGGTGCTTTCGCTTTGTAATTGGCCGCCATAGCGTTAGCATTTTTCTTTAAACTTGGATCAATTTTTCCAGCTCTTCTTGCATAACTTTCTGCCAACCAATACACGGCTCTTTTGCTAAATACATCGGTTCCACAGCTATTTGCACTATCAGCAATCATATCAGCTATTCTCAAGTATGCAACTCCATAAGATGGTTTATTAGCCAATGCTTTTTTATAATAAGATCTGGCTTTGCTAAAGTTTCCTTGTTTTTTCATTACTTCACCTATTCTAAAATACACCTTCGCCTTATCACTTGCTTTTGTTTCTAGTTGTGCTGATTGATTAAAGTATTCTAAAGCCTTAGATGTTTTCTTATCTTTCATAGCAAGAATACCTAAATAATATGCAGATTTTGCAGAAGGCTCAGCTGTATGTAACGCTTCTACCAGCTTGAAGAACAGCGGGTCTTCTGTACATTCTTTTGCTGACATTCTACTCGCTGCTCCTTTAAGCCAATTAACATCTGTTTTCTTTGATTCGAATTGACCGTTATATAAAGGGATTAAATTTTTACAATCGGCTCTTTCACCAATTTTTTGATTAATTCCCGCTTTTACCTTACTATAGGCTCTAAGGTTGATACCAGCGTTTTTAAGACTTCTTTTCTCCTTAGAAGTCAATGTAGCTCCAGACTCCTCTTTTTCGGTAAGCGTGCTAATTGTTTTTGCTTTTTCACTCTCTTCTTCTTCAATTTTTTCAGTAATGTCATCATATAAATCAAATACATCCTGAAGGTCTTTTTTACCAGCATCTTGTAACTCTACTAACAAGTAAAAGTACGTATACAATTTTTTTGCTCCGTTAAAATTTCCTTTATCTTCTGTATAGGCTTTATGAAATTCTGCAAACTGAGATTCTGTTGTTCCAATTTTATTGTCGTACATAATCTGACCTATGTCAGAATGCATATCTCCTATTTTTGTTTTTGAAGGAAAATACTGAAATCTCTCTTTTAACAATTTTATCAATTCATTTGATACCTGAGTTTTTTCAGCATCTGTAGATGCCTTGTCTAACTTAGACTCCAATAGTTTTTGACCAAATTGATAGGTAGCAAGACTATATGTTGGACATTCTTTTCTTACTTTCCATAAGGGCTCCTCTGCAGCCTCATAATTTTTTACTTTAGCGTGCTCATAGGCAATAGAAGCCGTTGTGGCACAGTCTGTAGCCTGAGCACTAATATTTGTAGTGCTTAAAACTAATCCTGCTGCTATTGTATATAAAACTTTAGTATTCATAGCTGTATAATTGTAGTTAATTAAATTTCACTTTTCTAAACCATCTATCATTTAATGATAAACTTAATGACAAATTAAAAAATTCTTCTTTTACTAATCCTGCATCTGTTGTACCACGTGTACCAAACTCAAAACCTACATTAGCATTAGAAAATAAATTGCCGACTGGTAATCCTACTCCAAAAGATATGCCAAACTCATTAATTGCCTGACCATTGATATTCAGACCTGTCTCTTCATACCTGATTCCTCCTCTATATACAATCCTATTAAGATAGCTTGTAAGTGAGTTATATTTAGGTATAAAATATCCTCCTAACCTAATTTTTGATGCATTATCATATACGACATTATCAGAAGTAAATGATCTATTATCAAAATCACTGGCATTGAGATATGTATATTCTGCTCCAATAAACCATTTTTTAGGCTCTCCAATTCCTCCTCCAAATTTTACTTCTGCAGGAAGATCTAAATCTCTGTCTTCCACTTGTACATCTTGTCGTTCTATAATCAGTTCTGCACCAGAAGCAGCTACCTGAACCGTTGCCAATTCGAGCGTGTTTTCTGATTTAAGTTGAAATGATGGAGTTGATACAATTGATGTAGTTAATTCTAACCTCTCTGTAAGCATTTTTTTATACGCAATACCGAAGGATAAACTAACCCCTGACAAATCAGAATTATTAATCTCTCTAGTATCGAATTCCAATTCTGCTCTTCTTAAAAGAGCCTTATTTTCAATATTTCCAAAGTTATAATTAATATCCAAACCAACACTTAAATTCTCGTTAACTTTAAACCCTGCTGCCACAAACACTTTATTAAGACCTCCTGTTCCAAAGAACTGATTCTCAGAGCCATCATCGTTAAAAGAATTCGTTTGATACCCTACAGTACTGACTGGAATAACTCCAAATCCAAAACCAAATTTACCAGCTGGAATAGCAATTGCAAGATAATCTAAAGAGGCATTATCTTTATATGAATCATCACCTGCAGCATTATCCAAATTTAAACCATTGTAATTTGCTCCCAAGGTATAAGTCGTTAAACGCAATTCTCCATACGACGCTGGATTCTGAAGATTTAAGTGAATACTATCCGTAAGTATACCCAATCCCCCCATCGATCTGTTTTCTACTGTTCCTTTAAACTTCTGTAATCCTACTCCGTAAAAAGAGTAGGGAGAAGAGGTTCCTTCCTGAGCATAAGATACGCTGGTAACTATTACCAGAATGACTACTAAAATCTTCTTTATCATTGACTATTATTAAAAGCTAAAATGTAATTTAGTCCCTCCAATAAAAAATTAGAGGTGGCAAATATGCTATTTTTTAATCTTTTAGACAAAAAATGTGCATCTCCTCCGGTTAAAATAACTGTTAAATCAGGATAAGTGTTGCAATATTCAGCAATTGTACCTTCAATTTCATACAAAACACCATTAATAACACCAGAGTGTATCGCTTGATTTGTACAATCTCCGATATGATTTTTTGGTAACTCTGGATCTAGTAAAGGTAATTTTGAAGTAAAGTTATTTAAACTGGTATATCTTAATGTAAGCCCTGGTGCAATGGCTCCCCCTAGATATTGTTCTTGTTTATTCTTAAAATCATATGTAATGCAAGTACCAGTATCTATAATCAAAACATCTTTACCAAAAAACTGATCGACAGCAGCAGCTACCAACGCTAATCTATCAACCCCAAGCGTTGTAGGTGTTGTATAAAAGTTTTTGAACGGCATTTTTAGGGTATGATCTAGTACAAGAATAGTAAACAATTCTTGTACTAAAACAACATTTTCTTCATCCATATTAGAAACAGAAGACAGAATTCCGCTTTTTATTAGAGGATACTCTTTTTTAATTCTTTTAATGATGCTTAAAAAACTTTCGGGTCTCAGTGTTTCTTTATGGATAATCACATTATCCTCAAAAACTCCCAGCTTTATAGAAGTGTTACCAACATCAATAATTAGATTCATCTATTCTTATTTATTACTTTTAAGCGAATTAAAAAGATTCTATACGAATTATTTTAATCAATCGTAACTTGTTAGATTACAATTAATTTTACATAACTTTTTACAAGGGAGCAAAAATACGAAACGATTTTTTTAATTTTTTCTTTTGATGATTAAAAAAAGCGTTCTATATTTGCATCCGCTTACAGCGAGGTGCCTTAGCTCAGTTGGTAGAGCAAAGGACTGAAAATCCTTGTGTCCCTGGTTCGATTCCTGGAGGCACCACCTTAAAAACCCGAACTTTCGTTCGGGTTTTTTGTTGTTTTCGTTTTGAAATCTGATTCTGAAAACATGTGGATTTTATAAATTGGTATTTTCACTTTTCATTCTTAATTGATAATCCTTCATAGTTTGGTATTTAACTTATATTTTTTCAAGGCTCTATTTTGTTAAAAGTTTATTCATTCATAGCAGAAGACAAGAGATCATTTTGTTAATAGTATTGTGTTCGTTTGTAAAATTAAGTTGTTCAGCATCATTATCAAGCGGTTAAGCTAAAAGTTATTTGGTTTAAACCATCAAATGCTATATTAGATAGCATCTTGAAAATACTCTTATGTAACTCAAATCCTAACACAAATTAAAACGTCATGACAAAAATTTACAAAAGTATTCTATTCTTTTTATGTTTCTGTGCCTTTTATTCTCCTGTTCAATCGCAAAAGAGAAGAGTGGGCTACCTGCAAAGTTGGAAAGCTCAAATTACTCCAGATCAGGCATCAAAATTAACGCACGTAGTGTATTCATTTGTTACTATTCATCCAGACTTGGATGGTAAGCTCAATTCTATTGATGAGAACTATCTGAGCAATATGGTTTCTATTGCACAATCCAATGGTGCAAAAGCTATCCTTGCTGTTGGTGGATGGTTCCCTTGCAGTTATGCCAATCAATCAGGTCCTTGTGCTGCTGATGCAAATCCAGAAGCATTCGATACTGTATCTCAAGGAAATACTCTGACTAACTTTGTCAACAATCTTTACAATATGGTCGTAAAGCACAACATGGATGGTATTGATGTAGATTGGGAATATCCCAGTGGGAGTAGCCAAAATCTATATGTTAGTTTGTTATCAGCGCTACGCAATAAGATGAATAGTCATCCCACTAAAAATCTTGAACTTTCTTCTGCGGTTCCTGCTTCAGCATTCAGGGGTCAGCATTTTTCATACTCCGCTTTTCAGTATCTAAATGATGTCAATATTATGGCATATGATAATGATCCAAGAATCAATCATTCTACTTATAATTTTGCTGTCAGTGGTATAAATTATTGGAAAGGAAGGGGTGTTTCAAATACCAAGTTAAATTTAGGTCTTCCCTTTTATGGATGGAATTCTAGTGGTAGTTCACTTGCCTATAAAGATATTGTTAATGCAGATCTTAGTGCTCCAAATAAAGTATATCCTAATGGCAATACCTGTGATCAATCTAATGGATATGGATATAATGCCAAAAGACTTATAAGAGATAAAGTAAAATTAGCCATAAACGAAAATATAGGCGGTGTCATGGTTTGGGCTATAGATCAAGATCACCCAAATCCTTCAAACTCTCTTCTTAACGTAATCGATGCTACTCTAAACAGTGGTGGAGGCGGAAGTGGCGGAGGCGGCAATGGAGGTGGATCTTGTAGTGCCTGGTCTGCGGGCACAAACTATTACGTTGGTGATATTGTTACTTATAATGGACAGAATTATATATGTGAACACAATAATCCAGGATATGATCCAACGATTAGCACCTGGTTCTGGGATCCTACTTCTCAATCTTGTGGTGGTAACAGTGGCGGAAGTTCTTGTGTATCTTGGGTAGCAGGTACAAACTATTATGTTGGGGATATTGTTACTTATAACGGTCAAAATTATATTTGTGAGCATAACAATCCGGGATATGACCCTGTGATTAGTCACTGGTTCTGGGAGCCGACATCTGCGAGTTGCAAAACTGCTAACTTTGGAAGTACTAAAAACTTCAAAAGATCTAAAATCTTATTAACACCAAATCCATTTACCAATGGTTCCTTAAACATTCAGATGATATCGGTAGATGTATCGTTAACTAAAGTGAATATTATAGATATGAAAGGTAGGATTGTGCAATCTTTCCGTCCAAAAGGTTCAAAAAAAGGAGATGATTCGGTTCAGGTAAACGATTTGTACTTAGATAAGGGTACTTATATCATTTCTATTTTTACCACTAAGGGTGTAACTGAAGAAACACTAGTCGTTCATTAAATATTCGAGAGGTTTATCCCAGCAATAGTTAGGTAATGGGCTTTTAATAATTATTGATTAGTAGATGATTCAAAAAACTTTCGAAAAATCTAAAAATTAATCAAACCTCTGCATATTCAGTGCAGGGGTTTTGTTTATAGTATTTTAATTCTTACAATTTATTAGAAAGCTTCTGCGATTCCGAGATAAATATAGTTCGAGGATTTCCCGAAACCCCAATCTAACCTTATGTTAAGATTTTCTGCTCGATCCACCATAAATCGCAAACCAGCACCAAAATTATATTTTAAAGTTTTGAATTGGAATTCTCTTACGTTTTGATAAACATCTCCAGTACCTGCGAATGCAATAGCTCCGAATCGAGATTTACCAAATTGCTTGCGATACTCTATTTGAGTAGCAAGTAAATCACGATCTACATAACGTCCTTCTCTATATCCTCTTAGTATTTGATCATTTCCAAATAATGCTAATTCATTAAAAGGCACATTGCCTCTGGAAAAATATCCTAAAGCTTGAAAAGCAAAAACATCAGTATTATTAGTAAAAGGTTTGAAATAATGTCGTAAATCAAATCGTGTCAATTCAAAATCTTGAGTACTTCCAATGGCTTCATCATATTGCCCATAGGTAAATTCTAGATACCAGCCGTTATTGGCATTAAGGACATTATTACGACTATCATAAAGTACAGCTCCTTCTACACCAATCGCTTTTGAGCCATCAAAACCTTCTGGTCTGTTGATATCCAGCAACCCTCCTTCTTTCATTTCGGTGTCAAAAATTTGATTGTATCTAAATCCCGCTCCGATAAATAAATATCTAGCAAATAATTGTTTAAGAAAAATAGGCTCAACAAGTATTTGGTAATAACTGTATTCTTCCTCATTATCCTTACTAGCATTTCTCCCTGTTCCAAAATATAACCTTGGATAATTTTGAAACAGGAGATTGCCTTCGATTACCCATTTTTCTTGATTTGTAAAAATTTCAAATCCTGAAAATATGATAAATTGATTGTTTAATGTATATCTCAAACTTAACGGCATATTCGAAACTCTAGTTTCTGATCCGCTTCCTTTAAATTTAAATAAATATTTGGCTCCAGTTCCAAAACCAAAATTCGTTTCAGGGGAAAAACTTACTATTGGTGCTGCAATAAATTTGGATAAATACAATGCAGAATCTTTTTGTACCGCTTTTTTATTGGGATAAAACGTAAAAAACTCTTTCACTTCCTGAAAGTCCTGAGATATCATATGAAAACAAGGAAATAGTAAAGCTAATACAAGAATAAAGTACAGTTTGCTTTTAACGAGATTTTTAACCAAAAGAAAAATTTTTCAATATTAAAAACAAAAAAGATCCTATACGTAACTTAAAAGGAATATTTTGACCTCTATCAAAATTTATAATCCTATTTTCAACCCATAACACACCTTAAAAAAGTAACCGAACACCTTATGTAAACGTTCACCATAGAATATCTTATTTTGAGCTTGTATATCAATTCCAAAGAACCTGAGTTAGCAAATAATCTTTGTCACGGATTGTATTTTGAAAATTAGCTATTTGATATATTTAAAATTAATAACTTCATTACAATTCGTATACTAATGAAACTACTTAGAACTAAAGTATTAACTTCAGTCTAAGTACATTTCAAAACTATCAAAAATGTTTTGACAACCATGTATTTCAAAATAAAAATAGGCCCATACCGACATTACGTTGTGCATTTTTTATTATCAGTACTATCAATAAAATCGTCTATTGTCGATTATCATCCTTTTCTTTTTCTATCAACGGATCCATTTGTTGTTTGTATCTGTCAATAAACTGTTTTTGCATAGCGTCCATACGCTCACGCATATGGTCTAGGTCCATAAAATCCCTACCAAAATCATTGGAAAAGAAATCATCCCTGAAAAATTGATTTGTAAAAAGAGAATCTTTTTGAAATAAATTTCCGAATTCTTCATTTTCTAAATTGAATCCCGAAAAATTATGATAAAATCTAGACTTCAAAGATTTTAGAACACTATCGCGATCCATAGAAGCTAAATCCTTTAGATCATTGGTTGAAGACCATGAGTAAACAGAATCATAGCGTATCAAGTTTCCTTCTTCGTCGAACTCCTTGTTCACTTCCCAGCTTCCTTTTGGAAATTCACCTTGAATTTTTTCGTTATTTCCTATTTTATCTTGATTTTTTTTCTGGCTATTGCAGCTCACACCTAAAAAAGCTGCAAGCATCCATATTGCATACTTTTTCATAATTGTTACTTTTAGATTTATTTTATGCTTACGTAATCGGATTTCAATGTCTTCTAAAGGTTGAAAAGCCCAAGAAAGTGTCAAATTAAACTTGTCAAATTTTTTAAAACCCTGACCCTCATACTGTCTTCGACAAGCTCAAACTAACTAATGGTAATAGTATTGGATTTTCAGACCGTTTTTATAGACCATGGTATAAAAAGAGGCCAGTATAACTGGCCTCTCTAAACACATTAAGAAATTTTAATACTTCTTGGAGGTTTTTGAATGGCTTCTTCCTTCTTTGGCAAATGAATACTAAGCACACCATCAGAGTATGCGGCTTCTATTTTATCCTCCATGATTGTTTCCGGTATCGAAAATGATCGTTTAAACGAAGCATATCCAAATTCTCTACGTGTGTATTGATCACCATTAGATCCATCACTATCTTTCGTTTCAGTGGAGATAGAAAGTATTTGATTATCCAGATCTATATGAAAATCTGATTTTTTTAATCCTGGTACCGCCATATCCACAAAATAGGCGTTTTTAGTTTCTCTAATATTCACTTTAGGAAGTGTTAGTCCCGTATTAAAATTAGAAGTAAATACTGATGGTAAGTCTCTGTTAAATAGTTCATCAATCCAAGAGGGCCAAGTTTTGAAAGTAAGGCTGTTCGAATTATTATTTGCCGTACTTCCGTTGTTTGTTGTTACTAAAGTATTCATAACTACAAAATTTTTAAGTTAGACATTAATTCAAAAATTCAGTTAACAAGTTACAAATCGAATGCCAGTCACAATTTTAATATTTGATACAATAAATTTTAGATAAATCTTAAGATTTATCCTTAATTAAATTTTAAAAACTTTAGGTTTTAATGTCAACTTGACAATACACCAATGACATTTTTTCCTTCTGTTTAATATGGAATCGTGTATAAAGCCACGATCATAATTAATAGTCTATAAAAACATTCTCCACACCCCTATACCAACAGTAACTCGGTTTTTTTAGTTCAACATTAACGATATTTACTATCTGATGGTCTTTATAATTTAACTATTATTTGCTAATAAGTTACTATTTTTGCCTTCCAAATACCGCCTATGAAACATTGTAGCATACTACGAATTTTCTCATTATTACTATTCTTTTTTTGGAACCCCATTCAATCACAAGAAAAATCCGATAGTAAGCCAGAAGAAAAATTACTGGATAAGACCAAGGAAGAAATTGTAGAAGATAAGGCAGAGACATCAACTAATAAAATGACGCGATGGCAAATGCTAAAATATGATGGTGTTTCGGCATTTGGAGGCGTGAAAAACGCGTACACGCAGCCTTTTAGATGGAAAGGTAAAGATTGGGCAACATTGGGCGGTATTGTTGCTGGAAGTACTATTTTGCTTGCAATCGATGAACGTGCCAATGATTATTTTACGAACCAGAGCGAAGGAGTTCCTCATTTAATTAAGGAAAGTGGTTTCCGTTTTGGAAAACCTCTTTTTAATTATGGGTTAACAACTGGTGTTTATGCGTTGGGTTTGATTACAAAAAATAAAAAAATTAGAAAAACAGGAGTTTTATTAATTGCTTCTGCAACGGCGGGTGGAATTCTTCAGACCGTTAGCAAAACACTTGCGGGTCGAGCAAGGCCTACAACTGGAGAAGGTAGTTTAAGTTTCCGTTTTAACTCCAGTAAAGCTGGGTATCATTCTTTTCCATCCGGCCATTCCATTTTATCTTTTACCACAGCCTATGCTATATCTAAACAATTTGAGAATCCTTATATAAAAGGAGGGCTTTATGCAGTGGGGTTAATAAGTCCTATTTCTCGTCTATGGAGTGGAGCACATTGGTTAACTGATGTTGTGCTTGGGGTAGCTTTAAGCGTTGTTATCGTAGATGGTATTGACAACTACCTCAACAAAAAGGAAAGGTATGTTTATGACAGTAAAAAATTTAAAATCAAATGGGATTTAAAACTTGGAGCGGGTCAATTAGGGGTTGTGGGTAGCTTTTGATAGTATCAAAATTTCTTGGAAAATTCACTATTTCAAAGGCATAAAGATTTCTGCTTTCCATTGTGAAGCGTTCCCTTCTTGCATAGGATTATTATAGAATATTTCTAGAGGGTTTTTCTCTACAGGAATGTTTCTCTTTTCTGCGTACTCCATTAACGCGAACCAAGCTTGATGACTATATCGATAATTACCATAAAAAATGGCTTTTAGAGCCTTCTGCTTAGGTAATTTATCATATTTTATTTTAGCGTTTATCGGTAAAGAATCGTTGTATCTAATTGGAAAACCAAAATCAAACTTAATGTTATCATCTACAATATTCCATTCCTTTATTTTTACAAAAGGTGGACCATCCACCTCTGCTCCATTTTCTAATATTTTTGGGTATAATTGTGTATTTGTCTGCATCATTGTTGCTGCTTTTCTATAGCTTTTGGATGCGGATGTAACATAAAGATATTCTAAGGGTGGTATTTCAGCTATTCCTTCTATTTGTATGCTAAAATTCTTTGCGAAATTATTAACTCCTTTTCCGAAATCTTTTAATTCTTTTTTTAGCGACCTAGTAAATGGAGTTTCACCGGTAAGAATCCCTAATCGATTCGCCATAGCGTGTTTTCCTGAAGTCACACCAACTTTAACTTTCGTTACGGAATCGTTTATACTTTCTAACCTCCATTCTAAATCAAGAATTGTATCATTTAATTTTACCTGTTGTTTTACACTTTCGAATAGAATCGTATCCATCGTGGTAATATTTTTTACTTTTGGATTCTCTCCCCAAGATTCCCAACCCAATACCTGATGATAAACGCTTCCTCGAGAACCTTTTGATGTAAAGGTTACTTGATAATCATATTTTCTAATATAGAAATACCAGATGGATAATCCTGATACTAGTATCAAGATCAAAATTATAATTCTCTTCATCTTAATTAGAACTTACTACTCCAGAATTTGATGTGTTCATTTTTAATTTATTTACTACAAAACTTCCTAAAGAACGTCCCTGATCTAACCCCAGATCTATAGCAGCCCTGTAATGAATACCTCCATATAATCTGCTTACAGCGGCTTCATCTGCAGCTTGATTAAAGGATTCAAAAGATCGAATAGGTAATCCAAACTGTAATTCGGTGTCATCGTCAAAGGCAAATTTACCCCCAAAAATATCGGTAAGAACTGTAGACGCAGCACCAGATACTACAGAGTGTCCGCTTGTATATTCTGGAAATGGGGGTGTTTGTAACACTGGTGTCCAATTTTCATCAATATGTTGATTAATTAAAGTTTCTGGACGAATTAGATTACTTCTATATTTTTCATCCCAACAACTAATAAATGCATCAGCAATAGCTATTGATGTCTTAGTATACGCAAAAACAGTTTTTGCAAAATCTGCATTCGTTTTTTTACAGGCAATTTTGCATATTCCAATCCAATGGGCACCAGGTGTGATTTTTTTAGTTGCAAACATTAAATGACCTTTGTGTGTTGATACGTAAGGATTACAATCCCAAAATTGTGCAATTTGTAGTTTTTCTGAATCTTCACCTTCTTCTTTAATTTTCTGACCCACTTCATAAGTTTCCATTAGTTCTTTGTAGAATGGCGTACCCTTTTCTAAGGAGAAATCAGGATATTTGACTGGTTTAAACTGTGAAGAAGAATCAATGATTGATGGTCTTATTTCTTTCCAATGAGGTTCTATACCATCCATATAATCCGGTGGAGTCGGTTGCCACCTAGAAGGATCTTCGGTGTTTACGGAAAACTTAGGCATCGTCCTGGTTTGTGCGTAATTATCTGAAGCATACCAATTTTTAACATGTTCTGCTACTTCTAACCCATATGCTTTAGAATCATTAAATGTTTCTGCATTTTGCAACTTCCATGATTTGTATAGGCTATCCCGATACGTTTCTACGCGAGCTTCGGAAAAAAGTAATGATTTTCCTACTTCTAAATATGCAACCAGTGCTGAAAGTTTATAATTAATGTTTTTGGTAGTATCCGCAGGAGCAACAGCTCTTAGATCGCGCAATTGACTTGATAACGTTTTGTAATGTTCTCCTTCTTGCCGTATTACTTCGTATGCGGCAATATTAGCATAGTTATATATTCTGCTTGCTACAGGTGGAGAAAAAATATCATGCACCATTACTTCTGTTATTTTATCTACTGCCTGATGGTAATCCTCAGCAGAGACTTCAATTTCTTTTACTTCTTTTTGACAGGCATTTAAAAGCACTAAAAACAAAGCAAATAAAAACATTTGCTTATGCTGTGCTGCAAAGGTTGTTTTAATTAATATATTGAAGCATTTCATAGATTTCTGCTTTTCCATTGTTTAATGTGATTAGTAAATAATCCTTATTTACAAAATTAATAATATTTAATCCTCTAACCGACTTCTGACTTAGATTAATATCTAACTCGTGAGCTTCAATCACAGAATTGTTACTTTCTAATATTGCTCCCCCAAACCCATCGAATCTTCCATGATATGGAGCTACTCCAAAATAATTACCTGCCATCAAAACTTCTTCCTTTCCGTTTCTATTAAAGTCATATTTTAACATCGCCAGAATTGGAGCCAATTGAAGCGAGTTGCTAAAAGGAACAAATGTAAATTTTCCACTTTCATTTTTTAAATATCCTGAAGCCAATTGGTGCACCTCTAACAACGTTGCATTTTCTAATGTTTTTTGACCAAAAACTTCTTCTACCGTTTTACCTGCAAAATCATTATAGGTGGTAAAATTTTTCTTTAGAAAATTTAACTGCCCCGAAAGTTCATCTAATCCCATGGCGGTATAGTATTTCTCATTTTTTGGTAATGCTAAAATTGTTTCCGTTTTATTATTACCATCAAAATCGTCATAATATAATTTTAGCGGAAAATCCGATGAAGCTGAAAACTTAGAGTTTAATCCAAAATTACCCAATAAATAATCTATATCGCCATCATTATCGATATCAAAATCTATGATGGATTGCCAAAGACCTTTTAATTTTTCTGTAGAAACTTCTTTGGATACATCCACTAAATTACCATTTTTATTTACGAAAAAACGGGGAGACATCCATTCTCCTATCACAATTAAATCTTTTAATCCATCACTATTAAAATCACTCCAAATAGCGTCTGTAACCATTCCGACTTGCTGTAGATCCAAATTTTCTTTTTTACTGAAATTTCCTTTATTATTGAGAAGGAGATACGAATTCGGAATATTACCAAAATCATTAGAAACGGTATACCCACCAATAAAAAGGTCTACATCTCCATCATTATCAATATCAAATGGTTTGATTACTGATTCGTGTTCGTATAATTCAGGAAAATCACTTTTTACCAAACCCTTTTCAGAATTTACATATAATCTATCTAGCAATTCACTTGATTCCCCATAGAACTCTCCTCCAGAGGAAGACACCAGCAAATCGTTTTTACCATCATTATTTAAATCTTCAATAACTGCTACAACATCTTCTTTCTTTTTATCCAATGAAAGAATTTCAGACGGAAGTTCTTCAAATCCAGTACCCGTTTGAATGTATATTTTAGAGGTGTCAAGCTTTGAGCTACCAAAGAAAACATCATCTTTCCCATCACCGTTTAAGTCTCCAATTGCAGTAGCTGGTCCCCGATCAGAAATTTTGTAAGGGATCAACTTTTGTCGATTAAAATCTGTGTAGTTATTCTCTTTATGAACGTACTGCAATCCGGGAATGCTATCTACCTTTTTAAACCAACCTTTCTTTTTCGGAAATAATGTTTCATAATTAACGCCCCCCCTTTTATGTAGCAATCTAATTGTTAATGTCTGATCGGTTGCTATATTCTCTGCCATCTGAATGGTGTTATCCGGCCAGATAATTTTTAGTGAATCTATCGTTTTGATGGTATCATATCCAAAATGAATTATAGGTTCAGAAGACGATTGAAAACCTTTAGAAGTAAACAATTGTCTGTATTGTACAGTTCCTTGATGATAAGAGATTACTTTGGTCCCTATTCCTAGTTTGTTTTTATCTTTAAAATCAAATTTAAGTTTTAAAAATTTAGTTTTCTGATTTGTCTTATTGTGATAAAAAGAGGCTGGTGCATTGATATTATTGGTTACGACATCTAAATCTCCATCGTTGTCAAAATCAGCATATGCGCTGCCTGTTGAGGCGGTGTTTTCTATAGGAAGCCAACTGGAAGATTTATCAACAAAACTTATTCCTTTATTTCCTTTAAAAATACAATTCTGTACCTGGCCCGATGGCATTATATTTAATGCCTCATTATCAACTAGCTTTGAACTATTTAGTTTTTCCTGAATTTTTTCGTTAGAGATGTATTTTATATAATCTAAATCATTAGGTCTTTTTGGAATTCCGTTAGATATAAACACATCTTGTTCTCCGTCTTGATCGTAATCTGCAAATAAAGCAGACCAACTCCAATCTGTTGCTGCGACACCACTTAACAAGGCGGTTTCAGTAAAATAATCTCCCTGATTGATTTGGAGCATATTTCTGGCGTATTGATAATGATATCCTAACCGGCTAATACGCATTTGCAGCATGTCTACTGTTTCATCTCCTGCCGAAGCTTTAAGAATAGTTTCATCCTCTGGGGTCATATCCAAGGTCATAATATCTGGATATCCATCGTGATTAACATCTGCTACATCATTACCCATTGAAAAGCGACTGGTGTGCCCAAAATGTTGTTTTAGCGATTCGCTAAAAGTACCGTCTCCATTATTGAGATAATAATAGTCATCTTCATGAAAATCATTACTCACATAAATATCCGTATACCCGTCATTATTAAAATCTGCTGTTGCCAATCCCAAACCATAACCATTACCACCACCATAAATTCCAGCTTCAGCACTGATGTCTATAAATATATTATCATCATTTCGGAGCAGTTTATCACCACTTTCGGGATTCCTTTTATTTCTAAGTGATGCGCTACCAAAAGAATGCTGTGTATGGATAGCGTGGTTCAATAAATACATATCCAAATCTCCATCATTATCATAATCAAAGAATGCTGCGGCTGTCGAATAGTTTTTATAATCCAATCCATACTCCGACGCTTTTTCTGTAAATGTATTATCACCATTATTAATGAATAGTTCGTTCTTTCCTTGTAACCCCTGCAGGCCGACTACAGCGCAAACATAAATATCTAAATACCCATCACCATTAACATCAGCCATTACTGTTCCGGTATTCCAATCAGAATTTCCTGCTAATCCTGCTTTATCAGTGATATCTTCGAATTGAAAATTTCCTTTATTAAGATATAGTTTGTTTTTGCCTTGATTAGAGGTAAAAAATACGTCTACTAAATCATCTTTATTAATATCTCCTACCGCAACTCCTGCGCCATTGTAGTAATATAGATAATCTAAAATATTTAATTCTTCAGTGGGTTTTAGCGTATTTTGAAAGGTAACATTGGTAACCTCTGATGTTATTTTATCGAATACTTCTCCTTGTTGTATTTGTTGTTGAGAACAGGAGGTTAATCCGAATAAAATAACGGCGCATAGTATTTTTATCGCTAGAAAGAAACCCGTTCGATTTCGAAAATTTGTAAGACTCGTTTGTATCTTTGGACTGGCACTAATCATTTTAACTTAAAAATCTTAGGAGTTTCATTATTAATTCCTACTAGTAAATATTGTTCTCCTGTTTTATTTTTCATCCATTTCATTGTTCTCACTTCGTCTTCTACAAAAAATCCAGAAAATTTTTGGTCTTTATAGTTTCCTTTTCCATCTCCTAACAAAATATTTCCACGACTGGCGTCCAATCTAGAGAATTGTGGCTTAAGATTATAATTATTACCTGCTACGATAAGATCTAGGTGACCATCGTTATTTACATCTTCTGTTTCAATATCACAGATACACGATAATTGTGCCGCTGTCGGAAGCTCTTTTATCTCAAAAGTAGTATCGCCATTATTAAACGCTACTAAGTTTGCAAAGTTATTAACCGTTTTAATAGTTGTATTATCCAATACTTCCTTAGAAAACAATTCGTCAATGGACTTTGTAGCATATTCAGAAAACTTAAGGTTTTGTTTCTTTAGCGCACTAATTTGTGCGGTTATTTCTTTCTTTAGTTGTACTGGAACATCTTTACCATTTATAGTTTGAGTAATGATCTGTTCTACTGTGCCATTATTATCAAAATCGTTTATATACAATTTAGAAGGAGATTCTTCACTACATTGGTATACAGAGTTCAACCCCCTATTACCCAGAACCAAATCCACATCGCCATCATTATCTAAATCTCTTGCTTCTACCGTATTAAACCAACCTGAAATTTTGTCTAGATTAGTTGAAATCAATTCTAATTTGTTTCCATCATTGATAAATACTCTTGGAGGCATCCACTCGCCTACAATAATAAGGTCTTTTCTACCATCAGCATTGATATCGCTCCAGGTTGCATCAGTAATCATCCCAATGGTTTTAACACCCTCAGCTTTCTTTGCTGTAACTTCTGTAAAGTTACCACGACCATCATTCTCTAGGAAATAGCTCTGTGGAGAAACTCCGTAGGTTCCTATAATACTATGACTTCCTGCAAAAATGTCCACATCTCCATCCTGATCATAATCATGGGCTGCCAATACCGAAATATTCGTATTTGTTGGTTTGATAACTTTTCCTCTTGAAAAATTTCCTTTACCATCATTTAGATAACTTCTCACACCGGCTCTCGCTCCTCTAAAATTTCCTCCAGATCCTATTACCAAATCCAGATCATTATCTCCGTCAATATCTTCGAAAACCGCTGTAACATCTTCGAAAAAATCCTCAGTTTCAAAAGAAGTGAGTTTCAATTTTCCTGAATCACCTTGTGTGTATAGTTTTCCTGTTTGCTTGTAGGCCCCGCCAATAAAAACATCGTCATTACCATCACCATTAACATCAGCAATTGCCATAGCAGGTCCTTCTCTGGATTGCATTTTATAGATCAATCCTTCATAATCAAAATCTACATAAGGGTCTTCTTTATGTTCAAATAATGTATGAGAGATTTCTTCAAAATAGTTGTTACTTTTTTCTTTAAGATATTGATGATCCGAATTAGCATTTTTATAACTGAGTTCGAGTTGCTTGTTAATTGCTACATCCTGAATCAATTGAGATCTCCCACCTGGATGTATAACACGCAGAGAGTCTACTTTATCTATATTGCCAAGGCCTAATGTCATAATATAATCGATTGATGATTGAAAACCTCTTGATGGTATCAACTCTTGCCTCATTATTTTATCATCAAAATACACTTCAACAACACTTCCGATTCCGAAAGTATTTTTGTTGCCACCTCTAATTTTAATTTTTAAATAGTTATGCCCTTTATTTTCGCTATTATTTTTATAAACAGCAACTGGCATATTGAAGTTATTGACTACCAAATCTAAATCGCCATCGTTATCCAAATCTCCATAGGCCGATCCATTAGAAAATGTAGGCTCATCAAATCCCCAATGTTTTGTTGTGTCCGAAAAGCTTAGATCACCATTATTTTTAAACGCATAGTTTGCAATAGGTGTAGATGGCATTTTATTAATAATCGAATCTACTTCTTCTTTTTTACCGGTTAATGTCATCTTTTGTATGATGTCATTGGCAAAAAAGTTCATGAAATCCTGATCGGTAAGATCGTGGTAAATTCCGTTGCTAACAAAAATATCACGGTAACCATCATTATCCATATCAAATAACAATGCTCCCCAGCTCCAGTCGGTTTTGGCTACACCACTAAAGAAGGCAATTTCTGAAAATGTATGATCACCATTATTGAGCTGAAGTGAATTCTGCATATATTGATTATAAAAATCCCTGCTTTTCTTTAATTGATAAACATCATAGCTTTCAAAAGAGCCAGTTTCCTTAAGTCGTTGATCATCTTCTGGTAACATGTCAGTCACAAAAATCTCTGGATAGCCATCATTATTAATATCTGCCATATCAGCTCCCATTGAGGAGATACTTAAATGCTTTACCCAATTTTTAATTTCTTCATTAAATGTTCCATCGCCTTGATTAATATATAAGTAATCTCTTTCATAAAAATCATTAGACACATATATATCGGGTAGCAAATCCTTATTGACATCTCCTATGGTAACTCCTAATCCAAAACCAATCAAGCTGCCGAATATTCCCGCAGCTTCGCTAACATCTGTAAAAACTCCGTTATCATTTCTTAACAATTTATCACCTCCTCCTTTTAAGATCTCGGGAATATCCCAATCCTTTGCTCTTAGTGTACGTTTATTTACGTATCCCAAGCTACTCACCGGAATAAAACTATTATTGAGAATATATACGTCTAAATCACCATCGTTATCATAATCAAAAAACGCAGCGTGCGTTGTGAAACCGCTGTCTGCTAGATTATATGCCGCAGCTTTTTCTGTGAACGTTATTATTCCAGAGTCTGCTGAAGGACCGTTATTGATGAAGAGTTCGTTTTTTTGATCGTCTCCTTTTGCATTACCCGCATTACAAACATAGATATCCAATAATCCGTCTGCATTGATATCTACCATTACGACACCGGTGGACCAAGAGTTTTTTCCGGTCGTATTGGAACTTTTAGAAATATCTTCAAAAGTAAAATCCCCTCTGTTAAGATACAGCTTATTTTTTTTCTTGTTTGCAGTCAAATAAATATCTGGCAGACCATCATTATTTATATCACCTATAGCTACTCCACCACCATTATAGAAATTTCTGTAGGTGAAAATATTGAAGTCTTTTTCGTTATCGACCTGATTAACGAAGTTGATATTTGTTTTTTCAGGATACTGTTTGGTAAATAATGTAGGCTGTTGTTCTATAGTTTTTTCTTCCCGTTTCTCTTTTGTGCAAGAAAAAGACACGAATATAATAAAAGTGATATATAAGAACTTATTCATACTACCTTTTTAGTTTTTTAAACACTCTGATGCGATCGTTATTAATTCCGAATAAAAAATACGTCGAATCTTTAACTTTGATTGATTCTATTGATCTTACAGCTCCATTCACTTCCAAACCTGTATTATTGGCACTGCTGAAATTTCCTTTTGTATCATTTAATAATACTTCTCCATAAGATGCATCTAATCTACTTAATTGAGTGCTGATCTCATAGGTATTACCTCCTAGAATTATATCGGGGTATTGATCATTATTTATATCTTGAATCAACACATCGTGAACCGAAGAAATTTGAGCCTCCCAAGGCAGCTTGTGTTGAAGAAAATTAAAGTTACCTTTATTTTCAAAATATGATGTTGCAAGGGTTAAAACTTGTTTTTTCTCTGCTTGATCTATTTTTTCTTTTGAAAAATAATCTGAAAAGTTAGCCTCGGAAAATGTCTTATATGACAGAAACCTCTTGTTAAGTTGAGGGATCTGTTTTGTCAATTCATCTTTGGTTGCAATGGGCGTTTCTTTTCCCTGATAAAAATACGTTACTATTGGATCTACTTTGCTGTTAGTATCAAAATCATTGCGATACAATTGTATCGGTTCTTCAATTGATGCGTGTAAGCGACTATTCAGTCCCCAATTACCTGCTATAATATCAAGATCTCCATCTCTATCCATATCCTGAACTGCTATACAATTCCACCAACCATTTGTGTTTTCCAATGAAATGATGTGTTCTTTTTTAAAATTTCCTTTTGTATCATTTATAAAAAATGTTATCGGCATATAATGCCCAACTAATATTAAATCCTGATAATTATCTTTGTTAAGATCCACAAATTTTGCATCAAATACTTGTCCTATGGTATATAACTCTACAGCACTCGTTGCCGTTATTTCTCTAAAAGTGCCTTTCCCATCATTTTCGAAAAGATAATTTTCAGGTGATTTTCCATAAGATCCAGATACGCTATTGCTTCCAATAAAAATATCTATATCCCCATCATTATCGATATCGGAAGTAATGACTACCGAAGCATTTATTTCTATTTCTGGAAAAGCATCAGATTTAGCTTTGAACTTGCCATTTTCGTTAACGAATAGTACAGGCCCTCTCTCATACCCAGAATAGTTTTCATTTCCTCCATAAATCGTAATCAAATCCAAATCGCCATCTAGGTCTACATCAAAAAAATGCTGATCAATATCTTCATATTTTTTGTATAATTCCAAATCAGGTTGTTTTGTTTTATTAAATCTACCCGACATCTCTTGTAAAAATAATGTCCCAGGTTTAAATCTTCCACCAGGGATAAAAACATCTTCTAATCCGTCGTTATTTACATCTTGTACAGAAATATGGGGACCTTCGTTAGAAACTGCATAAGGTGCTAAGGGTTCTACACTAAAATCTTTTGTTTCATAGTCCTGATGTTTAAAGTTTACCAGTAATGAATCATTTTTAATCATGTAGAAAGGTTTTTTAGTAACACTCATCGTATTCTTAACCTTACCTTTCGCTAAAGTGATTGTCGTATTTATTGCTATGTTTTTATGTGTTGAAGAACCTCCATCGGGCCATTGAACACTAATAGAGTCTATATCAGAACCATTACCTAAACCAAAATGTACTATAGAGGAAACTGAAGATAAATATCCTCTGGTAGCATATACTTCTGAAGTTTGTAACCCATTATTAGTAAAAATTGTTACTTTGGCACCAATCGCATTGCGATTTTTTGCCGACCCCTTCAATTGTATTTTTAGGTAATTATGATCTCCCAACGTATCTGTTTTGTTTTGGTAAACAAAGGCTTTTTCATTAATATTATTTGTTACAATATCCAGGTCACCATCATTATCTAAATCTGCATATACTGCGCCATTACTATAAGAAGGTAAACTCTCTGACCAGAAGTTAGAAACATTTTCAAAAGTTAGATCGCCATTATTACGATAAAAATAATTTACTGTTTTTTTATTTGGTAATTCATCAATCAAGGCTAAATCTTCTTTAGTCATTCCTGCATCTATACGTTTCTGAATATTATCATTGGCGATAAAACTTATAAAGTCCATATCATTGGTTGCTCCTTTAATTCCATTAGAGATAAAAATATCTTTAAAACCATCATTATCATAGTCTGCCATTAATGATGTCCAACTCCATTCAGTGGCTGCAATCCCAGAAAAAAAAGCAAGTTCGCTGAAATTTCCATTACCTCTGTTTATTTGCAACGCATTTTGCATGTATTGGGGTTGATATCCATTTTTAAGATATTGATTATAAATTGTGAATCCATATTCAGTTCCAGATGATTTATAGGTCGCTAAATCTTCTGGCAACATATCTAATGATATAATATCGGAAAATCCATCATTATTGATGTCAGCAATATCTGCACCCATAGAAAAGTGAGATGTATGCTGTATTTTGTGTAAGCCAGAAGTAATTACTTCTTTGAAAGCACCATTCTGCTGATTGACATATAAGTAGTCATTTTCAAAAAAGTCATTACTGACATACATATCAGGGTAGCCATCATTATTAATATCACTTGTAACTATCCCTAAGCCATATCCTATTGAACCTTGAAAAATCCCTGCTTTGCTAGAAACATTGACATATTTACTATGATCATTTCGATACAATCGATCACCAGCAAGCGAATCAACCTGCTCCCTTTTGATTCCTCTTCCATACGTACGGTTAGGGTGTACTGAGTGATTTAAAAGATACATATCCAAATCCCCATCCCGATCATAATCAAAAAAACTAGCCTGTGTAGAAAAACTAGAGATATCCAATTGATAGTCTTTTGCCTCTTCTTTAAAATAAGGAATTCCTTTATCATCAGATCCCTGGTTTATAAAGAGTTTGTTCTTTCCTTTTATCCCTCTGTAATTTCCAACTTTACACACATAAATATCTAATAAACCATCGTTATTTATATCTACAGTAGTGACCCCTGTAGACCATCCTTCTTTATCTTTAAGAAGATCTGAGGTGGTTTCAGAAAATTTAAAATCCTTTTGATTTATATATAATTGATTTTCATTTTGGTTTGAAACAAAATACAAATCTTCCCAACCATCATTATTAAAATCACCTACTGCAATACCAGCACCATTATAGTAATAAAGATATGTTAGTATATTTAGTTCTGGAGTATCTTCAAGTTTATTTTGAAAATTGATACCAGTTTTTTTTTCAGGCAACAACTGAAAACGATACATCACGTCCTCTTTTTTACAAGATAAAAAAAGAAGAAATAGTGGTATATAAATACTAATATTTTTAGTAGGGATACGCAATTGTAAGTCTTTGGTTCAAATACTTTAATTAGCAGAGCCCTTCAATGGTTGAAGGGCTCTGCTCTAACAAATCTTAGCAATTTAATATGTTAGTAACCAGGATTTTGTGTTAAATTAGGATTAGACAGTAATGCAGTATCGGGAATTGGGAACAATACTCTAAAATCCTCTGTGCTACTTTTCAAACCCCAAGGCTCTGCAAATTTTCCAAAACGGATTTGATCATTACGCCTCCAAAATTCTTTATACAACTCTCTTCCTCTTTCATCTAATATGTCTTGCTCTGTTAAGGCAGTCAAACTAGTAGAGGTATTTCTAATGGCTCTCAAATCATTTATTAAGGTTAGCGCATCATCTCCTGAAGTTCCTCCTCTAAAAATTGCTTCTGCTTTCATTAAGTGTGCATCAGCATATCTAAATACAATCTCGTGATTGGCAAAAGATCCATTCTCTGGATGATATTTTATAGTTCTAATTCCAGTACGCTCATCATTTCCTAATAATCCAGGGAACTCTTTGGTAAACACTAGTGGTTGTCCCGGTCTATCTGTCATTGGAGCTCCGGTTTCATCATATTGTTGTCCAATTAAAAAACCAAATCCAATACCCAAGTTAGATCCATCGGTTGGTACAAATCCTCTTCGCTCTTCTTGTCCACTTCCAGGTATATTGATGTTGGGGTCTCCTTCAAATAAATCATAAAATTCCGCCAAGGTAGACCAGCCATTCCAACCACCACCATCATTACCGGGTGCATTTTGATTATAGTGTAATCCGTTCCAGATTCTGTTTCCAACACCTGTTTCGGCAAACCAAATAGTTTCAGTATCTACACTCTCTTCAAAAATTTCAAAATAACCTGCTTGTAATCCATAACCATCAGCCGCAATAGCATCAACCGCATTTACCACAGCAGTCATATCAGCTGCATCCGGTGTTCCGGATCCATTATAAATATGCTTGTTCAGGAGTACTTTAGCTAACAAATAATTTGCTGCTGCTCTTGATGCTTTATTAGTTGATGTACTAGGCCCCACAACAGGTAAATCGGGTATCGCCTCAGTAAGATCAGTGATCACAAAATCAACTGCCTCCGTTCTTGTAAGTACTATTGGGTCAATTTCTGGCCCTTCATCGGCTTCTCTAAATGGCACTTGTCCATACATATCCAGTATCCAAAACATACTAAATGCTCTTAAAAACTTAGCCTCTGCCAATTGCGCAGCATCGGCACCACTTCTTGCGTCAATAATCTCAGTAGTATTAAAAACATTCGTATTTAAGTTATTCCAATTTCCTAGTACGAATGGGTGAATTGCCGTCCAAGTATGTTCGTGTAAATTTCTCCACAACCCATTATCTCCCCAATCTGTTCCCCTTGTGGGCACTAAAAGCTCATCAGAAGTTACCTCGTTTAGAGCATACAAGTTTTGTTGATCCCCAATCTGACCATATACTGCATTGTACACATTACCTATGGCGGCATCTACATCTCCAACTCCAGTAAACTCACCTGTAAGGTTTTCGATTACCGAATCTGTAGGTTCTATCTCCAGGTCTGTACAGGAGATCAATAGTATTATTGACATGAATGCCGATAATCCGAATTTAAATTTCTTTTCTTTCATAATCTTAATTTTTTAAAACGTTGCATTTAATCCAAATGTATAGGTTCTCGGTCTTGGAAAGGCTGTATAATCAATTCCCGCTGTTGGGACTCCATTAAGTGGTGCGCTTACATTTACCTCAGGATCTAAACCACTGTAGTCTGTAATTACAAAAAGATTTTGTCCTGTTGCAAAAATACGTAGGCTTTTAAAAACTCCCTCTCCAGATAATGGCCAATTATACCCTAAAGAAGCCGTTTGTAATCTTAAGAAATCTCCTTTTTCGAGAAAACGTGTAGACACATCAGGGGCATTAGCAGCAGATTCTCCATTCGTTAAAACATCTGTTGTAACATTTCTTCCTCCGTTGATACTACCAGCGGTAAAAAATGCATTTGCTGTATTATTATAGATATAATGTCCAAACTGACCCGCGAAAAATAGTGAGGCATCCCAGTTTTTATAATCAAAAGAAGTAGAGATACCAACATTGATATCGGGTAAAGCACTTTTGCCAACAAATTCTTGTACATCTCCATTAGGATAAATAGATTGTCCATTAGCATCAAATCCTGCAAACTCTCTTAAGTAATACGAGAACAGCGGTTGATCTTCTGCCAGAAGTTGAGAAAAAGCACCGGTTAATCCTTGTCCACTAATTTGTCCGGATGGAATCTGTCCATCAAAATTTTGAAGTTCATTTTTATTATACGCAATGTTAAATCCAAAATTCCAATTTAAATCTTGCTGTTGAAGTATGTCATAATTAATAGAAAATTCTACTCCTTGGTTAATAACATTCGCATCTATATTTGTAAAATTGAATGGTTGCGGAGTCGGTTGTGCATTTGGAATACTCAATAATAACTCCTGAGTATCTTTATGATAAACATCAATAGTTCCTGTTAATCGATCTCCAAAGAAACCAAAGTCGATACCCACATTCGCTTGACTAGTTTCCTCCCACTGTAAATTAGGATCTTCAAAAGACACACGACTTGTTCCTGGGGCATTGATTACTCCATCTTGAGCAATTCCTCCTGCAATAAATCTACGTCTGATTGTAAAATTACCAAAACCAAGTCCATCCTGATTACCAGTGATCCCGTAACCAAGTCTTAATTTTAGAGTTGAAAAAGCATCTCCAACAAAATCTTCTTGATCTAGTTTCCAGGCAAATGCACCAGATGGAAAATACCCATAAGTATTATTTGGTCCGAATCGCGTAGAACCATCTGCACGAACAGTAGCTGTTAAAATATATTTATCTGCTATTGTATAGGTACCTCTCACAAAGAAAGATTGTAGCTCATCCGTAAAATCAAAGGTGTCACCTAATACTGATGTCAATGGTATTGCCGGTGCATTTAAGACATCACCTTGTAATATTTCAGGAAATAATCTGTTTACGAACGATCCATTGGGTGCTACTCCATATTGTTGGTAAGATCCCTCTATAGAACTTTCGATTAAATTAGCAGAGGCTTCTAGACTATCGCCCATTTGGTCTAAATTCGTTGTGTTAAATCCAAAACCCTGAACGGTTCTACCACTTCTAGCAAATTCTTGATAAGAAAAACCGGCCAACGCAGAAAGTTTAGAGTTACCGAATTCTTTTTCGTAGTTCAATGTTACCTCTAATAATTGATTTTCTACATCAATATCATTAAGGGCTCCTCTTCCATTCCCTGGAGCTCCATTATTAAACCCTGTGATTTCACTAGATAATACATTTATAGAGGTGGACTCAGAGTTATCATACCCTAAAGTTACTTTGGCACTCAACTCTTGTGTAATGCTATAATCTGCTGAAAAATTAACTAAATATCTATTCGTCTTAGTTTCATTTTGGCTAAAATTCAGCAATGCCAAGGGATTTATATTTGATCCTCCAGGCACAAAACCTGTTGAAGCTGGCCAAGTTGGGTTTGCGGAATAAGCTGCTCCCAATAAATCTCCTTGAAACCCTGCATTATTCGTAATTGGTGGCGCTTCGTCATTGACTCTTGATAAAGTACCTTGTAGATTTAATTTCAATTTGTCATTGAAAAATCTATGCGTAGCATTGATCCTTCCAGTTATTCTTTCTAATGAACTTTTCTTAACCACACCAAATTGCTTTCCATATCCAAAAGAAGCTCTTACATTTCCTGTGTTATAATTATGAGAATATGACAAACTGTTATTTATAGATTCTGATTGTCTGGTAATTTCATCTTGCCAATTAGTATTAGCTCCAAAATCCTGAGCTGAAACATTTCCTCCAAACTGATCTATTGCAGCCAGGTATTGTTCTCTATTTAATAAATCAAATTCTTCTGCCGGCTTAGCAATGCTTATAGAAGAAGAATACTCAAAAACCCCCTTAGGAGCTCCTCTACCTGCTTTTGTTGTAATAATAACGACTCCATTAGCACCTCTTGATCCATATATTGCAGTTGCAGAAGCATCTTTCAGAATACTTACACTTTCTATATCATTGGGATTTAGGAAATTTAATGGGTTTCTAGCAGAACTCGTTCCGATTCCTAAGTCAGCACCTCCTGCAGCAGTATCATCTCCGGCTAGTGGAACTCCATCTACTACAAATAAAGGATTATTATTAGATCGAACAGAGGTGGTACCCCTAATTCTAAGTGCTACTCCTGCCCCAGGCTCACCACTATTTTGTGTAATCTGCACACCGGCAGTTTTACCTTGGATCAGCTCTTCTGGAGAGACAATATTTCCTCTGTTAAAATCCTCGGATGTAACAACTGCCACCGAACCGGTTGCATCTTTAATAGATTGTGTTCCATATCCAATTACCACTACAGTTTCTAACTGAGCGGCATCTTCTGTCATAGTAACATTGATGACTGTTTGACCATTAACTGACACTGCTTTGGTTTGGAAACCTACATAACTAAAAATTAATGTAGCGTCTTCCGGTACATTGTTTAGCGTGTAATTTCCATCAAAATCAGAAATCGCTCCATTTTGGGTTCCCCTTACAAGAACATTTACCCCTGGTACTGGACCGTTTGCATCAGAAACCACTCCTGTAACCGTGATTTGTGCAAACATCATATTCCCCGAGATAAATACAAAAAGAAACATGAGTTTTTTGAGTATCATACTTTTCATAATTTAGAGTTTGATTAAATTTAAATATTTAGTTGTTAATTATTGCTACTTTTATCGTTAAAAATTTTAATTTTTCTTAAAAAAGTAACAGAGGCATCGCAGTCTTATTAGAACAATTGACGTATTTAGTAACTACAAATAAACATTTTGAAAATAAAAGTTACCAGTTTAAGATGCCCCTATGTTACCTCTTATAAAGGAGTACTATCAGAAAAACTCCTTCGCTAACAAACAAAAACTAATTTCACTTTCTACTTGATCCATATTTGTTATATCTAACTATTATTTTATACCTAAGATCACTCCTTGGTATGGTTTTAGCAATACCTTATTTCGATCTGTATCGAGATTTTTATAATTATTTACAAGAATATCAGCTTCCTTCAGGTCCTTTTCAGAAATAAACAACTCTTCTATACTGCTAAAATTTAGCATAACCATTATTTTATTTTCGTTAAGGGTTTTTTCGTATATATAGAGATTTGGATTATTAAACGATATCTCTTTAAAATTTCCATATACAAAAACATCATGCTTTTTTCGAATACTTAGTACGTTTCTATAAAAATTCAACACAGAATCAGAATCCTTTTCCTGATTCTGAACATTAATATGTACATAATTCGGATTTATTTTTAACCAAGGCTCTTTAACAGAAAAACCTCCATTTATTTCATCATTCCACTGCATTGGTGTTCTAGCATTATCTCTACCTTCATTGTTGATCATTTCCAAGGCCAATTCTTCCGGATATCTTTTGGTTGTTTTGTTTTCTTCGTAAAAATTCAAAGATTGTACATCTCTTACTTCATTGACATCTTGCAAAGAAACATTGGTCATGCCAATTTCATCGCCCTGATATATAGTTAATGTGCCATTTTGAGTAGACAACATTGTCATTAACATCTTTGCAGACTCTGAACGATAACGCTTATCATTTCCAAATCTTGATACCATTCGTGCAAAATCGTGGTTTCCCATAGCATTTGCTATCCAACCAGTTTCATGTACAGCATCTCTCCATTTTTTGAATATATTTTTCATTTGAACCAAATCAAATGAAGATGATTCCTCAAATTTCCCATTAACTATGGTGCACTCCAGAACATCAAAATGATACAACATATCCAACTCATTTCTATCTTCATTCACATAGAGTCCAGCGATTTCTTCATTAACTCCTACACCTTCTGCCAAAGAAAAAGCGTCGTATCTCGCTATAACTTTTTCATTCATTTCTCTTAAATATTGATGAAGAGTCGGACCGTTTGCATATACATTTTCAATGATCTTTCTGAATCCAATATCCGATGCATCTGGGTAACCAACAGGTTTTGATATCAACGGGATCACATCCATTCTAAATCCGTCGACTCCTTTATCTAACCAAAAACGCATAGCATCATAAATTTCCTCTCTCACCTTAGGATTTTCCCAATTAAGATCGGGTTGTTTTTTGGTAAACAGATGCAAATAATACTCCCCTGAAGTTTCATCAAACTCCCAAGCACTCCCTCCGAAGAAAGACTTCCAATTGTTAGGCGGCCCACCATCCACAGCTGGTTTTCTCCAATGAAAATACTCTCTATACGGATTCATTTTAGATTTTTTAGCTTCTTCGAACCACATATGCTCATCGGAACAATGATTAGCTACTAAATCCAATATCAGTCGAATTCCTCTTTTATGCGTCTCTATCAATAATTCATCAAAATCATCCATAGTTCCAAACTCAGGCATAATAGCACAATAATCACTTATATCATATCCATTATCGTCGTTTGGAGAACTAAAAATGGGGCTTAACCATATAATATCAATATGTAAACTTTTTAAATAATCTAATTTCTCGATTATACCTCTCAAGTCTCCAACTCCATCATTATTACTATCATTAAAACTGCGAGGATATATTTGATAAATAGTTCCTTTTCTAAACCAAGTAAGCTTCACCTAATATAATTTTAACATTATACAATATTTTTAACTTCAATATCGATTTAGACAAGATTGCAACAATGATTTATCTAAAACTCTTTCAAAACCATTGTGAAAAATCATTTTCTCAAAAAAATCGTTAAAACAAACCATTATTAACGTATTTTAAACATAATTTTTAACAAAACTACAATATAATACAATATTATTTATATAGAATTTCAAACACCTAAACCTTTACATTACCTATACAATTCAATAAAAACTATTACATTACTATTTTAATTTCCTAAAAATCAATGTTATAACTCATAAATCGCACTTATAAAACCAGACAATTTTGAAAGAACTAAATCGATTAAGTATAGATTTTATATAGACATAAACTTAACATTTTTCTTCCTGATTGTGAAGAAACAGTTCATAAAATTCTTATCAAACTAGATTTCAATTTCTTAAAAGAATTAATATTTTAACATTATTTATCATAAATTAGCATAGAAACATCAAATAGGAAATTTGAACACTTAATTTTGGGGAAGCTTTCATAAACTTATACGTTCTATAGATTTCAGTGTCATTAATTTTTTACAAGTTAATTCTAGTACAAATAACAAAACAAATGGCATTTCAGAAAAGTAAATCTTCTAATAAAATAAATACAAGCGTTTGTATTATTGTTTTTTTAGCAAAATTAAAGATTCATTGATAATTTTTTAATAATAATTTTAATGGGTTCTAAAAAAAGAAGAGTTAGGCTTGAGGATATCGCAAGAAAACTAAACATTTCTATAGCAACAGTTTCTCGTGCATTGGATGAAAACCCGAGAGTTAAAGAAAGCACACGTGAAAAAGTATTTAGCACAGCAAAGTTGATGGGCTATATGCCCAATCAAATTGCCAAAAGTCTTAGTTCTGGCAAGACTTATATTATTGGTGTATTGATCCCACGATATGATGAACCTTTTTTTATTGAAGTATGTAGAGGGATCGATCAATATGCCAGAAAACATGATTATAAAATACTCATTAGTTCGTCAAGAAATTCATATGAATTTGAAAAAGAAAATCTTATTTCTTTTGAAAAAGGTCTTATAGATGGTATCATTCTGTCTCCTACTCACGAAACTGAAAATATTGCTCATTTTAATGATTTGGTAGATAAAGGAATACCAATGGTGTTATTTGATAATATAGGAAAACAGGTTTCTGGAGCGGATCACGTGATGATTGATGATGAAAAAGCTTCATTTTCTGCTGTGGAATTTTTAATCAAAAAAGGAAAGAAAAAAATAGCATTTATCGGTGGGATTAAGCAAAAAAAGGTTTTTCAAAATCGATACAAAGGGTTTATAAATGCATTAACAAAGTATGAAATTCCAGTATATGAAGAATTAGTTTTGCATTGCAATTCGCTAGACAGAGCATTTGAAGATAAAGAAATCTTAGATTTTTTTAAATGTTTATCCATTACCCCGGATGCCGTTTTTGCATGCACTGATAATTATGGTCTGTTGGCAATGAAAACCTTATTAAATTTGGACAAGAAAATACCAGAAGAAGTCGCTGTCATCGGTTTTGGAGACCTTGGTTTTGGAGAAATATTTGTCCCAACACTAACGTGTGTATCACAACCTAGCTTCGAAATGGGTCAAAAAGCTGCAGAACTTCTAATAAACCAATTTAATGAACCTGATGATATGGATCATCAAAAAAAAATCATTGTTCTTGAAACTAAACTTACTGAACGAGAGAGTACTTAAAAATCTCGCTTAGTTTCAGAAAAATATCAATTTTCTTTAATAAAACAACAATACAAAGGGTTGTTTTATTTCATTGGTTTTTCTGAATTTAGTTTTTCAAAATTTGTTTAGTACATTGTATAGCGTATTTAGATTAATTTTTTTTGCTTCACTAACAACTGCTATTATGCTGCTAAAGATTACTACAACTATTCACGTCTTAACATCTATTCTACTTTTTACTGTTACTTCTGTAGTAGCACAAAAAAATGGGTGGACCTTATCTACTACTACTAATCAAAATTACACAGGTATTGTATCTGCTAATGGAAGAATCGGTATTCTACCTTCTGCAAACATTTTACAGACTGATAAAGTTATCCTTAATAATGTATATGACAAAGAATCCCCTCTTGGTGTTAGTAAGATACTTTTAGGAATGAACTTTGGAAACTTTGATTTATTCATTAACGATACTAAACTAAATAATGACAATACTAGTAATTGGAAACAAACATTGAACATGAAAGAAGCTAGTTTTACTACTTCATTTAATTACAATTCAATTGCTGAAATTTCTTACACACTTTATGCTCTTAGAAATGTACCCTACGCTGCTTATATAGATTTTGAAATTAAAGCTTTTCAGGATATTGATATAAAGATGATTGGGAAAATCGAACCTCCTAAAGAATACCAAAATCCTTTAAGTACATTTAGAATACTAAAAGATGCAGAAACTACTATGCCTATTTTACAGACCGTTGCAAAAAGTAGACTAGGCAGACATACAGTAGGAACATCTGCAACATTTATATGGCATGATATAAACTCTACACGAGAAGAACAGCGACCAGAATTGATTCATACCAAAACTTCTGAATATGAAAACCAATTGTCATTTGAAAAAAAAATAAAAAAAGATAAGCTCTATGAATTTGCGTGGACTGCTGCCCAATGTTCTACACAAGATTTTTTTGATCCTCAAAGTGAAAGCGAGCGTTTTGTAATTTTTAATTTATTAACACCAAGAAAAGATTTATTGTCCCAGCATAAAGATTTATGGAAAGATCTCTGGAAAGGCGATATCATTATAGAGGGCGATTTACAGTCGCAATTAGATGTAAGGTTAGCGTTGTATCATCTTTATGCATTCTCCAGAGCCGACTCTAATCTCAGTATTGCTCCAATGGGGCTAAGTTCTCAAAACTATAATGGGCATATTTTTTGGGACACTGAGTTATGGATGTTTCCTCCATTACTGGTTTTAAATCAGGGTATTGCCCGATCACTGGTTAACTATAGATCTGACCGACTTGATGCTGCAAAAAGAAAAGCAGTGAATTTTGGATATAAAGGAGCTATGTTTCCTTGGGAAAGTGATGATACTGGAGAAGAGGCTACTCCTGCTTGGGCTTTAACTGGAACCTTTGAGCACCATATAACTGCAGATGTTGGTATTGCTTTCTGGAATTACTACAGTGTTACCAAAGACAAGCAATGGCTCCGAGAAAGAGGATTTCCTCTACTAAAAGAGGTAGCTGATTATTGGGTAAGCCGAGCCACCAAAAATGTTAATGGGTCTTATTCGATCAAAAATGTAGTAGGCGCTAATGAGTTTGCACCTAATGTTGATGATAATGCTTTTACCAATGGCTCTGCCATTACTTGTTTACGATACGCCTCACTTGCTGCAAAAGAATTAGGAGTAACATCAAAAAGCATCTGGAATCAGGTTGCTGAAAATATTACCATTCATAAATTTGAAGATGGAACTACTAAAGAACATAGTTCTTATAATGGGAATCGGATAAAACAAGCGGATGTAAATTTATTGGCCTATCCCTTAGATATCATATCGGATAAAAATACAATTTTAAAGGATTTATCTTATTATGAACCCAAACTTGCTGCAGAAGGTCCTGCCATGGCACAAAGTGTGTTTGCCGTTATCTATGCGCGTTTAGGTGATGCAGAAAATGCTTTTAGGCTTTTTAAAAGAAGTTACAAACCCAATAAAAGACCTCCTTTTGGAGCACTTGCTGAATCCGCTACGAGCAACAATCCCTATTTTGCTACCGGTGCCGGAGGAATGTTGCAAACTGTATTATTTGGTTTTGGAGGATTACACCTTACAAATGAAGGGATTATTCAGAAAAATCCAATACTACCAAAGGTTTGGAACAAATTAACTATCACCGGAGTTGGACCACAAAAGAAAACATTTGTAGTACAATAACATTAATTTGTGGAATCTCTTAGAATTAATGAGGTCTTAACAATTTCTGTTTTTGCTTTATCAGTATTCTCTGAGCCTTTAGACAAACGTTCAACCAACATTTTTGCCGCTTTAGCACCTAGTTCCTCTGCGTGTTGAGATATTGATGTTAATTTCGGATATGAATGTTTAGACAACAATCCATCAGTAAAACCAATTACGGAGATTTTTTCTGGTATTTTATACCCTAATTTATTGGACATGTTTATCGCTATCGCAGCAGCGGTCTCATCTAATCCTAGCACTGCATCAATTTCATTATTTTCAAGAAATGACTCTATTTCTTTTTCTTCAGTTTCGATATTTTTTATTGGTAATTCTATTAATGACACATCTTTATTAGTGGCGACTTCTTCGCGAGCTCCTTCTAACCTTAACTTACCAACACTTAAGTCAAAGATAGTAGAGATTACTGCTATTTTTTTGCACCCTGTATTTATTAAATGCCTAACTGCAGTTTTTGATGCATCTTTATCGTCTACTATGACCTTATCACAATCTATTTCATCACTAACCCGGTCAAACATTATTAAGGGCACATTGTCTCTTTTTAAATCTTTAAAATGATCTAGTTTATTAAGCATTTGTGTTTCTTTGCTCAACGCCAAAATAAAGCCATCGACACTACTATAATTAAGTATTTCTAAATATTCTACTTCTTTTTTGTAAGATTCATTAGTGATACAGGTAACAATCTTATATCCGTTTTTGGAGGCTTCCTGTTCTATCCCGTATAATACTTTAGCATAGAAATGATTCAAAATTTCTGGCAGTAACACTCCGATTGTGTTCGTTTTATTACTTTTTAAACTTACCGCTAATGCATTAGGTTTATAATTATAAAAATTAGCCAATTCATGAACTCTATTAATGGTCTTCTCGCTTATTTCAGAATCGTTTTTTAAAGATTTTGAAACCGTTGAGATGGATAAGTTCAATTCTTTTGCAAGTTGTTTTAGGGTAACCTTTTTCCTCATGATCTTACTATTAGAAATTTCTTACTTAAGACTTATAAGAATATTAGTCAAATTATCTTTGGAGCCTAAATTAAGCTTTTTTCTTAATCTATGCCTGCTAACATCTACACTTTGTGAACTTATTCCTAATAGTGGTGCTATTTCTTTAGAAGAGAGGTTCATTTTCAGGTATGCACAAAGCCTTAAGTCCTTGGA
This sequence comes from Aquimarina ulvae, assembly GCF_053613295.3. NCBI lineage: Bacteria > Pseudomonadati > Bacteroidota > Flavobacteriia > Flavobacteriales > Flavobacteriaceae > Aquimarina > Aquimarina ulvae. The sequence continues at coordinate 130,522 of NZ_JBSIBP030000002.1, forward strand.
AGTAAGATTTGGATAGTTTTTAGAAAGTTTCTCATAAAACTCCTGATGAGATTTATCAAAATTAATTTCGAATAGCTTACTTTCCTTATCCGTAATATAATAATCTACTAATCTAACCAATTCGTTATAACTATTTGTTGGTAGTTTTTGTGGTGAAGCATCTTGTACTTTAATAATTTTATCCTTTATTTTCTTAAGTATTTTGTTTTTGTTTAAGTTTACGTATGCAATCTGGGTTAGCTCTCTACTTTTTGCTTTTATCTCATCTTGTAACTTAGAGTTATTTAGTTCAATAATTTTATGTTCTTGTTCTAATTTTTGAGCTCTATGTTCCTCTTCCTGTTTTTTTAGTTTTCTAGCTTTTTCCTCTAATAAGAACTTTTCTTGTTTCTTCATTTTATATCGGTTAATCCCAATTACCGAAACAATTAACATTAAAAATAGGAGCAGATATAAAAGATAAGCCAAATGGGTTCTATAAATTGGTGGTTTTATGCTAAAATTAAAATTGCTTTCTCTAAAATCCTCATTGTATTTTGCTCTTATTTTAAACGTATAATCTCCTTCGATCAGATTAAATAATGTTTTCTCTGTAGCGGTAGTTTTTTTACTCCATTCCTGGTCATTGAGCCTAGTTTGATACTCTATTTGGTGACCATAAATAGGAAGAGCATAATTGATCTTCAGATCATTATCAGAAAATGGAATTTCGGCACCAGAAACATAGGATCTACCACTATTTACAGAAACAAAATCCCGAATAAGAATATCGCTTCGTATTCTTTCTGAATTTGTTTTTCTATTTTTAGAATGCATGGCAAAACCATTAAAGACAGGAATGATTTTATGCTCTTCAGTCAAAGAAAAAACATTAAGTACATCGGGCACTAATTGATCCTTAAGCTCATGAAGTACCGTTAGGCCATTTATGTCCTCTACAACTACTTTATCATTTTCGAGATACCATGTCTCATCTCCTCTTTTTAATATTCGGGGAGCATAACCACGATTCGTACCTATTTCAGATTTTATAAAAGTATTTTCTTTGTTGTTGAATGTATATGAATGAAAATTTGAAGTAATAATAATTTCATTTTCAATTTTTGAAAGTGAAATTTTTCTCCCACCAAAATCGCTGACTGGATAAAAGTCCTGGTTTATCAACGTTTTAGCATCAAAATCTAAACCAAACTTAAAAACACCATCAGTGCTTATAGCGACCCAGAGATTATTGTCTTCATCAACTTCCAAAAATCTTCCTGATTTTTCGAAACCCTTTAGTTTATATTCTTTCCATTGTTTATCAATTTTTTCATACACAGAAACACCATTATAATTCCCCGAAACAATAACATTGCTGTGGCCGGACTGAAGATAGTTTCTAAAATTCCAGGCGCCTAAATCCTCTCCCATTTTGGTTAGAATTTTTCCTTCTAACGCATATGCTCCTTTATCGTGTCCGACATAAATCTTACCATCGACTTCTTCTATATTCCACACTTGTCCATTCAACAATAATTCAAACTCATTATTAGAATTTGAAGGATCATTATTTGTAACATAAAGGCCCTGATTCGTTCCCAGATAAGAAAGTTTTTCTTCTTTTACAACTGCATACGTGGTTCCCAATTCCCCATAATGATCATAATAGTAAGTAAGAGGTGAATTTAGTTTTATATGATCGACTCCATAGTCTAATGCTAACCAAAGATTGTCTTCATCATCCTGATATATAGAAAGAATTGTATTATTCTGCAACCCATTTCTTTTGTTGATATTCTCTGTTCTTCCTGATTGAAGGTCCAAAATATAAAGACCATTAGAAACAGTACCCAGCGCTATTCTGCTATCAGTAAGTTTAAGAAAGGAAAAAATCTGCGCCTTTTGAATTTCATCAGATGTTGTGAAATTTATAGGAACTAAAGCATTATTAAAAAGTTTATAAAGTCCTTTTGTATCCGTAATGACAATTAACTCTCCATTTACTTTTGTAACTCCAATAATATTCTCATTTAAGTCAGCATCGCTTACTACAGGTAGTAAGTTGGTCTCTTGCAATCTGAACACCCCATATTTGAGATCATTAACATATATCTGATCATCTACCTGGTAGCTCCATTTAAAACGATAAGGGGCAGGTATTTTCGTGATTATATTACCTTGGTTTACATATAAATTCCTGAATGTCTGAAAAATAATTTCATCATCAATATAATGTGTTCTCCAGTATTCTTCTATGTCTGCAGCAACATCCTTTTTATTATTCCTTAACAGTTGTACCTCATAATCGGTATTATCTTTTATTAATATTCCGTGGTGCCCATCTGCTCCAAAATAAATGGTGTCTTTATTCTTAACAAACAAACTTCTATTGACCATTTCAGGGTTCGTTGCTACAGAAGTCCAATCGGTACCATCAAATATCAAAACCTCTGGGCCATTAGCAATATAAATCAACCCACTCTTATCTTGCTTGATATCCCATGACTGCGCATTAAACCCCATGTTTTTAGTGTCATAATGGGTGATTTTAGGCAGTGTTTTATTACTTATGGATTGTGCAAAAACCGATAAGGACAAACAATAAAAAATTACTAAAAGACGATACATTAGAAGAGTTTTTACATACGTAAGCTTATCAAATATACCATTAAAATCTTAACAAGTTTTACAGACAAGTAGTTTACAGCATATTAAAAAATAATCCATATGAATTCATTAAAAAATTCAGACATCTAAACTTGACAATTATTTAAGCATTATTTTTTTCTTTAATTCGCCAATTTTAATTTCAAAATCACCGGGTTCGGCAACTGTTTCTAATTTTTCATTAACAAAAGACAGCGCATCTTTGGTAATTGTAAATGAAACCTGTTTAGACGCACCAGCTTCCAGTACTATCTTTTCATACCCTTTTAGTGCACGAACCTCTGGTGTAATGCTAGCGTATAGATCGCTAACAAAAAGCAACACCGCTTCTTTTCCTTTTCTTGCTCCTGTATTAGTAACATCTACAGAAACCTCAATCAATCCGTTTTGATCCATTTCCGAAGCACTTAATGATAAATTAGTATATTCAAAATTAGTATATGACAACCCATCTCCGAATTCGTATTGTTGATCGTAATCCGATTCATAATAATTTGGAACTGCAATATTGTCGGAATGTTTATGATTATAATTCACGAATGCGTGTGGATGTTTCGGATAATTTATTGGTAATCTACCTGATGGATTTTCTACTCCATATAACAAATCTACTAAAGCATCGGCTCCATAATTACCGGGCAGATATCCCATAAAAACCGCATCGACTAACGGCTCTATTTCGCTAAAAATAATAGGTCTTCCTTCTAATAAAACGAGAACTATTTTCTTCCCTGTTTTAGAAAGTGCTTTTGCCAATTCGATCTGATCCTTTGGCATCATAATAGAGTTTATATTTCCTGGTGTTTCTGTATAGGAGTTTTCACCTAAACATAATAGCACCACATCACTTTGTCTGGCTGCATTTACTGCTGCATCGATATTCTTTTTTTCACTAAAAGAAACACCTTGCACAAAAGTGGCATTCTCAAAACTTCCAAAAGCTTTTGCAATGGTATTCTTATCATTAGCATAGATATCTGCTTCACTTCCTTGCCAATTATAAGACCAACCTCCATTAAGTGACCTCATCGTATTCGCCGTTGGGCCAGTAATTAATATTTTGGTTCCTTTTTTAAGAGGTAGTATACTATCGTTGTTTTTTAATAAGGTAAAAGACTCTAAAGCGGCCTCTTTACTTACCGCAGCAAATTTATCAGATCCAAAATCTGGATAATTCTTTGGATTTGTCACAGGGTTTTCGAACAACCCTAATTGCATTTTAACTTTCAGTATTCGAGAAACTGCACTATTAATTCTTTCTTCCGAAACACTTCCTTCTTTTACGAGTTCGACTAATAGCTCAGCAAATTCAAAATCATGTGGCACCATACTCATGTCTATTCCTGCATTGACAGACATTTTAATTGCATCTTTTATTGTTTCGGCCACTTTATGTCGTGTGTGAAGATAATTGATATCCGCCCAGTCTGTAACCGCAATTCCATCAAAACCCAATTCTTCTCGTAATACATCTGTTAATAAAAACTTGCTGGCATGTACCGGAACCCCGTTAATTTCTCCCGAATTGATCATTAACGTAACCGATCCTGCATCTACTGCCTCTTTAAATGCTGGTAAAAAGTATTGTCTTAGTTCTCTTTCCGGTATCCAAGCAGGTGTACGGTCTTTACCAGAAAGGGGAACACTATACCCTAAATAATGCTTCATACAAGAGGCTACAGTATTTGGATCTCCCAAGGTTCCCTGATACCCTTCTACCATAGCAACTCCTAATGTTTTTCCTAAGTAAACATCTTCTCCAAAGGTTTCCCACAATCGCGGCCATAGAGGATTTCTTCCTAAACCTAAAACTGGAGAAAAATTCCAAGGAATTGAAGACGCCCTGGTTTCATAGGCAGAAATTTTTGCCACTTCTTTCACCAAATCTTTATTAAATGTTGCTGCTAGTCCTATTTGCTGAGGAAATAACGTGGCTCCGGTGGTATAATTAACCCCGTGAATAGCATCGATTCCATAAATAATCGGAATCTTTCTTGGTGTTTTTGCTGCTTCATCCTGAAAAGTTTTAATAGTAGTATACCAATCTTCTCTTGACAAAGGTACTCCCGGAGTATTAAGAATAGAACCAACTTTGTAGGTATGAATCGCCTTATGAACCAATGCAGAGTCTAATTGATAAGGTTGGGATGAACTGTATTGATTATCGCTTTTGGTCACAACATCCAGTGTAATCTGTGTCATCTGCCCTACCTTTTCTTCTAAGGTCATCTCAGAAAGTAATGTTGCTACTTTTGTATCTGTTTCTGAATTTATTGCTGGTCCTTCTGACATAGACTTTTTATTATCATTATTTGATTCTGATGTACAACTTACCACAATTAAAGTCAGTAACACTATATATAATTTCTGCATTATTTATTTTTTAAAAGTAAAATCAACTTCACTATCCGTAACGGAACTCCCTCCTATAAATATTTTAAAATCACCAGGTTCTGCTTCCCATTTTTTATTTACTGTATAAAACTGGATCATCTCTTCATTAATCTTAAAAGTTATTGTTTTACTTTCCTTAGGTGCTAACTCAACTAATTCAAAACCTTTTAATTCTTTTACAGGTCTGGTTAAACTACCTATTAAATCACGAATATATAATTGCACAACTTCTTTTCCTTTTCTCTCACCAGTATTTGTCAATGTAACAGAAACCGATATACTTCCTCCAGAAGTAAAAGATGGAGCACTTATTTTAAAATCTTTATACTCAAAAGAAGTATAGCTTAACCCATGTCCAAATGGAAACAAAGCATCGTTTTTCTCATCGGTATAGTGGGACCAAAACACCATTCCATCTGGGTTTGAAGGTCTTCCTGTATTTTTTACATTATAATATAATGGTATCTGGCCTGCATGTCTCGGAAAAGAAACTGGTAGTTTTCCAGAAGGATTATAATCACCAAATAGTACATCTGCTATTGCGCTACCAGATGATGATCCCAAATGCCAGGTCTCAACTATCGAAGGTGCTTTTTCGGCAATATTACTTATTGCCATTGGCCGACCATTCATCAGAACAACTACAATGTTTTTATTTACCGCATACACAGCCTCAAATAGCTTTTGTTGAGGCTTTGTAAGTTCTATACTCACCTGACTTCTGGCTTCTCCTGATTGAAAAGCTTCTTCCCCAATAGCTAAAATCACTACTTCTGCACCTTTTGCGATTTTTACCGCCTCTTCAATACCTGTAAAATCATCTCGGTTCACCTTTAAATCACGCACAAAACTTCTTTCACCAACTCCGAGTTCCACTCCTTTAGCGTGTGATATTTTTGCACTTTGTCCAACTACATTTTTAATCCCTTCTAATAAGGAAACTGCAGAATTAGGTGTTGCCATCCCTCTCCAGCTTCCTATTGGAGTATCTTTATCATCAGCCAATGGACCGATAACGGCTAGACTTTTTACATCTTTTTTAAGAGGTAATAGATTAGTGTCATTTTTTAGTAGAACAATGGATTTTTTTGCTACTTCTCTAGCAGCTTCTAAATGTTCTTTTGTATAAATGTCATTTTTTTCTCGCTCTTCATCACAATATTTAAAAGGATCATCAAACAATCCTAATTTAAATTTAACTCTAAGTATTCTTTTGACAGCTTCATCAATTAGTTTCTCATCTACTTTCCCATCTTTTACCAACTGTTCTAAACCTGTCTCATAGGCTCTTCCTTCCATATCCATGTCATTACCAGCTTGGATCGCTAGTTCTGCAGCGTGTGTTTTATCTTTTGCATACCCGTGAAATATCATTTCTGCAATAGACGCCCAATCTGAAACTATAAAACCATCCCAATTCCAAGTATTTTTCAGAATATCTCTTTGCAATCCTTTATGTCCGGTTGCCGGTATTCCATCAATTTCATTAAAGGCGCTCATCATAGAAGCCACCCCAGCATCTACTGCTGCCTTAAATGGAGGCAAGACCGTATTATGCAACTCGTACTCACCTATACTTACAGTATTATAATCCCTTCCTCCTTCAGCAAAACCGTAAGCTGCAAAATGTTTTGCACATGCCGCTAACGTATTGTTTTTAGACAGATCATCGCCCTGAAAACCTCGGATTCTTGCCACAGCAATTTTTGAAGCTAAAAAAGGATCTTCTCCTGCTCCTTCCATAATTCTTCCCCAACGGGCGTCTCTGGAAATATCCACCATCGGTCCAAATGCCCAATTAATCCCCGAAGCTGTTGCTTCTTTGGCTGCTACGGACGAAGACTTTTTTATCGCTTCAAGATCCCAGCTTGCACTTTCTCCAAGCGGAATTGGAAAAATGGTCTTAAAACCATGTATGACATCATACCCAAAAAGTAACGGTATTTTTAATCTTGAATTTTCCATTACCGTTTTTTGTAATTCTTTAGTTCCTGAAACCGACGTGGCATTAAGCATAGCACCAACCTCTCCATTTTTTAGTTTTTGATACTTCTCCTTACTACCTACATCAGAAGGAGGTCCGGTAACATCCCAACTCCCATTATATAATACAAGTTGTCCTACTTTTTCTTTTAATGTCATTAATGAAAGTACAGAATCTACTTTCTTTTCAAGATCAATAGATGATTTTTTACTCCCTGCTGCATTTTGAGAAAAACAAAACCCCGGCAGCATAAAGAGAAACCCTACAATCATTATTAAATTAACATTCTTACTATTCGATTTTTTAAAAGCTTTCACAGATCTTGTTTTTATTTAGTTATTGATTAGAATTGATAAAATAAATATTTTGTTCTCCATCGTTGCAAAATATTAACCATCTCATTATGCAAAACGTACATAAATATTTTAGATTTTTGAATGTTGGCACATATAAATTTACAACAATACACGATCATAAATAACAACATGTCAATCTTAACATTTTATGTACAAATACGGTATACTTATTTTAAAATACTAAAAAAATAAATCATAAAATACTTAAAATCATAATATTAAATCATAAAAACTAACATATCCTTAATACTTTTATATCTGAAAAAACAAGCCTCGGTATAGATTCTATAAATACTATAAAGCACGGTGTTGTTATCTTTTTTGAAGAACACCTTAAGACAAATTCAACTTTAAATACGTATGCTTTCTTAACATTTTTCCTCAAAATAATCCAATCCACTAAAGAAAAAAGAACTCAGAAACATATGCTATTAAAACATCTACACAAGCCAAATAACCAATGATTTTTAATAAAAAACACTTAATAATTTAACATTAACTTTTATTTTACCTTCATAATGTTGACTTTAGTCATTATTAAAAATTATGGATTTATTGTAAGTTTTGAGCTTTGCTGTACGACTAATGATGAACGACTATAACTAAAAAATGATACAACATGTCGAAAACATATTATGATCCCGCCGATCTTAGAAAATTTGGAAAAATAACAGAATGGAGTGAAGAACTGGGCACTAAATTCTTTGATTACTATGGAAAAGTTTTTGAAGAAGGTGCATTGTCCGCGCGCGAAAAGTCATTAATTGCACTTGCAGTTTCTCATGTTGTTAAATGCCCTTATTGTATCGATGCTTATACCAAAGATGGTCTTCAAAAAGGTATTACTAAAGAAGAGATGATGGAAGCAGTACACGCAGGAGCTGCTATTGAAAGTGGAGCAACATTAGTCCACGGCGTACAAATGATGAATAAATATGAAAAACTCTCTATGTAAGCAATCGAACAATACGAAATATTAAAAAAAATATCACCGTTAAATACAATTTATGACTACCAAGTCACTTCAAAAGAGAAATAATGAACTAGCAGACTCCCATAGACAATTGGAAATTCTTAATAACGGGATTTTCGAAAATGGTGAGTTACCTAAGTTTGCTGATAAAATTGCCGAAGCCGGCTATAAACCCCTACGTCCGCGTAAATTAGAGATACTTCAAATTAACGTAGGCTATATGTGCAACCAAGTTTGTGAACATTGTCATGTTGATGCGGGTCCAGATCGAAAAGAAATTATGACCAAAGGAACTATGCTGCAGTGTCTGGATGTTATTAAAACTACTGGAGCTCATACGCTGGATTTAACTGGTGGGGCTCCTGAAATGAACCCTAATTTTAGATGGTTTGTAGAAGAAGCGAGTAAAGCGGGAATCAAAGATTTCATTGTGCGAAGTAATCTTACCATTATTAGAGCCAATAAAAAGTACTACGATCTACCCGACTTTTTTAAAAAACATAATGTTCACGTCGTTTCTTCTATGCCTCATTGGACCCGTGGCAAAACTGATAAGCAGCGGGGCGATGGCGTTTTTGATAAGTCTATCAAGGCACTTCAGGATCTTAATGAACGAGGATATGGTATGGCAGGTAGCGACTTGAAATTAGATCTGGTTTATAATCCCTCAGGGGCATTTTTACCAGGTGATCAGGCTTCAATGGAAAAGGACTTTAAAAAAGCTTTATTAGAAGATTTTGGAATTCACTTTCATAATTTGTTTGCAATTACTAATTTACCGATTAGTAGGTTTTTGGATTATCTAATTGCTTCAGAGAATTATGAAGATTATATGTACGCTTTGGTAGAGGCTTATAATCCAGCCGCTGTGGCTAACGTGATGTGTACAAATACCATTTCTATTAGTTGGGATGGTTGGCTTTACGATTGTGATTTCAATCAGATGTTAGATCTCAAGGTCGCAAGTAAGGTGAAACATATTAGTGAGTATAATGAAGAATTACTACAAAATAGAGATATTATTATTTCTCAGCACTGCTACGGATGTACTGCAGGATCCGGAAGTAGTTGTCAAGGAACTGTAGCATAATTACAATGAAAGTAAAAACCGCCATATTAGTTTTTGTAAACTCCTCGAAAGAAGAGCTACTACACAAGCCCATTATTGGAGGGGAACGCCTGTTTACAGAGCTTACCAAAAAAACACTTAAGGTTGTAAAAAAAGCTGGGCTTCCATATTTTGTGTTTACAGAAAAAGATCAACAAGGCAAAACCTTTGGGGAACGTTTTGTTCATGCTATTGAGAGCACCTATGGCCTTGGATTCGAAAATATAATCACTATTGGAAATGATACTCCTCATTTAAAAAAGCATCATTTATTAGAAAGCGCCATACAACTTGAAAATAGAAAATTTGTACTAGGGCCCTCTCTGGATGGAGGATTTTATCTCATGGGATTACATAAATCACAATTTAATAGAAGTGCGTTTTTAAACCTTCCTTGGCAATCAAAAGAATTAGCTAAGAACATATCCAATTTAATTAAAACTGCAAAAATTGAGATTGCGCAGCTCGAAACTCTAAGAGATATTGACTGTATCAACGATTTAAAAACTATAGCCAAACTTGCTTTTGCTTTCTCTACTATTCTTAAAAAAATTATATATAGGATCATACATCCAAAAAAAGAGGTATTTGGTTCCTATAAATTACTAAAGGATACATATCAAATATCATCTTTTTACAACAAAGGATCACCTTTTTCTTTAGCTTAAGTAGAATTATTTTTATTTTTTAATTCTTACAATAGCTTTCCTTTCAAAAATATTTTACAGAAAACGTTGACAACATCAGACTTGTTATTTTTTGTAAACGAATTCTTACACTGATAATTTATAACAAAGTAAAACTAAGCAATATGTGTTATTAGTAGTATTATGTAATATGAAAAAAACAATTTTAGTACTAACTTGTATTATTTCACCACTTTTTGTTATGAGTCAGAATTCACTTGATGAGTTGCTTGATAATTATAACAACGAAAATATTCCGTACATCTCAGCAAAGGAACTAAACGCTATACAGAATGAAGCTGTTCTATTGGACGCAAGAGAAATACTAGAATATCAAACGAGTCATATAGATAGGGCGATCTTTGTAGGATATAATCATTTTAATACAGATATGATGTCCAGTATGAAAATTCCAAAAGAATCTAAGATTGTTGTTTATTGCAGTTTAGGAATACGATCAGAAGATGTTGCAGAAAAACTAAAAGAAGCTGGTTATTATAACATATATAATCTTTATGGTGGAATTTTTGAATGGAAAAATGAGGGCTATAAAGTAGTTGATTCGAAAGGAAGAGAGACAGATAACATACACACATTTTCCAGACAATGGGGAAAATGGTTACATAAAGGCAAAAAAGTACATAAAAAGTGAAAGAAAAGAACCTCTTAATGATTTTTACCAGAAATCCAGAACTCGGTAAATGTAAAACTCGATTGGCAGCTACTATTGGAGATCAAGCAGCTCTGGAAGTATACGACCTTTTGTTAAAACATACGGTTTCGATTACCAAAAATCTCAAGCCAACCAAAGAAGTTCATTATTCTACAAGCATTGGACATAATGATATCTGGGATGCAGCTATTTATAATAAAAATCTTCAGGTAGGGGAAGATCTTGGTGCCCGAATGTTCAATGCATTTAGAAACGGATTCGAAGCTGGATACACAAATATCATCATCATAGGTAGTGATATGTATGACCTTAGTCAATCAGACATCGATAATGCATTTGATATGTTAAAAATATACGACTACGTAATAGGCCCAGCAGAGGATGGAGGGTATTATTTATTAGGAATGAAAAAGCTGAACCCGCAGGTTTTTGAAAACAAATCTTGGGGAACAAATACAGTATTAAAAAACACCTTAAACGATTTACAACTAACCAATACTAAATTATTAGAAGAACGAAATGACATAGATTACTATGAAGACATCAAAGATATTTCAGTTTTTCAACATTTATTAAGCTATCAAAATGACTAAGTACATTAAAGAAACGACAGAATACTTACAGGAAAAAGGATTTGTTAATCCACAAATCGGTATCATATTGGGAACAGGATTAGGGCAACTACTTGATGAAATAGAAATCATCAAAGAGGTCAGCTACAATCACATCCCTAATTTTCCGACCGCCACAGTAGAATTCCATAAAGGCAAATTGATTTATGGAATATTAGAAGGTAAAAATGTAGTGGTAATGCAAGGACGTTTTCATCTTTACGAGGGATATTCGCTGCAGGACGTAACATATCCTGTGCGGATCATGCATCAATTAGGCATTAAAACGTTATTAGTCTCTAATGCATCTGGGGCAATTAATTTAAATTTTAAAAAAGGAGAATTAATGCTAATTGACGATCATATAAACCTTCAAGGAGGTTCTCCTTTAGCTTTCAAAGGAGTAGAGCAACTAGGAACTCGTTTTACAGATATGAGCGCTCCATATGATGTTGAAATTAATGACAAACTAACGTTTATTGCTAAAGAAAATAATATCAATTTGCATAAAGGTATATACGCTTCTGTTGTAGGGCCCCAGCTTGAAACTCGTGCAGAATATCGTTATTTAAAAATTATCGGAGCGGATGCAGTTGGAATGAGTACTGTTCCAGAGGTTATTGTAGCAAATCACTTAGAACTTCAGGTAGCCGCCGTATCGGTGCTGACCGATGAATGTGATCCCGATAATCTTACACCAGTAGATATTCAAGAAATCATAGCAATGGCTGGAAAAGCCGAGCCAGAAATGATTCTTTTGTTTAAAGAATTGATCCAATCTCTTTAAATAGTATAAATTCTAATTAATTACCCAGAAAAAAGAAAAATATGAGCTATTTAGAAACTACTCATGATGTATATAAAGAAGCAGCACTAACTCCAGATGTAGGTTTATGTTGTACTACGAACCCAATTTGGGAATTACCGGGATTAAAAATCCCGAAAATTATGCAAGAAATGAATTATGGTTGCGGGAGTACTGTAAACGCCCGTGACTTAACAAACAATCCAAAAGTGCTTTATGTTGGTGTTGGAGGAGGTATGGAATTATTACAATTCTCATATTTTTCTCGCCAAAAAAATGGTGTAATAGGCGTTGATGTTGTACAAGAAATGTTGGATGCATCCCATAAAAACTTTAAAAAAGCGGAACAACAGAATGATTGGTTCAGTAGTGATTTTGTAGACCTTAGATTTGGAGATGCATTACATCTTCCTGTCGAAGATAACAGTATCGATGTTGCTGCCCAAAATTGTTTATTCAATATTTTTAAAGCAGAAGATCTTAAAAAAGCCATTGAGGAAATGTATCGTGTATTAAAACCTCACGGTCGATTAGTAATGAGTGACCCTACGTGCGAACAACCAATGAATAAAACACTTAGAAATGATGAACGATTAAGAGCACTTTGTCTAAGTGGTAGTTTGCCAATTGCTGAATATGTAAAAGCCTTAACCGATGTTGGTTTTGGAACCATCGAAATCAGAGCGCGTAAGCCATATCGTATTCTAGATCCTAAGAATTATGAAACAGATGAACTAATCTATATAGAGTCAATAGAAGTTGCTGCCATCAAAGACCCAATGCCAAAAGATGGACCTTGTATCTTTACAGGCAAAGCGGCTATTTATTTTGGAGAAGAAGATTACTTTGACGATAAGAAAGGGCACATATTGCTTAAAAATCAACCGTTAGCCGTGTGTGACAAAACTGCTGGTGCTCTTGCAGATCTAGAAAGAGATGATATCTTTATTAGTGAATCAACCTATCATTATGACGGTGGAGGCTGTTGTTAAAACACAAAAAAAAAACAGCCTTTATACTTTTATGAGGTCTAAAACATTGCTTTCCCTTCATTTTGATTTCTATAACAAAACCAAACAATTGCTCTTAAAATATCAATGTGATCGTATCATACATAGCAGGCTTTTTGGACCTCATTATTCTTTTAAGCAAATTTCTTAGCCATTGCTTTTCTGAATTCGTACTGTATTAAAAATATGGAGCACCAAAGAGGATTCATATTAGATCTCAATCCTTTCCCTTTGGAAAATCGTATGATTTGTCTGGCGTAAAAACCACCTTCTGCACCATCTTCAAACGCTTTTAATCCGGTACGAAGCACTAAGTTTTTGAGATTTGGTAAAGTTCCATTTAAAAAATTAGGTATTTCTTCTCTATTAGTAATAAATGGGCGAGCCATACCAATAAGATCCACTTCACTACTTGCTAATACTTCGTTGCAAAAATCATAGGACCTAAAACCATCAGTAATCATTAAGGGTAGCGTACTTATAGCGCTTACTTTCTTGGCAAAATCAATAAAATATGCTTCTCTCTGCTGAGTACGCTCTTTTAAATTAGTGTCTTCCTCGTTCATTATAAAGAAAGCTAGTTTTTCATAGGTTCCTCCAGATATTTCGAGTAGATCGATCTTTTCTTGATCCAACATTTTAACTACTTCCAATGAAGCGAACTCCGTAAATCCCCTCTCTGAAAATCAGCAGAATTCAATTTAACAGAAATAGGAAAACTAGTTCCAACAACTTTTCTAACTTTTCTAACTTCTCTAATAATCATACCTAATAAAAGACTCCGGTTTTCAATACTTCCACCCCAACAATCAAGTCTTATATTGGTATTATGGGATAAAAACTGACTCAATAAATACCCATGGGCAACATGAATCTGGACACCAGTAAAACCAGCTAATTTTGATAGGTTAGCTGCTTTTACAAACCGTTGAATCACATCCAAAATATCTTCTTCGATCATTTCTTTGGGTGTACCAAAAAGACCTAATTTTTTTAGCTGTACTGCAGATGGTGCTAATGGATGATTGACATTAAATTTACTTGTCTGCCTTCCAGAATGAGATATTTGAACCCATATATGATTTCCTTGTCTTTTGCCTGTATCAGCCTGAGAAATTAGTTTTGGCAACATCTTCTCATCATGAAAACATACATTACCAGAAGATTCGAGATGTTTGCGATCTATTACAACATTACCCGTAATCAATAATCCCGCTCCAGTACATGCCCAATCCTCATACAATTTTTCATGTCCTTTTGTAGGTTCAAACCTGTTATTGCTAATACGCTCAGTCATAGCTGACTTTACCAACCTATTTTTTAGTATTGCTCCACAAGGAAGTGTCAAGCCTGTACTAATCATAAAAAATAGTTCGATTACAATAATACGGAATCCATCAGTAACACACAAAATCAAAAAAGCCTCTGTTTGTACTTGTAAGGTCTGGCATACACTTTGGACTAACATCAAGTATTTAACGAATGTTTCGTGAAAAACCTCGTTATATAAAAGCATAAAAAAATAATAAGTTGAACTATCTTTCTTCTATGCAGAAAAATTTGGAAAGATATTTTTTAAAAGACAATAAAATGAACACCTTTAAACTAATTATATTGGTATTAATAGCATCCAGCTCTTTTCAAATCAAAGCACAACAAAATCTAGATCACGCTATTTGGGATCAGATTTTGTTAATTAATGTGTCTGAGGATGGCAAAGTAGATTATGAAGGTTTTATGAAGGATAGTGCCCAACTGTATAAGTATTTCACGTACCTTTCTGACAATCCTCCAACTACAACATGGAGTAAGGAAGAAACGTTGGCCTACTGGATTAATGCATACAATGCTTATACTATAAAGTTAATTATAGATAATTATCCACTAAAAAGTATTAAGGAGATCAAAGATCCTTGGGACAGACAGTTCTTCAAAATTAATGGTGTTTTACACAGCTTAAACGAACTAGAACACAAAATTCTCAGAAAACTAGACGAACCCAGAATTCATTTTGCAATAAACTGTGCTTCATATTCTTGCCCGATTGTCTGGAACAGAGCATTCACCGCCTCCAATGTTAATGAAGCTCTAGAAACACTAACTCGAAATTTTATTAATGACCCCAAAAGAAATACAATAACAGAAGATGTAGTAGAAGTATCAAAAATCTTTAGTTGGTTCAAAAGGGATTTCAAAGTAGACGGAGAAGATGCAAAAGATTTTATCAACAAATACTCAGAAACTAAAATTGATAAACAAAAAAAGAAAGGATATAAAAAATACGATTGGAGCTTGAATGAGAAAATGTAATAAAATTCAAAAAACAGTGATTTTTTTCATTAAAAAAACTTTAACCAAACATTCACAGCCGTTACTCAAAGAAGGCTCGTGTATATGAACGTAAGTTTTTAATTATAGGAATTTCCTTACTACATTTTTATTATTGATAAAACAAAACACTATGAAAATGATTGCTACTTTGGTATCACGATAATGTTTACATTCTTAGGATTCTGTCAAGAAAAATTTACACACGATACCTGAGATCATGCTCTTTTATTAAATGCTTCAGAGAATGGTAATATAAACTATAATGATTTATGAGGGATATTTCTTTGTTATATCAACACTTTCAAGAGCTATTAGAAAACACTACCAATAGCAGTTGGTCAGGGAATGATAAAACAGTATATTGGATTAATGCATACAATACTTATACAGTAAAATTGATCATCGATAGCTATCCTATTAAAAGGATTAAAGATTTGAAAAAAACTTGGGATAAAAAGTTTATCAAAATTGATGAGAAATGGTTTAGTCTTGACCAATTAGCGCATAAAATCTTAAGGAAATTTGGCTACCCTCTAATCCGCTTTGCAATTAACTATGCTTCCATTTCTTGCCCAGGCGTATGGAACAGGGCATATTCTGGAGAGAATCTGCAAATAGCGACAGATAGTCAGACCGAAAAATTCATCAATAATCCGACAAAAAATGCTATAACCCCTTATGAGGTTGCTGTTTCTAAAATATTCGATTGGTATAATATAGATTTCAAACTTAATCGTGTAAATGTAATCAATTTTATCAATCGTTACTCCAATATTAAAATTGCGGATCAGAAAGAAAAAGGGCAAAAGGATTATCATTGGAACTTGAATGAATTTTAGACCTCTCTTGATGGGTATATATTTGACTAAAACAACACTAATCCAGGTTTTTTGAAAAGTAAATATGTAAATTTATAGACTTAAAAAATGTCGAATTCATTGAGTATTTCTATAATCATACCGATTTTAAATGAAGCAGCTACAATTAGTAAGCTGCTTTGCCATTTAACACGATCTACAGACACAGCAGATACAATAAGAGAAATTATTGTTGTAGATGGAGGCAGCATAGATGGATCCAAAAAAAAAGTTCAGGATTTTGCACATACTCAGCGTGTAGCTGTTAGAATAATCTCTTCAGAAAAAGGACGTGCCAAACAAATGAATATGGGAGCTGCCGCCGCATCGGGAGATATTCTTTATTTTTTGCACGCTGATTCTTTTCCTCCTAAAGGATATGACTCAGATATTGCAAGAGAAGTTCATAAAGGAAATGAAGCCGGATGTTTCAGGATGAGATTCGATTCTAATCACTGGTGGCTACGTTTTCTAGGTTGGTTGACACAGTTCAAAAGTAAACGCTGCCGCGGAGGCGACCAAAGTCAATTTATTACAAAATCTTTATTTAAGGAAATAAACGGCTATGATGAAGCGTATGTCGTGTATGAAGATAATGATCTCGTAGATAGATTATTTGCAATAAACAAATTTGTTGTCATTCCAAAATATGTAATAACCTCTGCCAGGCGTTATCAAGAAGTAGGAGTCTGGCGATTGCAGTACCATTTCCTGAATATCCATGTAAGAAGATGGTTAGGTGCTTCATCAGAAGATCTATATCGATATTATAAAGAAAAAGTTGTTTCTTAAAACTTCTCCTTAATAACTATTGAGATGAAAACTATAGAAATACCTTTATCCTTCTTACGCACTGGCTTATACCACCACGTTGATCAAAAATAACCGGTTTTATTTGCTATGAAAGAACCCATCGAGTATATTATCAGTATTCTAACATAAGAAAAGTATTGAGTAACAATACCCCTTTCTTATTACTGAAAAAAGCACAACAAAATCAGAGATCGAAAATTTAAAACTAGTTCTTACTAGCTTTTCTTGAAACATCAATGATCGTACGTACTTTTCTCCATAGATTTTGAGACATTAAAGAGTTCTTATGAGCTTCTCCTATAAGATGTTCCAGATTTAATTCTTTGACAGTATCCTGATATGATATATTTAAAACACCATCATCAGACAACGTTGCCATATCCCATTGGCGAAAGGTACGAGTAGGTTTTGACCCTCTCCACATAGTAATCACATCAGCGTGCCTTTCATCCTTTTTTATTTTATCATACAATGGTAATACTTCGTTTTTAGGTCCTTCAATTAATTGAAAAAACACATTTTTATAATAAATCAAGCATCCTGTAATATTGCTTTTTTTATTATTTTTTCTTGAAATATCCAGTATTCGTTTTAGATCAGAGTCACTTAATTCCTCACTTGCTATGGATCGATAGCTTACTTCATATACCAGACTATCTTTATAAAATGACTCTTTATATTTACTAGGAAGGATTCCGAACCTTTTATAAAACAAATTTGAAAAGTAACTTCTACTAGAATACCCAACCGTATAGCATATTTCGGAAATGCTTTTGTCTGTTTGATATATATGCTCCTTTGCGACTTCCATCCTAATATTACTTATGTATTCATTAACAGAATAATTATATAAAAACCGAACGCCAGCTTGAAGTTTTTTTGGAGAAAAACCTAAATATTTACAAAGAACTGAAATTGTTAATTTATTAGCGATGTTATCCCTTATATAATCACCGAGTTCGGTAATCCTCGACAATTCTGATTTTGTGAGTTTGGGTAGAAAACTATCGGTTTGATTATCTAAATCGTGAGCTTCAATTTGTGCCGCAAGTAAATTTGTTATTGCACCCTCAGTTAAGAGTCGACCTACTAGATCCGTTCTTGAATTCTTTATAATAATTTCTGCAAATGTTCCTGCATGTGCATCGATATTTCCAAAATAACGATAGGGCCTTTCTTCTGTTATCTGTAGAAATATATCTTTTAGATTCTGTTCTATTTTTTTTCTCGCAACGCTGTTAGATCCCTCTAATAAACAAGGTGTTAAAATTAAATAACAACTCTCAAATTTGACATCACTACTCATCTTAAATTCAGAACTGGTGCCTGGTTCACTTATGAGTATGAAATTTTGTCCTTGTTCTATTTTTTGATATGCTGTCTCGTGAGCAAATTTCTGCATCTGAAACCCAGAAATATGATATCCAAAATAATAAGGCCTATCAGACGAAAACTTTAGGTCGACAACTAGTTCAGAATTAAATGTAATATTATAAACCCAAGCAGTTAGACCAGGAAAAAGTTCATATAAAGATATAGTACCTTCACCATGCTTGTTATCTAAACTAAGTGTTGCCGCTCCAAGATTCTCTTCCAAATTAGCATCAAAATGAATAGCAAACTGCCGCAACATATCAAGTGGACTACTCTCTTCTAGACCTAGCATTTAATCAAATATTTAAGCTGATAAAATTCAAAACGATATTCTTTTAAAAAATAATTACAAATCTATAGAAAATTGTAGTTATTTAAAAATCAAAAAAAGCTTTACTCCCGTAGGTATTGAGCAATAGAAATATTAGTAGTAGTATAATACCAATTAAAATTGTCATTGATTACTGTTTTGACCGAAAATCACTACTTTTAGACTATCCCGGTAGTTAAGTCTGTGTATTCTTTGGATTTTTGTTTGTTATGAAGATAGTCCCTCAAGTATTTTATCAGCATCCTAAAATAGAAAAAGTTTTGAAGGATGGTCTCTCGTGTGTCTTACTGAAAAAAGTACAACAAGCAGATTTACAAAATCAGCGTTACTTGGCTTCACACGCACTAACCTTAGTACTTAATGGGTCGCTACAAGTTGAAACTTCTGAAGGAGATTTTGCAGTGGTTAATAAAAATCAAATTATCTTATTACCTAAAGGATTGTATATGATATCTGATATCATCCCAAAAAATCAATCTTTTGAGGCTATTGTTTTCTTCTTTGAAGAAAAAATCACAGATGAAATTTTAAATAATTTTGAAACACCAAACATTGAGAACCTAACTAAACTCCTGATTTTACCATATGATCAAAATGTACGATTGTTTACAGACACGTTGATCACCTTGTACCGAAACAAGAACCAACACCAATTTACCAAATCGAAATTATTAGAACTATTATATCTCATAAGTGTTTCGGAGAAAGGGAACGAATTTATTGCCAAATTATTTCAACTAAAAAAAAGAGCAAAAAAGAATATTAAAACCTTCATGGCAGAGAATTTTGACAAACCATTGGATATAGAGGACTATGCATATTTAACTGGAAGAAGCATCTCTACTTTTAGAAGAGATTTTAAGTCTAGATTTGGAATTCCTCCTAAGAAATGGCTTACCCAAAAACGACTCGAAAAAGCTTCTATACTATTAAAAAGAAACACCGAAACAGTCTCTAGTATTGCAAGACAAGTTGGTTATAAAAACACATCGCATTTCATCAAAGTTTTTCAGCATAAACTCAATATTTCTCCTAAACAATTTCAGATAAAATATCGAAAAGATATCTGGATCTAAATTTTTGACCGAAAAATACAACTTCTGGTTTTTTAGAAAATTTATCTTCTTTGATTTCGATGACATTTGTATCAGAAACAAAAACGGATATAAATGAAAAGAATCGGATTTATCGGACTTGGTATTATGGGAAGTAGGATGGCTACAAATCTTCTAAAGAATGGTTATGATCTCAAAATATATAACCGAACCAAACAAAAAGCAGCAAATTTGATAACTCACGGCGCTACATGGGCTGAAACACCAAGAGAAGTTACAGAAGACTCTGACGTAGTAATTACCATGCTTTCTACTCCCGAAGTTGTAAAAGAAGTGGCCACTGGAGAACAGGGTTTCCTGAAGAATATGAAAAAACAAAGTCTTTGGATGAATTGCAGTACTGTACACCCTTCCTTTACCAAAGAAATGCACCTACTGTCCACAGCATATCAAATACATTATTTAGACGCGCCAGTAGCTGGCACTAAAGAGCCTGCAGAGAATGGTGAATTACTATTTCTAGTTGGAGGAGAAGATCAAGACGTTGACAGAGCAAGGCCTCTACTTCAGGTTATGGGTAAAAAAACGCTTCATCTTGGAAAAACAGGTGCAGGAGCTTCTATGAAAATGTTAATTAATCAGCTACTAGCTCAATCTATGGTTGCATTTGCAGAAGCACTGATGATAGGCGAAGCAATGGGAATAACCAAAGAAACCTTATTCGATGTACTACTTACAACCCCTGTTGTCGCACCAGTGATGGCAGCGTTACGTTCAAAACTAGAAGCTAGCAATTATGAGGCTAATTTTCCATTAAAATGGATGCATAAGGATCTTCATCTATCAAGTGTTTCTGCTTATGAAAGTGCTATAGCAGCTCCTAATCTAAACATGACTAAAGAAATTTTTGCACAAGCTAAGCAATATGGGTTTGGCGACCTGGATTTTACATCGATATATAAATACATACATCTTAAAAAATAAAATTGCTATGAAACTATTAAGAATAGATGCCAACTCTAGAGTCAAAAATGCTGACAGTAGAAAAATTGCCGATCAATTTCAAGAACAACAGCTAACCGCTAATCCAAATGAAGAAATAATTATTAGAGATATTGTCAATACACCTATTCCTCATATTTCTCAGAATCAACTAAAGGATTTTAAACTACACCTGCAAATTTTACCTCCGAATTAGTAAAAGCCACGATGTTATCAGACGAGCTTATTTCAGAATTAAAAGATGCAGCTCTTATTTTGATCAGTAGATCTATGTCTAACTTTGGAGAGCATTCACGTTTAAAAGCCTGAATTGATCACGTTATAAGAATTAACAACACGTTTGGATATACTCGTGAAGGTTCTTTTATGGTAAAATTGAACGGCTAAGACGGACAGTATTACAACCTCGATAGCAAAATACACTTATAAAGAAATAAAATCTTTAGGTTTTCTCCAAGCCTATTTACAAACCATTTTAGGTCTAATCGGAATCACAGTATTACCTTTCTAACCTTAGAAGAAACAACCATATATGTCGAAGCTTAGAAACATTCAAAACAAATTGCTTCTAAAATCATAATCAAATTGTAAACAAACCACAAAAAAGAGATAAATTCCCTATATTAGTATTAGAAATCTTACAGACATAAACCTCAAGTGTCTCAAAATATTTGGGGAAATATTATTCTTAATACCTTAATTATGTTAAAAAACATTTTAGATTTAAAAGACGCTCAAACCCTTAGTAAAGAAGAACAAAGATCTGTAAACGGTGGTAGCAATAGAGCTAGTTGCCCTACCTATACACCTGAAGAATGTCTGGGTTGCGGTGGGTATCCATTATCTAATGGTTGCTGTTTGGGAACAAGAGAAACACATATGTGTCTTTCAGGAGTTATTGAATAATTATTTGTAACTACAACAACAGACAGGGTTTGTTAAATAACAAGCTCTGTTTTTATTTAAAAATACTGTCCTATTCCAAATACAAAACCGTTAGTAGCATCTTTAGTGATTCCATATCCATAGTCTATCCTAAAAATAGCATTAAAAATTCGTTTATGTATAAAACGTAATCCTATACCAGGGTATATTCTAAAATTCTGAGAATCTCCAAAATCATCAAAATCTCCTCCCGGATTACGCCAACTACCTCCATCTATAAAAGCATTGCTTTGCAGTATAAACCAATCTTTATCATATAAGGTATGTCTATATTCTGTATTGAGCACTATAACTCCCGTTCCTCTATCAATGGTATTTCCAACCCCTCTAATATTCAGGTTATTATCAACCGAAAAAGGTGCAAATGGAGAGTCATCATTGGTTGCAAGTCCTAAACGCAATCTAGAAGCCCAATTTCCTTTAGTACCGATTCTTTGGTAATATAAAAAATCATTCCAACCAATTACAAAATCTGGTAATACATTTTCTGTACTGACCACATATTGAAAATTAGCAACGCTTCTAAATCCAGATACATATTGAAAATAATAATCTAGATTATTGTATTCATAAATCAATTTATACAATAATTTATTTACATCAAAATCCAAAGGCACTCCTGGACCTGTTGCTCCATTTTTGTAAGTATAGTCTTCGTTGAAGTAGTTTACACCAGCTTCAACCCGATTCTGAAAATTGAACTCATATAGCCCCAATAGTTCATAAGAGGTGTTATTGTACTTGTAATCAGCAGTACCAGTATCCAAAAAAACGGGTTCCTGAGTGGTGAGATTCTGATAATTAAATGCTAAACCCAGCTTACTACTAAACAGATAAGGAGCTCTGAAATTAACCCCTAATGAACTATATATATCATGCTGATAAAAGCCACCAAACGTAACATTTTGACCAAAAAGGTTAAACTCATAAAGCCCTACTCTAAAAGCAAATTCATCATCATTGGTGGTATACACATTAGCACTTGGAATAATAGTAAAATTCTCCTCTATTCCATAAATTACGTTGTAGGTATCTTTATCTTGGGCTTTAAAAACCTGATAATAAGCGTGAGCGACGGATGGTAACCTTTTAATTCTTTTAATGTCTTCTTCTAAGGCTACTGAATCTAATATAGCTCCTGCTTTAACTTTGGCTATTTTTTTGATGAAAGCTGCTTTAGTTTTTTTGTTTCCCTGTACTTTAAGATCAACTACCTTCAACTCTTGCGCAAAACTATGAGTACAAAAAAGTATCAAGCAATGCAAGCAAAAACAAAATCGTATAGCATAAGTTTTAATCATCTTTATACAGTGATTGGATTAATTTTTCTGAGGGTTTATTTTGTATTGTGAATCTATTGTTTTCTGCCCCTCCAGCTTTCTTATGGTTGTGATACCATTTCCAAAGAAATCCACCAGCAAACCATGGTTCATCCCAAAATTCTTTATACAACGCAGACAACGCATTGCTTTGAGATTGTAAATCTACATTACCCTCCATTCTATTCGAATCCCAAGGCATTTTTCCGGTATAGTAAACACTTCTATAACCAAATTCTGTGAACAGAATTGGTTTTCCAATCGTTTTTTGTAGCGCTGCTATCTTACTTTTGGGTTGTTGCCAGCCTTCTCTCAATTCTTCTATAGTTGGCGTTTTATTATCAGAAACAGGAAAATAAGCATCAATCCCTATATAATCCAGTTGTTTCCAGAAAGGCGCATTCGCAAACTGATCCCAATTCTCTGCATATGTTAATTTTCCGTGGTACACTGATCTTATTTTCTTAATAAGTTGCTGCCAATACCTTGGTCTTTTTTGCACAAAAGTGTGTAATTCTGTACCGATACATAAGATTGGAACTTTCATTTCCTGAGCTAATTGGACGTATAACATTATAAAATCATCATATGACTTCTCGAAAGTTTGCCAGTTTTGTTCAGAATCCATGTCGATATTACCAGTAAATGCACCTTTCCAAACCCATATTTGGGGTTTCATCATCACCTTAATGCCTTGCTCATTTAACAATTCAATTGTACGCCTTACTCCTTCTACTCGTTCTCCCCACCATTGTCTGTCTATATTAAAAACCACAGAAGGCTCGTTTAGATTTTTAACAAAACCAAATGGCATTACAGCCGCCCAATTAGCATTAACTTTAACAATAGGACTAATATGCGTCTCATTAATCTCCCTTGGAGACCCTACAAAACTAACTCCATTTATTTTTGGTTGCTGTCCCGAACAGTTGCTACAAACCAAGCTAATCAGCAGTATAAAAAAACGTTTCATATATATTTCTTATACCGCTGAAAATACAATATTATTTCGTTTTGATTTAAAATAAAGCTCTTAAACCTAAACTAAATGTTTGCCCTAATCCCTGAAAATTCTCTCCTCTAACAAATTTTCCAAAAGAGGCCTCTACATTAAGAACCTCCGTAAGTTGATATTTTCCTCCAAATCCTAATTGAGTTCCATTTTGAGCAAAATCATTTCCTAAATCAATTAAGAAAGATTGCTGAGCATTTATGAAAACTGTGGACTTTGATGTCGGAAAATAACTAAGAAATGCACTTAAAGGTAAAAACAAACTGTTATTTGCAAAGCGCTCACTCACATTTTCCTGAGACGGATCTGCTTCACTCGATTTTTCTCCAAAATTAAATTTAAAATCTACTTCAGTAAAAATTTGCCATTTATTACCTCCAAAGGTTCTATCGTAGAAAAATTTGGTTTCCCAAGCTAAACTACGTTGGTCCAAAAAAGAAAAAACATCATCGTTAACTGCATCCGGAGTATCTTCGAATATCGGAATAATCAGAGAAGTGGTAAAAGAAAAAGTAGACAAACTTCTGAAAGGTTGCACCCGAATTGCTGGTGCTATAGTCGTTATTCCGGATCTTCTATCATTACCATTATCTTCAAAACTAAAGACGTCTAAAGCTCCTTGTCCATTTAAAGCATTCGATCTGACTTGAAACACTGCTCCAATGTTAACTCTAGAATTCTTACTTATTCCGGTAAAAATTTCTGTTGTATTGGTAAAAAAAGTTTGTCTATCTATGGTTACTGAATTGGATCCTTGGTCCGTTTGTTCGGTTTGCGTATAAATGCTATTAAAAAATTTGATATCCCACTGTCCCTTTTTCAATAGTTTTGATGGTGTAAATTCCTGTATATTGGATACAGATGAGTCATCATCCTGGCCAAATCCAAAAGAAATGGTTAATAAAAGGCAAAGCGAGGTAGTGATATTTCTAGTAAGTTTCATGATTTTATTAGGTTTAAATTAAGAAGAGTACTTTCTCTTACTTTAGGTTTGATTTTATTTGAATTTCGTTTAGGTTCCAGTTATATGGATAATAAGATACTCTAGCTCCGGGAGGAATTTTCTCTTTTCTAAATTGATTTACATAGTCTATTTCAGAACCATTTTGAGTAAAGTCAACTTTGTACCATTCAAAAATTTGAGAAAGCTGCACTCTTTTTCCTTTTACTTTAATAAAATTGGGATTGTTTAATGAGATCGTTGCTTGACGCTGTAACTGTTTGTCCAATATTTCAGGTTTGTAAGCTTCCGGAATTATTGGAGGACATCCCAACCCAGCACAGACTAAGGCAAAATGAAAACGTGCTTCTTTTGGAAAGTTTGCTCGTAGTAACTTATTTTCCAGATCGTTTAATGTTGTTGTATTTCCTCCTAATGTATATGTTATTTTATCAAAGAAGCCTTTGATATCTAAAGGAGACTTTGTCGGATAATTATCAACAATTCCTTTTATAACAGCCAGGTTATATGCATTTATATAAAATGCCTGAAAAGTTTTAGGATCATTTTTCGAAACATTAATCCCTGAAGCAATGTCCAATAATTCTTTTAATGCTACAGGATTATTTTTTATTGCTTTATAATCTACTCTTCCTTGAGTTACGTGTTTTTTAAAAAAGATATCCGATTTTGTAAAAAAATCTGTTGTGTTTTGAGAAAAACTAACGGTTACCGCTAGAAAAGCTAATATGTATACTATTCTTTTCATGAGTTAAATGTTTTATGAACTTCCTTAGAAGAAGTCATATTGATTATGAGTTTAAAGTGTTAAAATTTACCTCGGTAACGGGCATTGAGTCGAATCGCTTGTTTGCTACTTACAAAATATCTTGAATTTGTTTTCGGGAGTATGCGCATTCATTTTAGAGAAAGTACCCGCGTCGTATTTCTCATGAAAACTTACAGAATTAAAGCTTTTTTAGATCAATTCTAAATTATTTACGCTCGTTAAGTTCTTATATTTATAAACGACTTACAGATGGAAGCTTATTTTTTTAAACTAAAATTTGAATTCAACTAACATATTTCTTTATGGAACATATCGTAATTATCGGCAACGGAATTTCTGGTGTAACAGCCGCAAGGCATATCAGAAAAATGTCTGATAAAAGGATCACTATTGTATCTGCCGAGACGGATTATTTCTTTTCTCGCACAGCCTTAATGTATGTTTACATGGGCCATATGAAATTTGAACATACACAACCTTATGAAAATTGGTTTTGGAAAAAAAATCAAATCGCATTAAAAAGTGGGTTTGTATCAAAAATAGATCCCCAGAGAAGTCAACTAATTTTTGAAAATGGAGAGAACATATCTTATGACAAACTTATTATAGCTGTAGGGTCAAAACCCAATAAATTTGGATGGCCTGGACAAGATCTCACTGGAGTAATGGGTATGTATCACAAACAAGACCTAGAAAATCTTGAGAAACACGCTCCCAGTAAAAAAGAGTGTAAACGTGCTGTGATTGTCGGCGGAGGTCTTATAGGTATTGAATTGGCAGAAATGCTACGATCACGAGATATTCCTGTGACTTTTTTAGTAAGAGAAAATAGTTTTTGGAACGGGGTACTCCCGCCTGGTGAAAGCGGAATGATCAACAGACATATTATAAATCATCATATAGACCTTCGTTTAAGTTCTAATCTGAAAGAAATAATTGCTGATAACAACGGAAAAGTAAAATCGGTTGTCATTGAGGAAACAGGAGAAGTGATCGATTGTGATGTTGTAGGTCTTACCGCAGGTGTATCACCAAACATAGAATTCTTAAAAGATTCTGGAATTAATATCGGTAGAGGTGTAAAAGTAAATCGTTTTCTGGAGACAAACATTCCTAATATTTATGCAATTGGCGATTGTGCAGAACAGCATGAACCTATTGGTAACAGAAGGCCAATCGAAGCAGTATGGTATACAGGTAGAATGATGGGCGAAACGGTAGCGCAAACCATCTGTGGAAATAAAATTGAATACAAACCCGGACATTGGTTTAACAGCGCTAAGTTTCTTGATATTGAATATCAAACGTACGGTTGGGTATTTGGAAAACCCAAAGAGTATGAACAACAATTTCATTGGATACATCAGGATGATACCAAATGTATTACTGTTTCGTACCACAAAGAGACCAGAGAATTTCTCGGTATCAATACTTTCGGAATACGAATGCGTCACGAGACCTTCGACACTTGGTTGACCGAGAAAAAAGATGTAGACTACGTACTGAAACATCTTGCAGAAGCTAATTTTGACCCAGAATTATATTCACAACATGAGTCAGCAATTCTTGCCGCATTTCAGAATCAACTTGCAAACGCATAACAATATTAGACATAGACATTATAATTGAACATTGCTTCAATCGTAGTCGATTAAAACATAAAAAAATGAGCAACAAAATAGATCATAGCATGTCTCTAGCAAATCCAGAACCTAAGGGACTATCAATCAAACAAAAAATATCTACCGCATTAGGTCTTGTAGGGTTACTGATTTTAGTTCTGGCACTTTTTAATAATAACTTACCAAATAAAGGACTCGTTCTCACCATATCCCTATTACTGATTGCCGTGGGAGTTTTGCTATTTGCAAATGATGCGTATCTAACAAAACTGGAGGGTATAAAAAATGATGGTGTTTGGTTTAAATCCATATCATCCCGAGGGTTACTCGGTTGGATTGCAGGCATTGCATTAACCGGGTTTTATGTAGTTTTATATTTTTACCCGGAATTATTGGGTTTAGGTATCGATGGAGCATCCAATACTGGCTTAATTGCTCTGTTTGACCCACTCAGCATGTTATTAAAAGGTAAACCTGCCAGCGAATGGTTTGTATATGGAACATTATATACAGTAGCTATTTTGGTATTTGGCTATAAATTTATTTTAAAATACCGTCATAATAAATATCAACAACTAAGAACGGTATCGGTTATGTTTTTTCAGTTAGGGTTTGCTTTCTTAATCCCAGAATTCATGCAAGCTTTAAACTATCCATATTATGATTTTAAAAATATGTGGCCATTAAATTATTACTTCTTCTATGATTGGAATATTAATGGGTTTTTAAATAGTGGTACTGTAGGTTTTATCATGTTATTATTTGGAATTGTTTCGATTTTTGTAATATCCCCGTTTTTAACATATAAGTTTGGTAAACGCTGGTATTGTTCTTGGGTTTGTGGTTGTGGAGGATTAGCGGAAACTGCCGGAGATTCATTCAGGCAATTATCAAGTAAAAAGCTATCTGCTTGGAAGTTCGAAAGATGGTCAATTCATGCAGTTTTGGTATTTGCAGTAGTAATGACCATTGCGGTGCTCTATTCCTATATCGGAAACAACCCTGATCGTAGTATTTTTACAAAAAATCAATTCATTTCGGGAGTCATCCTATTTTTATCTTCTGTATTTACTGTAATTATGATTTACAGAAGAAATCGTTTAGACAAGGATGCCAAATTTGCCGCAGGCGCAGTATTAGTAAGCATTGTTGGCGTATTATTACTCAATCATTTTTCTGAAGGAAATAAAATATTTTTTATAGATGCCGGTCAGTATCAAAAAGTATACGGATTTGCTATTGGTGCTATCTTTTCAGGGGTAGTTGGGACTGGGTTTTATCCAATATTAGGAAATAGAGTTTGGTGTAGGTTTGGGTGTCCAATGGCAGCTATCCTAGGGGCACAACAACGATTATTCTCCAAATTCAGGATTACTACCAATGGAGGACAATGTATTTCTTGTGGGAATTGTTCTACATATTGTGAAATGGGAATCGATGTTCGTGCCTATGCGCAAAAAGGAGAAAATATTGTTAGGTCTAGTTGTGTCGGTTGTGGGATTTGTTCTGCCGTATGTCCTAGAGGTGTATTGAAATTAGAAAATGATAATCTGGAAGGAAGAATTAACTCCAATGAAATTTTATTAGGAAATGATGTAAATCTTATGGATCATGTAAATAATAAGTAACCACATTAATTTCCATTGAACAAAAGGAGCCTAATGACTGATTAGGCTCTTAGTGTTTAGATGTTAGGTTAATAATACCATTAGGCGCTCAAGGTATAAGGAAAATAAAGGTTAATTGTAGTTCCCTTATTATACTCACTTTGTATTTCGAGAATACCATGTTGCTTTTCCACTAGTTTCTTGGCAATACTTAAACCAAATCCAGTACCTCTTTCATTTTCGGTTCCTGTAGTAGAATTGTTTTTTTCTTCCGTAAATAAACTATAGATACTATGATCACACATTCCTACTCCTTTATCTTCTATCGCGATTCTTATGTAACTATCCATTTTTTCTGATTTTACAATAATATCAGAACCTCGGTGTGAAAATTTTATAGCATTTGTAATTAAGTTCCTCATTACAGTTTCCATCATAATAGGGTTGATAGTTACCTTAAGATCTCTCGGTAATCTATTGATCAGACTAATTTCTTTCTTTTTTGTTTTTAAATCTGAAAACGCAAAAACTTTATCCACAATTACAGATATTTCTTTTTTTTCTAACAATAACCGAGACTGTTTTTTATAAATGTTTCCCCATTCCAATAAATCCTCAAGCAAATGATTACCTCTATCCGCTGCTTCTTTAATCATCGTTTTAATATGTTCTCGTTCCTTTTCATCATCAACATCATCAACCATATCTATTAAACATCTTAGCTGATAAAATGGTGTTCTCAAATCGTGTCCGATAATTCTGAATAGGTCATCTTTAGATTGATTCATTTCCTTTAGCTCCTCATTTTTTATACTTATCAATCTATTTGCTTCTTTAACTTTTCTGGATAACTGTACTAATACTCGCTGACAGAAATACGCCATAAGTCCGCCACCACTAACAATCACAAAGTAAAACGTCAATTTCTCCAGAGGAAAGTAAGGATAATAAAACGTGCATAAGAAAATGAAAAGGAAATTAATTGTCAACAAAAAAATAATATGCCTAAAGTGAACTAACATTCCAACTGCAAAAAATAGCAAAGAAATGATTACTTCAACCTTTAAAAAAAATGATTCAAAGCTGAAATCCGGATCGTGAATCCCGAAAAAAACAGAAGACATCATCCCAAGAACTATCGTATATACAGAAAGTGTAAGCAATCTTGACTTTCTCATTAAACCTGTTCTCTGTACTAATAAACCACCAGTAACTATGACAAAAGTGATCAACGCTCTATAAAAATATGGGCTTAAACCGCCCTCATTGTATTCTACGATACCATCCAATATTATTCCTGGCAATGCAATAAACATTACTGTAAATAGCACCTTATCAAATTGGAAGAACTTGGGTGATTCTTGGGTTGTGTTACTAATATCCATATAAATATCCATTAAATTAGCCCCGTTAAACCTTACAAAGAACAATAGTTTTAAATTTTATTTTATCGATAAATTTAACAAAAAATTAGATAAAAAACACTTTTAATTAGTTTTTAATTAATTTACGTAGGCTTATTAATACATTTTTAAGGGGTTGCTTTTAATTATATGAGGATCTTTTTTTACTCTAATTGTTGGTATTGCTAAAAGCTTTCGTCTAAGTTTCTATAGAAATACAATGATGATGTATAAGCTTTTTATATTTACCGTGATATATGCTTTTTCTAGCAGCCAAATAGCAATTACTAAAGAATATCATAGAGAGTACTACACAGATGGGGCTATTAAGGCTGAGGGTTGGATAATGGACAATCAAAAGATAGATTATTGGTATACTTACCATCGCAATGGAAATATTTCGGAACAGGGACATTATAGCAACAATAAAAAAAATGGATATTGGTATTTCTATTCCCAAGAAAACAAACTCATTAAAGAAGGGCATTTTATAGATAATAAAGCAGAAAAATGGTGGATTATTTACGATATTGCCACCAGTAATATAAAGGATCAGGTTACAAGGAAGTATCAATATCAAAATGACAAAAAAAACGGATACGGTCTTTTATATAGAAAAAATAAACTTTTTAAAGCTGAAAAATACATTGATGATCAAAAAACTGGAGAATGGACGGATATTTATAGCTTTAAAAAAGATAACCCCAATGCCTCTCTGTAAATGAATCCAATAATTAAAGTCATTATACCTGCTTTTAACGAAGGTAATTCTATTGGTCACGTAATTAATGAGATTCCCAAAGTGGTTTCAGAGATAATTGTTGTAAGTAATAATTCTACTGATCATACTGAAATTGTGGCAACAGATTCTGGAGCTACAGTATTAAGAGAAGAAAGAATGGGATATGGTTATGCCTGTTTAAAAGGGTTGGATTATATAGCTTCTCAAAAAACCAATTCAGATATCATTGTATTCCTGGATGGTGATTATAGTGATTATCCCGAAGAGTTGACAAAGATCGTTGCTCCTATTATCCATGAAGATATCGACATGGTGATTGGAGCAAGAGATAAAAAATTAAGAGAAAATGGATCAATGACAGTGCCTCAGATATTTGGAAATTGGCTTGCTACAAGTCTGATGAGGTTATTTTTTGGTGCAAAATTCACAGATCTAGGTCCTTTTAGAGCGATTAAGTATAATAAGCTTCTGGAACTAAACATGCAAGACAAAACGTATGGATGGACTGTAGAAATGCAACTAAAAGCCATAAAAAAGCATTATTCATATGTAGAAGTTCCGGTTCGCTATAAAAAGAGAATAGGCGTTTCAAAAGTTTCAGGTACCATAAAAGGTGCTATCTTTGCAGGCGTTAAGATTTTAAGTTGGATTTTTAAATATAGCTTTCAGTAATGGATATTGCTATCATTGTAATTTATACAGTTGCGTTAATAATAATTTTCTTGTACAGTTTAGCCCAGTTGAATTTACTATTTAACTATTTAAAAGCTAGAAAACTGAATGACAACTCTCCTACGTTTGATCTTTCCATAGAAGAAGAAACACCATATATTACTGTACAACTACCGGTATATAATGAGCTCTATGTCATGGAGCGGTTACTGGACAATATCGCTTTGTTAGAGTATCCTAAAGATAAGTTGGAAATACAGGTACTAGATGATTCTACTGATGAATCAATTCATACTACTGCAGCCCATATAAAAGAACTTCAAAAAACTGGATTAGATATTCATCATATATGCAGAGAAGACCGTACGGGGTTTAAAGCAGGAGCTTTAAAAGAAGGGTTGAAAATTGCGAAAGGTGAGTTTATCGCGATTTTTGATGCTGATTTCCTTCCGGGTCAAAAATGGCTGTTACAAACAATTCCTTATTTCAAAAATAAAAACATTGGTGTGGTACAAACCCGTTGGGGACATATCAATAGGGATTATTCTATGTTGACTAAAATTCAGGCATTCGCGTTGGATTTTCACTTTACTATGGAACAAGTAGGGCGTAACTATAAGAATCATTTCATTAATTTTAATGGAACTGCTGGTGTATGGAGAAAAAAGTGCATTGAAGATGCAGGAAATTGGCAAGGAGATACATTGACAGAAGACCTGGACTTAAGTTATCGTGCTCAACTTAAAAAATGGAAATTTAAATATTTGGAAGAAGTAGAAACTCCTGCAGAATTACCTGTAGTTATTAGTGCTGCACGTTCGCAACAGTTTCGATGGAACAAAGGTGCCGCAGAGAATTTTCAGAAATTGTACTGGAAACTTCTTAAAGATAAAACTGTTCCTTTCGAAACAAAATTCCATAGTTTCTTTCATCTTTTAAATAGCAGCATGTTTCTATTAGTATTACTTGTTGCTGTATTAAGTGTTCCCGTAATGTACATTAAAAATAGGAATCCAATGTTTAGTTGGTATTTTAATGTAATCGCCTTTTTCGCATTAAGCACAGTAATATTTTTCTTTTGTTACTGGCACACATTTAAGAAAATCCATAATGGAGGGTTTTGGAAATTTATAGAATACATCAAGATGTTTTTCACTTTCTTTTCGATCGCCATGGGATTCTCAGTACACAACTCTATGGCCGTTCTAGAAGGTCACTTCGGTAAGAAAAGTGAATTTGTGAGAACTCCAAAATTTAATATAAGTACGCTAAAAGATTCTTGGAAAGGAAATAAATATGTGAGCAAGAACATTTCTGGAAACACCATTATAGAAGCATTATTGATGTGTTATTTTGCATTTGCCCTGTACAGTGCTTTTAAACTACAGGATTTTGGATTGTTCTTATTTCATATCATGTTGTTTCTTGGGTTTGGTTTTGTATTCTTTAAATCTGTGACTTCTAAATTATAATGATTAGCATTTGGAAATACCATAAGTTTTCCATCATCTTCACCTCGCTTTGCGCCTTATTTTACTGGAGTTTTGCTTATCAATTAGAACGCACAGATTTTACAAAAATGATAGGCCTTTGGACTGGATTGTTTTTTGTGTCTTACAGAATCATTAAAATCAATCCTCATAATATAAAACTCTTAGCAGGTATTGCTTTAGGGTTTAGAATGATATTTCTTGTCGCTATACCTAATCTTTCTCAGGATTTCTACAGATTTATTTGGGACGGCAGAATGCTACTGGAAGGAATCAATCCTTATTTATCATTGCCAGAGACCTGGATTATGCAGGGTAATGCTCCAATCGCTCAAGCAAAAGAATTATATGAAGGAATGGGAGCACTTAATGGCAGTCACTTTACCAATTATCCACCGGTAAGTCAGTTCTGTTATTTAGTGGCTGGAATTTTTGCAGGAAAAAGTATTTTAGGTTCTGCAATTGTGATGAGACTACTTATTATCCTAGCAGATATTGGAACTTTTTTCTTTGGGATAAAATTATTGCGTAAACTAAAAATTCCAGAAAATAGAATATTTTGGTATATCTTAAATCCGTTTGTTATTATCGAACTTACTGGAAATCTTCATTTTGAGGCAGTTATGATATTTTTTATAATCTGGTCTTTATATTTGTTACAAAAGAGACACTGGTATTGGGCAGCAATTACTTTATCACTTTCTGTTTCGGTTAAATTAATTCCTTTGTTATTTTTACCATTATTTTTTCAGAAGTTTATTGTCGGCATTGATAAGACATCTCTTAAAAAACGTTTCTTGAAACTTAGTGGCTTTTATAGTATCGTCATGATCGTTACCATCCTTCTTTTTGCACCTTTTTTATCTTCTGAATTCATTTCTAATTTTAGTAAAACTATTGGTCTCTGGTTTCAGAATTTTGAGTTTAACGCCAGTATTTATTATATCATTCGGTGGGTTGGTTATCAAACTATTGGATGGAATATTATTGGCACGGTTGGTAAAATTTTGCCAATAATCGTCATTGGCATTCTCTTGTTATTTACTTTTTTTAGAAAAAATAAAAATACCGTCGAGTTAATTACCGTTATGGTTCTTGGTATTTGTAGCTATTATTTCTTATCAACTACTGTCCATCCCTGGTATATTGCTGTTCCTCTTGCACTTTGCATATTCACTAACTACCGGTTTCCAGTTTGGTGGTCTTTTGTCATTATATTTAGTTATACAGCATATACCCATCCTGATTTTAAAGAAAATTTATGGTTTGTTGCTCTGGAATATAGCCTTGTATTTGGTATTTTTATTTTCGAAGGCTTTAAGCATACCCAGATTACATCACTAAAATCAATTTACATTGAGAATTAATTTCAGAAAAATAGGAAGAAGATTCGTACGATTCTTAGCTTTCATAGTTATTTTAATACTTTGCGGTTATGTTTTTTTATATGTTAAACAAGAGCGTTTCTTTTTCAATCCTAAGGTTTTAGATAAAGATTACACGTATTCCTTCGATCAGTCTTTTGAAGAAATTAATATTCCAGTAGAAGATAACATAGATTTAAATGCGTTATTATTTAAAACTGATTCAATAAGCAAAGGTATTATTCTTTATTTCCATGGCAATGCAGGAGCGATCCACGAGTGGGGAGAACGTGCGTATTTATACACAGAAAATAAGTTTGACGTCCTATTTGTAGATTATAGAGGATATGGTAAAAGTGACAGCTTTTATGAAGAAGAATCCGAACTATATAACGATGCACAAAAGGTTTATGATTATGTTCTTACGCGTTATGAAGAAAAAGATATTATTATATTAGGATATTCAATAGGAACAGGGTTTGCTTCCTATACCGCAGCAAAAAACAACCCTAAACTTCTGATACTTGAAGCTCCTTATTATGCCTGGAATGAGTTTATAGCTAGTATAGCACCTGTTCCAAAGTCATTGATTAACTACGAAATCCCATCTTATAAATTCTTAGGTGAGGTCAGGTGTCCTATACGGGTTTTTCACGGTTCTAAAGATTTTCTAATTAAACCAGAAGAACACTCTAAACGATTAAAGAAATTATATCCCGATAAAATCGAACTTACGCTTATCAAAGGTGCTGGTCATAATGGCATTTATCTTTCTAAACAGTACTATGATGAGTTGAAGGAATTATTGGCGAGGTATTAAAAAAATAGAGGAACTAAATTAATAATCTAGTTCCTCCATTTTAATTTATGTAATTCTTGGTTTACATCATTCTTAAATTAATAACTTCTTGCTCAGTTAGTATTCTCCAATGACCTCTCGGTAGATCTTTTTTGGTCAACCCTGCAAAAATTACTCTGTCTAGTTTTAAAACTCCATAATTAAGATGCTCGAAAAGTTTGGTAACGATACCGTTTTTTGAGGACATTAACTGGATTCCTATTTCATTCTTAGATGCGCCTTCTATATAAGAGATTTCATCTACTGGTATAAATCCTTCTTCTAGCTTGATCCCTTTCTCAATTTTCTGGAAATCTTCAAACTTAAGATTACGATCCAACTCTACGTGAAAGATTTTTCGAACGCCTGTTTTGTGATGTGTTAGTTTCTTTTCTAAATCTACATCGTTGGTAAACAACAATAATCCTGTGGTATTGCGTTCTAATCTTCCTATAGGTTTTAATCTTGCTCTGGAAGCATTCGCTACCAGATCCATAACCGTTCTTGTTTTTTCCGGACTTGTAGAGGTTACAAAACCTTTGGGCTTGTTGAGCAATACATATTCCTTTTTCTCTGGTGTAATCAAACGCCCATCAAACTTCACTTCGTCAGTCAATTTTACCTTGTGCCCCATTTCTGTAACAGGCTTTCCGTTTACCCAAACGTTTCCTGCTTGTATATATAAATCCGCATCTCTCCTGGAGCAAACCCCAGAGTTCGCTACAAATTTATTTAATCGGATCTCATCAGAATTAGAAATCTTCTTTGGTGAATTATCTTTATTTTTTATAGGGGCATTACCTCTGGCGTATGACTTTCTTTTTGGATTCCCTCCTTGTCTTCCACTTCCTTTTCCTCTATTAGAATTATCTCCACGACTCATATCTTACATTTTTTGCAAAGATAGTTGTTTAGTTTTTAGAAATAACAACTAATCCTCACCAAACCAAACGGTACTTTGTCGTTTTCTATTCACACTTAGCTGCGTTACATCTGGTCTGGAATAATGCCCAACCGGATCAAAGTTCTGTCGCTCCTGTAATACCCGGTCAAAATCCAAAGTTTGTATGAATATCCCTTCATTATTCAGCACCGGCTCTAAAACCCATTCTCCATCTGGTCCAGCAATACAGGAACCACCATTGGCTAAGACATCAGGAGCTTTTTTAAGAATTTCCTCCAAATGAGGTGTTGCTGACGTAAAATCTTCTTTACGCATTAAACCAGAAACAGAAACCACATAAGACCTAGATTCTCTGGCAATAAAGCGTGTAATATCTCTGGTATTATAATCACTTCCGGGCCAGGTGGCTACGTGTAAATTTTCTCCTTGTCCATATAATGCCGCTCTTGGTAACGGCATCCAATTCTCCCAACAATTTAAACCACCAACAGTAAAAGCTTTGAGAGGATGTACTCTAAGTCCATTACCATCTCCAGGTGCCCAAGTCAATCGCTCTTCATAGGTTGGCTGTAATTTGCGATGTACAGACTTGATTTCTCCTTTTTGATCTATATATACTAAAGAAGCATAAATACTATGACCTCCTCGGTCTAATGGTCTTTCTATAATTCCTAGATAAATAGCAATACTATACTCTTTAGCCAGTGTACAAAAAGCATCCAAATCCCCTTGTTCTATAACCACCGCATTCTGAGCATAGTGCGCATGGATTTCTTTCTGAACCCTATTATCGAACTGAGCACCATCAGTTAACGAAACCCAAAAAGGATATCCGGGAAGTAACGTCTCCCCAAATACAACGAGTGCTGCTTTTTTTGTAGCTGCCTCAATGATAGATTCTTTAATCTTTTCAATGGTTGCATTTTTATCCAGCCAAACAGGCGAAATTTGCGCTATAGCAACCGTCAGTAATTGATCTTTCATGAAGAATTTCAGTTTTATTGTTTTTAAATCTCAAATTTCTGGTTCGTATTTTTAAATATTCAAGATCCTGTTAGCGAATAAATAATATGCAAAAAATTGAATTTCAAACACTTAAATGTATCAATCTGCTTTACAGTTAAACCACCTGATAACATTTTGGCAACATTGGAGACGTGTTAAAAATTGAATTATTCGCATTAAATAGATATCTACATGTATCAATGCAACATCAATCAAATTAGTCCGCATTGATACTCCTAAAGTAAACTTATTATAAGTATATATTTCATAAAATTCAACTTATGTTAAAATGTACACTAATTTACATAATAGTAAACTTAACAATACATTCTGATAAAAAGTAAACTCGAAAGAATAGGATTCTCAAATTTACATTTGTCTTGTAAAATTAAAACAAATAATATCTTAAAACTCAAACCTAATAAACACGTAAAAAAAATGAAAAAATTAATTGTATTCGCAGTAGCCATTTTAGCATCAACGCAGATTTTTGCAAATGACAAAAACACAAAAGAAACGAACGAACAAAAACTAAGAAGTGAAATAGCATTTTTATTAGAAAAGCCGCAAATCCAATTGGATTGTAATGAAATTAATGCAGACATCGAATTTATTCTAAATGCAAAAGGAGAGATTGTAATCTTAAATGTTGATTCTGAAAAAGAAGCAGTTACTTATTATGTAAAAAACAGATTGAATTATAAAAAAGTTCATTCGGATATTAAGAAAACAGGAAACAAAGTATTTAAACTAAGGCTAAAAGTAGTAAACCCAGAAGCATAAGCGTATACTTGAGACAAGTAATTAGAAGGCAGTTGCATAAAAAAAATGTAGCTGCTTT
Source organism: Aquimarina ulvae (assembly GCF_053613295.3). Lineage (NCBI taxonomy): Bacteria > Pseudomonadati > Bacteroidota > Flavobacteriia > Flavobacteriales > Flavobacteriaceae > Aquimarina > Aquimarina ulvae. The sequence continues at coordinate 169,028 of NZ_JBSIBP030000002.1, forward strand.
TTTGTTACCCAAGAATTCTATCAAGAATCATATGAACATCAATTAGAACAATACTAAACACACCTGATACAATAATAAATTTTAAAGTATTGTGTAACCAGATATAATGCGTCCTGTTATTTGATTTCCATAAAGCAATAAGGAATAGAAATAAAAGTGACAGGCAAACATAAAAATACAAGTACATATATCCAATTTCATACCTGGTAAGAAGCAGATAAATTGGAATACAGGAAGCAAGTATAAGTAAACTTATTAGTTTTTTAGAAGTTGCCTCACCGTAGATAATAGGAATTGTTTTATAATTCTGCGCCACATCGCCTCTTAGGTTTCCAAGATCCTTAACCATTTCGCGCATCACCAACATTAAAAATAGAAAAGTAGCGTGTACGAAAATAACCTCATCAAAATTTTTATAATATATGAAAACAGCAAAAAACGGCGTTATTGATAAGGTAGAGGCAACAAAGTTACCCAAAAAAGGCTTTCTCTTTAGCTTATGAGAATAGAACCATATCCCGAAAACATATAAGGAAAAAAACAAAACTGCCCTGAACGACACGTAGCTAGCAAGAATTACAGAAAGAAAATTAAGTACAAAATATCCAGTAAGTTTGGTGCGCTGACTAACCAAACGATCCAGCATCGTTTTTTGGGGTCTATTGATAATATCTTTTTCTCGATCGTAAAAATTATTAATAATATATCCAGCGGCTATTACTCCTGCTGATGCTAATACGATCACAAACAAATTAGGATCGAGAAGCACCTTTCTTAATGGGATATTTGGAGCCAAAATAAATACCGAAGTGAGATATTGTGCCAGTACAATGATAAGAATATTATAACCTCTTATGATAGAAAAAAAACTCAATAGCTTAAGAAGAGTGAGTTTATTTTTTCTGGAAAACATCCTGATTTGAACCTATTAAAAGTTGTATACTACTTCTAATTTGTAATCTTTGAGCACAGATTGAGCTTTATCAAAATCCTGCGTAAATCCTAAAATGTAGCCTCCGCCACCGGAACCACATAATTTTAAGTAATAGTCATTAGTTTCGATTCCGTTTTTCCACAATGCATGAAATTGTGCAGGAATCATAGGCTTAAAGTTATCTAATACCACATTAGATAATTGCTTAATATTAAGGAACAAGGATTTAATATCGCCTTTTAAAAAATCATCGACACAGGCATCCGTATGTTTAACAAATTGATTTTTAAGCATTGTACGGAAACCTTCTTGTTTCATGCTTTCCATAAAAATACTTACCATTGGTGCAGTTTCACCTACCATACCACTATCTAATAAAAAAACAGCTCCTTTTTTATTATCAACACTTTGTGAAGGAATCCCCGCCGGCTCGATGTTATCCTTAGAATTAATGAGAATAGGCAGGCTTAGGTAACTATTTAGGGGATCTAACCCCGAGCTACTGCCGTGAAAAAAAGATTCCATCAATCCAAAAACCTCTTTTAGTTTTAATAGCTTATCACGAGTTAGGTTCTCTAAAACGGTTATTTTATTATTAGCATATTTGTCATAAATTGCTGCTACCAACGCTCCACTACTTCCAACTCCATATCCTTGAGGAATACTACTGTCAAAATACATTCCAGAAGCTACATCGTCTTTCAACCGCTGCATATCAAATTTGACAACACCTTTATCTTGAATTTTTTCCAAATATTCTGTGAAATCGACAAGACTTTTGTTAGATTTAACAGCCTGTGAATCAGGATTTTCAGAAACCTTTAGCGCTCCTTTAAAGAAATTATAGGGTATAGAAAGCCCTTTGGAATCTTTAATAATTCCATATTCGCCGAATAAAAGTATTTTCGAGTAAAATAACGGTCCCTTCATTTGTTTATTAGCCTTATATCCAATTTGTCTAACTCTTCAGGATAAAGTTACAACAATTTGGCACCTAATCCTATTTTATCGCAAATATACTGCCCTTTCTGACAATATACAACTAACTCATTTTTAATGAAATCTATCACTTGATCCTTTTCTCTGTGAGGATACAGTACGTGTACATTTGCTCCGGCATCTAAGGTGAAACAAATCTTAGACCCTGTCTCTTTTCTATATTCCCAAATCTTATGTATTACAGATAATGTATTAGGTTTCATTAATATAAAATAAGGCAATGAAGTCATCATCATAGCATGAAGTGTTAATGCTTCATTTTCTACAATTTCAATAAACCTATCCAAGTCACCTGACACCAAGACGTCTTTTAATTTGATTATGTTTTTGTTTGCTTGTTTAAATCTTTCTGATGAAAACGGATGACCGTGCATTAAATCGTGACCTACAGAACTACTTACTTGTTTCTCACCCTTATCTATAAGAAGGATCGTATCCTGATAGTTTTTGAAATTTGAATGAATCTCGTAAGGAAATTGAACGGCATAGGCATCACTACTTCCCACTATCTCCTTATGTGCACCCCATACAGTAATAGGACCTTCAATACTTCTACTAGCACTTCCGGATCCTAATCTGGACAAAAAGGAAACTTTTTGTAAATACTTCTCATCTGTTAGGTCTGAATCTATCTGTTTTTCTAATTGTATCAAACAATACGCCAGTGCGCTCATACCACTTGCAGAAGAGGCAATCCCACTACTATGAGGAAAGGTATTGCTTGTCTCGATAACAAATTTATAATTTTTCAGAAAAGGAACATACTCATAAATTCGTTGAAAAAAATTTCTAATTTTTGGTTTGAAATCTGGTTTTGGCTCTCCCTCAAAAAGCAGTTCAAACTGAAAATCTTCTGAGATACTTTCTAATCTTTTATAGTGTAATGTGGTCTTTGTTTTACAAGTGTCTAATGTAAAACTTATAGAAGGGTTCTCTGGTAATTGTACAGGTCGTTTGCCCCAATATTTCACTAACGCAATATTACTAGGTGATGAACAGGAAATAGATCCCTTATTTGGTAATAATAAAGATGTTTTAGTGATAAACTGACTATAATCACCCATAATATAAAAATAATTTTGGCAAAGATAAATGGTTAAGTGGATTAAAGAGTAAGCTAATAAAAATAAATTGCTATTTTAGTATGTAACTAACTAAACCTAATGAGAAAAAAGTTACTTCGTATCGGCATCGCCGTCTTATTATGTCTATTAATAGGCTTTTTAAGTAGCGTTGCAACACAAACATCGATTACTACATGGTATGTAGCTTTGAAAAAACCATCCTTTACGCCCCCTAATTGGCTTTTTGCTCCTGTTTGGATAATTCTTTATATTATGATGGGAATTGCAGCGGGTATTGTTTGGAGTAAAGGTTTTTATCATAAATGGGTAAAAATTGCGTTATATCATTTTGGGTTTCAACTTTTACTCAATGCTGCGTGGTCCATTTTTTTCTTTGGAATACGTAATCCATTGATTGCACTTGTGGATATACTTGCCCTGTTTATCCTGTTATTATTTACAATCAAGTGGTTTAAAGTTGTAAATTCGACCGCCGCTTACCTACTTATCCCTTATTTGATTTGGGTTGCTTTTGCGACTGCATTAAATTTTAGTATATGGCAACTTAACTAAACCAAGAATGAAGGAATAAATTATTTATGAACAAAAAGTCAATAGTTTTACAAACTACTTTAGAATTAATTACAAGACAAGGAATCCAGGCAACTTCGCTTTCGCAAATCATCAAAGAATCTGGTGTTGCCAATGGAACTGTATATCATCATTTTAAGAACAAAGAAGAGATCATTACTGAACTCTATTTAATGCTCACTCAAGATTTTGGAACTGTGGTCATGCGTAATATTCCTGAAGATGATACAAAAAAACAGTTTTCTACAATGTGGATCAATTTATTTCATTATTTTGTAAATAATCCACTTGCATTTGTATTTTCTGAACAAATAGCCAGATCGCCAGAAATACCTCAATCCTTAAAAGATAAAGCAAGACAGTATTACAGTGAAATTGAGAATTATTTTAAAACAGGAATCCGGCAGAAAGTTTTTAAGTCATACAATCCTATGGTGATGGAAGAACTATTTTTTGGTAATGTAGTTTCTATTGTAAAAATCCATGAAAATGAAAAAGTAAAACTACTAGACAAACATATTAACCAAGCTATAGAAATATCTTGGAAAGGATTTTTAAGAGATTAGACTTTTTACTTTTTTTAAAAATTTTTAGAGAAAATATTGATTGACTCCCTCTCATTCTAAAGCAACCAAAATGACAAATTACAGTCTCACTTAAACAATCTAATATCCAAAATTGATCGTAACAATTTCATAATGTACCCTGCCTTGTGCTAATCTAACAGGATACATTAGTATATAAATTTTGAATTCTTACGCTGAAAATAAATCTAATTGAATACGACCTTTATACATGAATCTTTGTATAAATTTTTAACTGCTATTTGTATGGCTTGTTTTGAATCTTTTGTCTTACCGATAGATTTTCCTTTATAATATATCCCACCATTGCCTTTCCAATAAAATTCATCACTGTGGGTTTTTATTAATCGAGAATCATCTTTTCTAGTAATCTGAAAAGACTCTAGTTGCTGATTGTATTCTAGTCCGGCAGGAAAATAAACCTCTGTTACAAACTTAGTGTCTCCATTTCCGTACATATAGCAAACGCACTCTCCAATGTCTTTTGCTTCAGAAACTCTAACCATATTATTTTGAACAATTTTCCATCGCTCATCAATCTTAATACCAACCAAGTCCATTAACATGGTTCCTTTTTCTGCTAGTTTTTTATTAATAAATGATTCAAAATTAACAACGGCAGATATGATTCCGGCGTTTGCCTTTTGACTTTTAAAAACAACTTCCTCTAAAGTGAGCTTGAAACTGTAATTGTCGTCATTTATGATATCATCCAATTGGGATGAAATATTTTTCTTATCATAGTTTTTTCTGACCAAAGCACCTGATAAATTGACATATACGGTATTGCCGCTATATTTCTCATCAAACAGATACAAAATATCGTTCTTTTTAGCTCCTCTTTCCAGATCATTGATCTTACTAATATAATCCATTAATAGTTGTTTTATAGGCTCTTCGTTACTTGTATAGGCTATAAGTGTGCTATTGCACATCAAAACAATCATAAGTGCTAGTGTAATTTTTTTCATAGTTATTAAGGTAATGGTTAAACCATTTTAAGATACAAAATTTTACGCAGATTTCCGAAAAGTATCTGAACAATTATACTCTTAAAAAACTTAATTCCAATAACTTATTCATTGTTCTTAAGTTTCTGGTCGTTGTGTTACACCTTAATTTTTTTTCAAAGAAGTTACTATTTAGCTTAGTCTTGCCATAGCCATTGAAAACGTGTAAATAAATTACTTTTTTTGTAATTGTAAATTCCTCTGGGTTATATGAAATTGTAGAAAGTTCTTTTACTGCCAATGGATTCGGTTGATCACATAAAAACATGAAATACATTTTTTTACTATCTATTTCACCTGTTGCCAATTTATCAGCAAAAGGATTGTTTTGAAGAATTTCATTTAAAGTTTGGTGAGTCATCACAATTACTGGTACATCAAAGTCAAAGTGCTTTTTAATTGCAACGCGGATCTTTGTTTCTAAAACAGGCAGATCGTCTGAAGTATTTTCAAAAACTACATTTCCACTTTGGATATAGGTAACTACCGAACTACAACCCAGTTTCTCGAACATCTGTTTTAGATCAGCCATTTTTATTTTTTTATGACCTCCTACATTTATTCCTCTTAATAAAGCGATATTTTTTTTCATGCTACTGATGTGATTGCCTGAGCAGCAATATAAGCACCTGTCCAGGCATTTTGAAAATTAAACCCTCCGGTTACAGCATCGATATTTAATACTTCTCCGGCAAAATACAAATTTTCGTGTTTCTTACTCTCAAAGGTTTTAAAGTTCACTTCTTTAAGATCGATCCCTCCTGCCGTTACAAACTCTTCTTTGAACGTGCTCTTTCCCTTAACACTATAAACACCTCCAGTCAATTCGTCAGAGAGTGTATTCAATTGAACTTTATTGGTATCCGCCCATCGCGTGGTTTTATCGATTCCCGAAAAAGCAACTAAATTTTGCCAAAGCCTTTTTGGTAGTTCAAACTGAGCATATTTAGATACTTGTTGTTTTGGATTTGTATTTTTTAAAACTTTTAGTGTTTCTAAAGTTTCCTCTTTAGAATAATCCCGCAGCCAATTAACGATAATTTCAAAATTGTATTGATAGGAATTAAGTTCAATTGCGCCCCACGCTGAAAGCTTAAGGATTGCAGGGCCGCTCATCCCCCAGTGCGTAATCAGTAACGGTCCATCACTAAATAATTTAGAATTCTTCACCAGAACAGAGGCGTCTGTTGAGATACCGGGTAAATCCTTGATTCTTTGATCTTTTATATTAAAGGTAAATAATGATGGAACCGCATCAATAGTTTGATGATCTAGTGTGTTTAGCTTTGACCATATTTTAGGATTACTACCGGTAGCAATTAGAAGTTTTTTAGCTTCAAAATTTCCTTGATTCGTGATTGTTTTCCAATTCTCCTTTTCTTTAAAAAAATCCTTTACTACATGATTAGTCAGGACTTTGATTCCTAATCGTTGGGTTTCTGATAAAAAACAATCTATAATCGTCTGGGATGAATCAGAAACTGGAAAAATCCTTCCATCAGGTTCTATTTTTAATGCTACACCTCGACGATCAAACCAATCCATCGTATCACCGGTCATGAACGTGTGAAAAGGACCAATAAGCTCTTTTTGGCCTCTGGGATAATTTTTACTTAAATCGTCTGGAACGAACTCCGCATGGGTCACATTACAACGACCTCCTCCAGAAATTCTAACTTTAGACAGAACTTCTTTTCCTCTTTCAAGAATAGCTATCTTGAGATTAGGATCCTTTTCTGCCACGTTCATAGCTGTAAAAAATCCCGCTGCTCCACCACCAATTATTAAGAGATCATATTGCATTAAGCAAAATTAGGAAAATCTGTAATGACTCCATCAAGCTTCCAAGTTTTTAATGTTTTTATCTTCGCTGGATCATTTACGGTCCAGGTATATACTTTAAATTTTTCTCTGTAAGCTAAAAAAACATCTTCTTGGGTCAAAGAATATATCGGTGGATGGATAGAAAATGCTTTTAACGCCTCTGCGACATTCAGTACGCTTGGAATATTTTTTTCTGTTAACACTCCCAACCTGAATAAAGAAGTCATTGATTTTATTTGAAATAACTGAGAATGATCAAAACTAGATACGATAAAATCATTACAATTCCATTTCGTATCCTTTACATGTTTATCTAATAATTCTATAACTGGTAGTGCTGTTCCGATGCCTTTTAATTCTATATTTAAAATACATCTCCCATCTATAAGGTCTAAAACTTCCTTTAAAGTAGGTATTCTATAGTCCTCAGCAGTTCTAAACTGCTTTAAATCCTGCCAAATAATATCAGACACTTCGCCATTGCCATTGGTTGTTCTTTGCAAGGTTTTGTCATGAACGACTACCAATTCTCCTGACTTACACTTATGTACATCAATTTCAATTCCATCAATGTTATATTTCATAGCTTTTGCTATAGATTCTAATGTGTTTTCTGCAACCAAACCAGCTGCTCCACGATGCCCAAATATTTTCATCGGTTTAAAATTAATTTGTAAATTTATTAGAAAGCATACCCTATTGTAAAAGATAGTATGGGTAATATCAAACTATCTATTCGGGTTTTTCCATACCCAATTCCTCCCTCAAAACCTAGATGAAGCCAATCAAAATAGGTTCGTTGTATCCCGTATGTTAATCCAATTACCCACAAGTCGCTTTCATCCGTAAAAAGATCTTCTTCATTGCCTTCAAGCCCCTTCAAAAAACTCTCAGTAAAATAATATGTACTTTTAACAGCAATAAAGTTACCGCTATTCTTGGATATGTTTTTACCTTTTTCTTGTCTTTGATTTAAATTATAATAGTATCTATATTGACCATCAAGTATAGGAAGGATCGCAAAATTGGTCTCTGTTGTTCCGTTAAAGTCTTCACTTGTTCCAATACCCCATAAAAAACCTGCATTTAATAGTATTGAAGAACTCTTGGTTACTCCAAGCTCAACTTCTGCACCAGGAGCTAAAAAATTTAATCGAAATTGTACTGGCTCTACCCTTGCTATATCCTGAGCAAAAGAAACACAACCAAATAAACTACCTACTAAAATAAGAACTACTTTTTTCATTAACTTTATTTTTTGAGCGAAAAATATGCAAAAAAACGCCTTAGTAAAACCAAGACGTCTTATTATTTTAATAATTCATATTACTTAAATGCAGCTATTCCTGTAATATCCATTCCTGTAATCAAGAGATGGATATCGTGCGTACCTTCATAGGTAATTACACTTTCTAAGTTCATCATGTGTCTCATAATGCTATACTCTCCTGTAATTCCCATACCGCCAAGAATTTGTCTGGCTTCTCTGGCAATTTTTATAGCCATATCCACGTTATTTCGTTTTGCCATAGATATCTGTGCAGAGGTTGCCTTTCCTTCTTCTCTTAATACTCCTAATCGCCAGGCTAATAATTGCGCTTTGGTAATTTCGGTAATCATTTCTGCAAGTTTTTTTTGCTGTAATTGAGTTCCTCCGATAGGTTTATCAAACTGAATTCTTTCTTTGGAATAACGCAAAGCAGTATCATAACAATCCATTGCCGCTCCAATAGCGCCCCAGGCAATACCAAAACGGGCTGAATCCAAACAGCTCAAAGGCGCTCCTAATCCACTCTTTCCAGGCAATAGGTTCTCTTTTGGTACTTTAACATTATCAAAAATAAGTTCGCCGGTTGCAGAAGCTCGCAAAGACCATTTATTATGGGTTTCGGGAGTAGAAAAACCCTCCATCCCGCGCTCTATAACCAACCCGTGGATTCTTCCTTCTTCGTCTTTTGCCCAAACCACTGCTATATCAGCAAAAGGAGCATTGGATATCCACAATTTAGCTCCATTAAGTACATAGTGATCCCCTTTATCCTTAAAATTAGTGGTCATACCACCAGGATTAGATCCATGATCTGGTTCTGTAAGACCAAAACATCCCATAAATTCTCCTGATGCAAGTTTAGGAAGGTATTTGTTTCGTTGTTCTTCGCTACCATATTTCCAGATAGGATACATTACCAAAGAGGATTGTACCGATGCTGTAGAGCGTACTCCAGAATCTCCTCTTTCTATTTCTTGCATAATTAATCCATAACTAATCTGATCCAATCCTGCTCCTCCATACTTTTCAGGAATATAAGGGCCAAATGCTCCTATTTCTGCTAATCCTTTGATGATTTGATTCGGAAACTCCGCACGTTGGGCATACTCTTCTATGATAGGCGATACATCTCGTTTTACCCAACTACGAGCAGCATCACGGACTAATTTATGTTCATCCGTCAAAAGTTCATCTAAATTATAATAATCTGGTGCTTCAAAAAGATCAGGCTTCATATATTGTGTATTTATTTTTAAACTATTTTCAAAATTATGGTAATTAAGTCACCAACAAATGTAATTAATGAAAAAAGAGCTGCCAATTTTTTTTGACTTCTTAAAATATAATATAAAATACTGAAGATATCTAATATCAACAATCTAGCTTCATTGACATAAACATACCACAAATAAACACATTTCCAATACAAATATTTGTGGATAATTTCCGCATTTAGAAACTGATTTCTACACATTTTAGATACTTTTAACAATATTGTGTTTTTATGTAAAACACTGTTTTTCAATTTCTTATGCTGAAATAATTTATCAAAAACCATATGGCACAATTATTCCTCTCTATTATATAAGAAAATAAAGAATAATTAAAACCTAGAAACAAAATGAAAAATTTATTTGTATTACCAGTATTCGCTTTTGGACTTTTATTAGGATCGCAAAGTATTAGTGCTGAAGAAATGTCTTCTAAAGAAACTATGGAGATTACTACTCAGGAGAAATATATTGAATTAGCTGTTGAAAATCTTCCACAACCAGTACTTGATGCTGTAGCGAAGGATTTTGCCGGTGCAACCATTAGTAAAGCCGCCGCAAAAGAAGATGCTTCTGAGTTTAAATTGGAACTTACCAAGGAAGATGGAGAAACTGTAGAAGTACATTGTGATGCCGAAGGAAATTGGGTAACTAAAGACTAATTACCGCATCAATTTTTAAAAGTTTTAATTTATAGAAATATAAGTTAAATTTCGTAAAGTGATTGAATTTGAATAAAAGAGGAGAATTATAATAATTCTCCTCTTTTATCTTCATTCTCTTACATTTTTAAATAAAATGCACGGGTTAATTCAATATATTTTTTTGTATACTGATGTCTGGCTGTTTCTATGATAATTTCTTCAGGTTCATAATCGGCTTGATCAAAACCAAAAAGAACCATACTCCTTTTAATTTCTGAGGAAGGATTTCCTTTAACTCTAGCTAATTTGTAAGGATATAATCCCACTTTTTTTGCGATATCAAGCACAGTGTTTTCTACTTTATAAGGTATAATAACTGCAAAGCTTCCTTTTTCTGACAACAGGTGTGAAGCTCCAAAAAATAAGTGTTCAAAAGGCAATGCATCTGCAAATCGAGCCATATTACGATTTGCATCTGAGGTTTTATAATCATCAGTATAAAATGGAGGGTTACTTATTAATAGGTCATACTGATCATCAATTTCTTGGAAAAACTCCTGAAAAGAAGCGTGGTAGCAAAATAATCGATCTGCCCAATCCGATGTTTCAAAATTTTCTACCGACTGTTCGTAGGCATGATCATCAATCTCTATAGCATCAATAGTTTCTGCATAAGATCGCTGAGCCATCATTAATGCAATAACGCCCGTACCCGTGCCTATGTCTAATATCGAATTCACTGTGTCAGGTAGTGGAACCCAGGAACCCAGTAAAACCGCATCCGTGCCGATCTTCATGGCACATCGATCCTGATGTATGGTAAATTGTTTAAAATGGAATGGTTTCATCAAATAGATCTGAAATCTGAAATAGCTTTTCTCTTAATTTATAATAAAAGTCTAGAATAAACATTAAGTAATGGTTAGATCCTATAACTTCTTTTCTTAGGGTTTTCGTTAGAGGATTAAAAGTACCATTGAAGCTGGAGACTGAAACACTTTTTCAGCTTCTTAAAAATTTGAAAACTTGTTTTTTTTTGATTTTATCTAAAGATAAAGGTCAATCAATCCTTCTGGAGTGTTTACAAAAACAGTTTTTGTTTCTCGATCCACTTTATCTATAAACTCATCATTCATTGGTATTAAAATTTCAATACCATTTCGATCAATCTCAAAAAGTGCCTGAGCAGTGCTGTCATTAATATGTTTAATTATACCTACTTCGCCAAAAGTAAGATCTACTATTTTAAAACCTATTACTTCATGAAAATAAAACTGATCACCTTCTAATTTTGGCAAGAGACTTAGTGGCAAGTATATTTCTGCTTTCATGAGATCATCTGCATCTTCTTCCGAATCTACATCCTCAAACTTCACTCTAAGTAAATCGCTCTTATGGAGTGAACTTCTCTCTATAAAAAATGGAACCAAATTTTTGTTATAACTAACAAAAACTGATTCCATTTTTACATAACTTTCAGGTTCATCGGTATCAAGTTTTATTAATACCTCACCCTTAAAACTAAATTTGCTTACGATTCTGCCTAGATAGAAGCAATCTTCTTTCTTCATCAGTAGTAGTACAACTATTCTTCTTCGTTGCTAGCTTCTTCAGTTACTTCAGCGGCAGTTTCCTCTGCTTTCGCAGCAGCCTCAGCTTCTACAGCATCTGCTTCACGTTTAGCATTTACTTCTTTTTCTGCAGCAAGAGCTTTTGCTTTTGCATCAGCTTCTGACTTTGCTAAAGAATCTTTCTTAGCAGTAACAGTACTTTCTTTTTCCTGTACCCAAGCATTGAACTTTTCTTCAGCTTGTTCTTCTGTTAAAGCACCTTTTCTTACTCCACCAGCAAGGTGGTTTTTAAGCATCGCTCCTTTATAAGAAAGGATAGCTCTGGCAGTATCGGTAGGCTGCGCTCCATTTTGTAACCATTTTACAGCTCCATCTACATTTAAGTCAATTGTTGCCGGGTTAGTGTTAGGATTGTAGATACCGATTTTTTCTAAAAATTTACCGTCTCTTTTTGATCTAGCATCTGCTGCTACGATCCAGTAAAAAGGCTTTCCTTTTTTACCGTGTCTCTGTAATCTAATTTTAACAGACATATTTGAATTAATTTTTGGGTTCTCGACCCTGTTTATAATTAAGTGGGCAAATGTAATCATTTTTAACAAATTAGCACTAAAATGATTTCTCTTTATTTTGTGTTGTCATATTTTTTAAAATTAATATGTATAGAACCTTCCTAATCCATAAAACCGTATCCTAATTAGAAGTATAAAAACTTACTTTTATTTATAAATAAACTATGTTTTGTGTATTTTGTCGATCTTTTCTATCATTAATCGGTGAAAAATACGTTTTTTATCTATTAAAAATTGTTTTACTAAGATTTTCCTTATATGTTTGTACCAGAACTTCTAAACACCGTTTTTATCGTTTTTTAGATTTTTAAAGCCCCAAGCGTATGATTAAAAAAATTACCCCATTATTAGTACTAATCTGCCTAATTTTTAATTCTTGTACCACGGATCTGGAATATAACACACCTGGATTACAGGCTACAATGGATGGAAAACTATTTAGGCCTGATTTTAGAAAAGCAATTATACACGATGATGGTACATTAGTTATCGTTGGAAACACCGGTACCGAATCGATAAGTTTTACTACTTCTTCAACCAGCATCGGAACCTACAGACTAGAACCACAAGCCACTAACAAAGTAAGTTTTGAAGATAATGATGTGAAATTTATCTCAGAAGATGGCGTAAGTAACGGACAAATAGTTATTACTGAAATCACTAACAATGAGGTTTCCGGAAATTTTTATTTTAAAGATCTAAGGAGCAATAACGGAAAATCCATGAGCTTCCAAAATGGATGGTTTTATAAACTACCCATAGAAAACTTTGTTCCTGAAGTAGTAGAAGAGGAAGAAGAGATAATCATTAATGTTGATGAAGAGGAAGAAGAAGATCCTGAAACCAATCCATGTCTTCTTAATGCATCCCTGACAGCTATGATCAATAGCAACCCAATGATCACCGATGATCACGATGCAATCCCTTTTGGAGTAAACAATCCATCAATTCTAATAAAAGCAAGTAATGAAGATGAAGAAATAACTATTGTTTTTCCTATAGATGTTGCTATCGGAACACATTCTTTAACAGGATCCGGAGAATATAGTGCAACGTATAGCTTGTATAATGATAAATCATCCGCAATCACTGGAACACTTACTGTAACATCGCATAACACCGAATCCAAATGTATTCGTGGAAGTTTTGAATTTACTACAGCCAGTGGAATGATTGTCACAGAAGGATTATTTGATTACGGATATTAATTCAAACTCAACTATAGTTGCAAAAGCGTTCTTCATAATAATTGATGAACGCTTTTCTCGTTTAACATATTTAACAAATCTAATGGTTTCAGGTTGTTAATTGATGTTAAAAGTTCACAAACCCTGTTAAATGGCTTGACTTAGGCAGCATATACTATTAAGTTAAAAATGATGATAAACAATAAACATCATAAAATAACTTATTGAAATTTTAAAAATGAAAAAGATTATGAAGTACACAGAAAAAATTACAAAAAGATTAAATGACTTATTAGAAAAAAATTATGATGCAGAAAAAGGATATCAAACTGCAATGGAAAACGTCGATAATGTAGCGTTGAAAGACTATTTCAAAGACCGCGAAAGTGAACGTAATAATTTTGGACACGAACTGAAAGATGAAATCAAACTGTATGGTGAAGACCCTAGAAAAGGAACAAGTTTCACCGCGGATGCACACCGAGTGTGGATGAACTTCAAAGCAGCTTTATCAAATAATGATGAAGAAGCTATTTTAAAGGAAACTGTGCGGGGAGAGGAAGCTTTTGTAGAAGAATATAATGAAATTTTAAGCGAAGTTTCATTACCCGAAAGCACCAAACGACTCATCATGAAGCAAAGAAGCCTAGCCATCAGCGCACTAGACGATGCTAAAAGATTTGAAAGTATACAAGCATAATTTTTCCTAATAAACGATTAATGTATTTAACACGAACACATTTTTGATACATTATTATAAATAGTTATAAAAAGCCGAAGTTAACACTTCGGCTTTTTTTAGTTAATAACTGTAAACAATTTTTCTCTAATAGGGTGTTCCTTTTACTTATTTTTGTAAGTGCTTCTATTCCGAAGTAAAATTCTGTCGAAACTGATCTTTTTATGTATTTAATTTTTGATACCGAAACTACGGGTTTACCTAAACGCTGGGATGCTCCAATAAGTGATACAAACAATTGGCCAAGGTGCATCCAGATAGCCTGGCAATTACACGATGAAATGGGAAATTGTATCGAGCATCAGGATTATTTGGTAAAACCAGAAGGATTTAATATTCCTTACGATGCCGAGAAAATTCATGGAATCTCCACAGCTTTAGCAGAACAAGATGGTATCAAATTAGAAGAAGTTCTAGAAAAATTTAAAATAGCGCTATCCAAAACAAAATTTGTGGTAGGTCAGAATGTGGGTTTTGATGTTAACATTATGGGAGCCGAATTCTATAGGCTTGGTATTGATAATCAACTACAAGAATTACCAGTTCTGGATACTTGTACAGAAACAACTGCTAGTTTATGCCAAATTCCAGGAGGTCGCGGAGGAAAATTTAAATTACCCACCTTAACAGAATTACATGAATTCCTTTTTGGTACTACCTTTGGCGAAGCCCATAATGCAACTGCTGATGTAGAAGCCACTACCCGATGTTTTTTAGAATTGATCAGAAAACAAGTTTTTACCAAAGAAGAACTTGATGTACAACCGGATTATTTTGAAAATTTCAAAGAAGTAAACCCGGCACCCATTCAGCTTATAGGTCTTAAGCACATCAATCTTAAAAAAGCTTCAAAAAAAATCCAAGAGGAGCTGGATCAACAAGGAAGTCCTGATATTTCCCAACAAGAAATTAAAGAAAATATCGCTGCGCTCGATTCAGTAAACTTTGCACATCTCCATAATCATACGCAGTTTTCGGTTTTACAATCAACGACCAGCATTCCTGATTTGGTAAAAGAAACAGCAAAACATAAAATGACTGCTGTTGCTATGACCGATCATGCCAATATGATGGGTGCTTTTCATTTTGTATCAGCAGTTACTAACCACAATAAAAATGTAAAGGCTGCTAATGAGACAGCTATTGAAAATGGGGAGGAACCTACTGGAATAGAAATAAAACCAATTGTAGGTTGTGAATTCTTTGTGTGCGAAAATCATAAAGACAAATCCAGAAAAGATAATGGGTATCAGATCGTCTTGCTTGCTAAAAACAAAAACGGATATCATAATCTGGCTAAAATGTCGTCAATAGGTTTTGTGGATGGGTTTTACTATTTACCAAGAATCGATAAAGAAGTTATCAAGCAATATAAAGAGGATATTATTGTACTTACTGGAAATCTTTATGGTGAAGTTCCAAGCAAAGTTCTAAATATAGGAGAGAAACAAGCAGAAGAAGCCCTACTTTGGTGGAAAGAAGAATTTGGCGATGATCTTTATATTGAGATTATGCGTCACAATCAAGAGGATGAAAATCGGGTAAACCAGGTTTTGATAGATTTTTCTAAAAAACATAATATCAAAACCGTAGCCACAAACAACACATACTACTGTGAGAAAGAAAATGCCAACGCGCACGATATTCTTTTATGTGTTAAAGATGGAGAGAAACAAGCGACACCTATAGGTCGCGGAAGAGGTTATCGATACGGATTACCTAATCAAGAATATTATTTTAAATCATCTGAAGAGATGAAAAGCTTATTCAAAGATCTTCCTGAAGCAATTATTAATATACAGGAAATCGTTGATAAAATAGAACCTTTTGTTCTGGCTAGAGATGTATTATTACCTGCTTTCGATATTCCAGAAGAATTTCAATCGGAAGAGGACAAGATTGATGGAGGCAAAAGAGGAGAAAATGCATACTTAAGGCATATAACCTACAAAGGTGCCAAAATACGATATGGAGAAATCACTCCAGAAATTGATGAGCGACTGGATTTTGAGCTAAAAGTAATTGAAAATACCGGATATCCTGGATATTTCTTAATTGTTGAGGATTTCATTCGTGCCGCTAGGGATATGGGGGTTTCAGTTGGTCCGGGGCGTGGATCTGCTGCAGGTTCGGCAGTAGCGTATTGCTTATGGATCACCAACCTTGATCCCATTAAGTATGATTTACTTTTTGAGCGTTTCTTAAATCCTGATCGTGTAAGCATGCCCGATATTGATATTGATTTTGATGACGAAGGACGTGGACGCGTCATGGATTATGTAATCGAAAAATACGGATCTAATCAAGTAGCACAAATCATCACGTATGGTACCATGGCAGCAAAATCCTCGATAAGAGATACAGCACGCGTGCTGGATTTACCTCTAAGTGATGCAGACAGAATAGCCAAGTTGATTCCTAATATGTCAAAACTTGGTAAAATATTTGGCGTAGAGGAAGCTGTACTAAAGAAAAAGTTTAGAAGTGATGAATTAGAAAAAGTAAACGAGTTACTTAATATTGCGGAAGGAAGTGACCTGGAAGCTGAAACACTAAATCAAGCAAGAGTGCTAGAAGGGTCTGTTAGAAACACAGGGATTCATGCCTGTGGTGTGATCATCACGCCAGACGATATTACTAAATTCGTTCCGGTTGCTTTGGCAAAAGATTCTGACATGTACTGCACCCAGTTCGATAACTCAGTGGTAGAAAGCGCAGGTCTGCTAAAAATGGATTTTCTAGGATTAAAGACCTTAACCTTAATCAAAGACACTGTAAAAATTGTTAAAGCAAAACACGGAGTAGCACTCGACCCCGAAAACTTTCCTTTGGATGATGAAGAAACCTATGCCTTGTTCCAGCGTGGAGAAACGGTGGGAGTGTTCCAATATGAATCTCCTGGGATGCAAAAATATATGAAGGAGTTAAAGCCTACCGTTTTTGCAGACCTCATTGCGATGAACGCATTATATAGACCAGGGCCGTTAGAATATATTCCAAGCTTCATCAATAGAAAGCACGGTACAGAAGAAATTATATATGATCTGGAAGCCTGCGAAGAATACTTAAAAGAAACCTATGGAATCACTGTGTATCAGGAGCAAGTGATGTTATTATCTCAAAAATTAGCAGACTTCACCAAAGGTGAGGCTGATGTCCTTCGTAAAGCAATGGGTAAAAAGCAGAAAGCAGTTCTTGACAAAATGAAGCCTAAATTCATTGAACAAGCAGCTGCTAAAGGTCATGCAGAGGATAAACTTGAAAAAATCTGGAAGGACTGGGAAGCTTTTGCAGCATATGCTTTTAACAAGTCTCACTCTACTTGTTATGCTTGGATCGCCTATCAAACCGCTTATCTAAAAGCCCATTACCCCGCAGAATATATGGCCGCGGTACTTTCGAACAATATGAATGACATTAAACAAGTTACGTTCTTTATGGAAGAATGTAAACGAATGAAATTAGATGTTTTAGGCCCAGATGTCAATGAATCTTACCGGAAATTCTCGGTGAATAAAGATGGTGCGGTTCGATTTGGAATGGGAGCGATCAAAGGCGTTGGTACAGGAGCTGTTGCCACTATAGTAGACAATAGAAAAGAAGGCGGGCATTACAAATCCATATTTGATATGGCAAAACGTATTGATTTACGTGCTGCCAATAAAAAGGCATTCGAAAGTTTAGCGCTCTCTGGAGGTTTTGATTCATTTGCCGAAACACATAGAGGCCAATATTTTCATAAAGATGGTGATGATATTACTTTTCTTGAAAAGGCAATAAAGTATGGGGCAAAATATCAGGAAAATGAAAATTCTTCTCAGGTAAGTTTGTTTGGTGAAGCTAGTGATGTTCAGATTCCTGAGCCTGTTGTTCCTCCTTGCGAGGAATGGGGAACCATGGAAAAACTTGCGCAGGAAAAAGAAGTGGTTGGTATTTATTTATCTGGACATCCTTTGGATGACTTTAAATACGAAATGAAATATTTCTGTAATGGAACACTACAAAATTTCACAGATTTAGAAAACAATCTAAATCGTGAAATTTCATTTGGTGGTGTCATCACTGGCGTGGAGCATCGAACCTCGAAAAATGGGAAAGGTTGGGCCACCTTCACCATTGAAGATTATAACACCGCTCATGAGTTTAGAATTTTTGGCGAAGACTACCTTAAGCACAGACCGTTTTTAGTGCAAAGCACCTTTGTCTATGCAAAAGCGTTTATTAAAGAAGGTTGGGTAAACAGAGATACTGGTAAAAAAGGGGATCCAAGAATACAGTTTAATAGTTTTCAGTTACTTCATGATGTGATGGAAACTTATGCCAGAAAATTAACGATACAATTAGACATAAATGCTCTCTCTGATAAAAGAATTGATGATCTAAAAGGACTGTTGACAGAACATTCTGGAAATCATACCTTGAATTTTGTAATCTTTGAAATGTCTGAAAAATTAAAATTACATATGCCTAGCAGAAAACAGAAAGTAAATATTTCTCCAGAACTACTAACAGCTCTAGAAAATGATTCTGTTTATTATAAACTGAATTAAATTTCCAATTATTTCCAATATAAAATTGAACATTATTAGATTTCTTATAAAGATATAGACTCTTCAATTGATCCCTATAAAAAAGATAAAGATATTTACTTTTTATGTTAGTGATCTAACACTTCTAACATTTTCTCACTTTCTTAAATAGTGAGAAAATATACTAATTTTTGTTATAAATTATTTTTTTTGAAATTAAAATTTTTAACGATTTACCATACAAAATACTGAAAATCAAATAAATAAAAAAATTATCGATTTTAAAAACATACTATTCATTATATTTTAAAACTTTCCTCTGTAAGTATAAAATATTGGTAGCGTCTCAACATATATCAAATCTTAAAACCTTTTGATTTCCTAAAAATGATTGGCCAATTATTTTTAATTTTTTAGAATTTAACTCTTAAAACACAAAAAATGAAAAATTTAAAATTATCGCTTTTAGGCGTATTCGCAGCTTTTTTCTTCATGGCCTGCAGTAATGATGATGCTATTGTCCAGGAAGATCAACTAGAAATAAATGAAACAGCAGAAGATGAATTAGAATTAGAAGCTAAATCAAGAGGCTTATTCCAATCATTAAGAGCTTTAAAAGAAGCTAAAATATTACTGAGTAGTATTCGTAAAGATGGTGGAATCCCGTTTAATGTATTTAATCCTGCACTAAGGTTTACAGAATCACAGAATGTCTTTCTACCAAGTGTTTTAGGTATTGATTTCAGAATAGACAGATCTATTGTTCCTGCGGGACCTACAGCAAGGTTTCCTTTGTTTCAAGGTTGGGAAACCTTGCCAGATGGAAATAAAAGAAAAGGATATTATGTAATAACCGAAGCATCTGATAAATTTATGGCTAAAAAATTAGGTGTGATTTTTTCTCCTAGAATGGCAGCATCTGTAGGATCAGGTGGCGAACAAAAAGCATATTTTAATCGTAGTGGAAGACTAGTTTTTGAAGGGTCTGTAGATTTTTCGCCTAAGAGATCACTAGTTGCTGGTTCTGAAGATGGACTATTATTTGGTTTCCCACCAGCAGAGGCTAACCCAGGTGCTATAGCAGATTCTAAATGGTCTTCATATGTAGTACTTCCTAGTGGTGTAGTTATTAACGCTCAATTAGTAGCCAACAGTACTGGTATTCACGATAGAATTCCTAATCCAACTGGAAATAGTATTGATGATCAGGATGATCTAAATAACCCTAACCTAGCTATTGATCAAGCATCTGTTGTAATGCAGCTTTTAGATGGTTGGCATGATGAAAGACCTTATTATTTTCATATTGTAACAGACACTTCTGATCCCGGACCTGCAGCTATAGAGTTAGGAGTTTTTGCTCCAAGATTGGCCAACTTACCAGCATTTGGATTATTTCCGGGAGGTTCTATGTTGCCTTTCAGCCCTACAGCAAACGGCAGAACTACAGATACTGATGGTTTTGGAGTTCAAGGTTTAAATACAGCTTCTTTAAGTGATCAACAAGTACAGGATCCTACAAATACTTTTCCGATAGATCCTAATGACACACGGTATGCACCAATGTGGGATGCACATGTTACCGAATTCACTGTTCCAGAATCAGATCGTCCAATACTAAAAAGCTTCAATCAAGTAAATCAACTTCTGGAAGAAGGTATTCTAATTCCTTTTAGAGGAAATGCCAACCCTAGTCCATTAGCAAATTCATTATCTGACTTGCTAACCGCTACAGGAGCAATTATTAACTGCCCAGTAATTACACAACCTTCAGAAAGTGTAATTGGAACTCAAGTTGGATTACCTCGTAATAACTAATCAAGAAGACAAATAAAATGATATAAATGTTTGTTTTAATTAGTATTAAAAGCTTAGTTGCAATATGCTGCTAAGCTTTTTTATTCTGAATTAAAAACTACGTTCCAAACACGCCAGTTCCTGGTCGGTTAGTATCCTAAAATATTCTAATCCAAAGTATTTGAAGAAGTATTATTTTTATTCCCCCTTCTAACTTTATAGGAGCGCCTTTATAAATTCGATTCCTTATCGGATTACTTTCAATATAACTATGACAAACGCTTGCGTTTACTTCAAGAGAATCTCGAGCTCATTAAGAACTCTACAAAACTTTTTTAGAGGTAAAACTAAATGTTTTGCTGGGTTACTAAAAAAGAAATTGAGCCTCGACAAAGAAATACATCTTTATCAATTATTAGTTACATTATAAATTTGTCTATTTTAAAATTATCATATCTTGTAAAAGAATCACACATCAAAAACATATGCAAAAGAATACAATATATATTCTAAGTATTGGTATTATTATGCTCAGTGTCGGATTATATTTTGTCTTTTACCAGGTAAAACCTGACGACAAAAGTGAGTATACAGCAATTGTACCAATCGCTACGCATACGAATGGAATGGAGTTTATTGATTCGTCAACCTGTATGGAATGTCATCCCAAAATTGTACAGGATCATTATAATACAGCACATTTCAATTCATTTCAAACTGCTAATAAAAACACAATCAAAGGAAGTTTCGAGACAGGTAAGAATACACTAAGATTAAATGAAAACATTACCTTTAATTTTGTAGAAAAAGATACAATCTTTTATCAGGAACCCGTTTTTAAGGATCAAGACGCTCCTTTTTATTCTGCTAAAATGGATATTGTTGTAGGTTCTGGAACTAAAGGGCAATCTTATTTAATGTGGAATAACAGTAGCCTCCTCCAATTACAAGCTTCTTATTTTACACCCACTGATAGCTGGATTAATAGTCCAGGAGCTCCGGATTATTTGGCACCTGCGAGACCCGTATTAGAACGTTGTCTGGAATGCCATACCACGTATGCTCAGAATATATCAGGAAATAAGAATGTTAATCAGTTTCATCGAGAAAATTTAGTATATGGAATTGATTGCCAGCGCTGTCACGGACCGGTAAAAAATCACATAGCGTACCACAAACAACATCCCAATGATAAGATTGCAAAACATATCATAAAGTATAGCTCCTTATCCCGTCAACAACGATTGGATGCTTGTGCATTATGTCATTCTGGTTTACGAACAGAAACTACAGAACGTGCCTTTTCTTTTATGGTTGGGGATACCTTAAAAAAGTTTTCTTTCCCTGATTATGATGAATCAAGTCTTAAAGAATTGGATGTACACGGCAATCAATATGGCTTATTGAAAGCCAGTAAGTGTTTTTCGAAAAGCAACACTCTTGACTGTAGTACTTGTCACGATCCACATAAAGTAGAAAGAGGGAATTTTGTTTCCTTTAATCAAAAGTGCGTAGGTTGTCACTCTACGATGAAAAAACCTTTACATTGTTCTGGCGATTCGCGCGCAGTAGAAATGGCTAATAACAATTGTATTCAATGTCATATGCCATTAGTGAAAAGTGAAACGATGAAAGTAAAAATACCGGAAGGTGATGAGGTTTCAGTCGATATAAGAACTCATTTGATAGGTATCTACAGTCAAAAAAAAGAGAAAATTAATTAATCAAAAAAGCTTCTGGCTCAATTATCTGCTTCACAGAGCTCTTTAAAAAACGTAAAAGCTTCATTCATTCCATAAGGTTATTGCTGCAAGGCCCTTTTTATTTCTTCAAGGTTTTCAGAAACAATAGCAAAACCAATTATGTTTTTGAGTATTTCTCCCTATAAACATTTAGATCTATCTCATAAGGAAATTTTCTATGAGTAATAAATTTAAATTTATTTCCATTATAATATGTTTCAAGCTAATCCAAGATTTCTGTTTCGGTTTGCATCATAATTGCAAAACTAGGCTTCATTTCTAATATCGCATGGCTTTCTTTGAAAATAAGATTACAATATGGTAATTCGGTTTTTTTCCATTCTCTTTTTATGACTATATGTAATGTTAGTTTTTTTTGAGATCAAACCAGTTGCTCATATACTTTGTAAATCTGATTAGAAACCGGCTAAAGATTAAAAAAATAATTCTTTGTATGCTTGATTTACTATATCTTTGGTATCAAGAAATCTGATAACCCTATAGTGAAAACAAATATTATCGTTGTAAGCTTTGGGAGAATTATTGACTAATTTTGTGAAACTAAAAGCGATTAAGAATTTTAAACAATAAATAATATGGCATTAGAGATAACGGATGCTACTTTTGATGAAGTAGTACTTAAAAGCGATAAACCTGTATTGGTTGATTTTTGGGCAGCATGGTGTGGTCCTTGTAGAATGGTAGGTCCAATCATTGAACAAATTAGTGAAGAATATGACGGAAAAGCCGTGGTAGGTAAAGTCGATGTAGATGCGAATCAAGAATTTGCTGCGAAATACGGAGTTAGAAATATTCCAACGGTATTAGTTTTCCAAAATGGAGAGGTAGTTGGTCGTCAAGTAGGCGTTTCTCCTAAAAATGTATATGCAGAAGCATTAGATTCTTTGATCTAAGACATCGCATAACAAATTAAAAAGGGTTGGCAGATTGTCAACCCTTTTTTCATAGAATATACTTTACTTCTCCGTATATTGTTTATTATAATAAATTGCATAACCTTTTATAGAATCAATTAAGGATGATGAATATCCAAAATGAAATTAATAAAACAGGTGGCTTTACAAACCTAGAACTTTTAGCAAAACAGGTCGTAGAAGGTTTTATCTCCGGCATGCATAAAAGTCCTTTTCACGGGTTTTCTGCAGAATTTGCAGAACATAAAGTGTATAATAATGGAGAAAGCACCAAGCATATAGATTGGAAACTTTATGCCAAAACAGATAAGTTGTTTACTAAAAGATATGAAGAAGAAACCAACCTAAGATGTCATATCATTATTGATAATTCGTCTTCTATGCATTATCCTGACATAAAAGAACATCATTTGGGATCGTTAAATAAAATCAGTTTTTCTGTTCTCGCCACTGCTTGTTTAATGAACATCTTAAAAAAACAGAGAGACGCTATTGGTCTTAGTATTTATAGTGATACATATGACTATTATACTCAAGAAAAAGGAAGCGAGAGACATCATCAAATGCTTTTAAGCAAGCTAAGCCAGATTGTAACCACTACTCCAGACACGAACAATACAGACACCTACACATTTTTACATCAGATAGCAGAAAAAATTCATCGCAGATCATTGATCTTCCTGTTTACAGACATGCTACAAGCTACCTCCAGTCCAGAAAAATTGTTTGAGGCACTAAGACATCTTAAGTACAACAAACACGAAGTAGTGCTTTTTCACACTTTTGACAGTACGAAAGAGTTAAATTTTGACTTTAGTAATCAACCTACTCGATTTGTAGATATAGAAACCGGTGAGCATGTGAATTTATATGCCGACAATATCAAGGAAAACTACAAAGAGGCTGTTACGTCTTATTTCTACAACCTTAAACTAAAGTGTTCTCAATACAAAATAAAGTATGTAGAGTCAGATATCACAAAAGATTTTGACAAAATCCTAACCACGTATTTAGTTGAGAGGCAGAAATTTGTATAATTATCAAAATTTAATTTAAAAAAAACCAAAAAAACATTTGCGAGTATTAAAATGAGGTGTATATTTGCATCCGCAATAAGCAACGGTCTGGTAGTTCAGTTGGTTAGAATACCTGCCTGTCACGCAGGGGGTCGCGGGTTCGAGTCCCGTCCAGACCGCTTAATGGGAAATCAAATTTCCTCAAAACCTTGTAAATCTTATGATTTACAAGGTTTTATAGTTTTAGGGCAATCATATAATTTGATATGATTTGCATTTAAAAGGTCACAAATCGTCAACATATCTTTTTTTATAAATAAAATGTTGACAGAATGATGTAACTTACTGATATAAGTATAGTTGATTTGACTTTCGTCCAACGATGTTTAACCATTAAATGACGACAACTATGCGCACTTCATCAACATTTTCAATCCTGTTCTGGATATACGCTTCTCGTGCTGTAAATGACCAGACAAATATTTATGTACGACTTACGCTAAATGGCCAACGAGTCAACGTTAGTTTGAAACGAAAAGTTAATGCTACCACTTGGAACGCCAAAACTCAACGAGCAAATGGCACCAGTAAAATTTCGAAGGCACTCAACCTTTATTTGAACGATGTTCAATCGAAAATCTATCGAATATATGAGCAGTTAAAATCAGAAGAAATTCCTTTTACTTCACAATCTATAAAAGATAGATTTTTGGGCGAATCAAGGAAAAGTTATTCTTTCCGGAATTTAATTGACTATCACAATGAAAAAATGCAACACAAATTGCATAATAATACGATTGGTCAATACAAAACAAGCCAAAGATATATGCTCGCCTATATCTTAAAGGAATACAAGAAATCAGATATCTTGCTTATTGAAATGGATTACAGTTTTGTAGTAGGTTTTGAGAATTATCTCAGAAGCTTTGTTCCAAAACCAGGCCAACCTAAAATCGGTCATAATACGGCAATGAAACATATTAAACGTCTGCGTAGAATGGTTACTTTAGCTTATAGAATGGAATGGCTGGATAGAGACCCTTTTGATAATTATACTATTAGAATCGAAAAGAAGGAACGTGAGTTTTTGACAGCTAAGGAATTGAGAAATATTGAAGATATGACCTCTTCAATAGAAAGACTTATTACCGTAAAGGATATTTTTATTTTCAGCTGTTATACTGGAATTTCTTATGTTGATATTGTTGAGCTGACCCACAATAATATCATTATAGGTATGGACGACAATCCTTGGATAATTGCAGAACGAGTCAAAACAGGAACACCGTTTAAAATTCCGTTGCTATCTCAAGCTGCTGAGTTGGTAAAAAAGTACAAAGACCATCCAAGAACTCACGGCGGTAATACTATTCTTCCTCGACTTTCAAATCAAAAATTAAATAGCTACCTCAAAGAAATAGCCGATTTGTGTGGAATCAAAAAGAACCTGACATTTCATATGGCACGTCATACATTTGCAACAACAGTTACTTTAAGCAACGGTGTTCCAATCGAAACAGTTTCAAAATTGTTAGGTCATACTAAATTGGCTACAACACAAATATACGCGCGGGTTGTAGAGAAAAAAGTTTGTGAAGATATGAGTAAATTACGAACAATTTTAGGTTAGGGTATTTTGATTAAACACTATTGAAAACACCCAAGTTGGTACCAACTTGGGTGTTTGTATTTTAATAAAACTCTAGACCTACAAACACCTTTAAGTTGGACTAAAATCACTCAAAACTAGCTAAATATTAAGATGTTAAAATTATATCCAACTTGGTAATAGGTTGTGAACAAAACCCAATAATCTTATTCAAATTTGTAGAACGAAAGTCAACTCAGGTTAAGGGCTATCAATTAAAAATTTAGAATTCTTGATAGTCCTTTTCTTTTAAACCGTTCTATTATGCCGACAAGTATTATTACCACAGACGACCTTCGAGATTTCAAAATGGAATTGCTCGACGACATTAAAAAATTATTGACCAAACAAGCCAGCGGAAAGCTTAAGAAATACCTTAAATCCTCAGAGGTGATGGATTTACTTCAAGTAAGTCCTGGCACACTTCAAAATCTTCGTATTAATGGCACATTACCTTACACTAAAGTCGGTGGGATTATCTATTATGACACAGAGGAAATTCAAAAAGTGATGGACGCTAATCGTGTTCAACACAAGTTCGACGTTTAGAAGATGAATTATATAAAGCTACTCAACGCGGCTTTTGAAAAGTTCTATTTTGATGACCGCCTAAATCCTAGCCATATTAGTCTGTATATGGCGTTGTTCCAAGAATGGAACAGTAGCCGTTTTGCGGATGAATTCTATGTGAACCGTCGTGACTTGATGCGAGCTGCAAAGATTGGTTCAAAATCCACCTACCATAGATGCGTGACCGACCTCGATTCTTGGCATTACCTATTCTACTTTCCTTCCAACAATCCCTATAAAGGCAGCAAAATTAAGATGTCCATTATAAGGACAAGTACCGAACCAGATATGGGACGGTACAATCCCACATTAGAACAACTTGCGGAACAGTACCATCCCATACGTGAACCAGTTGTGGGACAGCACCGTCCCACCAGTGGACAAGCATTGGTATCTAGTACAAACAATACTAAACAAGAAAACACTATAAAACAACCAAAGGGCAGGCAGGCTGTTATTTTATTTTTTGAAGAAAAAGGTTTTGATGCCGATGAAGCAAAAAAATTCTATGAACATTACACAGAACGAGAATGGCAAACTAGTGACGGCGAACCAATCAGAGATTGGCGCTCATTGGCCACAAACTGGATGGATAGAACCGAACTTTTTGAAGAAGAAAACAAAGCAAACAAAAAAGAAGCGCACCAAATCAAGGACAATTTGCGAACCACTAAAAACAAAGATTATGGACAACCCCTCTAAAATTACCGAATGTGGTGTAGAATATTCGCTGGGAAAATTTGACGGAAAAAGCGTTGTCTATGACTTTCCAAAAATTTTGATTTACCTGAATGCAAAAGGAAAACTATTGTTTGGCAAGAAATTTAGAATCTATGAAGAGGATAAAAGCATACTGCTTAAACTTTGTTCATACTTCATTAAAGATAAAGAGAACTGTGCTACCTACGATATTGATATTGACAAAGGCATTTTGCTTTCCGGACCTGTTGGATGCGGCAAAACGAGCCTTATGAAATTATTGCGCCACATTGTTCCCTTACAACGACCTTATGAAATGATTCCTTGTCGGAATGTCACTTTCGGTTTTAATCATCTTGGCTTTAAAACGGTTGAGGAATATGGCAATAACAAATTTTATTGTTTTGATGATTTAGGCGTGGAACCTGCTGGCAGGTTTTATGGAAAAGATTTGAACGTGATGGGCGAAGTACTGTTATCCCGATATGAACTCTATCTGGATACTAAACACAAAATCAAAACCCACGCTACCACGAACCTAAATGCTGAAGAACTAGAACAACGCTATGGAAATCGGGTTCGTAGCCGAATGCGGGAATTGTTTAATTTGATTGCTTTTGATACTAGTTCGGGTGATAAGAGGAAGTGAATGACCATTAGTTTATTTCCTACGGCATATGATTTTGTTATATTGTATTCCAAAATCATAATTTTTCAAAACTATATGACCAACCTATTTACTGAATCCCAAACAAAAATCAACAATGAATCTTTATTTGAAAAACTATATAGTGCTAAGGATGAAGATGAACTATCGGAAATCATAGGTGTATATCCAGATATTTTTGATGATAAAAACTGGAAACCACTTGGTGATAATGAGAGTAATTATGGCGTAGTTAAAAATCAACAGTCCAATCCGATAGCTGCGCTTATAGAAAAGGTCACAAATGCAGTTGATGCGATACTTACAAAAGAATGTTTGGTTTCTGGAATAAATCCTAAATCTCTTGAAGCACCGAAGTCCATGGATGAAGCTATCATAAGATTTTTCCCCGAGAATAATTGGGATTTGTCATCTTTTAGAAAAAAACAGTCAGAGAATATTCAAATTATTGCGGATGGGAAAGGACCACGAACACAACGTAATCAATACCCTACTTCAGTAATTGTTTATGACAATGGTGAAGGACAGCATCCTGAAAAATTTGAAGATACATTCCTATCTCTATTAAAAGGAAATAAGAATGATATTCATTTCGTTCAGGGTAAATATAATATGGGCGGAAGTGGTGCTATCGTTTTTTGTGGTAAAAAGAGATATCAATTGGTTGCGTCAAAAAGATACACCGCAGATGGTCATTTAGGTTTTACCTTAGTTAGAGAACATCCTAAAAAAGAGTCAGACCAAGCAAAAGAGACGTGGTACGAATATTTACTTATAGACGGTAAAATACCCTCATTTGCAATTGACGAGATAGACCTTGGTTTACATAATCGAAAGTTTAAAACAGGTACAATCTTAAAACTTTACTCTTATCAATTTCCAAAAGGTTACTCGGGATTTGCCCAAGACTTGAATCAAAGTATTAACGAGTTTTTGTTTCAGCCTGCTCTTCCGATTTTAACAGTTGATTCTAAAGAACGTTATCCGAATAATAAGGTTTTAGATAATGACCTTTTCGGTTTAAAGCGCCGTCTGTCATCTGAGGAATCCGAATATTTAGACGAGAGTTTTTCTGAAGAATTCTCGGATGAAACCTTCGGCACAATGAAGGTTTCCTGTTACGTCTTCAAGACAAAGGTGAAAGACTATGATTTGAAGAAAACCAAGAAAATTATTCAGGATAGGTATTTCAAAAATTCAATGTCCGTAATGTTTTCTCTTAATGGTCAAAACCACGGTAACTATACTTCTGAATTCATTACACGTTCCTTAAAATTAAATCTTCTTAAAAGTCATCTACTGATTCACGTGGATTGTACCAATATGAAGTATAATTTTCGGAAAGAGTTATTTATGGCATCTAGAGATAGGCTTAAAGATGGTGATGAAACCCAATTCCTAAGAAGTTATCTTGCAAAAAGGCTAAGTGCAAAAGATGGAAGGCTTGCAGAAATTGAAAAGAAGAGAAAACAAGCGGTCGATATTGACACTTCTTCCAATACTAATGAGCTACTTAAAAATTTTACAAAAAACCTACCGCTTGATTCAGAGCTGGCTAAGCTTTTGAGTCAAACGTTTAAGTTGGATATCAAGAAAGAAAAGAAGAAAGAAGGTAACAAAAAGCGTTCTTCTACTGAACAAGAACCAACCCCATTTGAACCTAATAGATTTCCATCTTTTTTTCAAATTGATTCGAAATCTGATAACGAAACTGAGGTTCCCAAAATACCCCTCAACGGTGAAAAGACTATTAAATTTTCTACTGATGTTGTGAACGATTACTTTGACCGAGTTGATGAACCTGGTGACTTGATGGTAAGTGTCTTAAATATCAGGCCTAATGAAACCGAAGGTGGCACTGAACCTGGCGAACCAAAAGAAATAGGTGAAATATTTAATGTCGTTAAAAGCAGTCCAAATAAAGGTAAAATAAGGATATCACTCAACCCAAAAGATAAATTAAAGGTTGGGGATAGCGTTCAGATAAAAGCAAATTTATCTTCACCGAATGGGAATTTGGAAGAGTTATTTTGGGTCAAAATTGCTGATAACAACAAACCAAAAAATAAAGTACCAAAAAAAGAAAGTGACAATGAGCTTTTAGGTTTACCAAAACTTGTATTTATGTATAAAAATCCAGCAGAAGATTCTGAGGTAGATGTGTCTTGGGAAGATGTAGAAACTGCTACAAGCCTTGATGTAGATTACGGTACTGTTATGATTCCTGAAGCGGAAGGTGATATGCTCAAAAGGATTTTTATCAATATGGACAGTAGCGTTCTCAAAAATTTTAAGTCGAAAGAAAAGAACATTAACCAAGAGCAATTGGAATTGGCCAATCGTAAATATTACTCGTCAGTATATTTCCATACTCTATTTCTCTACACTATAAGCAAAAATAGGGGATACGAAATTAAGCAGAAAATTGAAGGAAAAGATGAACTTGAACATGTTGATTTAGGGCAATACCTGAAAGACCTTTTTGACCACTATTACTCTACTTTTATTCTCAATTTCGGCGGTATGGAAACTATGATGCAGGGAATTGGGGATTGAAACTTTTAAATTGCCAATTGTAATTTTCTTTCGATTGGTTTAAGCAGATTTATTACTTCATCTATGTTTTTGTACCGTCTTTTTTTTGAATAGTTGAGCATAGTCCTAATTATTACATAGACATCATTATTCTTTATATATGCATCCTGCTGTTTGAAAATACCTGTCGGTGCATTATTCTGAATTATATACCAAAAGACTTTTCCTAGTTGAAAGATATCGGATTGATGGTCAATTATACAATCGTGATTTTCTTTAAAATCTTTGCCTTCGCACAGGTATTTATTCATCGCTTCGGGTGAATGCCAACCTCTCGGTCCAATAAATTCATTTGGGTCATCAATATCTAAACTTTCGTCACGCTCGTCTAACAAACCAAGGTCAGCAATCTTCCAAGTCTTATCAGTAATAAAAATGTTATCAGGTTTTATATCCCTATGAAAGTAGCCCATTGAATTTAATTCTTTTAGACCTTTGGATAAGCTCAAACAGAGTGCAATTCTTTCATTTAAAGAAAGCTCGATGTTATTCTCAAGAAATGCTTTTAAATCGCTTTCGGCATATTCCATTGTATAAAATAGATAGTCTTGATAGCTATTATTAAACGGATTAAATATTTTACAAGTTCCGTGTTGTTCAATTACGACAACATTTTGATATTTATTGTTTTTACAAGCTCTAAGTGCTTCAACTTCTTTATTAAATCTTATTTCAGATTTACGCGCAAACCTCGGGTTAGTTGCTTTCTTGAATTTCAAAATTTTTAATACCAAATCAGGCTCTTCATAGGATAAGTCATCGCGGTCAATTTTTTGACTTTCGTACAAAAATAATATAACTGAATTACCTCCTTTATTACGACCTGTTGAGTTGATATAAGTAAAACAATAATCAATTTTATCGATAGTAATCAGATTATCCGAGGGCTTGCTAATATCAATACTGGAAAAGTCAAATTTCCCATTGGAAATGGAATAATTTTTTATCACACCTTTATGAAGGCATTTATTTTCAGGAAACGTAAAATTATGCATCAGGAAGTAGTGATAAGTTTATAAGTTCAAATCCATCTACATTGGTCAAGTCGATATTTTCTTCTCCAAAAATTTGAGAGAGGTATTCGAGCAGCTCTCTGAATCCATCATTTTTTTGGAAGTCAGTATTTCTTAAAACTGTTTCAAAAATTGACAATCTTCTAAGCCTTGCCATTTTAGAATTAGACTGTGAGACACAATTTGTTGCATAGTCTTTTAATAAATCACATTCATCATTTGAAGGACGAATGAATTGCCTTCCTTCTTCATCTTTTCGGTCAAGAAGCAGCAAGATTTTATACTGATAAGAAAATAGTTCAGAAGATTGTTGTTCTCTATATTTTTCTACAAATGAAAATAGAGTGTAAAAATCACTTTTTTGCTTATATCTAGTTTTAGCTAGGGGTATATATTCATTCATCTGATGAATTATAGAAATAACAACTTTGAAATTAGTTTTTAGTTCTTCATACTCATTTTCGTCGATATCGTTTTCCAAGAGTGACTTTACAATTTTTTTCTTTTCAGTTATTCCCTCATATAGATAGGCTAACAATTCTTCTACATAGCTTCTGTCATTCATTCTTTTTGAACTTGCTTCTGTAAATAAGTTAAGGTCAATAAACTCTTGATGAGATAACAATTCATTTGCCAGATTTAAAAATCTGCTGTTATAAAAATCAGCCTTGTTCATTTCTGGGATATTCAGATGCTTACCCTTTTTGTTAATTAGAACATAAAATTCATTTAGAGTTTCGAGATTTTTTACATCTGACAAGTAAACTACTGGAAGCCGATATTCCCATATTCTATCATCTTCAATATCCTGAATTGTTATTTTGCCGAATTCTTTTGTTGATTTGACCTTGCCATTTACAAAGTTATATATAGTCGTTGTTCGTTGTTGGCCGTCGACCATTTCAAACTGACCATCACTCTTTTTGTAAATAAAAAAATTGGGCAAAGGATAGCCCTTAAGCATTGTATCAATTAATGAACTTTGGTCATTTGTTGACCAAATAAAGTTTCTTTGATAAGAAGGGTTTAAATCAATCTTATTATTTTTTACTAGTTCGGTTAGTTCCCGGACTGTTACTTCCTCTATAGAATATTTCATTATTATAAAAAACAGGTATTACAACCATCACGCTCAGTTCCTTCAAGAATATCCAAAAGGTAGGGGGATGCCTTAGATTTTTGCTTACTCGTGCGCTTTAAATGGTCTAGTTTAATTTCTTTAATTCTTCGAGGCTCTATCAGTTCCTTCAACGTTTCATTTTCAGCCCAAGTGAAACATTCTTCCTCATTCTCATATTTCATTGCTTCCATATATAAGTCTGGATGCTGCTCGTACAACCATATCCATTCTATTTTCTGTTGAAAAAAGCAAAAATAACACCCAGAACGACTTCTAGCATATTCTCCTTTTTGACCATCTACCTCATATTCAACCTTCTCATAGTATTTTGGAACACCTACATTAGATGTTCTGAGAATATGAAAAATGTCTTCTCTTATCAAAACATCTTCATTATCTAGTAGGGCATAATCTTCTTCCAAAGAAAGTGGATAAGACGTATTCTTCAAATGTTTGAATATTGTTCTATTTAATTCTGGAATTCCAAAGTCTAGTAGCCTGTCTGTTTTGGATTTGAGTATTTTATCGGTTTCTTTTCTATCGTTTCTATTCAAGCTATAAGGTTCTTGTATGATAGAAGCTATTCTATCAATTTTAGCCCCTTTATAAAATTCAGAAAAGTAAGAGATTGCATTCTCGTTATTATCTGGATGGAAAAAGTTTGATATTACATCGTTGCTCCATATATTTCTTCGAAAAGGGAAAATAGATTGGATATTATCCTTTCTAGAAACATATCCCTCTCTATCTTCATCACCTCTTATACCTACATAAGAGATAGCGGGCGAGTCTTTAATGAAATCTTCAAACGGCTTCAATTTCATCATCGACGTACACCATCGAGCTTGAGGCGATGGCAGATATCCTCTAAATGATTTGAAATAAAAATCGAATGGATTATCACCTGTACTCGATATTTCTTTGTTCTCTAATTTTTGGATAGGTCGTTGCAACTCATCTTCGAGTCGCTCGATTAGACGATAGGTTTCATCCAGTTCTTTTCCTGTATCACAGAAATAATATTCGAATTCGATGTGTGGGTATTTACCATTGAGATATAATGCTAAAGCAGCACTATCTTTCCCGCCAGAAATGCCCAATATGTGTCTAGCCTTGCTCATTCTTCAGTGATTTCTTTATTTAACAACGATGCCAGTATATGTAATCGCAGATTCTTGTCTCTATTTAGTAAGTCCTCAATCTCAGAAGAGATAGCATTAATTTTATCTCTCTGTTTATGCGTAATTCTAACAGTTTTTTCTATATCTCCATCTTGAAATGTAGATAATTTAAGCTTGATGAGTTCATCATTTTCATCAATTTTAATTTTACTAAGGTCAACAAGGTTGTCCAGTTCTTCCAAGGATTTTTTAAGCTCGATTTTAAGAGTCTCTTCGTCTTTATCATTTATTCTCTCCAAAGATTTACCTAGCACAGCCTGACTAATGGACATTAAATAGGTGTTGCGGTCATTGAAATCCATAGATAGTCTCCAATAAAGTGATTTATGGTGAGCCTTTAAGTAATGTTCTTTAATGCCAGAATAACGGTTTTTCAATTTTGTAGAATAATCTTCAAAACTCATTTCAGTGCCTAGAATTTCTTTACATAAGAAAAGCTCTATCCTATTCAATAAATCTTCAAAAGAATTTTTTATTTCCTCAATGCTATTCTGGAAGTCAATTATATAATCTTCGAATAACGTATCATTATTTGAAAGCTCGTTCAAACTATAGCCCAGAGACGCAGGCAGTTTCTCAAAAAAAGTTTCTTCAGGGTCAACGGCTTTTTCGATAGTTTCCCTAAGACGTATTGCGCTATCTGAAATAGTCCTTGTCCTTTGCGAATAGACGTTTAGATTTTTATAAAAAACCAAGAGAGGCCTTATACTTTCAATAAAAGACTTTTTGTCCAATACATCAAGATTATCTTGATTTAAGAAATGACGATATTTATTAAAGAGCTTAAGCCTCAAGTCATTTAAAACAAAGCTCTTGATAACATATTCCTTTGGGTTTCTGGTCATCATATAGAGGATGTTCTCATCAATGTATGGCACAAATCCATTTTCGTTATATAGGGCAAAATCCCCTCTTTTTATAAATAGAAAAGTTGGTATCCAAAAATCTATTACACCCTGCTTTAATTTAAGTGGTGCTTTATTTAATTGGTTTTGAAATTCTAATATGCTTTTTCTTTGAACTTTACATTTATCAAGAAAATCAAGACTCTCCTGCCATAAGGATTGAAAATCGGCTCTGAGAGGTTGCCCTAATTCCCATTTATCATTTTCAAGACGATGTATTCCGGTGTTTTTTAAGAAACTATAATAAATGGTTTTTTCAGCAGGCCATTTATCCTTGGAAAAACCTAAATCTTCTTCATCATTACGATTTACTAGCGCATTCCAATAATTCTTTCGAGCAGATGATATAGAACCCGAAACTTTATGCCTATTTATAAGTTCACTATGAAAAACAGGTGTTAACGGATATGCTTTCTCTGAAATTTTAGAAAGAATTTTATTAAACTCTCTACCCGATTTAATTTCTATACCGTTTCCGTTCTTAAACCAACTAACTTTTGATGAATAGAGGCTATCCATTACATAGTGCTCCAAAAGATTTTTATTGCTATTGACTATGGCATTTAGCTCTCTGATAGCTACTCGGTCGTTTTGGTCTTCTATGTTACGTAAAACTTCCTCAGTTTTTTCGATTTCTTTTAAGGTAGCGGCTATCTCGGAAGTGTTTGTAAAATATCCAAATAGAATTGGCAGGTCCGAGACACTAGCTTCTGCCATTTCATTTTTAGAGAGGGATTTTTCAGAAAAAATCAAATTAATAAATCCGTCTATCTGACCTTCAGGTGTCTTTTTATCAGGCCTATTGGTTAACTCAAATTTAAATAATCTAGGTGTTCCTTTCTTGTAGGTTTCTGCTTTTGCAATACGTATTGGAAAAACAAAATGAGAGTTTAATTTTTTTAGAACATCTATCTCATCAATTCTATTCTCCGCTTCGGAAATTGCGCTTTCGATATCCAAATCAGTACCCTCAAAAAGTTTTAAGGAATCATCGAATTTGCTATATCTAATGATTTTATTTTTCTCTAAGATATTAAGCGTTTGGCTAATTCTTTTTTTGTCGAAAGTATAGTTAAGATACTCTACAAAGAAATTCTCGTTTAGTCTTGCGCCTGCTTTTGAAAAAATGGATAGTAAACCTATGGATTTTAAGAAAGCATCAGAAATACTTCTATCAATGTCAACGATACTTTCTGCCCGTTCTAGCGCCAATCTAATCGCTGACCACTTATTGAAATCTGGATTCCCCTTTTCGACTAAAAAAGAATAGAAGTGCTGAAATAAATAATCGTATAAATCTGCTAGCTCGAACCTTTGTTCTTTCTCTCTTACTTGTGAAAAATATATAGAGTTTAAAAAAGTGAATAGAGACCTTTCGTTCTGACCATACCTTTGAAGAGATGAAGCTAGAACATAACCACTAATAAAGCTTAACGGATAGAGCGAGGACTCTAGTTTATTTGAATTAGGATTTATCGAGGAAAATAGAGTATGATTTTCTGCTAATTTTGAAGTATGAAATTTATTTTTTTTGACCGATTTAGATACTTTGGCTACTAAATGAAGTAGTTGGTCTATCGGTTCGTTAAAAGGCAATTCATAAAATCGTCCTTGAACCTTTTTCCATTCGTCTCTCTGATTTTTCGATAAAGTATTTGAATAAGATAGAATATTCTGATGAATGGACGTAATGAGTATGATGTTTCGGTCTTCCGCATTTACAAACTCTGCAAACTTTTGCAAAAAATATACTTCTCTCGAAGTATCATTTTGTACTGCGTATTCCAAATGTTTACCAAACTCGTCAAGAATAATGAATAGCGCACCATCTTCTTTTTTTAAAGACCGATATTCTTGATAAATAGCATCAAATAGCTTTTGATTCCCATCAAGGTCATTCTTTATTCCAAACTCATCGTTTAGTGAATCAGTCAGTGAACGATATTCTCCAACCAATTTAATGACCTTTGCTTTACCATTAAATTTGCCGGCAAAGTATTCGTTTGTTTTTAAAAGGGATTTTTCAAGGGCTAATAAAAAGGATGATTTGCCTGTACCAAAAGAACCTATAAGATTAAAGGCTTTCTGCCCTCTATTAACATTTTCTTCAATTAAGGATAAGACTCTTTCGGCATTCGGCGTTACCAAATATTTCACATCGGAATTACTATCCCGAATAATATTAGTAGATGTATTTATTTTATAATCCATAATAGTCGTCCAAAACGGTTACAGGGTCTATTTCTTTTTTGATTTGCAGCTCTTTTATTCCGGCTTCACTGCTATAAACTATATTCTTGTATCTATTAGAAATACTTTTTAATTTATCTTCCAAGATATCTCTATCAAAACAAAAAATATTACCCACGCCAAAATCATCAGTATATAAACTGCTGAAACTGATTGTTTTTGAATAATTAGGATTAATTAAAATACAATATAAAATTATAGCCTCTGGAATACCTATTTGATTGCCATTATGAACCCTATAAATGGTTTTTCCATTTCTGTTTTTTCCTATTTCTTTTAAAAGCCCCAACTCAGTAAATAATCCCGTGTAACCATCGTCTAATGAATCTCCGTTGGATTGACCGTACATCCTTTTAAAAACAGAAAAATCTTTAATAATTAATTTTTCTTTTTGTTTGGAATCCAAATCTCTTACAAAGTCAATAAAATTTTTCTGTGTGAATTCTGGTTTGATTTTTCGGAAATTGCTGAAGATTAAATTATAAATCGAAGAGTGGTTTCTAGAACATAATTTATAATGTAGTAAATACAACGTTCCTTCGTTTTCCAAATATGGGTCCCAGCCACCGTCTAAAAATACTTTCTCATAGGGCTGCTTTAAATCTGATTTTTCATCAAAGACATCAAAAGACTTTAACCAAAACTTCATTGAATTGACCATATTTTTTCCTACACCAAGGTCAACCCCAGAATCAATCCTAAATTGTTCACCAGAGCTTAAGTAATCTATACCTTTCTTTAGCCAAAACAAGCGGCAATGAAAAGTGTCGTGTCCAGAAAATACCATCTGTTCTTTTTTCTCAAAAGTAGCGATATTAAAAGCCATTTCTAAATACAAACCTTTTTTTATTTTAACAAATTATTGGTGGAAAGTCAATAAAACCAGTGTTCATCTGGTTTTTAAGTAATTCCTTATTGTAAAAGCGTACTCCTTTATAACTTCCCTTATTAATTCAATTAATCTTAATCCGATATCCTTCATAATCTATCTAGTAATTCATTTAATAATACTATCGCTAAAGCACAATACCCTTGAGATACTTTGAAATACTCACTCTCATCCCTATTACTCAAAAAACCCAATTCCAACAACACAGCAGGACAAGAAACATTTTCCCGCAACACCTGAAAATCCGCAAACTTGACACCTCTACTCTCAAAACCCAACTTAATATTCAGTTTTTCTTGAAGCTGAAAAGCCAACCAAGTGGCATTATTTCGATATTTAGATACCTTCTTGGCCACATAAACTTCAACACCTCTTGCGTCCGGGTTATCCGAGTGATTACAATGCAAGGACAAAAACAAATCAGCTTTTAAAGCTTTTGTCAGCTTCGTTCTATCTGATAAAGAAATTAATGTGTCGGTATACCTAGTCAAATAAATATCCAAAGGCTTTTCCAAATTACTATTTAGCTTCAGAATGGCATTTGCAATATTGAGTACAACATCCTTTTCTTGGATGCCATTTATGCCGATTGCACCAGCATCTTTTCCGCCGTGTCCAACGTCAATTACAATTCGTTTTTGAGCACTCGTTTCTTGCGCCAAAATGATGCACATTTTGAAGAGCAAAATCATAAAACTGACGTTTTTGAGCACTTTTTTCATTTTCAATTTTCGGGTTATCAACAGCTTGGTTTCAAAAAATCATAGCATTTGATGTCAAATAATAACATCTTAATTCAAACAATATCAAATAATATTTTATTCACAAAATACTTATTTACAGTGTTTTATAATCAAATATATGTAAATTTCTCATAACGAAAATGAACACAAATTAAAACCGTTCCGTTATGAAAAAATCACACTATTTGGCATCCATCCTTTCGCTATTATCAACTTCGCTTTTTGCCCAGATTGGTGGCATTGAAGATTCCGTTAACGATGTTGGCGATACCATAAGAACCATATTCCCGATTTTATTGGGTGTCATCTTCTTGGTGGGTTTCTTATTTAATGCAGGACACTTCTTCGGCGAAAATGCAGACCTCAAAAAAGGTATTACCAGAGTTCTGGTCTTTGTACTTATTGCAGGTGCAGTAGTCGGAATCTTTACTTACCTCATTGGAATCGTGGTGTAACGATGAAGAAATTCGAAGTCTATAGAAACATTAGAAAACGGGCGGTCATTTTTGGGCTGCCCATTTCCCTGTTTGCTTTAATGATGATGTCCATACTGGCGTCGTTAATGTTCATCATTTTTTCATTCAGTTTTGGGATTATTGTTGGCGTACTAGTTTTCAACGCTTCGCTATATGTAGCCTTAACTAGGATTGCACACAATCCGCAATTATTCCAACTGGCAAAGCCTTTCCCAAGAATTATTAGTAACAAACGAAACTCTGGCTTTGATTATGAATAAGATGAATCTTTCGGCATATCAACCCATTGTAGATATTCAAGACAATATCATATTTACCAATAATGGCAATGTAGTGTTGTGCTATGAAGGGAACTTGCCAGAAATCTATTCCTTGTCAGAAAAGGATTTTGAAGATATGCACGGTGCTTGGTTTCAGGCATTGAAATCGCTTCCTGTGGGTACAGTCGTTCATAAACAAGACGTATATCTGAAGAAATCCTATACCTCGGAAAAACTACCGAATACTACCTTTTTAGAGAAAGCCACACACGAGCATTTTAAAGGTCGTGGACACATAGAACATAAATGTTATTTGTTCTTCATCCTGACTAAAAACAAAGCATTAAATAATCCTAAATATGTGAATCCTTTCCGCAAGGTTTCAAAAGGAATCGTTCAGGAACTGGACGATAATGTAAAGAGTTTTATCAACTCGGTTAGTGATTCGGTTTCCTTCATAAACAATAGTCGAAAGATGCGTTTTGTTTCGCTTAGAGCGGAAGAAATCCAACAATTCACAAGCGACTATTTCAACGGTTTCAACGAAGGCTTTGATACCGATGCCATACTGGGGAAAAATGACATTTATATAGGGGAAAACTATTTTGATTCCCTGGCCATCAACAGCGAACTGTGCTTTGGCGAAAGTGTACAGAGTAGCAAGACCAATGAGAAATTCACTTCTGACGATTTTGTGTTTCATCAAGGGTTTATTGATGGTCTAGGGCTTACCCTTAACGAAAATCATATCGTCAATCAGATTCTGTATCTCGATGATAAACAGAAGTGGCGCAAAATGCTCGACAAAAAAGTTGAGGAACTCAATAAGAGTTCCAACTTTGGGTCACAAAACAAAGTCGTACTCGGCAAAATCCAGCACATTCTTGACCAAATCAATGCAGATGATAATGCGCGAATTATAAGAGGTCATCTCAACATTGTCTATTGGGCTCGGGAAGCCCGAGAGCTAGGTCAAATAGGTTCCAGGATAAAGACAGAGTTTAAGGAACTTGACATCATTCCATATTACCCAAGAGGTGAAGAACGGAAGAACTATATCCTAAACAGTTTCTGCTGTTACTCGTCTAACTTTTCAAATGCCGATTTATATGTTACCGATTTAAAACACGCACTCTGCCTGTTCATCAACAACACCAATTATAAATCTGACGATACCGGAATCATTTTCAATGACCGTGAGCATAACATTCCCGTTTTAAAAGATGTCTGGGACGAACGAAAGAAACGCATCAAGGCTCGAAACTTTGCCATATTCGCCCCAACGGGTGAAGGCAAATCCTTTTTGGCCAATAACATTTTACGTCAATATTTTGAAAGTGGCGTTCGCTTGGTCATAATTGACCTTGGTGGATCCTACACCAAATTTGCCAAACTCTATCCCGAAAAATACACGGTGCTTCGTTATGAAAGTGGCAAAAATCTGGGCATCAATCCCTTTTATATAAGTGATGTAAATGACCTGACACCGGAACGGTTGGAAGACTTGTCTGTTTTCCTATTTGAACTTTTTGCTTCTGATTTAAAAGTTACCAAAGCACAGTCGGTTTCGGTTAAAAAGATATTACGTCACTATTACAACAATACTTCAGAAAATCATTCGCTGGATGGTTTTTACAACTTTATAGA
Organism: Aquimarina ulvae; assembly: GCF_053613295.3. Classification (NCBI taxonomy): domain Bacteria; kingdom Pseudomonadati; phylum Bacteroidota; class Flavobacteriia; order Flavobacteriales; family Flavobacteriaceae; genus Aquimarina; species Aquimarina ulvae. Next base: position 209,970 of record NZ_JBSIBP030000002.1, read on the forward strand.
GCGGAATCAGAAAGACCTTCTGAACACCTTAAAAATCCATCCCGACTACTTCAATATCACGAGCTTCTTGCACGTAATGTCTGAATATGTCGGCGATGGTCTATATAGCTTCCTTTTTGAAGTAAGCGAAGACCAGACCTACAAGATTGAGGATAAACGCCTGATTGTTTTTGAACTGGATGAAGTAAAGGATAACAAAGAAATCCTGTCCGTAATGTTGAAGCTGATTAAGTCTGCCATCCAAAGAACCATTTGGAAAAACAGAGCTGAAAAAGGCATCATTTTATTTGACGAGTTTGCGAAGCAACTGAAGTTTGACAATGTACTGGAAAGTGTAGAATTCTACTATCAAGCCATTCGTAAACAAAATGGTGCGATTGGTATTATTCTGCAATCCATAAATCAGCTTCCGAACAATTCAACATCAGCCAGCATATTAGAAAACACACAGGTCATTTATAGCTTGAATAATGAAAAAGGCTATGACGAACTGGTCAAAAGACTCAATCTATCTAGTCACGATTTAAACCAATTAAAGTCCATTAAAAACAATCTTTCTGGACCACGGAAGTATACCGAAATGTTTATCAAAATAGGAAAGGAAAGCAACATTTTTAGGCTTGAAGTTCCTAAAGAAGTCTATGCAGCTTACCTAACCGACGGTCAGGAAAACGAAGAAATAATGAAGCTCTACAATGAGCATCACGATATGGAAAAAGCAATAATTCAATTCACATCTAAAACATAATATTATGAAGACAAAAATCAAAACAATCTTGTTCGCGCTAATCTTGACGGTTGCCATTTTTGCACCAAGCGGTGCTACCGCTCAAGGAATGCCAGTTTATGACAACACCAACTTTATCAGCTTGGTAAAATCGCTTGTAGAATCGGCAAAACAGACCTCTCAACTTATCAAATCCGTAAAGTTTTTGAAAGATGCAAAAGAAGCAATAGAGAAAGTATCTAGTGTTGTTCAACAACTTAGAGCTGTCGAAGAAATTGCACAGAACAATCAACGTCTTATCAATATAATGCAAAACGATTTGCAGGATATTTTAAACTCGCCTTACATCAAACCAGAGGAAGTAACACGGGTTGCGGAATCCTTTGAGGCCATAGTTCAAAACTCTTTGGACACGGTTGATTTTATGAGCGAAATCTTATCCAGCGATAATCTTAAAATGTCCGATGCAGAACGTGCCGAAGTTTTAAAACAGAAAGAGAAAGAATCTAAGGAAATGGTTTCGATTATCAACACAAAAACAAAACGCTATCGAGATATCATTTCTTTTAGAAAAATGCAAGATAAAATCAATAACCGAGAAACAGAATATTAATAATGACCGCAACCATACTTTTAGGGATTGGACTGGAATACGTCGATGCGGTATTTCAAACCATACAGAACAGTAGTTTCTCGCAATATACCATTGCAGGAATGAAAACGCTTGCTGTATTGTTCTTTCTGGTCAATATCCTAAAAAAGTATAATGAAGGTGTTGCGGATAAGGACGGTTACACTTGGGGATTAAGCCCAGGGGAATTGACCAAGAATTTTGCGGTTGTGCTTCTGGTCATATTTTCAACACAGGTTTTGGGCTTCTTCGATAGTATCTTGGTTTCCATAGAAGCGCAATATCGTGGCACAGCACCAGCCTTGTTACCATTACAGATGCAGGATATTCCTATCGAGGAAGAAATCAATTTTTTAGAGGCCGCTCAAGCGGCAATGGCCTTATTATACGAAGCTCTGGTTACACCTCTTTATGGGTTCAAAATATTTGCGTTTATCATTAGCCTCATACTTTGGATTTTGGATTTGTTTATCTATCCGCTATTCCTTGCAGAACGCTATTTCCTATTAGGCATAATGCAGGCCTTTTTCCCATTAGTGATAAGTCTTGCAGTTTTTGAAAAATTCCGTTCGCTTGCCTATACCTTTTTCAAACTATATGCAGCGGTATATATGTTGGTGCCAGCTTTCTTTCTGGTCAATGTATTCGTAAATGCGCTCTATACTGAAATCAATACAAACTTCTGGACTAACCTTTTTGAGACAGATGTTGGCCAGGGCTTTTTTGCACCTGTGGTTCAGCTTGGGTCAGTTTTTTTCATTGTTATTCTAAAGTTCAAATTATACAAGCGCGCCACATCATTTACCCTCAGATTGTTTACAAGCTAATTCCAATGAAAATGAAAACACCTTATAAAAATATCTATAAAGTCTTAAAATTAAACAGGTTTATCGTGTTGGCAGTTGTCATTTTTGCAATGCTATCCAGCACCTTTTCACTTTGGATGGCTTTTAAAACGAATAAAGAAGCGCTTAATAGCGCCTTCGCCATTAATACGGATGGCAGTATTATTCCGCTGAAGCTCGTTACACAAAAAGAAAATTTTAAGGTCGAAGCTTTGGCGCATCTAGACCTGTTCCACAACTACTTCTATAATATAGATGCGAGTAATTATGAACGCAATTTGGAAAAGGCACTTTGGCTGGGTAATAGTTCCGTGGACAATCTCTACCGTCAGAAAAAAGCGGATGGTGTCTACAACAGATTACTTCAGTATTCACTCGTTCAAAAAGTACTGAGCATTGATTCACAAATTGAAGAACAAAACGGAATATACATTTTTAGAACGGTTACCGTCTTTGAAATCAATAGAGGGTCTATAATAGATACCTACGAACTCGTTTCTAGTGGAAACTTAATTCCTGTTGATAGAAACTTTCCAAACAATCCCCACGGTTTGTTGATTACAAATTATTTCGAGAACACTTTAAAAAAACTAACAGATGAAGATAGAAAAAAATAAAATCGTCTTTTCGGCTGTATTAGCTGTGATTTTCATATTCCTGATTTCCTATTCTATGATGGTTATGGGCGATGATGAGAATGAGAATGAAAACCTTGAACAGACCTTAGTTCCTGATTTAGATGAAAACCAAAAAGAATATGATTCAAAACTGGATGCTATCAATGACCTGAAAGAAGTGCGCGAGAATAATGCACCCAGCATCTATGATGAAAAATTTTTGGATTCAACAGGTCTTTACAATCCTGATTTACCAGAACAAGAAAAAGAACGCATTGTAGATAGTATTTACGACGCAGGTAAGATTCAATATTCTAAAAAGAAGTATCGCAACTTAGGGCAAAAGGAAGTTGCGCAAAAGAGCGCAATACAAATCGATTCTGCCGAAATAATGCGAGAACAAAAAATTCAAGCCAAAGAATTAGGGCTAGAACATCAGTTATTCTTTGCTGCTTCGCCAAAACCCAATGAAGTTTCAATTATTGGTAATACAGATGAAACGATATATGTGGTTGTCGATGGCGACCAGGTTGTTAAAGCGAACACTAGATTACGGATGCGCCTTACTAAATCAGCTACTATTAATGGTAAGCCGATGCCAAAGAATACACCAGTTTTTGGTTTTATAAGCTTTCAGCCAAATCGTGCTTTAATCGAAATTGAGAACATAAAGCATCATCCTACCAAGCTAAAGGCATTTGATTTGCTAGATGGTAGCGAAGGCATCTATGTACAGAACAATTTTAGGGCAGAAGCTACCACAGAAGTTTTGGATGATGTTATTGGTGATATCAATATCCCAACTGTTCCGCAGGTAGGCGGAATTACACAGGTATTTAGACGCCGTAATCGAAGTGTAAAGGTAACTGTGCTCAACAACTACAAATTAATTCTAAAACCGAAATTATGAGAACAATTATATTACTGCTTGTGTCGATTTCAGCTCTTGTATCTCGACCTTGCTTAGCACAAGCGACTGCGGAAACGAATACAGTCCTAGATACAATTTATGCAAACGACACTAAAAACGTTGCGCTATTTTTTCCAGAACCCATACGACAAGGCATAACCGGTTCGGATAATTTTATCTTTACCTATAATCGTGAAAAAGAACAATACTTCGGACTACTTCAGGCAAAGCCCGGGAAAGAAAGTAATCTGCTGGTAGTCAATAGAAATGGTGCGATTTTTTCGTATATTGTAAGATATAAAAAACAGCTGTCTAAGCTCAATTATTTTATCCCATTATCGAATAGTATTGGGAATGAAAAGCCAATCGTAACCGATTCGATTCAGGTTGTAACTTCTGAAAAAAATATAGATAACAGAACCTATTATTATCAAAAATTCTGCACCTATCTTCTTAACAGAAACCAACGTATCGGTCGTATTAAGAAGCGAACTCAAGGCATTGTCTTGACCATTGAAAATGTTGTTTTTGATAAAGAAGAGCTCTACTTCGTTATCCAGATTGAGAATAATTCTACAATGGATTACGATTTGAATTTCTTGAACCTATCCATAGAGACTCGACAAAAAGGGAAAAGGAAATCTTTACAGAGTTTGTATAAAAAACCTATTTATAAGCACCATCAGCCTTCAAAAATTGCAGAAGATAAAATGGTAAGGTTGGTTTATGTAATGCCCAAATTTTCGTTGTCCAATGACCGTAGGGTGATTTTAGAATTGAACGAGAAAGATGGCGAACGCAATATAAAACTGAACATATCGCACAGATATATCAATAACCCAAATTAATAATATTATGAAAAGATTAGTCATTAGCTCACTCTTACTTTTATTCATTTCTTGTTCTGAAACCAAGAATATGTCGCCATCAGAAACCGTAAAAACTGTCGTAGAGAGTTTTTATGCCAAGGATAATAACACTTTAAAAAAACATACAACTTCTGATGGTTATGATAGTTTGATGATGATTCAAGGTTTAGTGCCAGATGCTGATAATGATGCAAAGGTTACAATATCGGATGAAGTAATCGAGACTGATACTGCGTGGGTCAAATACAGTTCTAATTATGACAATAAGCCTGGTATCTTTAAACTTGTTAAAGATGATGGCCAATGGAAAGTAACTAGCAAAGGTCCGAGGGAAAAAGGCCCTTTTTAGGCTTGTCCCATGTAGTTCATTATTCTAAATCCTTATCCATTTTATTAATCAAGGAAATCTTCAGTTTATCCAAAAACTTTGCTCTGTTATTCTTACGCCCTTTGATTTCTAAATAAGTCCGATATACATTATCAAACTCTAACTCAAATAACTCTTCACAAGATTCAGCCAATTCTTTAATTGATAATTGACCTTCCTCGATTGCTCCGGTAATATGAAGTGCATAAATTAATTCGATTAAATCGGTTTTTGAAGCCGTCCATCTTAAAGCTCTTTTTCGTAAACTGTTAGTATGACGACTAGCAGCTTTGCCGTTTTTCCTTAGAAATCGCAATTCTCCCAGAAGTTGCTGATAATGGTTAATTAGTAAGTCATAGGCTAAAATTTCTGCTACCAAATTATCGTGGCTGGTCGAAAATTCATTATCGGTCAAGTAATACGAGGTATCGGTGATTAGTTTTACCTCGTCTTTGCCACGCAAAAAATAATATTTATCTAGGTAGGTGCTGCCTTCTCTCTAATATTTCACGAAATCTAAATTCTCGTGAATGTCCTCTTGCAGCTTTTCAATTTCTTGGTCAATAAATCGACGCTGTTTGTTTAGACTACCTTGAGGTCGCCTTAATAGAAATTGGTAGAGCTTTGAGTAAAATTTTATTTTTGAGTATACACAGGGCTTTTGCTCTTTGAAAAATCTTATCTCATCTTCCGGGCTATCAAATTCTTTATTTCTAAGTAGTACTCTAAGACCTTGGATGCATCTACGGGAAATTTGTATTCCTTTTTCTACCACCAAAAAATCTTCGAGGTTACCTAAACCTACGTCTTCAATTTCACTTTTATATTCATCAAGTATGTTTTTTATACTGGTTTGCATTCTGTTATTTTAATTTTTGACTTTCTGTGTCTAGAAACACATCATTCTACAATAAACACTTTATTAGGAATGTCAATAGTTATTGTAAAGTCTTTAAATAATCCGCTACCAATTAGCGCATTAAAAATCATTCCTTTTCTAAATATTGTGCGTACATTTTTTTTCTTGGCCATTTTCATTCCATTACCTACGGATATGGATTTAAGGGCTACAACTTTGTCCGTTCGTTCTTCTCTAGAAATTTGTGTGGTGTATTTTTCTTCGGTAATGGCATCCTTTGGTATCTCTAAGTCATTAATATATTCCTGATTTATCAGATATCTCTCGTAACCGCTACCAGTATCAAATTCCGCTAATATCTCGATATTGTCATTTATAGTTATGGGTATAAAAACATCTAGCATCACATTAGTGTGCTTATGAAGCTGTATTGGTACTGTAGTATGCTTTTTAGTAAGTTGTTTTGATTCCGTATCGGTTAAGAATGTTATTTTACTGTTTTTAAAATCTATAGAAAATGGTTTTTCTTCAAAGAATTTTAGAGACAGTAATCCATCAATACCCATCGCATCCAGAGGTGGATATACGCCGATAATTGGCTTTTCCTGTCTTTTTTGGCCTAAAGCCAAATAGGGGATTTCAAAAGTGGCACCATCTAATCTATCGCCATCGTGTCTAAAGCCCGTGAAATATCCTTTTTTAGTTGCTTGCTCTTTAATCTTGTCGAACATTTTTTGGGAAAGGACATTAGCACCAGCACCAGTATCTAAAATAAAATTTCCACTTATGCTATCCGCTATTTCTACCTGCACCATTATATATCCTTTCTCGGTTATATGAATTGGGTATTCTTGGGCGGTTGAATAAAATGATATAAAGAATAATAGTAATAGGGCTGCGAGTTTTATATTTTTCATAATGTTGTAATTAAAATTTTAAGCTTCGATAATTGCATTTTACATAGCTTTTTAATCGTTAAGATTATAGGTCAAAGACATCTTCACACTCGGTAAAATCTTGAATAGCAACAACGATTTCGTTATTCTGTTCAGTTATATTAATTGAAATAAGCTCAGAATTTGAATTATTTTCAATGTTGGGAATCTCAAACGTTTCGCCAGAAATAGTTACCGAGACATCTTGAACCTGAGTTACTGTTAATACCTGCCAACAGCTAAAAAAGACTTGATTGGCTACGTCTAATCCTGATAGATTTACTTCAGTTACATCAGTAGTTGAATTAAGGCTTAGAGCCTCAAAATTTTGAATATCAGTAAATACTGTGAAGTTTACGCTGTTCTCTACAATTGTACCACACGGTTCTTCGAGACATTGCCGACTATTGTCATCATCGGAATTACAAGAAATTAAAAAGGTTACAAGGAAAATGATTATTAGGTTTTTCATAGCTTGAAGTATTAAATTTTAGTTTTGAGATATAGCAATATTGTTAGTGAAAAGTTGATAATAACCATTTCTACTATCTGCCCAGACGAGTTGAAAGCTCCCATCAGATAGAGCTTGGATGCCTGCATAGTCGCCACCTACTGGCCAGCGTTTTCCAGTCCATCCGTTTTCTTTGGTAGCTGGATTTGTTGAAGTTTTAGTTATTTTTTCTTCGGGAAGAAATGTATTGCCACCATCTAAAGATGCTGTGAAGTAAATATCGTTTTTGTCTGGGTCGTTTCTTCTGTCGTACCAAAAAATTCCTAGCAAACCATTTTTACTGACTGATATATTAGCGTTTCGCATATACTCCGAAGCTCCAATTTCATTACCAAACTTTACTTGTTCGGACCAGCTTTCGCCATTATCGTCCGTATACAACATTGCAAAACCTTTATATTCACGAAACTTGCCGAATGGTTTCGTGCTGTAAATCCTGTTCTTAAAATTTTCAGTTGTGTCAATAACTATATTAGTGTGTCCCGTTTCCGACTCATATATAAGCCGCGGCTCCGAAAATGATTTACCGAAGTTTTTTGATGGAAGTAACCACGTTTTTCGATACTCAAGCATTTTATTATTCGCCAAATACCCAATGAACGGAATTAGTAACTCTCCATCTGGTGTTATAACTGGCATATTCATTTGAATATCCACATTACCGTGTAAATAGGTGTTGCTTCTCATAAAAGTGCCTGCTCTGCTCAAGTGAATGCACATCATACCGCTTCTTCGCTTTTCCTCATCATTTAGAAAATATTTACTAGAAACAATTAAAAATTCCTGTGTTTTGGGGTTTACGATAATTGATTGCCTGTCGTGGCCAAAACCAAAATTTTGTGGATGTTCCCAAGTTTTTCCTTCATCCATTGAGGTATATGTGACCAAATAAACTGATTGTTTGTTCTTGAATTTTGTTAGTGCTGAGAGGATTACTGTTCCGTTTTTGTTTATGGCTAACCAAGGGTCTGCGCCTAAATCTACATTTTCATCAAAATGTTTGGTTTGCCAAGTTTTACCGCTATCAAATGATTGAAATAGAACAATATGACTTGCAGGGAAATTAGAATCAAGCACCTCTGGTTCTGTGCCTACAATAGCCGCAACAAGAAAGTGTTTCTCATTATTAGGGTTGATTAAGAAATGGGGTTCCGTTAAAGGGAAATCGATGCCCTTACTTATTAAGATTTGTTTTCCCGATTTTATCTGTGCATTGCAACTGAAAATGAAAAGTTGCATACACAGGATTGTTATTAAATATCTCATACTTTTAAATTTTAGTTCCCCATTCCCATAATCCGAAACCGATTTTTTTACTTACTGGTTTCCCACTTTGTTTTAGGGCTATTATTATCTGACTTCGATGATGTGCTTCGTGCGCAATTAAATAACCCAAAAAGGACAATGGATGTGGTTTAAAACCTTTAATACGGTTTTCGGCTATGCCTTTGGATAATAACATCAATATCAGTTCACCTGTCGTTACCAGCTTTTTTTGAAGCAGTTCCTTAGATAGATTGTTGTCCATTTCAATTTTATGTTGACTATCATAAATTTCTGGTGCAGCTTCTTTAAGCCACATCAACCGTACATTATTTATATGAGCGAATTGCTTAAAAACTGAGCGTCCTTTGCTCGTCATTTCAGCATCTAAATCCGCTTCGTCTATATGCTCAAGCAAGTAGAGGTTAAGCTGATTTTGAATTTGCCAGGTTTCCAATAGTTGTGTTTCCATAGTCAGATGAATTATTCCATTCGTTTATAAGCCTTTTCTATCTTGTCCAAAAGGTTGTCCGTAATCTGGGATGCATCGGTGAGTTTTATCATATGTGAAATCCGTGGCATACAACCAATACCGGTTTGCTTTACAAAATCACCATCGTTGGGTTCACCATCTAAGTCCATGGCCAAGCGGATTTCTTTCGACTTGATACCGATAGCTGCATATTCTCGCTTCGCATTGAGCGAGACGTAGGTTTTCTTTGCTTCGACACGGGTGTTTGGAAGTCGTTTGACTATCGTTTCCATCAAGGTATCATAAAGCGCTCTTAGGTGTTCTTTCTTATTGAACTGGTTTTCCAATAGGTCACCAGAATCTGCATAGACGGGTTTGCCATCATTGACATAGATTCCAGCAAGTAGGGAAGCATCTTGATGTCTGAAATTGTGCTCTGATTTTAACCAGTTTAAAATTTCATTACGCTTAGATAAGCTCGTTTCCCCAATAATTTTTAACCAGGATTTTAAGTCGTTACCTGTAATAGAATTTATATTATTTATAAATTCCTGCTCGATTTGAAAAGATGTTTTTGCCATTTTACGTGTTGTTTTTGTTCACAACAAAGTAATGGCTCTTAGGAAAGAAATAATTGTAAAAAATTTACTTTAAGCAATAGCAAATTCTAAGCTTAGCGACTGGAACTGTTAAGCAATTGAGAACTTTACTGCACTTTCAGCGTGGATATGTGTAGTATCAAAAACGGGCAATCTTATATCATCATCCTTAATAAGAAGGGGAATTTCTGTACATCCCAAAATAACACCTTCTATGCCCTGTTTAACTGCCTTTTCTATAATATGGATATATTTAATTTTGGATTGTAGTTTAAAAACTCCAAGCACTAATTCTTGGTAAATTATACGGTGAATGATTGTCCTATCCTCATTGCTTGGTATACAAACCTCTATCCCGAATTTCTCATTGAGTATTTTTGAGTAGAACCTACTTTTCATAGTAAAGTCGGTTCCTAACAAGAGGACTTTTTTTAATTTTTGGTTCGCAATCGCTTTGCCAGTTTCTTCTGCTATGTGCAAAAATGGAATATTTGTTCCAGAGATTATAGAAGGACTGCATAAATGCATTGTATTGGTACACAACACCAGGCATTCAGCGCCAGCATGTTCTAAGTTTTTGGCGGACGTAAGCATCATTTCATTCAATAAGTCCCAATTGTTAGCGCTTTGAAGTTTCGCCACTTCCGCAAAATCTAAACTCTCAATAATGCACTTTGCTGAATGATGACCACCTTTTATTTCTCTAGTGAGCTGATTTATTATTTGGTAATAAACCTGTGTTGATTCCCAACTCATACCACCGATTAATCCAATCTTTTTCATAGTTTGGGCAAAGGCTTATCTATCTTTTTTCTAAATACAAATTTCAATCCACTCCAATCAGCGTCAACTGCACACACCTTAATATCCACAAGTCCGGTCTTTAAAATATATTCCCTTATAGGTTCTCGTTTAAGCTCAGTCTTGATACTAGAAGAACCTTTGGGCCAACTTACCCAAAGGATTCCTTCTTTTTTAAGTAAAGGCTTTATTCTATTGACGATTGTAACCAGTTCTGTCTTGGTTTTTATAAAAATATGGATAAGGTCAAGACTTTGGTTTTGCAGTTGTGGACTGGTGTCAATAGCATCTGGAAAGTTTGAGAACAGCTCTTTATAGGGACGCGGTTCATTAACGGTGAGCAACTTCATCTGTTCTTTTATCCCTAACTTCTTCAGAAGTGGCGTTTTAGAATATCCAACGGCTGCCATTACTTTTTTTGGTTAACAAACACAGGTGCATACTGTTCAATTGTGTCCTTGGTTAATTGAACTGTTTTACCATACTTAGTTATTTTGAATAGCTCATAACCATTGTGATTGTTCATCGATGCCTCAAAGATTAATTCTCCATCGGCACTCCAATGATGATATACTTGATTGTTCTCTAAGGGTGTTACCGATGTCATTTCTGTACCATCAGGATTAATGGTATATATGTCGTAATTATTTTCTCGCTTTGAAGCAAAGGATATTTTTCCGTCCGCTCTCCATCTAGGTGCTGCTGCCAAATAGCCAGTCCATTGTTTACCCGCATTTTCATCGGGATGTGAGGTAATTTTAGTCATCTCTTTTGAGGACAAATCCATCACATAAAGCGCATCGGTAAAACCAAGTTCTCTTGGCGATTTTTTATCACTTCCCCTAAACACTATTTTATCTCCATCTGGCGAAAAGGTAGGGTCATTAAAGTAGGTGAGGTCAATTTTTATTTTCTCGATAATAGTACCTTCTGAATCAATAATATAAAAAGATGAATCCTTGGTTTCGGCAGGTTTTACTATAAATTCTTTCCCTTCTTTTCTGCTACTTAACCAACTGTCCCCTAATTTGAAATCTGTGATTTTTTTTAGATTTTTTCCATTAGAATCCATCTCATAAAGATAGAAGCATCGGAAGCATTCATTTCTGTCAGACAGGAAATAGATGTTATCCTCAAAGCTATCATATACCCAATCTACAGATTTTGAGTTGGTAATATTGGTGCTATTAGTACCATCTATGTCCATAACGTAGATTTCATAATTTTGTGTTGCCGCATCTTCTAAAACATTATATGCGATTTTCTGTTGTGCACAACATCCCAAACTGAATGTAATTGTCAAAATGACGTAGAGTATTTTTTTCATAACTGTTCTATCTCCAGATTCCAAGAATGAAACCAATTAATGTAAAGTAAACGATAATATATCCGCTATTGATAAAGATGTACTTCCACGATTTCTTCTCGAACAACCCAATAGCTGCAAAAATCATAGCACACCACCCAAAGCCTGTTAAAAACCCAGCCGTAATTCCCCAAATCCAATCCGTTTCTGCATCGCCGAGAAAAAACGCCATATTATACGACATAATAAGTGCTAGGATAAAACTTACACCATACATCTTTCCCATATTGATGTTTTTAAAATCTTCATCGGTTAACCCGTTTTCTTTTTTCCAAGCTTTGTAGAATAGTGCAGGACTATACCACAATGCTCCAACTGCTAAATTTAAAAATGCGCAGGCAAATACTGCTAGATGATTAATGTACATTGATTCCATAATTTGTTTTTATTGATTTATTATGGTACAAAGTAATCGTAATTCAATCGCTTAAAATTGTAAAAAATTTACTTGACTGGTAAAAAGTTGGGAAAGTCCTCGATGTCCTTAATATACTTTTTAGGGTTGATACCCGAGAAAGACTGGAAATCTTTTATAAAATGTGCTTGGTCAAAATATCCACAATCCGCAGCTATTATGGTCCAGGATATTTCTTCCTTATTTTCAACTGCGGTAAGTATTTCATTAAATCGAACTATCCTGTGGAATTGTTTTGGGGTTATTCCTACGTACTTTTTGAATAGTTGAATAAACTGCTTTTGGGAATACCCCAATTTATCTGAAAGTTCGCTCAGATTTATTTGAGTTGGCGAATTTTCAATCGCATCTATGGCATATTGAATAATATTGGTGTAAAAATCGTCTTCACTCAGCTGTTCGTCCAACCAATTTTCTACAATCTTGAACTTATCTTCAGTTTTTTCGGTTTTCTTCAGAGTTTTATAAAGGCTCATTATACCTGTTCCGAATACATCTTCTGCTTGTACTACCTTATCGGTATATTCAGAAACTGGTTTGTGAATTAGCGGGAAACCTGCACCTGGCTTAAATACAATGACCATCATCTCTTCACTCTCGGCACTAATGGTCAAAAAATTCTTTTGAACCCCAGAGAACCAAGCGTCTTTACATTCTTGAATTTTTTCGTCAGTACCTTTTTTGTAGATATATTTAGGTGTACTGGTAAATTCAAAAACTATGTTTATAGTTCCATCAGGAAGGTATCTATCTTTTTTGTGAGCTGGTTGGAAATCCCTATGATAAATTATATCGACTAAGTATTTCGATAAATGGGAAGGTATTATATGGGATTTGAATATCAATAAAAACTATTTGAATTGAAAAATAATTAAATACTGGAATTAACCAAAATTTTTATTCTGTTTTATCTCGTTAATATCGGTTTACCAATAATATTGACTTAAAATCAGTTCTTAATTTTTGAAATGACCAATCCTTGATTCAATTCTTTCGAATTTGAATCTTCAATGGCTAAAGCAATCGCTCTTTCAATTAAACTCTTTACCGCTTCATTATTAAAATCTTCCACTTTTTCGATAGGAATATGACGAATCCATTTACCTGTTCCCTGAAGTAAATTTTGTGGGTCTTTGAGTAAGGTTCCCTTATTGAAACCTAGATTTAAATGATTGGTATAAATCGGAATCATACAGAAAGCATCGCCCATTTTTGCTGAAACTGAATATAATGAAGTGAGTGCGTGGGTATGGTATAAAAGTTCATTGCTTTTAGGATGAATTGAAAGTATATAGTCTCGAAGACTAGTATACAAATCAATAAGCTCTTGTTCTCTGTACTTCAAGTGTTTAAAAAAATCAGGGTGTATTTCTCTTTTGGTGGACATAATAGTTTGTTTTATTTTTCAGTCAATTCAAAAAATAATTGCTTGTTTACAGAATCTATAGTGACCACAAAATTCTTTAATAAATTGTTGCCAATATTTGCTATTAACTGAAATGGCAAATTAGAATAATTATTAGTTTGTTTAGTCATTTTGTAGTCGATATACTGATGCTTAAAAACATCAAAATTGCTAATTGTAAAACTATCAATCTTTTTAGCTATAAGACTTTCCTCAACCCAGGTAAAAGGGTAACCCGTATCTAAATGGGCAAACCCCTCAGTATTATTAATCTTTACTGGAAGCCAAATGTTTTGAATATCATCACGGTAGTTTACCTTAAAATATTTATTTGATAATATAGCCTTTTCTTTTGTAAGCTGATTTCTAAGGTATATTTTACCATCGCCTAAATCGATGGATACCAAATAATCCTTCAACAATTGATAACCCATAATACCAACTATTTTTTTTCCGTTAAGTTTATCTCCTATTTCATTAGTATATGTATCATTGTACTGTTGAATTACAGATGGCAACCCATAAGTACCAGTTATTGGATTACTAATTTTTAATCCGTTTAATTCAACACTTTCTAGCCTGCCTAATTCCTTTTTAAAGCTTTCATTGGTAATTATGACAGGAATGAATGTACCTGTATCAAAAATCATCCACGCCTCTTTAGATTCATTTTCAGAATTGAAGGTGACAGGAATAAGTATGTGCTTATGGTAAATCACATTTAACTCTACAATTTCTCCAATTTCAATTTTAGTGCTGGCTATTTTTTTATTGAGTTTATCTTTAATTTCCACTAAAGATTTAAGTCTATAACCTATCACTTCTTTAGCATCGTTCTGTAACGGAATCATAGTAAACTTTCCAGAATCCATTTTTGAAACGAAAGCTTCATATGTTATTTCTTTTCCATTTTCATTCTCTAAATACGAGCGTTCTGTAATCATTGATTGGCTGAAAGCAGATAAATTCGCTATACCGAAAAAGAGAATAGTTATCAATATTTTAATATTGGACACTTTCATTTTTATCAATCCGTTTGTTTGGTTTAGGTTCATAAATTCTGGTTTAGCCTCTCTCGAAATATTGAACTGCACAGACAATATTACCTTCGGTGTCGAGAAACTTAACCAACCAGCCTACATACGGAATTTCAGTTTTGGGCATAACAATTTTACCGTTATTAGCTTCGATTTTTGCTACAATATCGTCAATATTTTCAACAGCAGTAGAACATTCAAAACCGATGATTTTTTCATCGATTGGACTATATGTTCTGGCTTGTAACGCACCAATTAAAGACGCGTCATTCTCTGAACTGTCCTTTATTTGAAGAAAGTCATCTGGCCCATAGCTATTGTAATCCCATCCAAAGAGATTTGAGTAAAATTGTTTTGCCCGCTTCATATCGTCGATATAGATTGCGAAATGTGATAAGTGGTTCTTCATTTTTTTTAAGTTATTTATAGCTTTCAGAAAGGCGGTACAAAACGTTCATCGCTTTTTCTGAATGTGCTCTGTTTATAAAAATATGGTCGTGGTAAAAGCCAGCTACTACGTTACAACTGATATTGTGCTTTGCCAATTCAGAAGAAAATTTAGCCGTAAATCCAACGGCATTTAATGATGAGTTCACCAAAAGAGTTATCCAAGAAAATATAGACGAGTACGCTATGTTTAAATTGTCAGCTATTTTCTTTGGAAGAATTACAGTATTGCCCTCTGTTTCTCTAAATAAAAGTATTGCTTGTTTAAGAATATTACTCTCTATTTTTGGTGAAGAAAAAAAGACAAATTGCCCTTTGTTCAATGAAGGTTGCATCTTCTTTAGTAAACTATTTAAATCTGTTTCAGTTTTATCCATATGTACCTTATTCTATTCAATATCAAACAGTCCAGATTGGGAAAGCTGTCGAGAAATGACATCAAGTTGACTTCTTTCACGATTAGTATTTGAAGTTCCGAAAAATGCGATAACCAAATCTTTTGTAGGTGATATATAAAGACCTTGCCCTCCATGTGCTCCTTTAAAAAAATCGCCATCATCGAAAACTGCACTCCATTGATAATTGCGATTTATGGTTTCTTTAAAATTTTGTGACATCGTCTCGAGGTTCTTATTTGTATTCCGTATTTTAGATAAGTATGCATCAGAAATTATTGGATTTTCAATATCTCTACCACTAGGCGTAAAAGCAAGACCAAATCTAGCTAGGTCTCGAAGTGTTGTTGACATACCATCAAGATAGGAAAGAGACATCCCATTTGTGTTAATTGCTAAAAGTGCACTATGTTCCGCACCTATTTTCTCCCATATTTCATGCTCTACAAAGTCACTAAATCTTTGACCGCTTAGCTTTTCGACTAATAATGTTAATACCAGTGCGTCTGCATTGTTAAATTGGTGTTCTGTTCCTGAAGGTTTAATAGATTTTGCGGTAACTAAATCTTCAATAGGATTAAACCTTGGCTCAAATATGTCCATTGACGCCCGATCAATTCCGGAACTCATGGACAGTATATCGGTTATTGGGACACCTTCCCAACCTGAATTTTTAAGGGCATCAAAGTAATAATCAATAGGTTTACTGGTATCAATTAATCCTCTATCCTCTAAAATGGCAATTGATGTACTCACAAAGGTTTGGGTTATTAAGAAATTAACATGCAAATCGGTTGGGAACATTCTTGGATAGCCTTCAAATACAATTTTGCCCTTATGAATTATAATTAGCCCATTAACTTCTACTTGCTGTACATAGTCGTTTAATGAAAGTCCACCTCCTTTTTTCAAATCTGTTGTGGTGATGAAATTTTTCACATCATCTCT
The DNA here is from genome assembly GCF_053613295.3 of Aquimarina ulvae. Classification (NCBI taxonomy): domain Bacteria; kingdom Pseudomonadati; phylum Bacteroidota; class Flavobacteriia; order Flavobacteriales; family Flavobacteriaceae; genus Aquimarina; species Aquimarina ulvae. The sequence goes on from NZ_JBSIBP030000002.1 coordinate 226,389, forward strand.
TGGTGTTTCCTCAAGAATTTTTGGTGTATCTGACCTACGAATACGTGAATGATTTTTAATTTCTGAAAAATTGAGATAAAAATAGCGCTCTGTATCACCATACACAGTCCAGCTACCACCTTCGTAAATATGATTATGAAATGCATAAATCTCTTCTTTTGTAAAGCCTGAGTAATTATAGGTTTCGTATTTTGGTGAAGAACTTTTTACGGTATCGATGACCTTTTTTGGCTCATTATTACATGAGAGAAAAAGAAATATTAAAAATAGTAGTCCTATTATGTTTTTCATGGTTTACTTTTTTGGTTCTGCCTTAAGCTTTTTTCTATGTTTATACTTTTGCTCTATTAGTTATACACCTTCTTAGTTGTTATCTATACGATTAAGAAGTTCTTTTTTCATTTTTTGGCTTTCCTGTTGTAAGTTTATTTAGAATTTTAAATTTAAAGGTTTCTGAATATGGTCTAATTACTTTGTCATTTTTCTACATAATGTTAAAATTATGTAGCCTTTATTCAGGACGCGGCATTCAAGAACATAATGCTTTTGTGAATGAGTATGAACTCTGGTTTCATTGTTTTGGCCTTAACTTTTCTATTACATCCGTGCTTACCCAATAAATATTTGATAGTCCAGGCTCTATAGCTCTTTCGTCCCTGCCAAAAAACAAATACTTACCATCCGGAGTGATTCTTGGCCCTTTTTCATTAAAACTAGTGTTTATGGTATTTCCAAGATTTGTGGGTTTTGTCCATGTACCGCCTTTCTCTTTAAAATATACATACATATCATTGTCTTTTCTTCCCTTTTCTTGATTACTGCGTGCAGTTACTATCAAGTAATCTTGAGATGGTGAAATGAAAGCATGATGACCAAATTCAAGTGCAACTTCTTCTACTTCGGGAAACGCACCATTTTTATTGGGGGCATAATACGTTTTAAATTTTGACAAATTGAAATAATAAAGGTCACCGTTTTTGGCCTGATTCGGGAAAAACACAAGGTCTTCATTTATTGGTGTATCAAGCAGGGTTGCATCACTCCAAGAATCCCCTAAACGGTTTACATACCAAATTTTTTCATCTACAAAAGCAGAGTCCATAGCCGTGAAATAAATCCTCTTACCATCAGGGCTAACGAATGGATGCATTTCTTCCTTTTTTTCTCCATTAGTAAAATCTACTCTTTTTATGGGGGTCCATTCATCATCTTCGAGTTTTGAAAAATAGATAGATGTTTCTTCGTCTTTGTTATCAGCTGCAAAATACATTTCAGTCAACTCCGGAGAGAACGAAACGGTACCCTCAAACCTTCCATCAATTGAAACGATATCAGGAGCAAAAACTTCAGGAGTTAAACCAGGCGGTTTTTGACCAAAATAAAAATTTTCTTTGGTTGAAGAATTATCCTCTTTCGGGTTAGATTTCTCTGTTTTGCAAGCACTTAGAAATAGTATTAAAACAAATACTGAGAATTTAATTACGAGGTTTTTCATCATCATTACTTTTTTAGAAGACTTGCCAGTGTAATAACAAAACCGATAGCAGAGCACCAAATGCCCCAATCTGGATGACTGCTAAAAGATAGGAAACCTGAAATAATAAGTGTGTTCCCAACAGCAATCCATCCTTTTCGTTTTTTGACATTCTCTTTTATCATTTGCCGGGATATAATACTCATGAACTTCATCTTTTCAAAAATATCTCTCTTTGAGAATATCAATGTGATGCATCTCGTGACCGATGATTGATTTTAAAAAATCTTCTAGAGTTACTTCAAACTCATTGGCCATTCCCTTTATTTTCAGTTGACTATTTGATAACCCATTAATGAAGCTGATACTTCCTTTTCTGACGTTCTGAAGGTCAGAAATCAATTGCTGAATGGTCATTTCTTCAAAACGGCTATTTTGTACCAAGGAATTTTGGTCATAACCCCATAACTGTACTTTTTGTTTTCTGCTAAGCAGAAAAGCGCGTGAAATTTTTATCCTTTCATGGTCAGTAATGTGCCCTATCACTTGTTTAATGCTCCATTTATCAATTGCATAGCGATAGGTTGCCTTTTCCTCGTCTATTGTTTCAAGGAATTCTAAGATTAACAAAGACGAATAGAGTTTTTTACAATCATTGTATTTCGTAAGATTGTAGTAATAGGGAAACCCATCGGAAGGCGTAAAACTCATACTTAGTTAATTAAATGTTTATTTAATCGATTGATTTAAGGAATGCCGTAGTCGCGTTCCAATATTCCTCAGCCCCTTTTTGACCCGTCCATAATGCTTTTGAACCGTGAAACCCGTCAGATTTTGGAATAAACTGTGATTGATTATCATTTTGTTTTGCCGTTCCCAACAAGGAAGTCAATGCCGTAGCCTCCTCTTTGGAAGACGTCACCAAAAATGGCTTGTCTGTTTTCACGAAAGCAGTTTTTAATGAAGGTGCAGCATCGCCAAAATAATCACCTGGACTAAAGGCAATGATAGCTTTTACGTTATCATTTGAAACACCTTCTAACAATGCCAAACTAGACGAATATGAACTTCCCCAGAGAATTATCTTTTGGTTGTATTTTTTATTTAAGAAATCAATAGCCGCTTTGATATCTTGTTGCGCATCTACCATCTCATTTTTCAATCCATTCTTTTTTGCTCTTTCAGCAGTTGTATTGGATTTCTCTGCAAAATTTCCACCAGAGCGTTGGTCAATAGCAAGACAGTTGTAGCCCATCTCATTGAGTTTTGGTGCGATGTCAGCATATTCAAAACGGTTATAGCCGGCTTGATGACACAATAGTATTGTTGGTTTGTCTTTTCCTATATCATAAAGGTTTCCTGTTACCAAAAGACCATCTGCGGCATTGAATTCTACTTTTTCTGGTTCGTATTTCTCGCCCAAAGTTCCAGGGTTAGGAACTTGTACACTGGCTTTCATCTTCTTTTGTGCTTCCATTTCCTGTTTTATCAGGTTCTCGATAAGTTCAATCCGTGTAAATTTACCTTCACCATCAAAATATACATGAGATTCGCGAACACCTAACCCCACAAAGTCATACTTTACTTTTGCTTTGCCTTTGGAACTTTCCAAAATAGCCATTGAGTTTAGTTTAGGAAGATTGGAAACAATATTTTTGAGTATCGCTGGTGTGTTTGCCACAGGAATTGGGTCAAACTTCAACGTTGGGCTCACATATGCCTGTAAAGGGGCAACAGATTTCTCAGAAAAGCTTTTTTCAAAAGCTTTTATTTGTTTAGAGTAATCCTGTGCTAAAATAGTTTGACTTCCTAAAAAGCATAGTGCCGTAATTGCCATCGCTTTTGATTTTGAACCCAAAAAAAGATTCAATATCCTTGGTATGAAGTACAATAAAGCACCAAATAAAAAGATATAATTTCTAACGTCATCGGTTGTATATTCACTTTTTGGAAGTAATGTTGTGATTTTGAGAATAACCATCAACCCAGCTAGTAGCATTATAATACTACCAACTTTTTGAATTGGCTTTAGATTCCTAAATTTTGTCGAATCTTTCATTGTAACATTGTTTTGTTTATACAGTATGTTACAGAAGAGATGTTATAATTACACTTTTACAGATTTATTTTTCCTGAAGGTCTTTTAAAAATGCTTTTAGTTGGTCCAGATAGTTGCCGAACTTGACTTTTTGCTCATATTGTGACATGTAATAAAAAACAACTGCACCTAAAACAATTGCTAAAGTGACCATCAATGTTATTTGAAAAGTTCCTTCAACAAAATCTTTTTTGTTGTTTGCTAAGTAGCATATCCAACCGAATGCTATTGAATTGAATACCGCACCAGAATAGACGTTGAGCTTTATAGCGCGCCCCATAATGTTTATGAACCTTACCAAAGATTCTTTTACGTTTGTTGTTTTGGTTTCAAAATGTTTAATTTCTTGGAATGCCTTAAAGTTCCAAGATAGCATAGCAGAAAGAAAAACGATTGCCGTTGCCAAGAATATACGGTTGTCAGTCAAATCAAAAATACTTTCGTAGAACAGAAATTTTTCAGGGTTTATGAACGAACCTATAAGCATTGCTACACAAAGAATCAAAGAAAGACCACCAAGTGAAAACTTCACGTACATCACTCTTCTTATTTTCGCCAATACCGATTTTGAATCTTTTTTGATGGATTCTTCTACCATAGATTCGTCCACATTATTTTTTGTAATAGTATCTTCAACTATCACATCCCAAACTGATTTTAATTCCAATAGTTCCATTCTATTTATTTTTTAATTTTTTTGAAAGCTTTGCTTTTATTCTGTTCATTTTCACACGGACATAGTTTTGTGTAATCCCAATAATATCGGCTATTTCTTCATTAGATTTTTCATCTAAGTGTAGCATAACAATAGCCTTTTCGACTTTGTTTAAATCAGCGATGGCTGCATGCATCAATTTGAATTTTTCATCTTGAATATCAATATTCTTTTCTTCAGATATATCTTTAAATTGATTGGTTTGAAAAAAAAGTTGTTGTTTCTTTTTGGTCTTTCGTAAATCCTGAATGGCAACATTTATAGCTACACGATACATCCATGTAGAAAATTTGGAATCCCCTCGAAATGACTTATAGGATTTCCATAGTTGTATCAATATTTCTTGAAACAAGTCTTTTCGATGTTCTTCGTTATCACAATACATCCTACTTACTTTATGTATAATTCCTTGTGATTCCTGAACACGCTTTGAAAATTCTTGCTCCGTTTGGGCAGTATCTTTCAATAGAGTCTGGCTTTGGTTACAAAGTAGGTTAAAATAACGACTTGATAATTACAGTTGTTCTGGTTTAATTTTTAAAAATTGACTGTGCTTCTTCATAAACACTTTCATAATTAGCATCCAAATCAGCGTGAGAAAATTGCTTTAATACCTGTGGAAGTTTTCAAAGCTTAGTTATTTCATTTCCAGAAATGAAAAGCGAATGGTGAAGGATACCATACTAATCACCCATTAAAGGATAAATTGGGATAGTTAGCATTTATATTTATCAAAAGAACTGTTCTTAATTGTTGAATAGTAAAGGGTATATCCACTGTGTTATCAATTGTAACTGAAGCGCCTTTTTGACTCCTCACGGTATCACTTCAACTACTTACTATACTTACCCATAACATATTTGGCTACTAATGAGCTGTTTGGTTTTTTACAAGCCTCTGGATAGTCTGAAAAGTAAATACAATCTGGTAATCCATTTTTAAATTTAACGACTACACCACCTGTTTGTTTTCCTAACAAACTGCTAAAACTATAATTGGCTTTTAATGTGACTATTTGGGTTTGGTCTGCCGACTTAAACTCGCGAACGTTACTGATACTATTGGTAGTATACTTGTTCATTGCCCAAGTTCTGGATTGATTACTAACTATGTCATTAAGCAGTTTAGTATAATTCTGGTCACCGGCTGGGCCACCTAAAATCTTGATTTTTTCATACATACTCATTCCTTTTAAACGCACGGGTTGCTTTTGATTGGCGAAGGCTAAAAGATTTGTAGCAAACTGCGCTACACTTTTGGAATCACAAGCATTAAAGCGAAAAAAATTGGACATATCGCTCTGCAATGCCTTGGCTTTATGAATCTGGTCAACTGAATTGCCCAAGGCATTGGGATTGGTGTACATGTCAATAACCGTTCGCAATGCGTTTTGATCCTGCTGCGCTACCAAACGCATCTTTGCCGAGTATAGTTTAGGGTCTGCAAAGATACCTGTACCCACGGTTCGCCAAGCGATACAATACCTATTAACTTCAACACCGTAGCCATTAGTAGTTACATTTTCGCGAGAGCATTCCTCCGTCATAATCTCTACTTTGTCCTCTGGAAGCTGATCTGGACAAAGACTGCCAAAGGTGTTCAAGTATCCACTAAGAATCATCAAGAAATGACTATCATTCACATCCAATTCAATATTCTCAAAATGACCACGGTAGATATAATCAAAAAATGAGGCATTGTTCAGTCCCAAAGTTTTAAACTGCATCGAACCCTCGTCTTTGCCATTGGCTTCTAAGAAGGCGATGCGCTCTTTACTTCCATCGAGTTTCTTCTGCTGTTTTGCCAACCTTTGTTGTTCCACCAGTTGCTTTTTTCGTGAGGCAAACAGTGAATTCAGTTTTTGATATTTACTGGATTGTTGTGGCAGATAGCTCATATATTTATTTTTTAAACGTGGGAAACTGGTATTATCTGCTTGAGCGATTTGACCTTCTATGGTGTTGATTTGAGCATTGACCAATTTCTCTTTTTGTGAAACCAGCTTTTCCTCACCTTTTCTTACTTCAATATTATTAGGGAACGACCCGTAGTCCTGCTTAAAATGAACTATTTTTTGGTTGATTTGGGCAATACTAGAATTCTGATTGACTGAGCTCAAATCTGAATCTATGGCATTTTGTAATATAGCCTTTGACTTAGCATTGAATTGCGATTGAAACTCGTTTTGTTTTGGCTTAGATGCTTCGGGCAACAATTGCGCTGCTTGTTTTTTTAACGCTGTAAGTCCGGAAAGCGACTGTTTTTCATTGGTTAATTTCTCGATAGAAGTGAAAATTTCATTGAGTTGTTCATCTGCTTTGATGGCAATAAACGCATCGATTTCATTACTGGCTTGTTTTAACTCGCTATCGAGCAGCACGGCATAATCAGTTACCAATCGCTGCTTTAACCGTTGTAATTCCGTTTTAGAAATACTACTCTTTGACGCTCTATTCAATTCATTTTTAAGTTCGTCACGTTTGGCGTCGACCGTCGCTATTTGATTGACAAAATTTGGATTACCGTATGTTAAATAGTTATTGTAAATGATATTTTGGAACGCCCAATTGTAGTGTGGGTCACTTCTATAATTACCCTTAGCAAAGCAGACTTGAATTTTTCTAAAATCCTTGACCAACGTCTTTTGGGAAAGCTGTGCGTAGGCTTTTCCGCGATAAGGTTCAAAGTAAGCCTTTGAGAAATAGTTGGTGGCGAGTTTTTGCATCTTTACGCGGTTCACATATCGCAAAGAATTAGCTTCCGGATATTCTTGTTTTACTAAGTTCATCCATTCTACCAAATTATTACAATTCTGGGCAGTCGATAAGACGGTACTAAAAGTAAAAATGAACAAGCATAAAACTCTTTTGGTCAGCATAGATGAAATAAAGTTATCGGTGTAGGTTTAAATTTGAATTAAGTACATTGGACACAAAAAAATTAATTGACAACATAACTAATATTATTGAAAATGCCATTAGTGATTTGAAATACTTCGCCAGTATCCGAATTTTCCACTTCAAATTCAAACGCCCCAGATATTATCCCTTCCTGTCTATCAATCATATCGATTCTTAAAAATCCCGAGCTACCGTCCGTATCAAAATCAAAATTTTCACCCTCAGTTCCATTGGATGAATACCCTCCTGCAAATTGTAATGCCAATGGGTTGGTTATCGGATTGTTAATCTGAACGCCTTCTGTAACAAGGTCAAAACTTGTTCCCGCTAGGGAAAAAGCAATAGCTTCTCCTTGAGTAATTTCCGCACCTAGGTCAATACCAGCAACGGTAAATGTAAAAAAAGCTTCATTTTGAACAAGTTCTGCCGAAATAGTTGGCACACCTCTATCGACAGGTACTGCCTCAAAATCATTTCCGTTTATTTTCGCCGTGATGAACGAATCGGTCAATACAGCGTTATCATCATCATTTGAGTCTGAATCATCGTCGCTACTACAGGCGACCAGTAAAATTGAGAATAGAATGGGAATAAGACGTTTCATAGACTTTTATTTTTGTCAAAGTTAAAGATGCACTTTTATCATTGTAAAATCCATAGAAAATGTATTATCGTAGCTATTCAAGGGCTTAACGTCTGCTGTAAATTGTATTACCGTTTTTAAATGGTTATTTTACGATACCAAACCAAATTTTAATGAGAATACGATTTACCCTTATTTTAGTATGCCTTTGTAATTTAGGTTATTCGCAACAGAAAGAGGCTGATTCAATACAACGGCTCGTTGAAAACTATAAGGGCATAGATACTGTTTTGGTCAATCTTAGACAGAACTATGCGGCAAAAAAAATGCTGTTGACACCTGCCGATACTACTTGGCTTTCTTACACACAAAAAACGTTATCCTTGGCAGAAGAGTTAAAATACACAAAGGGTATTTTACTTGCAAATAACAATGTTGGTGTAGTCTATCACTACTTTTTATCCGACCCTTTAAGAGCATTAGATTACTATCAAGCGGCATATAGCGTCTCGGAAGAAGACCCATCCTTGAACCGCTATCAAGTCTCGCTGTTGACCAATATGGGGTTGATACACTATGAACAAGAGGATTTTGACCAAGCCTTACCGATTTTTCGAAAATTGCTAAAATTCCCACAAAGAAAGAGCAATACGCTTTCAAATATTGGGAACATCTTTGGACTACGTCAGCAGACAGATTCCGCAGTATACTATTTTAAAGCTTCCATTAAAGAAGCAGAGCAAACAGGTGATATATTACAAATTGCAAATGTTAGCAGTAATCTTGGATTGGTTCAAGCTCAGGCTGGAAGACTAAATGAAGGGCTGACTTATACTTCAAGAAGTTTACGAATGATTGATTCACTCGACCTTGAAATGGTACGAGTACCAGCCTATGTAAACGCCGCCGAAGCTTATATGCACAGCAACGATTTGGATAATGCGGAATATTATGCCACAGAAAGCCTGAACGCAATAAAATCCTTAAACAATTTATATACTGAAACCAAGTCACTGCAAACCTTGGCGACTATCCAGGAAAAGAAAGGTGACTATCAAAAGGCTTTGAAAAATTATAAGGCTGCCAATATTCTCAATGATAGCTTAGTTAGCGCTGACCGAAAGGTAGAAATATCGAGAAAAGAAATTCAGTACGAAGCAGATAAACGGGAAGCACTCGCTTTCGCGGAAGCGGAACGTCAACGAAACATTAAAAACGTATTGTTGGTAAGTGGTGGTGCTATCGTTTTGGCTTCATTACTGGCATTTGTATTTTACAGACGTAAGCAGAAATCGGATACGGCCAAAAAAGAGGCTGAGTTCAATGCCAATGTGGCGGAAGTGGAACTAAAAGCACTACGCGCGCAGATGAATCCGCATTTCATTTTCAACAGTCTCAATTCGATTGGTGACTATATTTTGAATAACGAAACTCTAGCAGCTAGTGATTACCTCGGAATGTTTGCTCGCTTAATGCGAATGACCCTTGAAAATTCGGATAAGCAGCTTATCACTTTGGAAGAGGATATTGAGTTGCTCAGCACCTATTTAGCCATTGAGCAGAAGCGTTTTGAAAAGGCCTTTGAGTTTGATATTACAGTTTCCGATAACCTCGATACAGATGAAGTATTGTTACCACCGATGTTGCTGCAACCATTTGTAGAAAATAGCATTGTTCACGGGTTAACTAAAACAAAAAAAGGTGGCAAAATCCACATATCATTTTCATCGCAACACAACGAATTGATATGTGCGGTAGAGGACAACGGTAGTGGTCGCACGGCAAGTAAAACAAAACCAAGTCAGTATAAAAAAAGTTCTATGGGTGTTTCCATCACCCAAAATAGAATAGCGATACTGACTAAAACAAAAGGAACTAACGGTTCGGTGCACATTGAAGATAAAGAGGTGGGCACAAAAGTGACTGTGACGCTGCCTTTGGAAATTGCATAGTTCTTAGCTTGGTTATGGGTAGCAATATTTTACTATCTTACTTTTCTATATTTAACCAATTTTAATTTAACATTGCTATGTTTAACACCTTAATTGTAGATGATGAAAAACATTGTATCAATAGGCTCTTACACCTAATTGATAGAAAGCCTGGTATTTTTAATATTGTTGCAACCTGTAATACCGTTGATGATGCACTAAAAATCGCGGAAACCAAACCTTTAGACTTGGTTTTTTTGGATATTGAAATTGATGATAAAACAGGCTTTGACTTTTTACGACAGCTAAAACATATTTCTTTTAAAACTGTTTTTACCACAGCTTTTGACAACTATGCGATTAAGGCTTTTAAGTTCAGTGCCTTCGACTATTTGATGAAGCCCATAGATTTTGATGAATTCAATGAAACTATCAAACGTCTGACTGAAGAAATTCAACCAAAAGTACAGAACAGTCATTTAAGACATTTATTGGAAAACATAAAGCAAGAACAGCCCAAGCGATTGACCATTGCATCCGTAGAGGGTTTTGAAACCACGGCGGTTGCTGATATAGTCCATTTTAAGGCCGATGGCAATTACACGCATATCTATACTAAAGACAGAAAGTATCTCGTCAGCAAACCAATTAAGTTCTACGAGAATCTTTTGGATGACAAGCGGTTCTTTAAATGCCACAAATCGCATCTTATAAATATGGAAATGGTGAAAGCCTTTCACAAAGGCAAGCAAGCGCACATTACAATGGCCAACAACAATCAGGTACCCATTGCGGTGCGACGAAAAGAAGACTTTTTGAGCCTTTTTAATTAAAAATGTTTGGATAGTCCCAGGATTTAAATAGAGAACTCACTTCATCGTAGAGGGTGTAAACTGAACTCTGTCTGAAATAAATTTAAACATTAATTTTATTCAGACAGAATCATGAGAAAAGAAGAACAAACAGAATTCGATAAAAAGGTGCTTGACCAGTTCATGTCGGGCAAGAACCTGTTCGGCAAGGACGGCGCATTCGCCCCGATGCTGAAAAATGTCATTGAAAAGGCCCTTGAGGCGGAGATGGAAGGCCATCTCGACGAATCCGAGCGCAGTATCGGCAATAAGCGCAACGGCAAGGGAAAGAAGACCATCAAGAGCGGTTTCGGCACTTTCGATATCGAAACTCCCCAGGACAGGCAGAGCAGCTTCGAGCCCGAACTGGTAAAAAAACGCCAGACCATTCTGGCGGACAACCTTTCGGACAAGATAATAGGACTTTACGGCCTCGGCATGAGCTACCGGGACATCTCCTCGCATATCAGGGAAATGTACGATACCGATATTTCCCATACCGTTCTGGGCCAGATAACCGATAAGATCATACCCGATGTAAAAGCGTGGCAGAACCGCCCATTGGAACCACTCTATTGTATCGTGTGGCTGGATGCGATGCACTATAAAGTAAAAGTGGACGGTAAGATCATCCATAAGGCTCTTTACAACATCCTTGGCATCAACAAGGAAGGATGTAAAGAGATATTGGGCATGTACATCTCCGAGAGCGAGGGTGCCAACTTTTGGTTGCAGGTACTCACCGACCTGAACAACCGAGGCCTGAAGGATATAATGATTGCGTGTACCGATAATCTTAGAGGCTTTACCGATGCGATATTGAGCGTGTTCCCCAAGGCACAGGTGCAGCTCTGTATCGTACACCAAATACGCAATTCGCTCAAATACATTGCCTCCAAGGACCAAAAGGAGTTCATACGCGACCTAAAACTGGTCTACCGCGCCACCAGCAAGGAAGTAGCAGAAGACAGATTATTGGATCTAGAGGAAAAATGGGGCGACAAATACCCTGTGGTGATCGAGAGTTGGCAACGGAACTGGGAACAGTTATCACAGTACTTCCAGTACACCGAACCGATCAGGAAAATCATCTACACCACCAATGCCGTTGAAGGCTTCCACCGTCAAGTGCGCAAGGTCACCAAGACCAAGGGGGCCTTCACAAGCGATATGGCCCTGCTCAAACTGGTCTACCTCGCTACAAAGAATATCGAGAAGAAATGGACAAGCCCCTTGCATAATTGGAGCCTGACCGTTCAACAACTTTATATTAAATTTGGAGATAGGATACCACTGGCATTAAACGCCAATTCCTTTGGGGCTAGACCCAAAGGAATTGAAACAACGGACAGAGTTTAATTTACAGACCCTCATCGTATACCCTTTCAAAATTAGCCGATAAATCTGCCTGAGAAAATTTATACGATTCCAGCGGAAGCTGTCTCTCAATTTTTAACAATTCAAACTACACTTTTTTATCATTCCCATCTTTAAGCTTTGAATAAACTTTAGACACATGTTTTTTTGCTGTACTTTCTTAAATAAACAATTTATCAGCAATTTGCTTGTTGGTTAAATCTTCACTTAAAGCAATTAAAACATCGTACTCTTTATTCGAAATTTTCAGTTCTTTTATTTTCTAATTGTCAATAATATTGTCGTGACCAATAATATTTACTTGAAAACTTTTCTTATTCAAAAAAACACCTATAAGGAAAATGCTATTGCAATTATAGCAATCAAACGTTCTTTATTTACCTCACTCTTAAAAAAAAGAAAATTTACCTGCTTGAAAAAGCAACATGATACAAAGAATCAGTATTGAAAATATTAGCATCGTTTTTTTCTTTAATCTTGAGACATTCAAATGTAGAATTATATATGAATTTAATTGAACTTTTAACCCAGTTCTTTGTTACCCTACTTTTTTTATTCGGTTATAGAACTCCAATTTTCGCCCGTCTTTATTCTGTGGATTTGCATATCAGAAACTCCAAAACGTTTCGCAATCATACTTAGCCAATTTTTTTTCAATTTATTAATTGACGTTTGATAATCTTCACTTTTCCTGCGTTCAATTTACCAATATTTTCACTCCTTTTTCTAACAATTTCGTCTCAATCTGGATGGCTAATTGATGAAGTCCCTTTTCTCTTTTCGTTTCCTACTTTAGGTTTTCTATTCGATTGTCTGTTTTCCGTTCTTTTTCTGTTTGACTGTAAACTTGATATCCGTTAATAAAATATTTTTTACCGAAAATTACTCATCGGATTTGCAGTTTATAATTCTGCCGTAATTTGATATTCTAAACTTCTCTTTTCGAAAATCTCGTCATCAAATTCAATCTTTTTCCATTATTCATTTCAATAATTTCGTATCATTCTAGACTATTGTAGTTAAACTCTGTGCTCATCAACTAACCAATTTTTAATACTTTCTTTGATAGCTTTCGGGCTAATATTTTCATTAACTGCTTTTTCTGTCAAAGAAAGCAACTCTTCATCTGAAGCAAATCTTAGGGCTACTATTTGACCCATAGTTAATTTATTTTCTAAGGTTTCAAATCTTTTACCTGTTAAAATATAGTAGCGAAGCCTTAGTTCTGCTCTTATGGTTCTGTCTTGATTTTTAGTAGCATACATACGTGCTACCAATGAAGTAAGAAAAACACTGAGTGCTACCACCAAAAAAAATATTTTTTCAGTGAGGCCATAGTCAGAAAACAACAATACAATACTCAATATCACCCCGATTAAGGTTAGGGGTGATAAAATAAAATGATGAAGTGGATAATAACGAGTGTGATTTTTAAAATTTTGCATAGTTGATGATTTAAAGTTTTACTTTATCTAAGAACACAATGCTCAGCATGATTGAAATAACCAAGGCTCCTATAATAAAGATGATTAATGACAATTTATTTTTGATTGTAATCTTTGCATATTGGAATAAGAAGTAACCCACTATTATATTAAAAAATGACCACAATACATTGACCCAAGGTGCAGACAAGCCTTTTCCAGGTGGGTCTGCAAATGGTGTAGGGAATGGGTCACCGGATATCCCATTTACCAGATGCGGAATAGCATTGGCAAGAAACATACCCGCAAAAAATGCAGCTACATAATGATACCATTTTTTATTGTTTGAAATTTCCATAAATTTTAATTTTTTAGAATGTAATTTACTGATTCTTCACTATCTATTTTTTTGTACTGAAATGGCCATGAGCTTCTGCAAGGTTCGTTTCATTTTTTCCATTTCTTCTTGGTCTATACCCAAAGTACCTATTGAACAAGCCAATTTTTCTGGGATGATATTTGCCTGCTGTTTTAATTCTACGCCTTTCTTTGTAAGGCTAATTTCTACCACACGTTCATCAATAGAGGAGCGTTTCCGAGTTATTAACTCCATGTTTTCCAACCTTTTTAATAATGGAGTTAAAGTGTTTGACTCCAATATTAATTTATCCCCAATTTCATTGACTGTTAGGTTGTGGTATTGCCAAAGCACTAATAAAGTTAAGTACTGCGGGTAGGTAAGCCCCAACTTATTGAGAAGGGGTGTATAAAGTTTTGTTACAACTCTGGAAGCTGCATAAATGGGGAAACAATATTGATTCTCTAATTCCAGACTTGGTTCTTCATTCATTTTTTAAATAATTTTTTGAAGGTAACCTTCCATTTTTTCAGGCTTAGTTGTAGGAGCAAATCTTTTCACAGGATTTCCGTTTTTATCAATTATAAATTTCGTAAAATTCCATTTGATGTTACTGCCAAAAACCCCTCTAAGTTTGGATTTCAAATACTTAAATAAAGGGTGTGCGTTAGTTCCGTTCACTTCCACTTTGTCAAACATGGGGAAACTTACACCATAATTAATTTCGCAAAACTCACTAATCTCCTCGGCTGTCCCTTTTTCTTGTTGACCAAATTGGTTGCACGGAAAACCTAAGATAACCAATCCTTTGTTTTTGTGTTTTTTATACAAATATTCCAATCCCTTATATTGGGGAGTTAAGCCACACTTGCTGGCCGTGTTTACAATTACAATAGTTTTACCTTCAAACTCTTTTAAAGAAATACTTTCCCCATTGAGTTTTTTGACTTCAAATTTAAAAATATCTGAATCCATAGTACTCTATTTGTTTGTTGGGAAATACATCTTAAAAAATACCTTCATGTCTTTCCAAGAAGCTTTGTCTGCTTCCTCATTATAGGAAATTGGGATGTTGAATTTTTCTCCAACCTCAGTTGATTCTTTGTTGGTAAATGCGTGTGTAGCGTTTTCATAAGATTTAAACTGATAGGTTATTTTATTTTTTTTCATCTGTTCATGAAAATTATCGATATCAGCTTGAGGTACAAAAGAATCACTTGCCCCATGACATATTAAAACCTCGGTATTTTGCATGGCAGGACTAGCCTGAAATCCTGTTAACCCACCGTGAAAACTCACCACTGTTTCTAAAGGAACCCCCAAACTAGCCGCAAATAATGAAACCGTTCCTCCAAAGCAATAGCCAATAGAGCTTACCTTAGCAGCATTTACCTGTTCGAGTTGAGTAACGGTATTGTAGGCAGCCTGCATTCTACTTTTTATCAGATTAGGGTCGCTATAGAAACTTCCGGCATTTGCCTGGGCATCGGTTGGGTTATCTACCACCAAACCATTTCCGTACATATCTACTGCAAAAGCTACATACCCAAGTTCAGCCAGCATTTTGGCACGGCTCTTTACATATTCATTAAGACCCCACCACTCTGGCACTACTAAAATTGCCGGTTGTTTGCCTTTTTGCTTTGCAGGGTAATAAACAACACCTTTAAGGTTAACCTCTCCGTCTTTATAAGAAATCTCTTCAGTTTTTATTTTACTTTTTTCTTGGTCTCTACTTTGTGCTGTCAAAGAAGTCGCACTGAGTGTTATTGCAAGAAAAAATAAAAGGAATGTTTTTGTGTTTTTCATCTTTATAAGATTTAGTTGCTTTAACGTTTACATGAAAAATTCGCCATTGGTTCTGTCCTTTGCAGTAAATTGAAGCATCCAATGTGGATAGATTGGGTTAAGTGTGGTTAAGTCGTCAAGCTTCTTTACATCTTCAGCTTCCATTTTCCAGTCAGTGGTTTTTATATTGTCTTCTAATTGGTGTGGCTTGGTAGCACCAATAAGTACCGAGGTTACACCATCTTTTCTCAAAAGGTAGTTGAGTGCAGCTTGCGGAACTGTAGCATCATATTTAATAGCAATTTTTTCTAACTCATCAACCAAGGCATAACCTTTTTCAGGGTCTATTTGGATAAAATTCTGCTCTTCGTTAGTTCTTCTTGCTCCTTCAGGCATAGGTTTGTCTTTTCGGTATTTACCTGTTAAAAATCCTCCACCTAATGGTGACCAAGGGGTAAAGGCCAATTTTTGATCCAAACAAAGAGGCATCAATTCATATTCTACATCTCTTGAAATAAGGGAATAGATGGCTTGCAATGAAACTGGTTTTTGCCAGTGATTTTTTTCAGCGGTACTGATAAATTTCATTAGCTGCCAGGCTGGAAAATTACTTACTCCATAATATCTTATTTTTCCTTGTGATACGAGGTCGTCAAGGGTAGAGATGGTCTCTTCAAATGGAGTGATGGGATCATAACTGTGTAGGATGTAGTGGTCAATATAGTCTGTGCCCAATCGTTTTAAGCTATTGTGGCAGCTCTCTATAATATGTTTTCTGGAAAGCCCCACATTATTAATTTCTTTACTCATTCTGCCACGTACTTTGGTAGCGATGATCATGTCCTTTCGTTTGTCTTTAACTGCTTTTCCCAATATTTCTTCTGATTGACCGTGAGAGTACACATCTGCCGAGTCGAAATAGTTGATACCCGAATCTATAGCAATGTCCACCAATCTCTTACTGTCTTTATAATCTAGAGACCCCACTACACTCCAGTAGCCACTGCTTCCAAAACTCATCGTTCCCAAGCACAGTTCTGAAACTAAAATCCCTGAATTTCCTAATTGATTATACTTCATCTTATTAAAATTTTAATTTTTGCAAATATTAATATGTAAATATAAATCTTTGTAGATTAAATCGCAAGCGATTTATATTGTAAAAAGTTAGATTCTCATTTTTTACTTTTCTGTGGCTTCTGTTACACTGACTGCTAACTGTTCTCATATGTGATTTAGTTGGGCATTAAAGCAACTAAACTACTAAATAAAAACCGAATTAAGAACATGCATTGCTTTTTGTAAATAATGTCTAAACAGCAATTAATTACCCACGGTGTAATGTGCTTTTGATTAACGTTCCGCCTTTGCAAAACCGACTGTTTTACGGTAGATGTTAGGGGAGACGCCGACTTGTTTTTTAAAAAATCTGCTAAAATAATATTCATCTTCATACCCCAGTAAAAAAGCGACTTCCTTTACGGATTTTGATGTAAGATATAGTTCTCTTTTTGCTTCAACAACTATGCGCTGTGCTATGAGTTTGGTTAACGTTTTGTTAAAATAGTCTTTAACAAGTTTACTTAATACACTCGAAGAAATATTTAAAACTTCAGAATAGTCTTTGGGCGTATGTTTTTCCTTGTAATTTGCTTCAATAGAATATATCAGCGATTGTAAAATCTGAGGTTTGCTATTTTCTTTAGATGCTATTTTTGCACTATTTGTATCTAAATTTTTTATCCTTAAGATTGAAATTAGAAATATCTTCAAATAAGATACAAGGGATTCATGTTGTCCTATTTTGCCTTGTGCAATTTCTAATTCCATTTGAGTCATAATATTTAGAAGTGTTTGCTCATTTGGCAAATTGAAAAAGGAAGGTCCAAAAATATTATGAAATAAGATGCCTTCTGTTTCAATCTCGTTTTGATGCTTATAAGTACAAAAGAAGTCAGAATGAAAATTTAACACGATTCCAGAAATAGCTTTGATAGACTTTAAGGAATAGGGCTGATATGGTGAAATACAAATAACCGTTTTATTGGCAATTGTATATTTTTCGAGTTCTATTTGTAACTTGGCCTCACCTTTAAGAATAAGTATAATAGAGTAATAATTATGCCTTTGTATATGGTCAAAATTACTATCGTCACTAAATGAAAATAGCTTAAACGCTAGTTCTCCATTGGTCTCATTGATAAGTGTTGATGCTTTATTTATCACTCTAAAAAATAATTTAAATAACTGAAGATTAAGTGAAGTTACTTAATCTTCAGTTATAAATTTAAAATTAGCTCATTTGCGTTTTTGCTGCTAATATGTCCACTTTTTCAATGGTTGGATCTTCAGCTAATAATTCTGAAGCATTTGCCATAAGTGCATTAGCAATTTTTCCTGTTAAATGTGCTTGTCTTCCTTCCTCGTGAGGGAAAGTATCGAAGATACCAAAAGTAGAAGCGTCAATTTTAATAGCATACCAAGTCATTGTATCTGGTTCATCAATCGCAAGAGGAAGCGCGTTTGTAATAAAGTTTGCTACGTCTTGCTCTTTTCCTGTTTTTGCTTGCAGTCTTACTAATAATGCGAATTTCATAATTTTTCTTTTAATGATTACTAATACTACAAAGCTATAGCCAAGGTTTCTTTCTTAAAATAGACAGTTTAGGATTAATGATGGACATTTTTTTCTATGACAAATAAAAAAAGTATCTATTTTCAACTTAATATTTAAGAGATTACTTTTGAGAATGAACAGGTCTATTGACTATTGGTTTTTGTCAAATGTTGGGTAACGGTTGGATATTTTTAATAACTATATCCAACTTATAACTACAAAGATAAAAAATGCTAATATTCTTACTATATACGAAAACATTTTTCATAAACTGATATATTCACTTACTCAAAAATAGATTTAGCTTCTTTATAAATCTGTTCAAAATTGGCTTCTAAGTCTAACAACGAATATTCCTTTGTTTTTTTGAAAATTTCTCGTTCTATTTTTGCTAATTTAAATTGCACTTTTTTATCTTTACTATCTGCATAAGTGATAAACTCGCCCTGTTTCAACCTGAAAAATACGTCCGCCCGAATCTTTGGGATTTCCTTTTCGCCTGTCGTGATTCGGGTATCAAAATCCAGATTGTGCCCACGACTAATACTTTTGGTTGGGTCTTTGATAATTTCAAAAAAGCGTTCGTAATATTTGGCGGTATCTGGGTCATTAACCTTTCCGAAAAACTGATAGGAAAGATTACTCAATATGGCTTTACTTGCCTTGTCGCCATACATCATATCGTTTTGGATTTTATCTTGCATCACGTAAATAGTAGAAATATCATAACTACGTAAGGTTGCTGGAATACGATGCATATTTAATAGTCGAATAGTGGGCGCTTCTTCCATCAGCAAGAATGATGGTTTTGAATTACGCACGCTCATTTGTTTGGTAATGGTGTGGATAATGGTAGCGATTACTGGCGAATAGGACGTTTCATATTTTGGATTGTTTACAACAGAAATGATTGCGGGATTATCTTCGCTATTAATATTGAGAGGTACTTCATCTGCGGATAATATCATAAAAATGCGTTGTGTGCTAATTCGTTTTAGCGCATTGGCCAAAGTGCTTTTCACACCAGCTGTCTGTCTATCCGAATCCTTGCCGCTAATAAAAGCATCTGCCATTGCTCTCGATGTGGTGTTGGTTTCCAAAAACTGTATAAGGCTATCGGTGTCCAACAATTGATAAATTGCTATCAAATGTGGTAAAGTACAGTATTTAGGATAGTCGGTTTTCAGTTTCCAAATCAAACCACCTATTAAACCTTCAGCTGCATCATTGAAGAATTTTGTAGTTCCTGTTGTTCCCGATTCTCTTTGTTCCAAAAGATTTTCAATCAATACCCTTGACACCTCGTTTACGCTTTCCTCGTTCTCTAAATAGCGTGGTGCGATAGGATTTACCCTGTGGATGATTTTATCAAAGGAAATGACCTTAAACGGGATATCGCTACATTTGAAAAGCGGATATGCCATTTCGGTCAATTCAAAATCTTTGTAGTCGTGAATAATTCCGCAAAAGCCTTCTTTTTCAAAATGCTTTAGAAATCCATAAACCACACTTTCAGTCTTACCACTTCCCGCAGAACCGATGATGGATGCACCACGTTTGATGTTGTCCAACTTAAAATTTCCTTTGGTGGTCGCAAAGTTTACTTGGTATTTGCTATCGCCATTTTTTGGACTTTCTGTTTTATGCAGGAACACATACATTCCTATATTAATTAATATTAGCGGACAAACCAGATATAGCATCAGCGATGCTAATTCATTTGCATCCGACATATAGAATACGAGCATAAAAAGCAGTATAACATTCAAAAGAAAAGCAAATCTGCTTACTCGAAACATCCCATAGAAAATGGTACTGGCCAAACCAATAATTGAAAATATCGTTATAAGATTATCTATCTGCATAATCATTAGATTCCGATGGAACTCGATTTTATGGCCACTTCTGCGCCACGTCTCAATCGCTTAAAAACACGAAGTGCTATTTGTGCCTGACTTACGGGAATGGTTGGCACTATGGGCAATCCTGATTTGGTAATTATTTTAAAAGCTAATGCTTTTTCATTGGCTGGCAGCTTCATCAAGGCTGAAAAATATAGGTTTGGGTTCTTTACAAAGGTCTTTTTAGCTTTGTAGGTCTCTGCGTAATTGCGCTTATATCCAAACGTCTTATCAAATGTTTTTTCCGCTTTCGCGAAAAAGGTATCTCTATCAAAACCACGCTTTATTTTTTTTCCGTGCATCTCAACTTCCGAAGCTTTGTGTTTACTTCCTGGGGAAAGACTGACCGAATTTGAAGCATCTTTTCTGCTCACGATGATATGAATGTGGCTTTGGTTTCCTGCCTTTGGCATTCCCTGAACTATCCGTTTTCCATTTTGTTGATGTGGCGCTTGGCGTTCCAGTTTGGCAATTTCCTTTTCTACTTTTTTGATATTCCCTTCAGCTCGTCCTTCTTGAATATTTCGAATATCCGTTTTGAGTTGTAATATTTTTGAAGCAAATGGTTGGTTTTCTTTTATCTGAAAATCCGTACCCTTAAAAGTTCTTTGATGTTCAATTTTGGCGTAATACTTTATGTCATCTATGGTTATAAGTCGCCCATTGATTTCTCGATTGAAACTGGCAACATAATTTTTCATTAGCTCACGAGTATATGTTTTTAAATCTTGGCTATTGTTCTGTAATTTTCTCAATTCGTATTTGGATGGACTAACCGTTATCGAATAAAATTTAGGTTCTTTCTTTTTCAATTTTGCTGTGTTTCCATCAATTTCTTTTACCACTTCTTCAGAGGAAATCTCGTCGCCATATTGATTGAAAAAGTGTTCCATATCCTGTTGTTCTAAACCTTCGTTTTCTTTCTCTAAATAGCCAACAAAATCGGCTGAACTCTGAGAATAATTTGGCCCTAATTTTTGGGGTGTGATTGTAATATACATAGCTCAAAAATTAGAGTTCGTTCTTTAAGTTTCGCTTTTCGCGAAAGCGCACTTCTTTCTTTTCTTCCGCATATTTCTTTTCCAATATCAGCGGTTTTTTTTCTGGTTCTTCTGTTTCAAAAAGTGATTGAATCATAGCCACCGTAGGTTTGGTTTGTGTCTTTTCTACGTCTCGCATTATGGCAATAACCGCATTGATTCTTTTTAAAAGTTTGGCTTCGATAGTTCGACCAGTCGGTCCTAATTTTTCCTTTGGCGAGATTTCGTTGTAGAAGAAAAAATCGAGCATTGTAGCCATCGCCTCGGTGTGCGATTTGAAGTAAGTGCGTGAGAACGTTTGGAAACGTTTTGCAGTTTCCTTTTTGAATCTAATTCCAATAAATGAGTCCATATTTCGCCGATTTGTCGCAAAATCATCCCTAAAAATGGGCGTTAACAGCCCGTTTGTCGCAAATCGTTGATTGTCAAGAAATTATAATATATTCAAATCGCTGATAATCAGCTATTTGAAAACGAAAAGGAATCCGAAACATCGCGCAGCGTGTTACCCTCTTGCTATTCCTTTTCGTCACGCGCAAGCGTGACAAAAATCCATACAATCCGGTTGAAAAAACCGATTGCCATTTTAGGAAAATAATTTTCCGATATGTTATTTTTCGATGTGTAAGGCTATCGGCGAAAGTCGAAAAGTGGATAACCCTACTTTAATTTGAATGCTGAATTTCAGCGAAATAAAGATACGGTTTTTTTCTTGATATGGAATTAATCGCATAAAAAAACACCCCTAAACTTTAGAGGTGTCCGTCTAATTAATTTTGAAATTCATATGTTAAACACATAGGTGTAAGAATACAAATTCCGAAGTGCTTCTTCTTCAATCATTGTTTCATAACAGCCATAATTTTCTTGTACGTATTTGCGAATACTATCCCCAAATTTTCGTTTCACATCTTCCTTGGAATTTTCCAAAAGTCAATTTTGAGCTTCTTCGCTCAAGTCTGTAAAATTGATATATACCATAGCTTCAAAATTTTAATATTCGCTTGGTAACATCAGCGTATCATTCACAAAAAATAACCGAAGTTCATCGAGCGGAAAATCGGTTGCTCGATACCCTTGTTTTTCCAAAATATTGTCATTGCCATCGCTGTAAATTATCTCGGCTTCGTAACCCGAAAAATCTTGTTTTTCTTCGGGCAATCTTTTAAAATCGATTGTGATAAATTCGCTTCGGTTCATCAGGCTTTTTGCGATTACGGACGTGTCTGTAATGAGCCAAAAACAATCTGCCACGTTAGCAAGGTATTTTAAACCGTCTGTAAAACGTGTTCTTAATAATGGGATTTGATAGAACATTTCCGTTCCGTGAAAATGTTGCAATCCTTCTTTGATTTCGTTAACTTGTGCTTTCATTGTACATATTATTTAAAGTGTGAATAATGAAAAAGAGGGCGCATCTTTCGACTGTTACGCCCTCTTTCATTTTAAGATTTACTTGTCGTCTTTGCTTCCAAGTAAAAGAATTTCATCAGCTACAACTTCCGTAACATAGCGTTGTTCGTCTGCATCAGTTGTGTAGCTTCGGGTCTTTAGTTTTCCCGATATTCCAACTTCTTTGCCTTTAACAACATACTTCTCTACAATTTCGGCAGTCTTGCCCCAAGCAACGACCGTATGCCAATTAGTGTCAGTTTGTTTTTCGCCTTTGGCATCTTTGTAATACTCATTGGTGGCGAGTGAAAAGCGTGCTACTTTTTTTCCGCTTTCAAGGTTTGTAATGGTTGGCTCTTGTCCAACGTTTCCAATTAACTGTACGTGATTTTTAATAGTACTCATAATAAAATATTTAAGTGATTTATATTTCCCCTATTGATTTAAAACAGATTAAATTTTAAGGGGTGTTTGTTCTTTTCTTCTGTGCACCGCACAATGGATAGAGTGGGTTTTGTCAAGACTTTTCGGGAACAAATTAGGTGTGTTTGCGACGTAGTAAAACCCTTGGGTTTTCAAGGAAGTAGAAACCTTATTTTTCACTAAAACTTGCTATGGTCTTGACAAGTTCCATTAGGGCATTAGCTATTCTTTTAAAGCCAGTTGCGATTTGAGCGTACCATCAGTTAAGCGAAATGAGTGGCTGGGTTTAATTTAGAATTGGTTATGTACTGCCTGTTTTTCGACGCCCCGAAAAACAACAAAGGCATTATCCATTATAAACCCCTTAAAATGTGTAAGGCAGCGGTTCGGTTTTTAAGGATTTTCGAGTGAGGGCTCAAGAAGACCGCGCCGAAAATCCTGTTAAGAAAATCGAAGTGATGGCTTTCCGATGAGAAAGCGGACTTGATTCACAATTTTGGCAAAGGAATGAAGTGTTCCTTTCAGCAAAGCGGAAAGGGTTAGCGGAATGGAAAGCTAAAATTGGGGATTGTGTCCAAGACTTGTGTAGTGAAGCTCTTTTTCCGGAATGTAGCTTTTCGCGAAATGCAGGGGAATGTGCTGAGTGGGTTATATTGTTGATTTGACTTATTTGAAGAAGTTTTTCTAATTGGTCAATCTTTTCATCTATTTTAAGAGTAACTACTATCTGAATTATCTATTCGTATAAAATTATATACACCTTTTCCCTCAGCAATTAATTCTTCATTTTGATATGCTTTCATTTTTGTTACAAGTATTCTATTGCCTAATCTAACAATTTTTCCTTCGACAATTATTGGTAATGCTTCTGCTCCTTTTAGATAATCTATTCTTAAATCAATTGTTGCTAATTTATCCTCAAAAGATGTAAAATGGGTGCCGCCTGCTATCCCTCCTACAGAATCCATTATTGTGGCAATGATACCACCGTGCCATCTATTTCTTCTAATATCTCCTACGACTTCATCTCTAAAAGGAACACTTACTTTTACAAATCCTTTTTCAAGAACCAATAACTTTAACCCAAGAAACTTGTGGATTGGTATTTTTTCTTCAATTGTTTCTTTTAGAAATTCTTTATTTTTTTGAATCATTTTCATAAATTTTTATGATTGTTTAAATAGTCTAATCCTTTTTGGGTACAGATGGCTCTTAAATAGAAGTTTAAATAAGCCTCATTGATTTCAAGAGCTGTAAAATGTTTTAGATTGAATATGTTCTGGTCTTTAATATTGTTTACTCCAATAAAAAAGAAACGGCTTATCAGTTTAATATTAATTTCGTTGCAATACAATCCTTGTTCCATTCCTTTCTTTAGGTTTTTGGTAATACACCTGTCCATTTCAGCAAATTGGCGAGTCATCAAAGATTGGTATATTTCGGGAAAATATTTTTTGAATTGATGGTATGGTGAAGTGTTTTCGCTTTTCAAAACATAAAAAACGAAATCTCTGATAAGAAACATTTCCTTAATTGGGTTTTCATTCAATTCTATAATTTTATCAATGCCATCTGTGATTTTATGAAATAAATATTCTGACCCAGCTTCTACAAGTTCTCTCTTAGTATTGAAGTATTTATATATGGTTTTTTTAGAAATCCCCATTTCATAAGCAATTGTATCCATAGTTAATCCCTTTGAACCTCGTATTAGGAACATTTCTGTTGATTTCTCGATGATTTTGTCCCTCATCTCTTGCATTGATTTAAGTGCTTGCTGTTAAATTATTATGCAGTAAATAATATAATATTATTTTCCTAATTTGTTGTGAAAAAATTGTTTTAATGTCCAATCTGATTTTTTACTCAGGCGGACTTGATTCACAATTTTGGCTAAGGAATGAAGTGTTCCTTCCCAGAGTATCGGGAAGGGTTAACGGTATGGAAAGCTGAAATTGAGGATTGTGTCCAAGATATGTATAAGGAAGCTCTTTTCACGTAATGTAGTGGTTCCCTGCTTTTTTCGGCAGGTAAGCGTGGAATGTAGGGGAATGTGCTGAGTGGTATTGAAACTTTAATTTTACAAACCAGTTACTTGTGTAAAAAAATCCAGTTTAAGGTACTGGATAAACCTTTAGATTCTAAGCCATTTCATAGACTTCGTCGAATAGCTTTTTATCCAATCGTTCCTGTTGGCCAAAGCTCTTTTTCAACGTATTGTGTAATACTGCATTGAAGGCGTTATAACCTAACCAAAGATTTGGTTCTTCATTTAGTAGCAAAGCTTCATAGTTTAAGATTTCGATTACTTCACGAGATTTCTTCGAAGGGTCGCTGTTCTTGTCGCTACATTCATATTTAAAGAGTTTTGTCTTATCGAGAATTGCTTTTACGAACTCTTGTGTATCGATGATTTTAAACTCTTTCATCTTATCGAATTTCTTGGTTATAGTATAGAATTCATTGTCCAGAAACTTATCGAACAAGTTGTTCAGTCTCGGCATAATCAAGTGTGTATTATTCTTACTATGCTTGATTGAAAACTCAATTTCTGCCTGAGAAACGTGTAGTCCGTTTGAACAAACCTGTCTATAAAAACCAAAGTGTCCAGAAGTCTTTTCACTACCGTCATAAGAATTTTTGAACCGAAGCATTGGCAGTATCAAGTCCTTATCGTTTTTTACAGTAAAGTGACTTTTATCGTCGATGATAAAGTCAGTAATAAACGACCTGTCATTTTTGTTGATGGTGCGTTTATGAAAGTTCAGTTGTGCATCTGTTAACATTTCTTCAGCTTTCTTGAAGAATAGTTGATTCGGAATGTGTCCGTAGCTGTTCGATACGACATTTACGATTTTCCCATTTGAAATTATGGCATTTTCAAGCCCTCGTCGGGATTCCATCTGTGTCAAAGTTTTTAAGGATTTCATTTCTGATGGAACAAAGATTTTATCCTGCTGTAAATTTTGTAAATACATAGCTTTTGAATTTAGATTAAACATTTTGTGACAATACAGCGTAGTAGACTGGATGCTTGTCTCTGTAATAAGCCAGGTGGCTTTCTGCACCTTCAATGGTGTAATTCTCTCTACTTGACTGATAGTGTTCTTCTGCTTCTTGAAGGGCAATGTTGGGAATTTGAGATACTTGTTTCATAATGCTGAAATTTTAGTTAAACAATATTTGAGCAGAACCCAAACGGAAGCTAAAATCTCAGCTCAAAAGGAAACGGAATAAATGAGTAGGGGAAGAAGCATTGGCTTTATGCCGTAGTCTTTTGATGGGTGTATTTTACGAGTTTACCTTTGCTCTACTATTGATTGATTATTATGCACTCATTATTTTTAGCCCTTTTAAAAGTTAGAATAAAAAAGAAGAAGAGCCAGCACGAATGCCGAGCCTTCTTCAAACAACAAAAGCTACTCGTTGAGTTCTTGAATTTTCTTTTCAAGAACTGCTATTCGCTCTTTCAAACGTGCTTCACGCTTGTTTCTTTTTTCAGCGTATGTTACCTCAACCTCAGCAATCTTAGATTTGTAATAACCTTGCATCGCAGTGTAGAATGAAATGTTCGTTAGATTATTTACGTGATTGCTTTCGCCAAAATGGACTTGTTTTGTTAGGATATACCGTATCAACTTATGAAAGATTTCTTTTTTGAACTTCTTTTTGAAATTCTCGACAATTCCCACATCTGTTATCTTGGACGTATTGCCCAATAGTTTTGAAAAAAATCTTTGTCGTCCAACATAATCTACATTGTTTTCATATAACGTCAATGAGAACGCGACCATTTCATCAACCGAAAGTGTTTTCTTGGTATCAATGTATTTGGTCTCTCTAATCATTTCCACAACTTCTTCAAATTGCTTGTTGTTATCAATCTGCTTCTTGCGGATTTCCCTTTCGTTGATTTTGATGATTTGTTCTTCAGGTGTACAATCAGCCATTTTTCTGTTTTCCAAAGGTGCTGAATATGTTGTCGATTCATTTTTCGATTTTTCAACAACTCTTACAAACACTTCTTCGTGTTGGTATGTTTCAGGATGGAACACGATGCCATTCACAAATCCATTTTCTTTGGCTGAATTGTATTTATCTAATTCTTCTTCGTAGTTCTGGATTGCTTCGTCTAATTCCGCTTTTAATTCATCTTCGGAATAATCATAATGTTGGTATTCTTTCTTGATGTCCTCAATTGTTGGCTTCATCGGATTTTTGATGACTTCAACATCATCCAGCAAATAAACCTTCAAACCGTTCTTTTCTAACTGTGAAATAATGAGCTGATTGTTTTCCTCGTCTGCCCAATACTTCCGTATTTCTGGGATTAGAAGAATATTATCTTTCTTCGATTTCTCAATCAGGTTCAAGAATGACTTGCTTTTCTTCGTTTCGTAACAAGCTGATTTTGTACAGACCATTTTACCATCGCTAAACAGGTTGCCTTGATTCGCTGCATTAAAGGGACATTCTACACAAGACCGAGCTTTTGGTACTAATTTTTTGTCAGCTACATCAAAAGATGCTTTTTCCAAATCATAGGTCTGATTTTTTATCATCCTATTGATTTGATGGGCACTAAATTCTTCGCCCATAGTTTCCAACATCATCTGTTGTTCTTCCGGTTCAAAAAGTGCTACACCGACACCCAATGAAATTGTCATTTCGCCATTACGGACAAAGTGTTTAAATCCTTCAATCAGTCCTGCCAACTTTAGGCGTTGTCTTATGAAGTTATCTGTTCTGCCCAATCGCTTTGCAATATCAGTTGGTGGATATTTTTCACTCAGATAAGCTATCGCTTCTGCTTCTTCTGTAGGCTCAACATCCTGTCTTTGTAGATTTTCGATGATTTGAACTTCCAGAACATCATTGTTCTTGTACGTTTTCACAATACAGGGTATCGTTTTCTTGCCCGCTATTTTGCTTGCTCGATACCTGCGTTCGCCCATCACGATGATAAAATCATTTCCAGACTTTCGGACTGTTATGGGCTGTAATACGCCGTGTTCTTTGATGCTTTCAGCAAGTTGATTTAGATGACTTTCGTCAAATGTCTTTCTTGGCTGTTTTGGGTCAGCCTTAATTTTGCTAATTGGCAAATTCTGAACTTGAAGTGTTAGGACTTTCTTTCCATTTACTTCTTTTGTAGCTACTTTAGTTCTGCTAAGCTTTTTTGTGGTACTCGCTTTTGTTGTCATAATACTTAAATTTTTGATTAAACAATATTTAAGCAGAAACTAAACGGAAGATAAAATCTTGGCTCAAAAGGAAACGGAATAAATGAGTAGGGGAAGAAGCGTTGGCTTTATGCCGTAGTCTTTTGATGGAAGTATTTTACGAGTTTAAACTGCGGTCATATTGTATGATAATAAACTCCTCTATTTTTTTAATTTTTATTGCTATTAGATGTTAATAATTGGAAAGAATTACTATTTTTGCACAAGACGAAACAAATGAAGCTATAACTTTTGGTAATTAGTTCACAAATCGTCAACGTTCAAGAAGATATTTGGCAGAAATGCCACAGCGACTGGGCTCGTTGAGCAAGGTTCGAGTCCCGTCCAGACCGCAAAATTGCTAAAGCTTCAACTAACATTGAAGCTTTTTTTTGCAATGAACGAAGTTGTGTTGTCCCACGCCTGTTGCGTGGGTGGTTTAGTAGTAAACCAATGAGAAGCTTTTCCTGAAAATGGAGAGGCTTTTTTTAGTAAACAATCATTCCTTGAATTGCTTTAGACAATACAGGATCAAGGATCAAGGGATCAAGGATCAAGTCCAATACAAGGGTATTTATTAATGCTTATGAAGCTAATTCAATAATTATAAATTGAATTGCCTATCACACATACTATTTAATTGCTAACCCACAAGTTCTGAAGGACTCATTGCAAATTCTTTTTTAAAGCATTTAGAAAAATAAGAAGGACTGGAAAATCCCGTTTGAAAAGCTATTTCTGCCACAGTATTTTGTTGGTCTAAGAGTAATTCTTTCGCGTGATGTAAACGAACAGAAGAAATCAGTTGATTAGGAGATTTGTTGGTAATCACTTTAAGTTTTCGCTGTAATTGGCGCTCACTTACACCGATTTCACTACAGAGAGTATTCACACTAAAGCAGTCATTGCTCAAATGGTTGTAAATATTTTGAAGTACTTTTTCTAGAAAGGAATTATGTTTCGACAGGCTACGTTGATCTGAATTTTGAAGTGTATTTGGCTCTATGTTTTCAACCACGGTGTACAGCGATATCGATTCGCCGGATTCAGTCTTGAACCTGGTTTTATGAGGAGCCAGAGATACTCCAGATCCCAGCAATAAATTTTTTACAGTTTGTGTAAGAATAATTTGGTAAGGGACTGGTCTTTGGAATATTGTCATTTCAAAATCTTCAGTTTGCTCGCAAATACAATGCTCCACATAACATTCTTTGATATCTATACCAATGGATATTGTGGTGTCATTGACTCTCATTCTTTTTACCAAATCAGACCCACAATTTACCGCCTTACTAGGCCCTTCAAAGGTAGCAATAAAGGTTTCTGAGGTATGTTCTATAATATTTCCGTGATACTGGAGTACATTTTTTTTGATGAGTTCTTGATTTTTTGAACAATGATTACTAGAAGAAATAATATGTCCAACCATCACAGTAAACAGTTTTTTCTCATAAACAGGTGCTGGCTTTATTGTATGTATAAAGGCCTTTATTTCTTCTAAAATAACATCAGTATCTCCTACCCAAAACAAATGATCATCACCTTCAAGTTCCACAAGTTTTGATCCCGGAATACGTGCTGCTATAAATCGTCCTTCTTCGATTCTTACATCGATATCATCTGTGCGTTGCAATAATAACGTTGGAACTTTTATGGATCCTAAAATATCTACGATGTCTACTTGCGTATTCATTTTTGTCAGATTCAAAGCTGCTTTTGGGCTTGCACCAGAACGGAAATAACTCGCTAACCAATCCATAAAAGTTTTATCATCAGCCTTTGTAGGTGCAAGCGATTCTAAATTCATCTCTCCACCACCCCAGTTATCCTCAATCATATCATACACCTCTTTACGCTCTTGATCCGTCGGTGCCCAAGGATAATCTTCAGAATATCGCCTTCTTGCAAAAACACCAAAAGTGAGTAAAGAAATAACACGATCCGGATATGTGGCGCTAAACAAAGCGGATACGCTACCTCCCTCAGAATGCCCAAAAAGTACCGCTCTTTCGGAATCGGCAGCATCCATAACGGCTGTTATATCTTCCATTCTTTCTTCGAGCGTAGCGAACTCTACAACACGATCAGAAAGTCCGGTTCCGCGTTTATCAAAAAGAATTACCCTTGCAAATTTACTTAGTTCTTCAAAAAAACTTACTAACTCCGGGCACGACCACATGTAGTCGATATTGGATACCCATCCCGGAATGTATACAAGGTCTACGGATCCTGAACCAAATACCTGATATGCTATATTGATATCACCGCACTTGGTATATGTAGTCTTTGGTTTTGTCATATCATTTAAGTTGAAAAAGTGTTACAAAATGCTAGAGAAGCCTAACAAATGTAAAATTAGATAAAGCCCACATTATCTCCATAAAAATGACACCTACAATATGTATACTACAAAAAATAAACTGTTAAAAAGGATAAACAACCTGTAGACAATAAAATTATAAAATACTAAATTCCAGCAACTTAATAAATTTTTGTTTCGTAAAATAAGATTCTATTTATGCTATCTCCTTTTCCTGCTCTAGATGAGCGAGATATGTGAAAATTTCCTGTTCCGGAGTTAGTTTTAACTTTTTACGAAGACGGTATCTGGCAGTTCTTGCGCTATCTGGAGAAATTCCAAGAATACTGGCCATCTCTTTAACATTAAGGTTCAGTCTAACCAAAGAACAAATTTTTAAATCATTTGTGCTGAGTTCATTGTGCTTTGATTTCAATTTGGTGTAAAATCCCTGATGAGCATCTTCGAAAAATCTACTAAAGTCTTCCCAATCCTTATCAATTCTTAAATTTTTTCGAATAATCTTATTAAGGTCAGTTACCAATTGATCTTTTTTTAGTGTAGAAGATTTTTGAATATCTTTTATTGTTTTTTGTAATTGTTGTACGACCTCATTCTTTTTTATAAAATTAAGTGTATAGGAGCTTAGTTCTTTATTCTTAAAATCCAATTGTTGTTGTAGTTCTCTTTGCTTTAGTTCAGAATTCTCTAATTCTTTTTGTGTAAGGGCGTGAGCAGATGCTAATAGCTCCTGTGTTTTTGAAGCCAATTGATTACTCTTTTTGGCCCGTTGTCTGGAAACAATATAAATCAGGCACCCACAGATAAACAACATGGCCACACTAAGAATTAAAATAAGTTGAATCAGATCATCTTTTTTTTCTTGTGCTTTAAGCATTATCAATTCTTTATCCTTTTTTTCCAGCTCATTTTCAAATTCTAGATATGCTATTTGCTTTGATTTTTCGAGATTGAAAAGGGAGTCTCTAAGGGAAATATATTTATCATAAAAAATATAAGCCTCTTCTGGTTTAGATTGTTGTTTTTTTAATTCTTTTAATTCTTCGTAAGCAAATAATTCGTATTTCTTCTGGTTATTTTCTTTGGCAAGTTTCAGCCCTTTATTTATTTCTATGGCAGCTTCATCGAGTTTACCCGATAACCTTAGAATTTTTCCCAGGATGATAAGGTTATTAGTTAATCCATCAATATCATTGACTTTACTACCTAATTCTTTCGATTTTTTAATATGATAATACGCTTGCTCTACTTCATTTTTATGAAGATATAATGTACCCAGTTTACTATGTGCTTCAGCAATACCATAAATAAAACCATTATCATTATGCATCTGCAATGCATCCGTTAAATATTGTAACGCTTCATCATCTTTATGTTGCTCAATGAGCATTGTACCGATTTTGGTAAATGTGGTGGCAATTCTACCTTTTAAACCCAATGCGGTAAATTCGTTGATAGCTTGCTCATAATAATGCATTGCCTTCTGATATTCCTGAAGATCTGCATATATCATCCCTATATTTAACCGTGTATTAGCCAGTCCTTTTTTATTTTGTATACTTTGATATGCTTTATATGCATCATTGAGATATTGTAACGCTGTCGTTAAGTTTCCTTGTGCCCAGTAGGCAACACCCACAATACGATTGGCTCTAGCCACTCCTTTTATATATGCTAGTTCTTTAGATAATTGTAACGCTTTTGTCCCAAAAAAAATGGATTTATTGGCATCCACAATCCAATATTCATACCCTATTGTATTCAAAAGGTTTATCTGTATAGTATCTTTTGATGTATAGCTCTCCAGAACCAATTCTAAGCTATCAATCTTTTTTATTTTCTGATATGAAAAAGATTTACTGATAAAGAAAAGAACACCCACAACAACACAAATCATTGATCTCTTGGTAGATAAATGTCGATACGATAGATGAAAAGAAACTTCAAAAAAATTCATTAAAACTAGGATTACAGGGAAAAGTAATGTTAAAAACTGACTTTTACAGTGATAAAACTACTCATCATTTTTTTAATCCAACCAGTAATAAATGTTAAAAACCCAGCTTAACTTAGGATTTTGAATAATTTTTAATTTATCCGTCTTTTATTTATGAAAAATAAATAGACAATTTTCTACAATTTAAAGTGAAAACCCAACCAAAATTCCTGCTCCAACTCCAGCAACGCCAATCAATACTTTTTCGAAAACATTCTTTCTTCTCTGTCGTTTACTAGCTTTCTCCACCAACTCTAAACTATTCGAAGCTTTGTCCAGACTATTTATGGTATAATCCAAGGCTTTTTGAGTGTGGTTTAGGGTAATTTGAGTTTTTTGATATACAATCTGGTCTAAACTGTCGCTTTTAGTAAAATTGATATTTAATCTCTTTTCCAAATCGATATTTCTTCGTAATGTCTGTGTGTACTTTTCTACCAATTCTTTGGTCATCCTATCCTGATTGATTGTACTTTGATATACATTCTTAATTGCCAAAAATGATTTTTTATTGACTAAAAACACATCTGGTGTTCTAAACACATATAAACTATCTTTTTTGACAACAAAAGGTGCTCCGTTACGATCAGCATAATTTTCTGGTATTTCGATTACTTTCAATGAATCTATTTCCTGACAATAAAGCTCGCAACCCAAGAATGTAAAAACTACAATTATTATGTTTTTCATTTTTTTTAATTTTATCTTAACTACAACTTATCATTTATTAATTCAGGCCAAAAAGGTCATCTAGTAACAGACGATCTTTTGCTAGTTCATTATTGGTAACCTCAATAGAATCTTTGATGTTTTGTAATTCGTCCCAATCTTTGGCATTTTTTCTTTTGAATGCAAAAAGTAATGAATCCCTTTTATGGATAATTAGATCCTTTTGAGCTTTCATTTGTATGAACTCCAGTCGCGTACTTTCTAACCGTTTTTTTGTGATAGCCAGCGTATCCTTTGATATCTCAAGTTCTTTATTTACTTTCTCTAGTTCTGATGTAATAATTTTCCAGTTCTCACTGGTAGTAAAGGTCATATAACCGATGATAATTAGAAAAGCTAATGCAACTATCTGCAACACCGTACTCATATTTATATTTTTCATGAGTCCAAATCTTATTTTATTCTAAAAAACATAAAGCCTCTTAAAATTGTTAGTATAGAATATTTCTTTAGTTCTTCAGGACTATTAGAGATTATCTCACAAACTTTTATAACACTTTTCATAGGTAAATTCCTTTTCTAGAAAAGACTATTAAAATCTCTTTTCTTTTTTTATCAAAATTATGTTTGGTTTGCTAATTCTACTATTACAAATCCGAATAAGACTGATAAAAACCCGACAATTAATAGTTATAATTCTTGTTCATGACCGCTATTGCCAACGACTATGAATTTCTCAGTTATCGTCATAAAAACAAAAAAGTCCTGAGTATTACACTCAGGACTTCATCCCCAATTTCAATCAAAATCTACTTGATTGTCAATTCATAACTTATTCGACTAATTCATATCATCTAAGAAATAAGTACTTTCTATTTTTTTATCAATTGTTTAGTAACGTTTGCTTGTGTTCCTTTAATAATTACGAAATAAGGCCCACTTTCTAATCTAGATATATTTATAGATATATCACTGTCTGATATACTGTTTTGATCAGAAATGATTAACCTTCCATTTACGTCATAAATCGTTATCGAATTCAATATTACTTCACTTGGGTTAGAAATATGAACTATGTTATTTGCTGGGTTAGGGTACATCGATATACTTCCAAATAGCTCGAGGTCATCAATACTTAATGTAGGATCTATCGTAAGTTCGAAACTACAACAAACCTTATCCCCAAGAGCATCTGCAGCGCAAAGCGTTACCAGTGTAGTTCCTTCACTTAGCAAGGTGCCTGGTGCTGGATCTTGAGTAAAGGTAACCAGTGGATTGGCACAAGTACCAGTTGCCAAAGTTTCTCCAGTAGCGAAATAATCGGGTAAAGTGTACGATGTACTCCCTTCGTCTGTTGCTACGCTTTGAGCTGCAGGGCAGGTTATTTGCGGAGCTGAAATATCTTCTACGGTCACTGTCGTGAAACAAGAAGCAGTATTGCCATTACTATCAGTCACTGCTAAAGCAACTTCATTAACACCTATATCAGTACAATCAAATATTATGGACGCTCCAGGTGTCGACGATTCTTTTCCTGATACGTATAATAGTGCTTTTATATCCCCATTAAACCTATCCGGGCTCAACAATGGAGCGACAGATTGCGTATTTATATCTATTGTATAGATTTCTGAACATCCTTGTGTCGTACTTGCTACAAATTTTCCATTTCCAACATACTCTAAAGCTTGCGCGGTTCCTTCGCAACCTGTAATTCCTTGAATAAAGGAAAACAACAAGATCACATCACCACTAGTAGTATCAATTTCGTAGATATCTACTGCTGATTCGTCTTCATTAAGACTTGTATAGATCAAACGTTCCGTATCATTATCATAGCCCAAACCAATACCACCACCATTTTTTGGGGCAGAAGCAAGCGCAGTTGTAGTCATTGTATTTATGTTCAAGATATTGATGTCACCATTTCCAAAAGAAACATATAGTGTACCATCCGGTGCAAATACCATCGAATTTGCTTTAGAATTTCCATTTGCTGCGTTGATGTCTCCAAGTTCACTTACTAGCGTGTTAGTCCCCAAGTCATAAAAGAATAGAGCTCTATTGGCCGTTGTCGGAGAGTCTGCGATTAGATATACCTGACCATCAATCGGATTAAAATCCATTGAAACCGTAGTTTCTAGCGAAGTCTCACCATAAGGATTATCTGCTATCGTGATTGCATCGGTAACTGGGTCATACTCATAACGAGCCAAATTGATAGTTGAAAATGGATCCAATGCATATAGTCCGGGTAGTGTTGCCGGTTCTACCACTGCTGACCCTATTGATAATGAGGCAATCCCAAATACATCAGAGGATCCACCATCGATCTCTGATGCCTGCACTACAACTTGTCCATTAGCATTGAGCTGTA
Organism: Aquimarina ulvae; assembly: GCF_053613295.3. Classification (NCBI taxonomy): domain Bacteria; kingdom Pseudomonadati; phylum Bacteroidota; class Flavobacteriia; order Flavobacteriales; family Flavobacteriaceae; genus Aquimarina; species Aquimarina ulvae. Next base: position 261,845 of record NZ_JBSIBP030000002.1, read on the forward strand.
CCGTGATATCCTGACATACTACCGTAGGAGCAGCTGCGTCGATTACCGTTACGGTAGCATTACAAGTAGAAGTGCTACCGTCGGTATTAGTTACTGTAAGTATAACGGAGTTTATACCAATATTAGAACTATCAAAACTGTTCGGTACAACATCAAATACAGCCGTATTCGAACTATCAATACTACCACCAAAAACATCTTGACCTGCAATAGTCGCCTGCCCGTTTTGATCCAAACTTATGGTAATATCCTTACAAACTGCTTCCACAAAATCATTAGGAACTACAGTGACAATACTGCTACAAGTAGCTACATTTCCGCTTTGATCTGTTACGGTAAGTACAACTGTGTTTTCTCCTATTTCTGTTAGTCCAAAAGTATTTGGTGTTACCTCGATAGTTGCGACACTGCAATTATCGGTACTCCCGTTATCAACATCTGCTGCTGTTATCGTTATTGTATCATTTTCATCTAACTGCACAATGAGATCTTTACATATAGCTTCTGGAGCAATGGTTTCAGCTTCCAAAATAACTCTTTGTATACAAGAAGTGCTATTTCCACTGATATCTTCAACAGTCCAGGTAACTTCAGTGGTTCCTGTCGGATAGATACCAGATGCATCAATAGTACCTGTATAATCATTAATAACACTTACATCTCCAAACTGAGGTAATCGAAGCCTATAGAAGTTGACTGAATTACTATCACATTGATCATTATCAACTTGTATATTCTTTTGAAGTGTAAAACTCAGATCGCTTCCAAAATTAGTGATCCAATCATTCCAGGTAGCTTGTGGTATTAGAATAAATTCTTCTGTTGTTATACAAACCGGATCTATATCAGAATCACTAAAAAGAATACTATTATCAGGACCAGCTAACGTAAACACTTCTGAGGAACTATTGTGATCTCCACTAAAATTTAACTTCAAAACTACATCTTCTGTTGTAGTGCTTACACCAACTAAAGTACTCGATGTATCTTGTAAATTGTCCTCTTCATCAAAAAGATAAGATACAACTCCTGTATCCGGTATAATTGCGGTACCGCAATTATCAATGATATCTGTTAACAGAGGTATCACAATTTCAGTTTCGCACAAGTTAGCTTCGTTAGAAACCATAATATCTGCCGGACATGTAATAACCGGTGCTATACTGTCTTCTACTATCACAATAGCCTCACAACTTAATGAGTTGCCTAAGGTATTGGTCACTGTTAAGGTAACTGTATTTTCACCTATGTCAGAACAATCAAAACTGCTTTGACTAATTGTTAATGTATCTATTCCGGTTGCATCAGAAGATCCTCCATCAACATCCTGTGCAGTGATACTAGCAGTGCCGTTTTCGTCTAGTTGTATGGTAATATTTTGGCAAACCGCCACTGGAAAATCATCATCTATTACTGTTAAGATAGCAGTACAAGTTGCTTCATTACCGCTTTGATCAACGACTGTTAAAGTTACTTCATTATCACCTAAGTTGTCACTTGTAAAAGTATCAGGAGTAACTGATATTGAATTGATGCTACAATTATCTGTACTTCCGGCATCAATATCTTCGGCTGTGATAATCACTTGTCCGGTATCATCTAAACGTGCTGTTATATCCTGGCAAACTGCGTTTGGCACTTCAGTGTCATTTACTGTAATGGTCTGTGTACAGGTGGCACTATTACCTGATTTATCCTTAGCAGTCCAGGTAACGGTTGTGGTTCCTACAGGATAGAAAGCACTGGCATCCCTTGTTTGTGTAAAGTCGTTTGAAAGAGAAATGTTTCCAAATTCCGGTAAACGTAGTCTGTAAAAATTTTCATTTCCATCATCACATTGATCCTTATCAACTACAGAATTGTTTTGAAGTATAAAATCAAGATTATTCCCAAAGGTAGTGACCCAACTATTCCAAGTGTTTTGCGGTACTCTAATATTTTTAACGGTTACTACACACACAGGGCTAAAATTTGTTTCATCAAAAATGATCGTGTTATCAGGACCTAGTAAAACAAAGTTTTCTGAAGAGTTATCGTGATCTCCGCTAAAAGTAAGCTCTAATAACACATCTTTATCACTTTGTATTACATTTTGTAAAGTACTTGGTGTGTCCTCTAACTCTTCTGAAGACGTACTGAAGATATACGACACATTAAACGTATCAGGAATCAAAATTCCTCCACAATCATCATTAAAGGTTGGTATTGGTACAATTACATTGGCTTCGCAGGTATCGGACTCTGCCTCTACTACAATATTCTCATTACAAGTAAGGCTTGGACCTGTTACATCATTTATAGTTACATTAAACGAGCAGGTGGTACTATTTCCTGCTTTGTCCTCTACGTAGAATGTATTTACGGTGGTACCTGCAAAAAAACCTCCCGAAGGAATTCCGGAAATCAGTATGGGCTCACCAGAAGTATAGTCATGATACTCTATAATATAAGGTCTGCTATCCTCGCGTGGTATGTCATTCCATAATCCCGTGTTTGAAATTAGTACTACCATATCCTGGCCGTTATCACCATTTGGTTCTCCCTGATTAAAATTAGTAAAGGTTGCCGGTTGACCACTTTGCCATTCGAATACACCTTCGGTAGTAAGATCATTGTATCCTATAAGTACATTCTGAACTCCCAAAGCTGAAACTTGAGCTCTTATGAAATCATTTTCTTCTTTATTATTTATTGTAATAATTTCATATCCGTTTTGCTGAACTTCTGCAAAAGCTTGTGTACCGCTAATTGGTACATTCGAAATAAAATAAGTGCTATTACCAAAATTCCCTAACAAACTAAAACCATCAACTGTTGTAGGTACGTCAAGAAATCCGCATATATCTTCTGAGAAGTCAGGTAACGGATATGTGATAAAGCCAGCACAATCCTGTATAACATCTGCCGGACAAGTGATCGTTGGTGCGGTTGTATCTTCTACGGTAACAATAGCTGTACAGGTAGAGGAATTTCCGCGGGTGTTAGTAACCGTTAGTGTAACTTCGTTATCACCTAGATTCGAACAATCGAAGGTTTCTGGAGATACCGTAATTGATGCTATACCTACAGTATCTGTAGAGCCTGCCTCTATATCTGCACTTGTTATTTTGGTTTGGCCAGTAGCATCTAGTTGTACTGTAATATCCTTACAGTTTGCTACCGGAAAATCATTCGCTACTACAGTAACTAAAGCAATACAACTAGAGGAATTTCCGACTTGATCGGTAATGGTTAGAATCACCTCATTTTCTCCTATATCTGCGATACCAAAGCTCTCCTTACTAATATTTTTATTATCTATGTTACAGTTATCAAAGCTTTCAAACTCTATATCCGCAACCGATATTGATACCTGGTCATTGCTATCTAATTGTATAGTAATATCACGACACTCTACTGTTGGATTTATCCTATCTTCAACAGTAACTATCACGGTGCAACTACTAGAGTTTCCAAGCACATTGGTTACCGTCAAAGTTATTTCATTATCTCCTACATTAGAACAATCAAAAATATCCTGAGAAAATACAGCAGCGTTCGTTGGGGCATTATTTTCGAATTCTAAATTTATTTCTGACTCAATTATTGTTACCCCGCCATCAGCGCCTAATGGAACTGTGATATCTTGGCAAAGTAATGTAGGAAAAAATCCATTGATAGATCTAAAACCGGTCCATCCTCCACTTTCGTAAGCACCAGCTGTATTATCCGGAATAAATAGATCTATAGTATTTCTATTCTCAAACGCATCACCTGCGATAACTGGTGGAACAGAAGCTTCTGAAACTATACTCTCCAGACTTGGATTTTCTCTGAAGGCAAAACTTTCTATTGATAAGATGTTACCTGGCAACGTTATTATGGTCAATTGATTATTTCTAAAAGCACTATTTCCTATCGAAGTGACTGTACTGGGTATAATAACAGTTTGTAGTTGGTTGCTTCTAAAAGAATGTTGTTCGATGGTGGTAACTCCTTCAGGAATTGCTACATTAATTAATTGATTGCCTTCAAAAGCTCCATTACCTATTGAGGTAACACTATCAGGAATATTTATATTGCTCAATTGATTAAATCGAAAAGCTCTGAATCCAATTGAAGTAACACTGTTAGGAAGAGTAGTTTCTGTAATTTGATTTTCATGAAATGCCAAAGATTTTATCTCGGTTACTGTATTTGGAATACTCAAACCTGTAATACCTTGGTTTTCGAATGCACGGTTACCAACAGATGTAATAGTATAACTAAAACCATCTGGAGCTACTACACTATCAGGAATTATTAACTCCCCTGTAACACTCCCCCCAATTACTTCTACAGTATTTGGGTTTGAAGAAGTTATCTTATAATTTAAATTGTTTACAATAAAACTACTATTAACAGGAAGCTGACCATTTACTTGAGAGAAACCGGTCCACGAAGCGTTACTATAATCAATTTCGGTACCCAAAGGAACAAATAGGCTAATTTGGCTTCTATCTCCAAAAGTACCACCTGCAATTGAAGGAGGAATACTGTTTTCAGAAATTACCAGGATTAACGAATTATTAAAAAAAGATTCGTTACCAATAGAAATTACATTTGCTGGTATTGTAATACTGTTGATTCCCCTATTATCTCTAAATGCTCGAAATTCTAGAGTAGTAAGGGTTGGAGGTAGGGTAACACTAGTTAACCCCTTATTTCTAAAAGCTTCTCTACCAATAGTAGTAACCGTATAAGAAATGCTTGTCGCCGGATCAATCACAGTCTCAGGAATTACTAAATCGTTAGGCAGATTAGACCCTCCTATTACACTTACAGTATTTAGATTAGGATCAATTACTTCATAATTTAGATTATCAATTGTGAAGGTCTGTGAAAAGCTTACTGTAGTAATTAGTACAGTAAAGATAATAAGTAGTCTTGTTTTCATAACATTTGTTGTTTTACTCTATACATAGGATTGAATTTTAGGTTCATCAAAACCTCTTAAAAATTTTAAAATCCTTTTTTTTAAAAGGTCAAAAGTATTAGCAACACCACAAACTAACTATGCCAAAACCGTAAAATGTTGGTAAAAAACCGACATGTTTGTTTAAATTGCTATGACCTCTTGCACATAATTTGAAATCATATTTTCAATCCATTTCGGGAATTTACTTTTTTGAGTTTCATTTATCTGTGTTTCATGTAACTCGCTCCAGTTGGTAATTCTTTTATAAAGGTGATAGCAGTTGTAAAAAAGTATTTTTAATTTTAAAATCGTTTTTCATGAGTAAAGATTTAGAGGTTTATGTTTTTTAGGCTAAAGTAGTCTGGGTAAGAGATGCCTGGCAAAACAAATCTCCTAAAGAGGAGGAGAAAGCCTTGAAAGTGAAAAATCAGCGATCAAAAGAATGCTAATTTTTACTATTAAAACACAAATAAAACCGCATCTTTAATTTCTTAGTCAAAAATATAATCGTCTAAGAATTTTTGTTATAGCTGAACCAAAAGAACGCTTTAGGAATATTCAATGGCATTTGTTCCTATATATAAAGACCACGCAACCTTACACAAACATGTTGCGCATTTGAATAGCTTAAAAAAATGTTATTACAATATTCTTACTGATCGTAATATTTCAATTGAAGGATAGGAGATTCTCTACAAATCGACAAGAAAATTTTTACTATCGTAAAACATTGTGTTTTTACGAAAAAAAGAAAAAACACTTATTTCTCTACCGACAACATGGATATGTAGAATACTTTTTTAACCGACATTTCTATTGTTGATATCTACATAGTATGTTGACAAACAGGTTGATCAATTTTGGTTAAAAATAAGTGTAGATCATAACCAATTTCATATTATTATTTTTCTACTTTGATAGTATACTTATCCTTGTAGAGCATCATCAAGTTACAAAAAGAAATAATAAATCCGGCTGAAAATAGGTAACATAGAAACAAGAGTACCATAAGTATTACTCGATTCCACATAATACTCTCCTGAGTCCAGGCTTTTTCGGGATCACCCAGTAGGATCATCATCTGTTCATTCTTAGCAGGCAAAAATCCGTGCGACATTTCAAATGCTTCAAACGGATTGTCCTGTATCATTTCTTGTCCTATGACAATGTCTTTTTCTAGGTAGGGTAATGTTTTAGCGTCTCTTGCAAAATGGTAGGTTGCATACGAACCAATAAAAAGGATAATGAATTCTACAGACAATCGCATCCAGGTTCTGATTACTTTATTCTTTAATGAATATAAAATCAGAAATCCGGCTAAAGCAGTTGCAATAAACACTCCGAATTTCATTAAAAAAGCGGTGTTTTCATCTGAAGCATGCCAAGAAGGCAATGGTATAATAAAAGCACCCGCTACAGAAGCTATCCAAGTACTAAGTAGTGTAAATTCTTTCCAGACTTCTTTAAATTTATTAACTAACATTGTTTCTTTATTTTGGTGTTTTTAATACCAGTTGTTTTTCTTCTTCGCCGCTACTACTCATAATTAAATGGAGTTCGGGCTCTCCTACACGATCTCCTTTTTCTAACCAAAACAAATAATACCCAGGTACAAAATCCTGAACAGCGTTTTGGGTAGGTTGGTTAAACCGGAAACGTTTAATACGCTGTCCTTGCTCGTAGGATAACTTTCCGAAAACGAAAAATCCTTCGTCCTCACTAGAATTAACGATCACCTTAATCTTTGTAGTTGCATCGTTTTTTGCAGTATTATTAATGGTCTGTAACTTGGCTTCATAATCCTGGTATACAGCATCAAGTACAAAAGCTTTATTAGGCATAGTCGCATATTCTTTCACCAAACGGCGTAGTGTTTTTTCCGTCTCTTGTAAAGTAGTGACGTATTCTGGAGCAAGTCCATACTTATCATTACAGTTCTCTAAAACAGGAAATAACACGGCACTCTTTGCACTCAACTTCTTATAGGCTTCTTTTAGCGTTTCTTCTTCAGAGGCGATGATCTTTTCTTCAAGACTGGTGATCGTTTGTTGTGTTTGAGATAAAACCAAAGTCAACTCTTTATTTTTAGGCGCATAAATTCCGCAACCGCCAACAAAAACGAAAATATATAACGAAAGAATACCCTTATGTAAATTTTTCATATCTGTGCTTTTATTTCTTTAATAGATTTCAATTAGTTTGATCATTTGTTTATAAAATTACGTCGATCGGTGCATAATTTACTATTACAAATCCGACACATAAGGGTAATTTTCCGACTGGACTTCATTAATTTATATAAGCCCTTGCATTACTTTTTCCCAGTCAAAAGCCGGTCCTATATCCCATTTACCTGAAGATCGATAGTTTACGTGAGACGTAATCCCCTTAAAATTAACCAACTCGTTTCCTGCTAACACATCATACCGCTTACCTTCTGGCAGGATTGCTTTGGGTATATTATATGCAGCGGTTAAATACCGTAGCAGAAGAATCAAACTTTTATATTGTTTAGTGGTATGTGTAGCAAAATATTGTTCTCCCCTATATGGTATATCTAGTTTTGTATAAAACTGTTTTTCATTGATATGACAGTACACATCGGTATCATTATATACGGTTACTAATTGATCTCCAATTCGTTTTAAAAATCCGATGTTAGACATTTCTATCGCTATAGTCCTCTTGGCACCATTAGTATTTCCTCCTACCGCACCAGAACCTAAGTGGTATGCCCAATACGCAGAAGACCACATATTAAGAATCGAACCATTTCTAGCAATTATAAAAGGTACCGACACCCGATAATTCGGTTTAGACAAAGCCGCCACATCTCCTTTTAAATAGCCAGCAGTATAATGCAGTACAATCTGTGTTTTTGTGTTTTTCTCTTGCTCATAAAATGAAGTATCTCCATTTTTTTGCCTACAACTTATATAAGGCATCGTCTCATTAGTTCCTTTGATTGGAACCGTACTAGGAGTTAATACAAATTCCTTGCCAGCTGAATCCCGACCGGTGTCAAAAAAAGTTTTCTCGTGATTAGCTATACTAGTGGCTTTCATACCTAATTAAATTTATGATTATGATTGTATCAAAGGTATTAACATGAATGTCTGCAAACTATCCCGAAACCGCCAAATAGAGGGAAAATTGCGACAAATTCAGGGTCTAGATCTGTTACGTTTTAAAAACCTAAAAAGGTTTCATTATACATCCCGAATAGTCAATTTTTTCATAACGCCGTGTATATCCTTCTGAATTTTTCCTTTTACCAACCATGCAACTGCAAATGCATATACAGCTACCCACTCTAACCAAAAGGTATAGGCAGGAAGGATCTCATCCATATTTATTTTTAGCAATTTCTCGATGGCAAAAATCACGATAAGCGCAGCTACAGATGCCCAAACGATCATACCACTCCTTCTGAACAATCTGTTTCTTGCCGAAGATGCTTCGTGATTTAAAACAAATTTGTAAAAACTCATATATCCTAACAAAAAGAAAAATGAAGCTGCACTTAGTAGATGAATTGCTCCCAGCAAACCGTTAGATTGATGACCAAATAGATACGGAGCATCTGTAAAAAATAAAGTTCCTAATGGATTTTCTGATTTGGTAGGAACCAGTACAGTAATCAAAATACATATTCCTGCAATCGTAGTGATCAAACGATCACTCAACAATTCTCCTTCTTTTTTTGGATACCCCCTATAATTTATCAAGATCAAGCCAAAAGCGGATAGTATTAAAATAAAAAACACGCCTCCTGCTGTGTAATAATAATGACTCATGCTGGACAGTAATTCCTGATGGGCTACTAACAGTAATATCGGTAATGCTAACCCCAGGACTCCAATCGTTTTTCTAAGCGAATACATTGATTTTTTATCTTCCATAATTGTGTTATTTCTACTTTTTTCAAATGTAAAAAGAGAACGTATCTTATGGATATGACAAAAACGGCGAATTAAGGGAAATTTACGACAAACTAATGATCTAGACCTGTCAGGTTTTCAAAACCTGACAGGTCTAGACTTTGGAGACCGCTTGCGAACATCTGTGACTTCGCAGCTACTTACTTCCTTATTAACTAAGCTGTATAAAAACTTTTATTTTCTCAGTGTTATCGCTACGAAGTTTACAACTTCGTAGCGCTGGAGTTGGTTTCGTTGTTTATTTTCGTTCAATATGGTATTGAGGTTTACCAGCACGATCATTACCAGTCCATGCAATTTCGTAATTTTCTTCAAAGTTTTTAAGCTTCAAGCTTTGAATGATTTTTTTCACATCCAAATTACCTACTGAAACATTACTTTCTTCCTTTCTTAACTCTTTCCTTAGTTCATCTTCAATATACTTAATATCATAATCACGGATTTGAGGAGTTTTGACATTACTTAAGTCTTTACTAGATTGAGGAATTGACTCAGTTGTTAAAGACTCATAGGTATCACTTCCTTTGCCTTTTTTTATCCCTTCAACTCTTTGCCAATGATTAGGTGTTTTGTAAAGCACCATAGTATTAGGATCATTGAAAACATGATCTGGAAGTCTATCTATATTACTATTTCCTTTTCCGTTTTTATACTCAGTAATCAGTCCTTCTGACTCTATTACATAAACTACCGATTTATTTTCCATTAGTGTATATGCACTGATCTCTGATCTTCCGGCCCAGATCCCAGGTAGAGCAGCTACCAAATAATAAGCATCTAATGGTATATTTTCTCTTTTCTCTGCCAAATTAGATAATCCTTTAATATCCGGATTACTACTACTCCTTAACATTTGGGTTAATTCAGCATCAACAACTCCTTGTTTTATTAAACCATGTTCTTTCTGATAATCCGTAATACGTTTGCGTAGTTCAAAAGCAGCTTTGGTATTTTTTGACTTATTCATAGCCAAAAACAAACAATCTCCACCAGCTCCATAGTCCTTAATCATCCAATTTTCCTCCTGAATATATGCAATTCTATTCTTTCTTTTTATAGCATCTTCTTTAGCAATAGAATCTTGCTTATTATCTTCTTTTTCTGGTGATAGAGGCTCGTTCAATACCTTTTGAATCATTTCTTTATCTTTTTCCGAAAGACCTTTAATTTTGTTAGCACTATTTAGATATGCTTTGATTTTTTTTGCTATTTGTTTATTAGTTAGCGGTTTTTCCACTAAATCTTTAATCTCTTCCTTTCCGTTGGCATTATTATTTTTTAAATTGTCTAATTCTTTTGGTTCACTCGTGGTAGTTTTGTCTATTTTCTTGTGTTCTTTTGATGTAAACACGTCGTTTTTATCTAATTCAGATTCTGAAATTGAATCACTATTTTCTGTTTCTTCTGATACATAAAATTCTCCTATAATATCGAAGTCTTCCGGATATCTATGTATCTCCAAAACTTTTTCATCATTCGGGTTGTTAGCAGGTTCCTTACTAGTTTTAGGAGTATGCTTGTCTATCAAATGTTTGTCACTAATTTTTCTAATAATAAATCCCTTTTTGCATCTTTCTATTTTATACGTTTTCAAAACTTCTTTGTCCCCATAAGTGATTGCTTTTTCTATAATACGTTTATCTTTTTCTTCTATGTGACGAACTTTATATTTCATCTCACCTCGTAACATCGTCAATATTTGACCTATACGATAATCACTTAAATCTTTAATAGAAAATACCTTCCCAAAAGATAGCCTGCTAATACTTGCTTTTTTTGCTCTAGCTTCTTTTCTTGTAGAATATTCTTTATGTACTTTTTCTTTATACTTAAGGTAAAATTCAAATTCTTTTCCAATTTTATGCCAAAGCTCAAAACAGTCAACATACTGATCAATGGTTTCTTCACTATCTAAACCTACTGTAATACGTGCTCTATCTCCAGGTATAAATGAATAATTAGTTGTAGCAAATCCAAAACTAGAACGGGCAGTTACAGATTTGAATTCAGATAACAAACGTTTACACATTCTATCGGCATATGCTCCTCCTACATGTATAAAAACCATATTAGGATCACTGTTTTTAACTATATAAAAATGATCTTTGGCTTCTTCTCCCAAACCAGCGTCCATCAATTTATCGTAAAACATTTTATTATTTTTAATAATGGCTCTGCGATAATCATCTAAATGATCACTAGCATGCGTATTTAAATGCGTGAGCCCTTGATGCGCCAATCCTTGAACATTATCTTGAAGATCTGAAATACGTTCATTAAATTCTTTATATGATTCACGATTGTTTATCGTTATAGAATACCCCCCGTAGTAATTATCTAAACCCAGCATATCAAACTTTTGTGCACTTCTGTAAATCACTACATTTAATTTTCCGGATGTAATTTCTCCTTCGAATGCTGCTAAAAATTCTTTTATATCATTAGAGCGTATAAAATCTATGGTGCTATCGATAGCTACCGTAAATCTAGGTGCTACTTTATCTTCTTCAAACAATTTTCGGACATGAGCGATGAGGTTTTCGGTCTTATATTCTTGTAAAGTTGTTGAAATATTATGATGAAAATCACAAAGAAAAACATCAAACTTTTCCTTAACCTCACCATCTATAGCTTCGTCTAATGATGCTCCTACTTTATCAAGTTTTTTTCCCTTTAAAACAGATACCTTGTATGTTTTTGCTTCTTTTACAAGACCTAAATCTTTCTTAGCCTTATCCTCAACATATCCAACGGCTTCATAATAATTACCTTCTAATAGTAACACATTAAGGCGATTCGTTCCTTTTTCTTTTTCAGCTGCTGCTAATGCACTGGATGTGGCATGCATCGCAGAAGCCTTGTGCTGAATTTCTGCTTGCTTTAATAAATTTCCTAAAGTTATTTTTTGTTTTTTAACTGGTTTTTCTTTTGGTAGCGATTCTACTACTATTAGATTATTTTCATTGGGTATGTCTTTTGGCTTCTCTTTTTTTGGTTTAAAAAATGAAGAAAATAGTTTTAGATCTAGTTGTCTAAAAAATTTAGGTCCCCTTCTCTTTGGTTTTTTTTCTGGTTGCGTTTTTTCTGGCTGCGTTTCTTCTATTTTCTTTTCTTTGTCTACAACAACTTTCTCTTCCTCTTCATCCACTTCTGGCATATAAAAACCTGTTAATATACCTTGAATGGCTTCGGTGAAATCTTCATTCTGCTCATAAGGCTCCGTAATAGCTAATATCATTTGTATCTGATTATGTATTACTTCAATATGATTTAAAAAACGAACCATATTATCGCTAAAACGAATTGCATCTGTCATTGCAAGTAGCATTCGGAAGCAAGAAGCCTTTAATAAATTACTGATACCTCTTTCCGCGAATTCTTTATCGATATTTATTTTTTCCTTCAGTCCATTCAATAAATCAATAGTTGCAGGTACATATATTTGCACATAGGGAAGTGTATCTTTCTCTTCTTCTAATGCTTTAAACTTTTTTAATACGGTATGTTTTAGAAAATCATTGAACGTAAATGGAGCTACTTTTTTTGTTGTGTCTTCTGCTGTTTTAGGTTTAGAACCTTTACTACTATTTTTTGTTGCTAACGTTAGTAATGGTAATGTTGCTTTACTTCCATTCTCATTAGTATTGCCTTGAAGTACCTCTTCTAAGGAGCTTAACTTTAAAAGAGCCTCTTTTGCACTGAGAGGATCTATTACCATTCCTGAATGATTTAACATCCATTTTATAGAGCCAATGTCAGGTGAAATTTCTTTATAAAGCTCTTTTTCTTTAAATATTGGCTTAAGTACTACCAGGTAGTGAATACCTTCATATTCTGTAACTATTACATACTTAATTTTTTTTACGACTTCATCAATTAATTCTTTTTTATACTTTACATCTTTATATAAATTTTCTTTAACATATGAATTTTCTTCAATGGATTTTTCTATAGCTTCTGCTATTCTTTCTTGAATTTCAACTATGGCTTCTTGTTCTGAATTGTTATTATTTTTTATATTTTCATAGTATTTAGTGAAATTAAAAACAAAGTCATCTTTGAGTACAAAATTGTTTGCGTGATTATTACACAAATTTTTCATTGAGGCTTTAAAACTATCGATAGAATCTATAGTTGTATTGACTTCTTCCAAATTTGCTGACTCTTCAGTATATAGAACTGGGAAGTTTCTTGCAATCGCTTCTCTAACAAAAGGGTCGCTTATTACTCGTATGGGATTATCTATTTTTATTTTATCTTTTAAAAGCTCATTAATTTTACTAGTCAATCCTCCTCCGTCATTTCTATGATAATAATGACCTTCATTAAAAGCAGTTATTTGTTTACCTCGGCTATTCGTAGCTCCTCCTTCTCCAGCTGTTTTAGCATAATTTTGTAGGATAGTTAATGCTATTCTGTGTTGTGTTTCTTTTGCTTTTTGGGCTTTCACCTGATCTTTCCCTTCTACTATTTTATCTAAAGATTTATAAGTATCATATAATATTGCAAAATTCAGATACCAATCGTGGTTAGCTTTGTGGTATGTTTTAGAATTCTCAAGTTCTTCATTGTTTATTGGTTTTAATAAACCTGTTTCTCCAAAAGACCATGGCCATAAATTTGTATTAGAAAAATCGGCAATACGCACATATCCGAATTTAAAGTGTTCTTCTTCATTTTTTATACCAATTCGTGCAAAATCCTTATTACTTGTTACTTTTGTTGCAAAAACTATTTCACTCCCATCTATTACTTTTTTGTTTGAAGGAGTAAACTTTTTTTCTTTTTCGTCCCAGGTATAAAAATAAGGCGCATCTTCTTTATTCTGTTTTGTTTTATTTCTTCCTACGAAAGACGAAAATTTAAACCTAGAATTTTTCTTTCCATTTTCTATCCCTTTTTTAATTTGAAGTGTTACCTTGTTTTGCTCTCGATTATCCTGAAAACTTGCCGTTTCCTTTCCTTCGCCAGCTTCTTCTGCCACGAGTACTTCACTTTCTTGTGCATTGTTGTTTTTTGGCTTTAACTCTTTTGGTGCTTTTTCAGGTGGCATATTAATCCTTTCTTTTTGGTTCTATATTTTTTACTTAGCTCAATAAAATACCTTCCTTTTGCAACTCCTGTCTTATGGCGGTTTCCAGACTTAGTTGAGTGATGGTTTCTTCTTTGTTAGTCACTGCCTGTAGTGTGCATTTACGTATTACATTCATCATCAATCCACCAGAGATGCTATAGTTTTCTGCGATATGCCATAGATCTGCTGCTGCATCCAGTGGTAATTTCTCGGCAAAAGATTGTTGCCATAATTGATGGCGTTCTTCAACCCCTGGCATGGCAAATTCTATTATCGATTGAAATCTTCGCGTAAAAGCGTCATCTATATTGTCTTTTAGATTACTTGCCAAGATCACTACTCCAGGAAAATCCTCAATACGCTGTAATAAATACCCTATTTCTTGATTACCATAGCGATCGTTAGCACTGCTTACCTGAGTACGTTGCCCAAATAAGGAGTCTGCCTCATCAAAAAATAAGATCCAATCGTGCTGTTGTGCTTGATCAAATACTTTAGCCAGGTTTTTTTCGGTTTCGCCAATGTATTTAGAAACGGTCATACTCAGATCAATTTTATAGACTTGCTTGCCTGTACTTTTACCCAATAAGGCGGCAGCCATACTTTTACCGGTTCCTGGAGGGCCAAAAAACAAACTTTTATATCCTGGTTTCAGTCGTTTACCAAGTTCTAACGCTTCTAAAACAGTTTGCCCGTACTTCACCCAATCCCTGACTTCCTGCAAGCTACGGGCTGTAGATCTAGAGACGATGAGATCCTGCCACGATAGCTCGGTATGAATCTGTTGCGCAGGAAAATCAGGACTGTAAACTGCTTGATAGGGTGTGCCGGTTAATATAGTAGCCACATATTCATTAGTGATCATCCAAATATTACTCAGTAATGGGCTATTTCCTTTAATTCGAAACACATTGATCATCCCTAGTCCTATTGGTAAAAAGTCTTCGGTAATCAACCTATGGTATTGTAGACGCTTGTTAAGATCATCTCCAGCTAGTAAGAACATGGCTGTTTCTGCTGTTGGGATCAATCCTATATGCCCTTCTAACAACAATCCTCCAAATTCACTATATCGGCGATCGTAGTCTTTATTTTTGGTAAGCAATATGTCCAGAACTTCTGGCTTGATATGAGGAACCAAAGCCAGAACCAATAGCAATCGTTCTGCGAAGTTGAATTTGTGTTGTTGTATAAAACTAGCGTAGCTTCCTTCTTTATCTGATACATTCTGCGGCACTAATTCCTCAATTGATGTATACGCTGTTTCTTGCTGAAAGTGCAGTTCCAAACGGGTTTGAAGTACGAGACTGAGCCAAGAAAGTTCTGCCTCTAATACTTTGGTGTTCTGCTCCAAAACTATCGCATTCGATACTTCTGGTTTTTTTTCATTTTTTAGTACACTGACTTCCATATGCTTTTATTGGTTATCTTAACTTTCTTAAAAATTCTTTTTTCTTCATACAGCAATGAACTTAATGCTGTTTTATTCTTTTTTCAAAATCTTCTACTAGATGCTAACACCTGAAAAACAAACTCTTACAACCACTCTACCATTAGGGCACGTTCCATCCACGGAAGTTTTACGGCTTGTATACTCCACTGGAGTTTTTGTAAAGTGATATCATATGTTTCCTTCTGTACCTGTAATAACCAATGATCATCGCGAGTACGAAAGGAAGCTTGTCTACATAGATAAGATGTCCTAAATCCTGTAATGGATAAATTCTTCCAATATGGTCCTTGTTGCATCACAGCCTTTAACAAACCATCAGCGATTTGTTTTTCTTCTTCAGTTAACAAAATGGGTGGTACAGGCTCCGTTAAGGGAACACCACATAGTATTTTAGGCAATGATAATGATCCTTCAAATAGTTCAGATTCATCCGGATTGCATAGATATTGCAAGGCACAAATCGCTTTATGCTTTGCTGACTCATCTACAAAGTTTTTATCTGCTAAAAGACCAAGATTCTCGAAAAATCGTGGTAAAAACGGCCAAAACAAGACTAAACCAGCATTATCGATCGTGATGAAGTCAGTATCCTCAAACTGAGATTGTAACTTTGTAATGGGTATTGTATCGTTCTTGGGTTTTGTTTGTTGTACTATTTTATCTAAGGTATTTATATGGGTTGTTAAAGACACCCAAAGTTTTGAACTAACAGTCTGAGCACTGAAATGAGGTCCTGACGTTTTAATTTCTTCTTGTAACCCTTCTAATACAACAGCGATTTTGCGAAGCAAATTAACAGGAACACTATGGATCGCAGAAGTTTGTAATAATTTCTTACATTGTTTCGTAACCTCTTTCAGCATTTGATGATGAGGTGCTATTTGTTGATACTTTTCTAGCAAGGATTGTATCTTTTGTAGCAACTTGTATTGTGGTGTATTGGAGTTACTATTACTTTTAATTCCCAATGCCTGTAATGTTTTCTGAATATAATAGTGCTCTGATTTTGTTTCCTGAGCAGATTTGGGACTATATATGATTCGTAAAAAAGCGGTTTTCCACAGAGAAGATCTATTGTGTTTACCAATTTTATGAACTTCCTCTTCTACCTTATTTTTTAGTATGTAAAGTTCTTTTTCTGATACACCTGTGATCCATTGTGCTGTTTGTAGTACCTGTTCTTCAGAAAATACGTGTAGATACCGATCCAAATGTGTGTCGTTAAGATGTAACTGTGAGAGTAATTTCTTAAAATTCTGAGTTGGGTTTTGCATCAACAGCTCCCACTGTTCTTGTAAATATGATTTCTTTTGAGTAGCTGACCACCAAGGTAATCTTCCTGTATCCAAATAATGGGCTACTACTCTAAATGGTGTTCTTTCTTCTGTAATATCAGATGGTGTAATCGGTACTGTTTTGGTTACTGAAATCTGACTTGTACCTCGTATGGATGTCAATGCATTTGCTAATTCTTTGTCAAAAACCTTCGGTATGGACGCTAGCGCTACTTGTCCTAAATCAATTGTCAATCTATCAATCTGGTAATGGGTATCATCAGCGCCAAAATGGACATCAAACATACGGCCCAACATTGGAAGCAGCTGGCTGGTATGTAACTGGCTAATCTTTTGTTGTGTAGATAAAGTAGTCGTCTGATCTGAAACTTCTATTTCGATAATTTGCTTATTGATGATATGTGAGAGATGACTCATAAACTTATAAATTAACGTTTTTGCATACCTGTCGTAAAATTCTGATAAGCTTTGGTAAATGCCTCTATTTCCTGGTTAGTTCCCCAATGTATATGGGTAGTAATATGTACCGGTGTCTCTTCTCGAACAGTATTTTCAACATGGTTTTGAAATACCGGATCCTGATATCTTCCTTTTTCTTCGGGAAAAACAAAACTTAGTTGTAGGGAGTATATATCTTCGGTTTCATCTATTTGCATAAAACGTCCGGACGAATAGTTTTGATCAAAAGGCACTGCAATTTCAAAACCTTTATCGGTGATATTCGTTACTATATGAGTTCCATCATATTCCTGAGCTCCTACAATCGTGATGGTTTCCCCTATTTGAAAAATATGTGATACATTGCAGAAAGTATGTTCTGAATTAGGTGACGCTTCAAATACAGTAATTGGTTTTGAAAAAAGATGATGTCTTAGATCCGGCTGAGTTCGCTGCCAATTGGCGGTATCATTAGTTCCTGTTTCTTGAAAAGGAGTATTAATCTCAAAACTTGTTTCACTTATACTTTGCACAGTAAAAACACCTGTATAGGTTTCATTTTGTGCTATTCGTATTTGTTCTCCCACTACCAAATTATGTTCAGAAATAACACATTTGGTATTCGTTTCCAGATCAGCAGCTTCAAAACTGCTAATCTTCCTAATCTGAAAATAGGTTGTTAAACTATGCTTCTCTTTAGCCTTTGGACGTAAGAGCAGATGCTCTACCATAAAAAACCGTTCTGTCTCTGCAATACCAAGTTTTAGAGCAATGCGTTTTTTTAGTCCTGCATAATTTTCATCTTTCGTATGTGATTTACTGTAATCAAATCCTTTTCCTCGTTCGGCACTCACCACAGGATATGCTTGTAAAAATTTTGCTTTATCCTCGATAAGCTTTTGTTGATCATTTTTAGTTTCACTTCGTTCTTTTTGTTCTCCTAGCGTATAAGTCTTAAAAGTTTCACCAAAACGAGCCAACAGATGATTTAAAAATTTATTTTTACGTTGCGCACCTTCTTCCGTATCTGTTGCTGTGGTATCCAAATAGGTTTTATAACTTTCTTTACTCACTAAAACATCTTCCAAATTCGGGACCACACCTAGCAAAGATTGTGTGGCATAGGTAGTATGGACACTACTACCAAATCCAATCAGCTTATGAAATTCTGCCAGCTGTGCAAAATTATTGGCTAATAACTGATCAAAAAGCGTGAGATATGCAGTAAGTTGTTTGGCCTGTGATTTTCTGAGATCAGGAGCTGAATCCGGTAAACCTGAATCACCGATCCCATAGTTGACAGGAAATTGGTTTTGTAAACTATAATAAGAAGCAAGTGCTCTGTCTTTACCCACCGATAATAGAATGTCTTTTTCTACGGGTTGCAACTTCTTTTTGGTTCTGGAGGCGACTAGTTTTTGATGATACAATGCTACTACTTTTGTAATATCAATTGTAGCTTTAAGTCCTCGTATCACAAATTGAAGACTTTGTAAAGTGTCCTGAAGGTTAAGGGTAGGAGTTTTCGTTGGATCCAGATAAAACACCCAATTTTTTCCGTCCTTTGTTCCCGATTGAATCAATAACTCCTGAACCGTAACCACTCCTGGTACATCCATCATTTCCTTAATTAAATCTGACGCATGAATTTCTAGTTTTCTGCCGTGTTTTTCTAGCTCATCATCATTGACAAAACCATGTTCCAGAAGAGGGCCGTCAAAAATTTCATCCATACGTTTTCCTTGATCCAATAGTTCTTGCATTGTATAAAAGGTAATTGTCGGCGATAAGTTTGTTTGTATTTTATATAAAATATCTGCTGCTACCTTGTGGATATCATCGGTCTGATCTGAAATTTCGATGGTACCTGTTAATTGAATTTTTTGTTTGTCGAATACACTAATGTCTTCAAAATCTTCACATAGATTTCTACTAGCTAATAAGCGTTCCTTAATCCTTTGGCTTAAATCGCTCGTTACGGTTACTAAATCATCTTTTTCGACAATGACACTGTACAGTCCTTTAGGAACTATAGTTGCTTCGTTTTCGGGAGTGATTTTTTCTATCCAGGCATTTTTGACTCCTTTAATATCAATCATCACTTTTCGAAGATCTGACCAGGTAACAGCACTATTACTAAGTATTGTTGCAGGACTATATAACTCTTGATGTGCAGTATGATTATTTCCTAATATATCCTGGATATCATAGTCTAAACGATATGCCAAATCGGTAATCGTATAGCATAGTTGTTCCAGAATCGTGATTCCTGGATCGTGTGTATTATGATCCGTCCAGCTATCTCCTGCTAACTGCTGGATCGTTTTGATCCCTTCTCCTCTCAAAAAATCATAGCTCAACGCAGAGTTTTGTGGTATTTCCTTAGGTATAGTGATTGGTTTTGACATAATTCTTCTATATTTTTACTTAGATACGCTTTACAATTTCATGATATAAGCCAACACGAAATATGGGGGTCTATTTTCGTGAGCTTTATTTCCTCCGGTAGCATTGGTTTCGAAAGCATGTGTATGTTCACCTGCAAATTGTGTGTCTCTGGTGAAGGCCTTGTAATAATCATTTGAACTTCCGGTTCCACCTCCGTCACCCCTTTTTGCAGCACCTGTGAACCTGTGACGATGATTACCTGCACTATTTGTTTTTCCTGAGTGTTTATGAGCAGGTAATTGTTCTGCGGTTAATATTACCTGCTCTTCACCTCCAGTATTACCAATTTTATTGTAATCGTTGCTGTTTTTGTTTAATCCTACAATAAATCTTCCTTTGAGATCTGGTGTTCCATTCGCCCCATCACACAATGCCCAACCAACAGGAATTTCATTTCCAGACCACATGGATATAAGCCCTTTTGGCAACCGCGTATCTACATATGTTTTTACTGCTCGTTGTGATGCAATGGTACGATCACTAGCTTCAGTATCGTCTTGTAAATTAGGATTAGCTGATAAATTGTTCATAGACACATTTCCGGTAATATTTATCTCATCGGCAACAATTTCTACAGTTCTGTTAGTACCTCCTTGATTTGATGATTTTCCATAAATTTTAAGGGTATCCTCTTCAGAAGCGATCTTGGCGGATTTTACATTGGCTGTATCTCTTTTATCTTCAAAAGAAATATCATTACCCTGTATATGTACAGACTCATCTGCTTTTCCATTGCGTACAGATACTAAACCATTTCCTTCTTTTTGGCTCACTTCAAAAATTTTAGCACGCTGCTGAGTGGCATCAATTACAGATAATAAAGAAGTGTCGTTATCGCCCTGGATAGTAAGTTTAGATTCGGGTTCCAGAGTCCCTAAACCCAAGTGCCCTTTATTAGATTGTATAAAGAGTCTGCTTTTTCCCGCTGCATCCTTGATATTTAATCCTGGGATTGCCGTATCAGGTGCTTCAGGATTTATCCTTGGATGCATATTTACTGACCAATGAGGGGCATCTTCTTTAAAATCCGTGTATAAGTGTAATAACTCCTGTGTTCCGGCTGTGTCCCCTTCGGCCATAATCGCCAAGGGATTACCGGGTACTTTGGCAATACCATCTTCCATCTGATTGATATTCGCATCGATCAATTCCGAAAATTGCTTTTCCGTTGGTTTGTCTCCTTCGTTAAAAAATTCTTTTAGTTCGGTTCTATTTCTTTTATTAATGTCCATACTATTTTATTTTAAACTTCCGTATCCTAGTTATTTATTTTGTTATTAAAAATCTTTTTCTACTTCAAAGTCTGTTTCTACAATCATATGATTGATTCCTTTTTGTGCATCTTCATCATACGTATTTTCATCTGCGATATCTATAAAGTGATTGGCGGCAGATACAATAACCATATTGGGTTCATTGGGGATGACTGCATTTTTTTGGTGGGGTAAAGACGTGACATCGGTAAAGTCTTTACCACTAGTACTCTGAAAAAGTTTGAGATTTGCTACAAAATCAACATAGGATCTTTCGGCTATGAAATTGACCAATACTCCAGCATCCAGGGTTCCTCCCAAATGGATATCTTGTGGGTCATCAAATGCCCAGGGCGATAAAAATCTTTTGATCTCTTCAATTAACTTAGCCTTATAAAAAACCGTATCCGAACCAGAGTTAAACTTTACTGTACAACGAGTAACTACTTGTAAATAAACAGGGTTACTCACAGACACCTCTACCACATCCGGAGCACGTTTATTCAGAAACTGTTGGATCCGAGCTAAGGTATTAGCAGCTACTTTAGGACCAAAAGGGCGAAATGGCAGACTTTTTCTAATATCAGGAACTACAGTAATGGTAACTTTTCCCAATTCTTTGATAGCTGGTAAACATTTTACCTTATATACTTCAGGGAAAGCATCCAATACCAAATGTTCATAATCCCACATAGTCAAAGCTCTATTTTTATGTCGCAACCGTTGGCTGATACGCTGGTTGAAATGAGGACCTTCTTCTGCCGGTTTCCCTTGAGAAGAGGTAAAGGGTTGGGATACTGATTTTATTTGCGGGATAAATTCCTGCGGTTCTGTGACACTTTCTTCTTTTAATGGAGTCGTAAAATGTGTTATAGCAACTTGATCACTAGTAAGTACTGCTTGTACTGCCTGCGTTTTTATCGCTATAGTATCCGCAATACCCTGAATATCTTTCGGTACACTAATTTTAAACCAATGCAATTGATCAGAAAGCATCGTACCTCCTTTGGTGGCATCTTCTGGCATACGGATACGAACAATTCCACTATTCTGTAACCCATTGGTAGTATCCGAAATAATCGTAGAAGGATCCATTGTAATCCATTCATTATTTTTAAGATAACTCCATACAACAGTGGGTTTTGTAACATCTGCATCTGCAGTCCCTTCTGCTAATTGAAAGAGGATGTTCATCACTTGTGGAGGAGCGCACTGCGAAATCCCTATAAAAAGCGAACCATTGTCTTGATATTTTGGTAACAGGGTTACACCTGTATCAACTTGTTGTGCTCGATATCCAAAAGGATGTATATGAAATACCTGTTGATCATCAGCGGTGGTGCCGTCTTCTAATACGATGTCAGTTTCTGCTGTATAACTAAGTTTTAGGCTTTTTAGCTTTGGTTGATAGGGTGCTGTCACCTTTAGTTTTTTAATACCTTCTGTGGTGGTTAAGGCCTGCTTCACAAATAAATCGTTGTAAAGTGTATGTTGAAAATTAATTCCACTTAACTCTATTTTAAAATAGCGTTGCCAATCGGTAACCTCACGTTGATCGGTATCTAGTATTTCAATAGGTTTATATTGATAGCCTGGTCGCGTTTTTTGTAAAAAAGCTGGTATATTATCAATATTTATGAGCTCTCCTTCTGGAAACAATGGTAGCTGTTCTTTTACAGGAAGTTCATTAAAGTTGTGATATATGAATACATCTGTGGTAAAATCAAGATTACTTTTTACCTTTTTATGTTCATTTTTAGGTGTGAGGGTATCCTGCTCAACTTTCCAATAGTTATCATAATGTGCTACGAAGTCATCAGGCTTATTGATCCATTCTGGATGTACCTGTAGGTTGGTGATTGCTTTTTGAGCAATTTCTTCATTTGTAAAGTACAGCCCATCTCTTACTTCAGGTTCAAATCCAAAAGGCTCAAAAGGCTTTTTTGGATTTAATGTAGACTGATCATTTTGTAGTATAATATTTTGTAATCCAGTAACCGAAACTGTTAGTCCTATCTTTTGGATTGCCAAATCCATTAGACAATCATATACAGACGTATCAGTTTGTTTATGTAATTGATGTACAACTTCTGGATTGACCATCATCACTATAGATGGTGTTTTAGTATTAATAAAATCTGTAGTGTCTTTTGCTTCTATCCCTGTGACTGCATGATCTTCGGGAGTGAGTTGTATTTTTGTCTTGATCGCATTTACAAATACTTGTGATGCCTCATATAAGGTTATTGATTTTGGTGTGTCTGCTAATGTACCTATCTTGCGTAATGGCATCGATTTATCTACAATATCCGATAGTATTCGATAGATAATGCCATCGGTGTCAACAACCATTTTATCTTTTTGAATATCTTCAAAAAGGTCATCAGCATTGCTTGTAATGGTTAACGTATTACCTTCAATAGTTACTTCGGATAAAGGTTGTCCCAATGGTGATTTTAGAAAATCTCCTAACTCTATAGTCACTTGCCTAGGAGTAAACCATTGATCCTTATTACTTAAATATATGCTTATGACACCTTTATCAAATAGCTTTTTAAGTTTGGCAAAACGCTCCTCATCAACTGCTAACTGTTGAAAAAGAGTAATGGTTCTGTGGCCCTCTTTTAGTAAAAGTACGGGAGTGGTAACCGCAAAACCAAGGTTAGCGGATTTTAAGGTATTTATTACTTCCTGTGGCGCATTACCAAATGTTTTGAATCGTTTACTTTCTTCTTTATCATTATACTGACTAAAAGCAAGAGCTTCTGCAGCTTCTGCAGCATAAATATTGATTATTTTTTCTTGAGAAGGTGGATGGATTACAATTTGACGTACTTGTCTTTCAGCATTCTCCAAAAGACGATATACTTCTTCCCAGGCTTCATTTGTTATATCTTGTTTACTCTTATCTACAATAAATGCAAAATCCGATATTTTTAGTTTTAGGGTTTCTTCAATAAATTCTGAAGCTCCTTGCTCTATAGCAGGATCACCGTTTTTAAAATCTTCAAAAATGCGCTCAAAAGAAGCTTCCTGTCCGCGATAACTAGGCAAACGATCACCAGAATTAGGATCTCCGTATACTTCTTTGAGTACTATAGCAAAACCTTCTTCTTGATGTATTTTAATAAGTTGATTTCTCCTTATGGATCGACTTTTACGACGATATGCTTCTTCTAAAATAGTATATACTGGTTGCCAATTTACAAGGGCTCCGTTTTGATCTTGCGCTTGTTTCTGAAAAATAAGTTCAAACTCTTCAATACTCAAAAATAATTGCTCAGTCACATAGCGCTGTGCTGATTCATTCTGATCCAACTCCTGAAATAATTGTGAAATTTCCTCAAATCCATCTGGGAGATCAGGTAAAGTATCCCCAGGATTGGGAGTTCCCAATGCCATGTGCATCATTACGGAAACCCCCTTGTCTGGGGTATCTAAATTATGTAGATGAGTCTGCTTGATTGTAAATGTTTGCTTGTCAACAAACACATTCTTTATTTGTGTAATCTTTGCCTGATTGATAAAAGTATCTTCAGTAGTAGTGTATTGTAATTCATTTCCTTCTTCATCTTCTCCAGCCAGAAAAACGGTTCCTTTTTTTAATTCCAATTGTGCGTCTTCCTCTGCTAGTTCAATTAAAATATTGACCATATCCGGCACTGCTTGTTTTGGAGATAACCCCAACCGTTTTTGATAATAAAAGTCTAAATGTTTTTGGGTTAAGCCATTGATTTGTTCCTTGATATGCTGCAACAACTTTAAAAAAGTCAAAAAAAGCACGGTATGCGGACTTGTTACTTTTTGTTGAGTTTTCTGATCTTTTAGAAAACGATCTGGGTTCTCCACATAGGCAGCTAATTGACTCGCCCAACTTTTTCGTAAGGAAGCCTTGTTGATTTCTGGCTCTTTAAAATAAATAGTCGGATCTTCGATCAAAAAGGACTCCCAGGTTTCTGTAGCCTGATTATTTTTATCCACAAAAACCAACGCTTGAGCCAGACGTTGGGCTTCCTGAATCAACTGCTCCATATTTCGGTTTTCTACCTGAACATAGGAAGCATCCAATCTTTCTGTTGTATCATTTTGCTTGCTGGCACCATCTCTAAAAAGGAGTTGGTGGGTGTTTATCGTATTTCTCATGTCTCTTTACAACTTGTTATACTATGTTGCTTTTACGTTATCCTTACTTGGTAATAATTTTCCTGTTCCCATATAAAAAGGAGTGGGATCTGATACTGGAGCACTTGCAGGAGGAATGAATTTAGCCGGAGATTGGACCTCGAATTTTGCTATAAAAACACTTCCCTTTAGCATTATTGATTTATTCCCGCTCTTTGTTTTCTTTGTCAACTGATCTGCTCCTAAAGCGGCTATTTTTAAAGTACCGGTTCCTGGTACCGGAAAAGCAGCACTCATATAGGTACATCCAGACACTACCACCTTACCTTCATCTCCCGCTACTGCTATTTTTTTGCCTTGCACGGTAGATCTTCCTGAAGCCTTTATTTTTCCGGGTTTCACCACTACTGATGCTACACCATATATAGGGTCGAATATTACTTTATCGCCGTCTAATATGATTGTGTCGGAAGCCATATAATTTATTTTTAATGATTAATTAAATGCTTCATTGATATAAAATGGAAATACCATATTAAACCTGTTATTAGTCATACGTACGGTATAGGTCACTTTAATATGAATTACTCCATTTTGCGGATCTGTATTGTCTAACGTTACCTCATCTACACTAACTCTGGGTTCTTGTTTAAGAATAGCATCAGAAATTGTATTCTTAATATTGGTAAGAAGCCCTTGATTTATGCTCTCAAAAACATACTCTTTAAGCGAACAGCCATAATCAGATTCCATGACCCGCTCATTTAACGAAGTAGTTAATAGTATATACAAGCTTTGTTCTATATCCTTCTCACCATTAACCACGACAACTTGATTCCCACCTTTATAAAATTGCGGTGGAAACGACCAACCGCTACCCAAAAATTTATTGTCATCTATCATGATATCTTATCTCTTTAGTGTATTTAAATTATATCTACTGTCTTTCCCTTAATTTCTACCGATCCATTAGCTTCAATTTTTAAATTGCCTTTGGATTGGATCTGACAATCTTTTGCACTTAGTATGTTTATTCCTTGCTTACTCAATTCGATCTGATTGCCGTGACTATCTGACAACGCTATAGATTCTTTTTTTTCATCGATTGTGATTCGATTTCTATCAGAAGTAGCAATGGTGATACATTGTTCTTTTTCGTCTAAAAACACCTGATATTTTGATTGGGTAAAAATTCCTTTTGATTGAGGGTTGGTAGCGATAGGAATTGGTGGTTTGTTAACAGGACTATATACAGAACCCATAATAATTGCGTGTCTAGGGTCATCATTTAAAAAACCAACAATTACCTCATCACCAGATTGTGGGATAAAAAAAGTACCTCTGTTTTCTCCGGCATCCAATGTTGTTAACCGTGCCCAAATGGTTTGTTCTTCTCCAAAAGCGGGGATACTAACCTTAATACGATGTAAATTATCTGGATCCTTTTCTAGTGGTTGTACAACTCCTATTTGCAGTCCATTAACTCCTGGTATCAATCCGGCGGCCGGCGTATCCATTACTTTGGGAGATGATGTAAACCAAGCTGGATCCATTCCTATTTGAATATGAGTATCCCAGCCCCCAACGGTAACTTCTTCACGAACTGCCGACACAATATTTTTCCCAGAAAAATTTTTGCTAAAATCCTTAATATCAATAGTGTCACCTACTTTTATTTCACCTTTTCCAGGTATTTTGATCCATCCTTTAATTAAGGATAGTCTGGATTTTAATACTTGGGCACTAGACCATAATTTAAGTTCTGCAGATGTAGTAGGCACTACATTCATTAAAGTGACTTTTTCCTTTCCTACAGCACTCGCGATCTTGTTAATATCATGACCTTTTTGGGATACTTTAAAGCCTGCTCCTTGTGCGGGTTCTGTTACCTTTTTATTATTAACATCCCAAGCTATCGTCCGTACGGTATCATACTGTTGATCGGCACAAATCTGTAGCTCAAAATCATATGTTTCGTTCAATCCAAGCTCTAGCATATGTGTCGGTGCTTTTATCCTTGGCTTAAAAACAGAAACTTTTCCATCATATACACTCACGAGCTGCGCATTGGCTTCTGCACGTGATACCATAAAATCCCAGTCAGTAACATAATACTGTATCATTTGTGGATGTGTAACCAATGTGGGTTCAATAGTGCCTTCTTTCAGGTCATTTTGTTTTAACAAGCTTTTAAAAATCTGCTTATCTTCACTTTTAGTGAAGATTTTATTTTTTCGATGACTGTGCATCTTTATAGTTACATCACTAAGTTCAATGGTAAGTGTCGGGTTCGTTCCATTAAGTTCAATAGTTTTATTCACTACGATTCCGTTAAAGACTTTAGCTTCCTCTTTTGGTTTTTCTTCATACTTCAATGCAATATTTATGTTCTTACCAAGATCAAAGAATGCATCATCTAAAACCCTAAATTCTTTCTTCGAGACATCGCCATCGATAAATTTCAGCTCTGCTGTTGGGATCTTATTGAATTCATGAGTGATATCAATAGAGAGAAGCTCGTATTCGCCACTCATTTCAGATCCATTACTTTTTATAATCGCTGTTACTACTGACATATGACTACTTTTCTATAGGTGGAAAATAAATTCGCTGCCCAGGTTTAAGATTTCTAAAATCATTTAGATTATTGGCTTTGGCTACCCATGGATAATACTTGGCAGATCCATAAATTGTTTTACACATTAATGGTAATTGATCGTGTGTTCCTACGATTCTGTAATGTGTGAGATCAGGTGAATTTTTGTTTTCTTTTTTAAGCCTTTTAGAAGTTTCCAAATCTCCAAAAAATGTTGTATCCAACTCTGCACGCAAAGGAATACCGCTTCCTGAAAACTGGGTGTAATTAATATTTACAGACTCTAATCTACCGCTAAAATATAAATCTCCCCAATGTAAAACCAGATGAGGCGGTTGATGAATATCCCCATTCATTTCTGTTGTAAGTTCTAAAAACTTCTGTACTTTTTTTGATACATCATTACGATCAAAAACATTGCGTATCCCGAAATGTGTATCCACTTTATTCCCATCTAAAATAAGTTTAAAACTTAGTTTCTCTGGTTTTGAAAACCCATATTTAGCTTGGCTTCCGGTAGTATTAATCCCTTGTTTTCTGCTATACATGTTTTGATACGAAAGCGAATAGGATTCTGGATTAAACATGGCTTCAAAAGAACCTAAACTCTCTGTCTTATTTCTAGTAACACCTTTATAGCTTTCAATTGTAAGCTTTTCCAGCGTTGTGAATGAATCAAAAGCCATAATTATCTACGATTTTTCTTTTTTAATATTTTTAATACTTGCGTCACACACTCTTGCACCATATGATCTTTATTAGCATGATCCATTGATGATGTATTCTGATGTTCGTCCAATACTGCTCTTATGACGAGTTCTTTAATCTCTACTGGCATACCTATAATCTTATGGTTTGAAATCTGGTATACGCTAATTCCATGCGATCTATGAGCACCGTATTGGATTCTCCATCTAAGTCGGATACGGACCATTTTACTGGATAAGCCTTAAAAAAATGCCATGCTCCTATTGGCGCTGAAGTGCCGTTAAAGTCGTTAAACAACGTGACAATTACATTAGAAGGCGCAAACTTGAAACCAGTAAAAGCAATATTAAATTCCTGAGTTAATGGAGATGGTACAAAGCTTGTACTATAACCTCGTTCCAGTACTAAATTGTTGTAGTTTACTTTACCAGGTAGCCGATGCGCAAACAGGTTCTGTCCTCCTTCATTCACCGTATCTGTTTGTATTTCTGCGCTAAGTCCACTAACTTTTTGAAATCTAAAATCTATTGGGTTTGGAATTACTCCTCCTGCAAAGAAAAAAACACCAAATCGATGAGACAACGCTGGATTGGGATCCACAATACTCTTAAAATTTTCTAATGCTTCCATAATGTTCTATTAATCGTGATGTGTCAATTTTATATCATGTGCTATTAAATCCAGGCTTTCGATGGCAATATCATTGGTACTCGCACTAAAGGAAGGTGCATGTAGCTTTATAGGTAATGCTCTGTATACTTCCCAACTTACAATGGGTTTACCGCTCTCATCACAAAGCGCTATACTTATATTCTTCTTATCTTCTCTGCGCAACCAGTCATATAAAAACCTTCTGCTCTTGGCAACACCTCGTTTTAAACTTACATTGATGGGTTTACGTTGGGCACGGATCAGGTGATCCCCCATAATCCAACTGAAACCGTGCCTGTATAATACGTGATCATAGTCCATTTCTAAACCTGAAATTTCAGAAAAAGACATCCCTTCTTCGATACCATCAATACGTACTTGATAGTTGTAAACGGGTAAAGGATACTGTTGAATAATTGTATTCTTGTCTATTGCCATGAATGTTAATTTTACGCTGAATTGTTTGCCTGATCAAAAAGCCTTGGATTATCTAATAGATGTTACTTTTATGCTTCTTGCATAGTTACTCGAAACGCCATGAGCTCCATAGATTCTAATGCTACTTCGCTTGTACTGGCATCAAAAGAAGGAGCTGTTAATTTAGTAGGGAATGCATCAATAATTTTCCAACTAACAATAGTACTTCCTGTTTCGTCCAATAGATGTACTATGATATCTTTTTTGTCAATTCGATTCAATTCAATATCATTGATCCACTCGTAAAAAACAGGAATACTCTTCCCTTTTACGAACCCTTTCTCAAGGGTAATGTTAACCGGTTGAATCTGACCTGGCATGTACATAATATTAGGTCCTACTTTACTACCAGCGGCAAAGCTTTCTTTATAGGTAATTGTTTCAAAGGATAGGTCAAGACCTGTTACTTTAGAAAAGCTAAAGGATGCTCCATCAATATCTACCCTATAATTATAGGTTACCAAAGGGTAATCTGTTTTTATTTGTTCTTTAGTTAAAGCCATTTTCTTTACTATTAAATTATGATTGAATACTTTGTGGTTACTGGCATGAATATTTGATGATACGTGTGCCAACCACTTTTAAAAAAATTATAGTGGATTATACTTCCTGTAGTTTGTGCGAGAATTTCAAGATGATAAATTCTGCAGGTCTAGCCGCAGCAATTCCTATTTCTACTATCATACGACCTTCAAGAATATCTTGTTGTGTCATTGTTTTTCCTAATCCAACATTCACAAAATATGCCTGCTCTTCTGTTGATCCTACTAATCCCCCTTGCTGCCAGATTCCATATAAGAAACTTTCGATCATGGCCTTTACTTTTAACCAAGTGGTGGAATCATTCGATTCGAATACTGCAAAATGTGAAGCTTTTTTAGTAGATTCTTCGATCATGTTAAACAATCTACGAACAGAAACATATCGCCATTCATTATCATTTCCTGCTAATGTTCTGGCACCCCATACCATCGTTCCTTTTCCTACGAAACTTCGGATCGCATTTACTGATTTACCAGCTATAGCATCTACATTAAGACGTTCCTGATCTGCAGAACTGATTTTTACTACAGGGCCAATAACAGAATTTATACTCACATTGGCTGGTGCTTTCCACACACCTCTTTCTCGGTCTGTTGTCGCATATACTCCAGCAATCGAAGCACTTGGTGGTAATATAATCGTTTCTTTGGCCAACTCACTTTTTACTTTGCTATATAAAGCAGTACCTTCTTTGCTTTCTAGAGTAACTGCTCCTTCACTAGCACTTTGTTTGGTCAGTTCTTGACCACCGGTTCCAGGGGTGTTACTAACCAAACCATTTTCTTCTTCCACTTGAATATCAAAATCTCCTTTATCATCAAATGCCGCCCAAGCCGCTACTAAATCCCCGGCAGTAATTCCATCTTCAGGAACATTAGAGATCGTTAGTAATTTAGTAGGAGAAATTGAAAATGTTACGTCATCCCCACTACCTCCGTTGATTCTAAATCTTGGCGTTTCAGAAATACTACCTGTGTAGACAATTTTAATACTATCGTCAATCTCTTCAAAAAAAGCAATATCCGAAGAAGAAGCTATGTTAATGATATTTACATCGCTATCATCATAAATATAGTTAAGCGACGTATGTATATATGGTGTATATGCCGCTCCATATTTCAGGTTGTTGGTTCCTATTGCATTTCTAAACTCACTTGCATCTTCATCATCTCTTTTGACATCAAAAATGCAAAACCTATCCTTGAGATCTGCACATTGCGCCAATGCTTGTTGACAAATTGCGTGGTAATCATTTGCTGATAATTTTGTGGCCTCACTTAACACAATAAGTGTAGGTTCATCTTCTTTACTTAGAATCTCCAACCCTTTTTCAAAAGGTTGTTTCGTATAACTTTCTTCAAAAGAACCTACAGATATGATATAACAATCACCTCCACCGTTTTTAAAATAAAGATCTAAGGCATAATACAATGTACTTTTTGGCGGTGTAGCTGTAAGTTTCTGTAATTGCTCATCATCATCAATAAGAACTTCAAATGTTGCTTTTTGCGCTCCTCCAAATATTTCTTTGAACTCTAAAATGGTGGAAATCCGTACCGCCCTATCAGATACACTTTTTTTATCTTTCTCCGCTTTTTCTGTGAAGCCAATGAAAGCAGGAACTGACGTAGATACACCGGCAACGGATTGTGGTAAAACAGACACCTCCTCTGTGTACACATCGGGTGTTAAAAAACTAGACATATTATTTGATTTTTAAATGTTTATACTTGGCATGTCCAAAAACTGAAAACAAGTCTTTGTATATACCCTTTTTACTTACTTAATTTTAATTATTTGAATACCTCTTTGCTCTTCTTTGGGGTTTGGTAAATGGCTCATAAGCACATCACCATTTTTGATAAGTTTGATATTTTTTATAGGTTTATTGCTGTAAGGAACCAAATCTCTAGACTCAAAAACCCTTATTTGAGTACTGGGGAAATTTAATCGTATGGAAGTTACGATCTGATCTGAGGAATTTTCATCAATATCGACTTCATTAAAACTGATTTGCTCGTCTCTGGACTCTAACGTTATTATTGAACCGTTAGTGTTAGAAACAAAATAGTATTTCCACTGCACTGATTTTGCCTTAAACACTACGCTGTATTTAGTAGATGGATCGGTACTATTTGTATTAATTTTATTCCCAACAAGTACTACGTTAGCTAATGCTGGAAACCCACAAAATATGCCCTTTTGGGAAACTTGAGTAGTGATCAATTCTGAACTGCCAATTCGTTGTTCCTGATTAGAGAAAGAAAGCATTTTTCCGCTTTCTATTTCAGACAAGTCAGTAACCTCCTGAATACGAGTAGATATTGGGTATATATAAAACATAAACACATCATCTCCTCCTAAATTAACAGTGTGATTATTCTCTTCAAGAACAGGTGCAAAAACTTTCACCCCGCTAGCTATTTTTTTTAGTATGTAACCCAGATTATTTAGACGTTTTTTCGTTTCATATTCTGCAACAAGTACTAGATCTTCAGGTATATCCGAAAAATAAGGGTGTTTAATTTCTATACGAAAGAGTTCGTGATATTTCATCTTTCCTTTTTATTTAATTCAATATTTGACTTAATTATTAGTACATTTTCTTTAACTGTTCGCTGTAACACACACGAAGATTCTAACTACTATTTTTCTTGTGCTTTGAGAGCTATATCCGATATCTGATCTCCAACAAATTCTATACTTTGTTCATCGATAAATGATAGTAGGCGAACTCTATACAACACTGATGGTAAATAGGATGTGTTTAAAGAATGCCATACCTGATTCTGTTCTTCTAAGGGGATTGAAATTAGTTCTACAACCAATTTCTCTATACTTTCATCAGAAAGTTGGGGTGAGTTAAGTGGGTCAAAAACCCTATGTCCCTGAAAAAACTTAATTACATGGGACAGAAATTTAAGCGCCTGATCATATTTACTGAACTTAGATACAAAAAGAATCAAAAGCTCAATTCGAATTTCTGGATTCATTTGTGTTCTGATTCCGTTTCTTACAATACCCGAATATTGATCTGGATTTCTAAATTTTCGATCCTCTGAAATATTGATAAGAAAAGGGGTGATTTTGTCATTCGTAAAAGAAATCGGGTCATTTCCGTTTGAATTTATAAACTCTATAATATCAGACTCTGAAGTACCTACAACATTCTTAAAATATTCATTGAGTTTATCTTTCAAAACGCTTAATACAACATCAACCATAATACGCTCAGGATTTATTAATTTTTTGTTGTATCAAAGGTAATTTGCAATAGGGCCTATTTTGTAGAACAAGTCCGTCAAATCTGTGGAGATTTCCGACAT
Organism: Aquimarina ulvae; assembly: GCF_053613295.3. NCBI lineage: Bacteria > Pseudomonadati > Bacteroidota > Flavobacteriia > Flavobacteriales > Flavobacteriaceae > Aquimarina > Aquimarina ulvae. Next base: position 295,106 of record NZ_JBSIBP030000002.1, read on the forward strand.
TTTGTTGGGGAAAAATACGTCGACTATAATATTTCCGACATAAGTGGATTTCTACCTTTTGTTTTAGTACTACATATTGAGAAGGGTAGAAATAACTTTGAAAACAATAAAAAAGGAAAGCTTTATTAGACCAATCTACTTTATTTGTTTATTAGCTTTATTAGCTTATTTAAAGACTACACGGTAGATTCTATTCTTTCAATCTGCACTAAAAAAAAACCTTCTGATTTAAAAAGGGTTTTATTCGAGTGCATAAAACTATTATTTATAGTAATAAATTAATATGCTCCTTTTGTAAAAAGAGGTTGTTGAATTTCTTTGCAAGATCTATGAGTTATACATACTACTTTTTAGTCAATGTATTACAAGTAATGTGTGGGAACTTAACTATAGTTCCGTTTATTGGTATGTTCATAAGAATCGTTTGATTATATGACAGCTGTGTAAATTCTCCTCCTTGTGCAAATGCCTGTAACCAATAGTTCGCACTATAATCTACCACATTTGCCTTTTGTTTTTCGAACGGAATGTTAGTAACTGAACCCTTAGCCGATGGATTTTCTGTATCAACAGCCCACCGTATATATTGAGCACCTGGATTTACTGCTACACCATCTTGTAATGGTTGATTAGGATTATTATTTAAAGAAGGAAAAGGGTTTCCAACGCTTTTTGTAGTATACTGGGTTTTATCAATTCCAGAAGGAATGATAGTTTCTGCATACGCACTTATCGAAGCTGGACCACTCTGAAGGTACTTATTAGGATACCCTGCAATACCACCTTGTGCTAAAATTGAATTCCCGTGAGGTACAGAAATTTGTTTTGCAACATTGGTTGTAACTGATTGATCAGGTATGGGACCCTGATAAGGCACAACTGGAGTACTCGCGTAAGGTTCTTCAGACTGTGGGCCCGTCACCAAAAAAAGCCAGGAACCATTTTCTGCATGAACCAGTTTGTCCTTTGCAGGGCCATCGGCAAAATAAATACGTTGTTCATAAAAAAGTACATTTGCATTTTGAATGTAATCTCCTCCTCTATTTGGAGCCGTACCATTTATAGGAGAAAACGTGATTTCTTCATAGTATTTAAAATTCTTAAGTATATATCCTGATGATTCTGATACTGTTGGCAAAGGCATAATATTATACGAATATGGGGATGCAGTGCCTCCACTACTTGTTGAACCCAAATTTTGGTTTGTCCATGTACCAATGAGATGCTTCAGGGGACCCAAATTTTCAATATTTGGTGCTGGATTGGCTTGTACGGGTTCATTAATTAATGATTCAGGAAAAACAGGTGGTATTATTCCTGAATTTTTTCCTATATACGTAGTATCTTTTTCTGACATAATAATACGATTTAATTTTATTATTTTTAATTTCTTCCTTGTTTTAGAATTATCCCCAATGCCCTTTGGACACCCGTAAAGATGTCTTTTCTATCATCTCTTTTTGTGCTGTTTCAACAAGACTTTTACAAGGTGTATTATCCATTGGATTAATTGCTCCGTCAGATAGTTTATCCAACGCCAGATTGCTAGATCTCAATGAACCATTAACCCAACCCTGCATATCAGAGATAGCTTCGTTACACAAATAAAATCCAGGTAACGGATTCGCTAAATACTCTATAGTTTCTTTGTCATTTACATTGAGCTGCCACTGATGGTATGCATGTTCGAAATCATCTTCTCCATTCCACAAACGATAACTTGTAAAAATTGGCTCAGGAATATTAGTAACTCCCAGTAACAGACCTATCTGCTTTCTTGCTTCAGCAACTACCGCTTTCGAGGCTGCATAAACAGTTTGCGATTCCATCTCATTATATTTTTCCTGTAATGGCGATGTAAATTTCGATCCAACATTTTGTAATCCTTTCCAGAAATTAGTATGATTAAAATCACAATACAACGTCAAAGCAGCTGGTTCTTCCCCCGTAATTATAGAAACCGTTCCTTTTTTATGATCAATTTCTAAATCTTCTACAGAATAGAAAGGATATATGGAATTGATAGGTAAATCTGTAAAATTAGGTCCGAATTCTATTTTTGATCTTCCTGTAGATTCTGTGTACCACCAAGCCTCTTTGAAATAAAAGTTTATTTTCATTAAATCCATTCCTAAAACTCCATTAATACATTCCCACAATTTCATCCCGTTATGCTTCTTATTTGTTATATAAAGTGCGGGGGATTTCGTGTAAAGTGATTTGAATCCAGTTGCTGCTATCGCAGAAATAATTTGTTTTGCTTTTATCTTTTTATGTTTGCCACATGGAATATTAGGCCTGGAATTCTGCCCTTCAGGAGCTTTGGTGAGATGTATTGTAAAATCGCTCTCTTCTCCGTGTATACTCTCGATATTGGTGCTCAAATAAATGTTTACTTTTCCTTCGAGTTCTTTTTTAATAGCATCAGGCAACGTGCTAAAACCATACTTAAAGGTATAATATGTTGGATCTTTTGGAAAATCAGCAAGGATCTGCCAGGCATCTCCTGCATTGGGTAATGACTTAAAAGGACCAACAAATCCAATCGTATTGGTCAGCATTTCTATACATTCTTCAGAATAGCCCATATCCCGCAATAAGCCCCATAATTGCCACTCATTCATAGGAATCCCTTTCCATTTAAAATGTAATCTGAATTTTTGCCAATATGCTGGTGTTTGATCCTCATCCAAAATAATATCATTGGCTTCCAGGATTCTATTGTAGGCATTTGTTACAATCTGTACCGGACTCAATCCGATCTCTTCTGGATACAAATCATACAACTGACTCCATATCATGTTTCCACTTGCATTAGCCTCTGCTAATGAAAAACTATGGCCTCTGATACAAAATCTATTGGTATCATTTGTGCTTGACATAGGAAAAGGAACAATCTCATCGCATATACCTAATGCACTGTTAAGCGTCATTAATTCTTCCATCATATAGTTGAAGCGCATTCCGCCTTGCTCTTCTTTTACCAAATCAATTTTAACCTGATCGTAAAAGTTCCGGATTCCATTTTCATCAGAAACTTTATGATCCCCTCGAATCGGAATCAAATCTGATTGTAGTCGCCCTCCTGTTCGGTTAAGCCGCTCATATATAGCGATTTTTTTTGCCGTATAGTCAGGATGGTTGATCAACCTATATGCACAATAGAGACCAGATATTCCGGCTCCAATGATTGCAATATCGACATCTTCATCGTCTGAAACTTCATTAAATGTTAAAATAGCCATGTTGTTTAGTATTTAAAAGTTGTGAATTTAAAATATGTGAATTCTCAAAGTTCTATTATAATTTAAAACAAAAACAGCGTATAAACCCCTGTTTTTTAGACCATAAATTAGCACTTAACTTTTTTTTTAAAAAACGTGAATCATACTATAAAGATTAAAGTTCATATAAAAACAGGGGTTTATACGTGTACTAAAAATTCCCTTCTATCCGTAGTTTTGATAGGCACAGCTTCTATAAAATCATAACACATTATTATGTCCGGTAAAAAGCAAAAAAAATCTCAATACGAACAGGTAAAAGAGATCCTTAATACATTACAAGGAAAAACCGTTCCCAGTTATCAGGGACTACACGCTTTTTGGTTAGATCCTGAAACTTTTATGACCGCTTCTTTATATGGACAACGACTGATTGCTCCAAAAGACAATTTAGACACTAAGGAAAAACCTGAAGGTTGTTGTGGATCTATGAATTCCTCATCAGCATCGGTTGTTGTCAGAAAAACCACTGAAAGTAGTGAAAGATGTTGTGGATCAGAAGAGAACTCTTCTAATGTTATTTCATCAGAATCAGCCGTTTCTGCCGTACAACAACCACCTATTAAAACATCCATCGGTGATTGCTGGCCTTCGGGAGGTTCTGGTGGTGGAAGTAGTCCTGGTTCAAATCGAAGTGATCAATCTGCAATTATCATTGGGCTCAAAGGAGCGTATCCGTTTGATGGTAGTATCTTTCCTAAGCTATTATGGGATGCCGCCACTGCTGCTTCAGCAGATCAGATACAAATCATTGCTAGTTGGATTGATGCTGATTGCCCGTTGACTTTAGAAGAAGAGCAAAAAAACATATCCAAGTTAACACAGGTTTCTATCAGAAACAGGCATCTTGCCTTGGCCAACGGAGAGTTACTACATCCAGTTTCTACCAATACAACCAATCAGGATCATCGGGATAATAAAGGACTTACTATTAGAAAAGAAGTAAGCTCTCTTACATCTGAAGAATTAAACACATTTAGAGAAGCATTGAACTGTATGTTTCAGTATACAGACTATTGGCAGGATGAAAGAAGTTTTGACTATTGGGCAAGAATTCACACAGACTCTTGTCAACACGGATGGGAACAATTTACTACGTGGCATAGGCTATACCTATATTTTTTCGAACAAAAATTAAAGGACTATAATCAAGATATAGCTTTGCCATATTGGTCGTGGAGTGATTACGCCAATCAAAACAAAAACACTTTCAACAATAAAGACTATGACTTAGGTGTGCTGCCAGAAGCTTATGGATGTTATCTAACCCAAAAAGGGTTGGACAAACTTAAAGACAAAAAGACATCTGAAGGAAAATCGATCCTCAACAAGAAAGAAATTTCTGCATTAGAAAAAATTGTCAAAAAAGGTACGATATATAATTCTGGGCTGCGTTTCCTAAAAGCTGCTGGAATTTCGTATGAAATTATTAATGTCAATAATGTAGCTCTATGGTCTGATAAAATAAGAGCTATCTATGATGTTCTAAAAGAAACAAATCCGTTATGGTTTCCGAATCGATGGCCGGGATCGATGGGTCCCTTATCCCAATATCCAACCAAAGATGACATAGATGTTCTACTTTCTATGGATAATTTTGGAGATTTTGGAGGAGGCCCCTCTTATGATCATCATTATGGAGCTTTAGAGAAAGTACATAACGGGATGCACAATTTCTCTGGCGGAACCAACCCTAATTACCCAGATAATAGCAATGAATGGAAAAAGATATACCAAAAGCTAAAGCTTACTCCAAATCCCCAAAGTCAGGAAAACCCCATTTATGGATGGATGACTGATAATAGAATAACGGCTTTTGATCCATTGTTTTGGGCGCATCATTCTAATGTAGATAGATTATGGGCAAGGTGGCAGGAAGTACACTCTGGAACTCCCCAAGAGATGAATGCAGTTTTGGCTCCTTGGTCTATGAGCGTTCAGGATGCCATGAGCGTTCAGAAACTGGGATATACCTATATGAGAGATTCCGTGTTTTATGATGTCTCCAGCAAAGTAGGACTATTGAAATTTAACAGTGCACCTGCTACAGTTTCTACAAATACTTTGGATACACACCGTAAAGCTGAAATAAAAATCCATAGAGTACAACGAGGAAACCTACAAAATGCGCATATCAGGATATTCTTAAATTCTCCCGATGCCACAATCGATACTCCTACAAAAGGTAATGAGCATTTTGTTGAAGAAATTTCAACATTCCATGGAAGTTGTTATGGAGGACCAGGACATTGTAATTTACCTCTAGACAAAACAAGACAGTTCGACTTTAGACCATTACATCACCATGAGCCCAGAAATTATAAAATTAATGCTACTGACACAATACAAAACCTACTGAATAATGGAGCAAAAGATATCACAATACAGTTAGTGATTTTGGGTATTGATGGAAAACAAATTGACAACGCTGTCTACATCGATGGTGTATCCTTAAACTTCATGGACTAATAAAGCAACACATAATGGACAATACATATACTACTTTTAAAATTCACCCAAGCATCGGAATTGCAAGACTGGGTAATACTGATGATGATTTTTACCTTACTCCAGAGCAACCGGGGACATTACCAATTGCGTGTGATGAAATGGGAAGAGAGCAAAAAGATGCAAAGGGGAATCCAGTTCGAATAAGCTCGTTTAAAGACAGTAATGATCTATCTAAAATCAAAAAACAAGCGGCAAGATTCAGGGTGTTTGCCTATAAAAATGAAGAAGAAACCAGTGGAGAAGAAATAAAAGTTGGAGGTACGTATAATTTTGTTTATCAGACCGCTGTCACAGCTCCTAGAATTGTTGAGGGAAAAGTAACAGATATCGATTGGACTGTACATTTAGCCAACAAAAAAGCTTCTTGGTATGAATTTCAGGAAACAAACGGACAACAAGGATATGCTCCAGATCATCCTCTTCGTAACCCGGAAGTTACACAACCTGATCTAAGAAGGCAACTAATTATTGATCCAGGTCCACTTACGGTAAACCTTCAAAATAATAAAGGAGCTTTTGCCAAATTTGGTTCAGAAAGTAAGAAAATCGATACCAGTAAATATGAGAAAGTATCATATCCACAGACTTTTCCTCCTTTGAACATACAACCAAACGCTATAGAAACTTTAGGAAGCTTGTTTGTAAATGAACAGGATAAAAATATTCGATTGATTGTATTAGGAGGCAATGGTAATTCGGGATCTACTAAAACTCCTGTTATAGAAAGTTTTGTGAACAATGATGGCTGGTTCGATGATATCTCTGATGGCCCGGTGACCGCTAAAGTCGAGTATATATTTACGGATATTACTTATGACGGCGATAAAGAAATAAAAACCAAGACAAAAGGAACTATGGATGTACAAGTTCCTGCTTGGGTCGTAGTAGGGTATCCAAGATACGTTCCAGAAATGGAAGATATGATCACTATGGATGAGAAAATGTACGATCTTTTCGTTCGTAAAATGGCATACAACCCTCAAGTGTTTGGTGTTCCTCCCTTTACCAAAGAAAACAATAACCCTAAAACTCAGGAGGAGTTTGACATATGGAGAAATGAAGCACGATACAACCCTGATTATTATCCTAAGTTTTACAAAGAATTATGGCCCCAATTACGAAGACCAGATGATTTTAAATACACATTTGTTTTTGACTTTTTTGGAGGTGGAGACCCCCACAATAGAGGAACCGGAGGTAACCTAAATTATGAAATACTTTCCATCCCTCCTGAAAATGAAAAAGACCCGTATTACAGGTTGAGACAGTTTGTTTTTGACATCATGAGACAGACAGATCAACTTAACGACTACGAAGTAGAAGGAAACTATAACACTACTTCAAACAAACCTCGTCTGATGCCGATGCTTTGTGGTGATAATCCACTTAGCAATACAGCCCCCCAAAAGTTTTTATCCATGACAGAAACCCAGTTATTCTTTTTAAAACAATGGGCTAATGGAAAATTTGTGAATGAATGTATTGAATGGGGTGAGAGCAACAAAAAATGCACCAATCCTTGGAATAGTCCTCCTAAAAGTGGCATTGGAATTGACAGAGGTGTATTAAGTAACGTATTAGGTGGTGCTTTTTGTCCTGGAGGTGAACTCTCATGGATTGTTGATAATCCTGCTATCTATAGTGAACCTTACAGAATCAAACATGCAGGCTACCTAGCTGGTGGCCTTAGTATTCCTCAACCCATTGCAGAGAAAGATGGTAGTACAGCTCCTAATCTTTCTGAAGGTTTAGAACCAGGGGATCTTACTAAATACATAGGTATTCCCTGGCAGGCAGATTTTCATGAATGTACCTTTCAGGATATCAATATAACTTATGACAACTGGAACAATATTTATCCAGAATCAACTGGCGACCCGGTAGAACAACAAATAGCATACAACATTCCATGGTGGCCAGCACATAGACCCATTGTCGTTCCAGAATCCAAAGGAGGATCACAGGTATACTGGGCTTCGGGAATACCAAATAATAAAGCTGGTGATTTGCAAATGGTTCAAGCATGGAAAGATCTAGGGTTTCTCGTTTCAGATGGTACTGGTATTACAAGACAGTTCTATCAAGTAGAGCGTAACAATGATGCATTAGGTGATCCGGTAAAACCAGGAGAACGCGTATTAGGACAAAGTATTGGAAAATCTACCAAAAAAAATAATAAATTATGAATACATCAACTAATTCAGTTCCTGAAGTTCTGACGGGAATATGGACTTATAGAAGTTTTCTTAGTAATCCCAACTTAGATGCGGATTTTGATTCATTAGAATTTGGAAGGGGAAACATTAAAATAAACCAAGCTCCAATGCAAATACTGGATGGTTTGATTTATGGCCCAGGTTGGGAGTTGAAATTAAAGGGTTCTATTGGATATGGAAACCCGTTTACCATACAATTTCAAGGAAAAGGAATTGTTGGGGGTGCCGAATGGATCTATATTTATTTGGGATACTATGTGCCAAATTGGATGAATGGTACTGATCAGCGTCCAGCTATAGTAGGGTCTATTGTAAGAGCAATTCCTCACCCGACAGGACCTAATGGAAAATCAACTGCTCCAGCCGGAGTAGTTGCTCAATGGATTGCTGTAAAACAAGACGCAAGTTCATGAATCATAAACCTATCACATATGATGTTGTTATTATAGGTGCAGGTGTAGCCGGATGCGCTACTGCAATCGCGTTAAAAAATGAGAATCCCCTTCTACATATCGCAATTTTGGAACGTAGCGCTTCAGTAGATCCTAATGACACTTCGGTATTTAGAATAGGAGAAACACTACCTCCACAAGCTTCTCAACAATTAAAAAGGTTGGGAATATGGGATTCTTTTTTGAAGTATAATTTTATTAATGCATATGGAACCTGCGCGGCTTGGGGATCTTCAGAATTATATCATAACGAATATATCTATTCTCCTTTTGGATATGGTTGGCATCTAAACCGAATTACTTTTGATCAGTTTATGATTAAAGAAGCGCAGAAAAGGAATGTTTTTTTATATTTTGAAAGTAGTATTATCTCCTCAGAAAAGACGTCTGGCTCTTGGTTTTTAAAAGTAAATTCAAAGCAAGACACCTTATCTATGCAATCGGATTTTATTGTAGACGCCTCTGGCAAAAAAGCGGCATTCGCTAATCTACAGGAATCAAACAAAATTAAAGAAGATCAGATGGTTGGTATTTACTGTTTTTACAATACACAAGATCGTCCTAAGGATTATTCCAAAATAGGTAATGGAAGCTGTGTAGAGACAGACCTATCAGGGTGGTGGTATAGCGCTACACTTCCTAATGAAACCATAGTAGTTGGATATATGACAGATGCCGATATTGCCAATCAAATACAGCTTCGCAAGAAAGAATTTTTTGATAATCATTTGAAGAAGACCAAGCATACTAATAATAGAACCAAAGGCATTACAAGTCTCACACAACCTATGGTTATTGCAGCGCATACACAACTTTTAAGTTCTGTAATAGGTGATTCCTGGCTTGCCGTTGGAGATGCTGCTTCCAGCTATGATCCTATTTCATCTTTAGGGATTTTTAAATCGTTAATGATGAGCCAATTTGCGGCATATGCCACGTTAGATGATTTAAAAGGAAACGATCTTGGATTACAAAAATATCAACGAATCATTACCCAAGATTACCAAGGATATCTAAAAAAAAGGCAAGAATATTATGCTCGAGAAAATCGATACACTACCTCTCCTTTTTGGAAGAGAAGACACCCTAATAAAACGATAACTAATTAACCTTAAAATTTTATACTATGAAACGCACATTACAACTTTTCTGCTCAAATAAATATCAGCTCGCGCTAATTTTATGTATTACATGTATGCTATTTTCTTGCGATGATAAAGTAACGATTAAGGGGAATAACGATAAAGCAGAAGTAAATATTAATACTGATGACTACAAAAAAATCCCAGCACCGGTGAAATTTTCTCCTGATATCCCTGTAGATGTAGACCCGGTTTTGCAACAAAAGCTGAAGGACAAGAAAAATATATTTAAACTTAATGAAAAGTTTAACGAATATAGTTGGCAGGCTTTTGTTGCTATCATGTGGCCAAGAGACGAGAAAGGGAACCCAACCGAAAAATTTACAGATAAGGGAGAGCCAACCTGGTTAGAGTGGAAAGAAGCCTTTCAGGTATATCGTAAAGATGGAAAAACTCCTGCTCCTTGGGGAAGCCCAAGAACAGCATCTGGATTAGGATTGTACGAAGATAAGATCTCCGAAGATGCTAGAATAGTACTTTCTTCTGTAACTCCTACGCATCCCAAAAACTTTGACATTGCGGATGAAGTAGATCAGGCATTTGCCGGCAAATTGTTTGATCAAAACGGAAATGTAGTGGTCTACGAAGTATTAATGAACGAAGAAGAGTATGATTATATCGTTTCCAATAAACTCTATAACAAGAATGGGCAAACAAAATTTTCTGAAAGCAGTATCGCCGACTTTCCAAAAGGGGATTATAAAAAAAATAAGCTTGGAGCTATGGAGATCAAATTTGCATGGAAAATTCTGGAAGATTCTGACCGTAAAGATCGGTATTACAGAGAAAAAGGATATATCATTGGTCCTGATTCAACCTTAGTTAAAAAAGAATTAGGAATGATTGGTTTTCATATCAGTCAAAAAACTCCAACAGGAAAACAATGGGTTTGGTCTACTTTTGAGCATATAGACAATTTAGATCAAAATGTAATCGAAAAAAATGGTGAAACCACTGTTATTCCTCCTTCACTAACAGACCCGAATTGTGAAATATGTCCTGTAAATGTTGATGTTACCAATGGCGGAACTACTTATACACATCATAAAGGAGTACATGGCAATTTTTGGACCATTTCGGGTAATAAAAAAGATAAGTACTTTGCTAATAGTGATGTTATGAAAACTCAAGCCAAACGTATGGTAGATATCCCAGTGAGAGTTCAACGTATAAATGAAAAAATGCAAACATATTTCAAACAACAAAAAAGTGTTTGGCAATACTATCAGTTAATCGATACTCAATATCCTTTAGATCAAAATGTACCTCCCGGAAATCATACGGAAGAAGGATACAAAGTACCAGAGTCTGTAGTGAACAAACCTGGTGGAAACCCTAATCTAGCATTACTAACCAATATCACCATGGAAACTTTTTTCCAGATAGGAAATCAATCGGCCGCTAGTCTTATGGAAGGAAATCCTGCAAGTGATATCACCATTTTTGGTACAGAAAGCTGTATGGGATGTCATTCTAGCGCTGGAATTTATATATATAAAAATGGAAAAGTAACATCAGGAGATCAACTAAGTGGAGATTTTAGTTGGTTACTTGGGAAAGCACAATGGGAAGAAGGAAAACCTAAAAGCCCATCGAATTAATAAATAGTTTTAAATGAGGTGAGGCTTTATACTCTGGTATAACTCCTTTTTTTGTACCTAATATCAGGGCTACTAATAAAACACAACAGCACATGTACTCTAATAAAAAAATATCTTGTTCTTGTGTTATCAATGATTCCAAAAAACAAGTTGGTAACACCACAAAAAAAATGAGCGTTTTGAACATACTATCTGCTGTTGTGTTTTTTTTATTTCCAAAATGTGCTTTTTGCTGGGCAGCTTATGCTTCTTTTTTTAGTTATGTAGGACTTGGAAAACTGGAATACAACACTACATGGAAATATGTTGTTTTGGGTACTTTTCTATTAGGTAGTCTTGTTTTGATGTGGAAACATTACAAAAACAAATCCTGGATTAATATCCTGCTATATACTTCAGGGTTATCTATTTTACTCATCGCGTATTATCTTAATTATAATCAAACCTGGTGGTTATATCTTGTAGCCTTTTTGATGATTTTGAGCAACTTTCATTTACAAAAAAAGCAGATATTTGGCCGTTCATAATATTTATTAAATAGCATCTCCCAAAAAAACATATAGTATTGTATATTTATACAAAAAGTACTGTATATGTCATCCCAATTTCGACTGGATCGCGCTTATAAGAATGCAAAAATCATTTCTTTTGATGACAGTTCTAAGTTTATTTTGTTTAGCGATTGTCATAGAGGCGATAATAGTTTTGCAGATGATTTTGCAAACAATCGAAATATCTACTTCCACGCATTAAAATATTACTACAATGAAGGTTTTACGTATTGTGAATTAGGAGATGGTGATGAGCTGTGGGAGAATCTACATTTTGAAACGATTCTCAAAGCACATAAAAACGTTTACGGATTACTTCAGAAATTACATGCTGAAGATAGACTAGAGATGATCTGGGGAAACCACGATATGGTATATCGTGATCCAAAATACGTAAAAAAACAGTTGTCTTTTTATTTTGATCCTAAATTAGGAAAGGATGTCCCGCTATTTCCGGGTATTGAATATCAAGAAGCAATTATTCTTAAACACAAAAACACACAACAGGAAATTTTCTTATTGCACGGACATCAGGTAGATTTTATGAATTATATCGGATGGCGATTTAATAGATTTTTGGTTCGTTTCTTATGGAGGCCCTTACAAGTTATAGGAATCTCTGATCCAACAAGCCCTGCAAAAAATTATACCGAAATGATTAAGGTAGAGAGACGTATGAAAAAATGGATTGCTAATCATAAAAATCAATTTACCATCATAGGTCACACGCATCGCCCTCGCTTTCCTGAAGCGGGAGAATTAGCATTGTTTAATGACGGGAGCTGTGTACATCCCAGATCAATTACCGGAATTGAAATAGAGAATGGAAGCATCACTTTGATAAAGTGGCAAATCGCCACTACAGAAGACGGAACTCTGAAAATTATTAGAGTACCTCTTGAAGGTCCTCAAAAATTAACAGATTTTATTACAGAATAATAATATACTCACATGAACAATATTCATCAAGTAATAGATCGAATTCCAATACGGCATGATTTTGTATCCTATTTTATTAGTCTGGGTATTGCTATAGGGGTTTTGGTGAGTTTAGTCATATTGCTCCGAACATCCAATAAAAGTAACCCGTTTAGGATCTATGCATGGGCAATATTGATACAATCCATTATCGCAACTGATATTTTTTTGTGTTATACGGGTTTAATAAAATATATCCCCCATCTCAATGATAGTACAGAAGCTTTAGTATTGTTACTTGCACCATTAGTATACTTTTTTGTATTCACCCTACTAACACGAAAGCCTATCACCTTTAAAAAACACTGGATTCATTTAGCACCTTCTATCTTATATTTTGTCTCACAACTACAATTTTACGCTCAACCTGTTTCTGTTAAAATCAACGCGTATTTAGGGGCTTATTATAATGACCTACCAAAGTTACAAGTTCCAGAAGATATTGATTATAGTTATCACTGGGTTAAAGATGAGTTTAGATGGATGGTTTTAGCAAGTTTTATCTTTTACAGTATCTTATCGATTCGACTTATCATAAAAAACAAAGCAAAAAAGAAAGTTGCTAGTGCTGAGCATACAACTGTTAACAAATTCGATTTCTCTAAAAACACTTCTCTTGGGCTCCTTGCTGTATTTTTGCTTATATTCATTGTATATCTAAACTTCGAAGATGATGGTGGAGATCATTACATATTTATCTGCAATACCATTATAGTAATCGTCACGAGTATTGTTTTGCTAACTGAATCCAGATTCTTTGAAAACTCCTGGATTGCTGATAAGTATGAAACTTCCAAAACTAAAAATCAAAAAATAACTTTTCAATACATTCAGAATTATATTGAAAAAGAAAACTACTTTATTTCTAAAAATGTATCCCTAAAAGACCTATCAGAAAATTTAAAATCTAGCCCCAATTACATTTCACAAGTAATAAATGAACAATCCAAGCTTAATTTTAATGACTTTATCAATCAATATCGAATTGAAGCATCTAAAAAACGACTGACCGATCCCACATACCGCCATCTTACTATAGAGGCTATTGGTAATTCAGTTGGTTTCAAATCAAAATCTACATTTTACAATGCTTTTAAAAAACACGTAGCGATGTCCCCTAAGGCATTTGTAGCATCACAAAACGATTCTTGAAAATAACTTAAAATCGTCCAAAATTACAATTCAGGACATATTTGGATTCATTTTCTGGTTCAAAAAACGAGAATTATTACACTTTTGAAGTAACAAATTTTTCGAAAGTTATGAAGCAAAAAAACCGTCGTTACGACTTAGATTGGTTACGGGTTATCGTATTTGGATTACTTATTTTTTATCACGTAGGAATGTTTTTTGTTCCTTGGGGGTGGCATATTAAGAACAATATCATTTATAATTGGATTCAATGGCCTATGCTCTTTTTAAACCAATGGCGTCTACCAATTCTATTTGTCATCTCGGGTATGGGAACCTTTTATGCATTGTCATATAGAAATCTATGGCAATTTAATATCGAGCGAGTTAAAAGACTGCTGATCCCATTACTATTTGGTATGTTAGTTATCGTGCCTCCTCAAATTTATTTTGAAAGACTAGCAACCGATCAATTTAGCGGATCTTATTTTTCTTTTTTAACTACTGAAGCCTTTATTGGTATATATCCCGAGGGAAACATAAGTTGGCATCACCTCTGGTTTCTTCCCTATTTGTTAATCTTTTCTATAATTCTTTCTCCAATATTTATAAAAATTAAAAGAAACGCTCCTGGATTTACGAGTTGGATGCAGCGACAGGTTCAAAAATCCTATGGGTTGTATATATTTATAATACCGTTATACGTTCTCGAAGTTTTGGTCGAACCTTTTTTTCCTACAACACATGCTTTAATAGATGATTGGTTTAATTTCTTTAATTCTTTGGTATTTTTTCTTATTGGTTTTACTCTCATTTCTTCAGGAAAAGAATTCTGGAAAAGCCTAGAATGCATTAAATCTAAAGCATTAATAATCGGATTAGTTGCTTTTTCCTTACAGCTTTTTATATGGATACAAGGAAAAGACAGCTATTTTATACATTTTTCTGAAGGATTGATCAAGGTAACCAATCTCTGGTCATGGATTTTGGTTATTTTAGGATACGGAGCTAAATTTTTAAACACAAAGACTGCAATTGTGGCTTATTGTAACAGAGCTGTCTACCCCTTTTACATTTTGCATCAAACCATCACAGTAGGAATCGGGTATTACATCATGAATCTAAATTGGAGTTTTTTTTCAAAATTTATGTTATTAACAGTCGGTACTTTTGGGATTAGTTGGATGATCTATGACTGGATTATTTTAAAAATTCCAATATTGCATCCACTATTTGGTCTAAAAAAAAGTATCTAGTTATTGATCGATCGCCGTATTAGGCGTTGACAACTCATTGTCGTTTGGAACGCTATATTCAGTACCTGATTTTTTTTGAAGATTATATCTTTCTGATGAGACCTTTATCCAATATTCATCTCCAAAGAATTTAAAAAAATAACGTTTATCCAGATGGACTGCAAATACATCCTGAACTTCATTATGGCCCGCTTTTTCAACTATAGTTCCAACGGAATCTTTGGCTTTTAAAGGAATGTATTTTTCTTTGAGATAGTGAATATAAACCGAATCCTTACAAAAAAGAATATGTTTAGGTTCTCCTGAACCTCCACTCCAATTTATATCTCCATTGTTGACCGTAAGTTTATAACTATAGCGATGACTTGTTCCATAATTGGCGTTTGTTAAAAGACCTGTATAGGTAGTGTTTTTATTTGTTTTTTGAACTTCTAAATAGTTATCATTTCCTAATAAGGTATTGGTAACATCTACACTTTCTTTAGTTTTTGAAGTACAGCCTACAGATAAAACAATTGCTACAAAGCCAAAAGTCAGTGTATACATAAATTTTTTCATAGTAATCTATTCTAAAATTGGATCTAAAAAGCATATGCTCAAGAAAAAAATCTTCTTGAGCATATGCTTTAAAATACAATCAGTAAATGATATTATTCAATATTTACTACTTCTTCAATTTGCGGTGCGTATTTTTTAATAGTCATCTCTACTCCTGACTTAAGCGTCATCTGATTCACGCTACAACCTACACAAGCACCTTCTAGTTGTACTTTGACTCTTTTATCATTCTCAATACCTACCAGTGAAATATTGCCTCCGTCACTTTCCAAAAAAGGGCGAATTTCATCCAGTGCTTTTTCTACATTAATTCTTAATTCTTCCGAAGTCATTTTCTATTTTTTTACAGCAGAACATCCTGCCATTGTTGTTATTTTAATCGCTTCAGTAGGAGGTAAATTTTTATTTCTATCAACTACTTCCTGCACCACATTTCTGGTTAACTCTTCAAAAGCTTTTTCTATCGGAGTTGCTGTTTGTAAGGCCGCAGGGCGACCTACATCACCAGCTTCGCGAATACTCTGCACTAAGGGTATTTCTCCTAAAAACGGAACATCGATATCTTCAGCAAGATGTTTAGCACCCTCTTTTCCAAAGATATAATATTTATTGTTAGGAAGCTCTTCTGGAGTAAAATATGCCATATTTTCTACGATTCCCAAAACTGGAACACTGATACTTTCTTGCTGAAACATTGCAACTCCTTTTCGTGCATCTGCCAACGCTACGTTTTGAGGTGTACTAACTACAACTGCTCCTGTGATTGGTAATGACTGCATGATTGATAGGTGAATATCTCCGGTGCCTGGCGGTAAATCTAACAACAGGAAATCTAATTCTCCCCAGGCAGCATCAAAAATCATCTGATTTAGTGCTTTTGCAGCCATCGGACCTCTCCAAACTACTGCCTGATTAGGTTGTGTAAAAAATCCTATTGATAATATCTTTACCCCATAATTTTCTATAGGTTTCATTTTGGATTTGTCGCCAACCTTAACAGATAAAGGTCGTTCTCGCTCTACATCAAACATAATTGGCGCAGAAGGACCATAAATATCTGCATCTAGCAACCCTACACTAAAGCCCATTTTGGCCAAAGTTACTGCTAAGTTAGAAGTTATCGTAGATTTTCCTACACCTCCTTTACCAGAAGCGACAGCAATAATATTTTTAATTCCAGGAATGGGTTTTCCTTTAATTACATTTTTTTCTGGTTGTTTTGCATCTGGTGCTTCTACTTTTATATTTACTTTTATTTTAGCTTTTTTATATACTTTCTCATGAATAGCCTTCATTACATCAACCTCTGCTCTCTTTTTGATATGCAATGCAGGTGTAGATAACTCCAAATCAACAATTACTTCATCCCCAAATGTGATTACATTTTTTACTGCACCACTCTCTACCATATTTTTGCCTTCTCCAGCAACTGTGATCGTCTCTAATGCTTTTAATATCTCTGACTTTTCTAACTTCATGTGTATTATTTACTTTTCTAAAACTAATCAATCTAGAATGATTCTAAATGCAAAGATAGGTTGAATAGTTAAGATTATAAAACCTATGAATTGAAATGATTTATACTGGTATCGGTATGTCTAATGCGCTGTTATTTGTAAATTTTTAAAAAATTAGGAAATATTAGAAAACTACAACTCTTTCATCGGGTCCCAAAATAACTTTTCAAAATCCTGTATTTGATTCTGGATAACTTCAACGCCTTCATTTTCTAGTAGTTGTTGCATTAAATTCGTCCCTTGAAAATGATGCTTTCCGGTAAGAATTCCTTTTCTATTTACAACACGATGTGCAGGAACTTCTTCTTGTTTACCAGAAGCGTTCATAGCCCAACCAACCATTCGGGCGCTCCGTGCGGCTCCAAGGTATTTTGCAATGGCTCCATACGAAGTAATTCTACCGTACGGAATACATCTTGCCACTTCGTACACTCGATTATAGAAACTTTTATCAGATTTTGATCCGTTATCTTTACTATCATCCTTCATCCCAGGTGTATATTATTCTTGCTAGCGTTAACATTACCAAAATCAACATCAATATCCCCATAAAATAATTGGAGTATTTTGTAATAGATGCGGTCTTCTTTTCAATTTTAAGAAAAGACAGTACGTAAAAATATAAGGTTACAAAAGTTCCGGTGCCAGCAGCAATACCAAACAAAACAATCCTCAATGCATCATACTCAATTTTACCACTCACACTCATAGCAGCTGCTATCGTGCAGAAGTAAGGTATCGGTAATACATTAATAGTAGACATCATAACTCCCTTAAACAAACTACGTGATTTAGCATGTTTGTACACTTTTATTTTGGTTTTTCTTTGTTTTGCTTTTACAAAAAAATAAATAGCCATTAAAAAAAATATCACTGCTCCGGTTCTGAGCAACATATTCTTTACGTATGGATTAAAAAAGATGTACTTAGCTAGTAAAATAGCAAATAGCGCTTGGATACAAACAACAATGGATGCTCCTGTAGCTACTAAAATTCCATTTCTCTTACCCCTTTCAAGACATGTTTTTGCCACTGTCATATTGATCAAGCCCGGAGGGATTACTCCAACTAGGGCTGCAAAAAAGGTAACAAGAAGAAGTTTAGTCGTTTCCAAATCGATGACGCAATTAGGTAATTTTAAACTGAATATATGTTATCGGTTTATTCTCTTCCAGATATTGCTTTTCATAGAAAGTTTGAATCGATGTCACCTCTTCTGGTGAGCCTTCCTGATGATACACATTATGGTTTGCATATACTACTTGATGACCTTCTCCGTGCAACAGCCCTAACGTATATCCGTGCATAAACTCACTATCTGTTTTAAGATGCATAATACCGTCTGGTTTTAGAATTTTTTTATAGCGTTGCAAGAATTCATGATTGGTCATTCTATGCTTAGTTCTTTTGTATTTAATCTGTGGATCCGGAAATGTAATCCAAATTTCATCAATTTCGTTGACATCGAACACCTGATCTACTAACTCTATCTGAGTTCGAATAAAAGCTACATTATTCATTTCTTTCTCGATGGCAGTTTTGGCTCCACGCCAGAAACGAGCTCCTTTAATATCTATTCCAATAAAATTTTTATCGGGATATTTTTCTGCCAAACCTACGGTATATTCTCCTTTACCGCACCCCAACTCTAATACTACGGGATTTTGATTTTGAAAAAATTTTTCTCTCCATTTCCCTTTAAAACCTAATGAATTGTTCAACACTTCATCCCGTGTAGGCTCAATTACATTCTGAAAGGTTTTGTTCTCGTTAAAACGTTTTAATTTATTCTTGCTTCCCACGTCTTTATCTAACTCTATATGTATTTGACTCTCTTACTCGTTATATGTTACATCCTTGCTCTAGAATTCTTGGTGTAACTAAAAAAAATTCAAAACAATCACGCTTTCAAAAATATAAAAACTTTATCGATTCTATTTTTTAACGAGATTAACTTATCTGCGATCAGGAAGATTCGGTTGATACATTCTAAACAATTCATTTTTGAATATGAAGCTTCACTAACCTAAACATGATTTTTTGGTAAAATTAAGGAAATATATACTTAGAAGAATACTATTAATTTTAAAATAAGACAATATGTTAATTAAACAATTGACATACCAAAACAACTGATTTTGAGTAAAAAAGTACTAGTAGCACCACTTAATTGGGGATTGGGTCACGCGACTCGATGTATACCTATCATAAACGCCTTAATTCTTGAGGGGTTTGAACCAGTTATCGCATCAGATGGAGCTGCATTGGCTCTATTGAAGAAAGAGTTTCCTGATCTGAAAACAGAAATACTGCCTGCCTACCATATTGAATATGCGAAAAAAGGAAGTAATTTTAAATTAAAAATGTTATTGAATAGCCCTAGGATAGCACACGCAATAACTGCTGAAAAAAAAGCTGTAAAACGCATCGCAGAATCAGGTGATTTTTATGGAATCATATCAGATAATCGAATGGGTGTGCGACACAAGGCTATTCCTTCTGTATTTATAACCCATCAGCTTACCGTTCTGAGCGGAAAAACAACATCCATCAGCACTAAGGTTCATAACAAATATATTAAAAAATTTGATGTATGCTGGGTCCCTGATATGGCCGATGACCCTAATTTAAGCGGTGAACTTGGGCACCCTAAACGGGGTAATATTCCTGTGACATATCTTGGTCCTATAAGCAGGTTTAATTATCAAAACTTACCAAAAAAATTTGACATCCTAGTATTATTATCTGGTCCAGAACCCCAACGCTCACTATTAGAAAAAAAACTCTTACAGGAATTCGAACGTAGTGATAAAAAAATAGCTTTTGTAAGAGGTGTGATCGAGGAAAAACAAAAAACCTTCGTGAAAAACAACATAACCGTACATAACTATTTGACCGGTATTGCATTACAAAATATAATCAATAGTAGCACAATTATCATTTCGAGATCAGGATACACTACTGTAATGGACTTGGCAAAATTAAAGAAAAAGGCTTTTTTTATTCCAACTCCCGGGCAATTCGAACAGGAATATCTCGCAGAGCGACTCACATTCAATAAGTTAGTTCCGAGTTGCAAACAGCATGAGTTTACGCTAAAAAAACTATATGGTCTAAATGCTTATAAGGGGTTAAGTAGTTTTAGTACTGACATCGACTACGGGGAACTTTTTCACTTTTTCCATAGTAAATGAAAATTCGCTCCCTATTCGATAATCGCTTTCTACATATATGCGTTCGTGATGCGCTTCTATTATATGCTTAACAATAGCCAATCCAAGACCTGAGCCTCCTTCTTTACGGGATCCACTTTTATCAACTCTATAAAAACGCTCAAATAATCTAGGGATATGTGCCTGTGCAATTCCTTCGCCATTATCTGTCACTCTGACTATGACTTTATTTTTAATTAAATTTTCTATACTTACTTCTGTCGTTCCATCCTCTTTGCCATATTTGATAGAGTTAAATATCAGGTTAGACAATACTTGCTGAATTCTCTCTTTATCTGCATGTACCATAATAGGCTCTTGATAATTCATATCAAAAATCAGGGCTATATTCTTTTTTGATGCTTTCATCTCGAATAGATCAAAAACACTTTGCACAACTTCTACAATATCAAAATTTGTATAATTAAGATTAAGATCTCCAACTTCTAATTTGGTAATCATATCGAGATCCTTAACAATATATATCAGTCGTTCTACTCCTTTATTGGCGCGATTTAGGTACTTCTCCAAAATTTTAGGATCATCCATAGCTCCATCAATTAAGGTTAGTAAATATCCTTGTACTGTAAATAATGGGGTTTTTAATTCGTGAGAAACATTACCCATAAATTCTTTACGATAATCCTCTCTAATTTTTAATGTTTCTATTTCTTTTTTTCGTTTCTGGGCAAATTTTTCTACCTCCTTTATTAAAGTTTTCATATCGGTTGTAACGGGACTTTCTCCTATAGTATCAACATCTAACATTTCGATATCATCATAAATCTTTCTAACTCTTCGATAGATAAATCGCTGTACCCTATATTGAATGATAAGAAAACAAGCCGCGTAACAGGTAATAATGAAACTTGCTAAAAGTAAAACATTAAATTGATTTTGGGCATACAAAAAAACGCTCACCAGGAGCGTTAGTACTAACGTTATATATAAAGACGACAGATATGCAAACCTGTACGATCTTTTAAAATTTTCTGCCATTATACAACAAACTTATAGCCAACCCCTTTTATGGTTTTAAAACTACTGTCTCCTAATTTTTCTCTTAGTTTACGGATATGTACATCAATAGTTCGGCCACCAACGATTACCTCATTACCCCAGACTTTATCCAAAATATCTTCTCTTTTAAAAACTTTGCCCGGTTTTGACGCTAATAAAGATAATAATTCAAATTCTTTCCTTGGTAATATAATCTCTTTTTTATCTTTTATAATTTTATATTCATCCCGATTAATAATAAGGTCTCCTATCTTAACTATGTTACTAGAAGCATCGTCCTCTTTTAATCTACGAAGTAACGCTTTTACTTTACTAACCAGCACCTTAGGTCTAATTGGTTTTGTAATATAATCATCTGCTCCGGCATCAAATCCTGCTACTTGAGAATAATCTTCTCCTCTGGCGGTAAGAAAAGTAATAATTGTATTTTGTAAATCCGGTATTTTTCGGATTTGCTCACATGCCTCAATACCGTCCATCTCTGGCATCATTACGTCCAAAATAATAAGATTTGGTTTTTTCTTCTTTGCGATTTTAACGGCTTCATTACCGTTCTCCGCTGTTAAAACATTATACCCTTCTGCAGTTAGGTTATAGCCAACAATTTCCAAAATATCCGGTTCATCGTCCACTAGTAAAATTGTAATATCCTTTTTGTTCATTTTTTTTTAATTACATCACTATCCGTAAATATACTAGGTTAAAATGAAGTATCTATAAACATTCAACTTGGAAACAATAAACTAACATAAAGATTTCATATACGTAACATTAAGTTAACGTTATAAAACTGATATTATAGCTAATCCTTATGATCCCTATAAGTAGTTAATAAGTTCATAGTAGCTGTTATAAGATCTTTGGTTTCTGTTAATAACCCAAAATAAAGTGTTGTGTTTTTTGGGCTACTTTCTTCTGTCCTTGTTCGCTCTATTTGTTTTTTAATTTTATCATTTACTAAGATAAACAATTCTTGTTTTTCTTCTATAATAGCATTAAGACTGACAAATTCTCTTTTGTCAAAAACATCCTTGATATTACTAAAGAATTCATTCAATTGATCTTCAATTTCTTTAAGGTCTTTTATTTGATTAAACCGCAGTCTTTTATGGTTATTGTTTACATGCTTATGGCTTGTTTTAGAAATATATTCCAGTGACTGGGTTATATCTTCCAAATATCCTAAAATAGAAATATAAAAACTACTTGCCCCTACACTTGATTCATCAAGGTTTTTAATAAAATAGAAAATACTATCTCTCAACTCTTCTACTTCTTTTTCTAACTTAGCAATCCCTTTTCTGCTCTTTTTAAGGGATGTTAGGTCATATTTTGCTAAACTATCAATAGTATTGCCATAAATTTTATTCCCTCTGTTTACGAACGACTTAATGTTGTCTGCACTTTCTTCAATCACCCCTTGTATAGAGCTGCTTTCGGATTTCTTAAGACTATCTTCTACCTTTTCTGCTCGGGTCTTGTTGCGATATTTAATGGTATTTCTCACCAATAGGATTACTGCTAAAAGTAACAATATACCTGTCATAACAGGTTGATTGAAATTAATAAGAAATGCTACTAATGCCGCTGCTAAAAATGCGCTGATCGCGGTAAAAAACCATCCTCCAATGACATTTAACACCCCCGCCACACGATACACAGCACTTTCTGTTCCCCATGCCCTATCTGCTAATGAGGTACCCATAGCCACCATAAACGTTACATAGGTAGTAGACAGTGGCAGTTTCATTGATGTTGCTATGGAAATCAATACGCCAGCTACCATCAAATTAACGGCAGCCCTAACCATATCAAATGCCGGACGATCCTCTTTTCTTGTGGTAGCCGGCACAGGAACTTCTTCAAACTGTTTTTCGGAAAACTTCTTAAAAGAGGTAGGAGTAATTGAAGACATCGCTTCAGAGAGAAGTAACGTCCCTCTCACAACTCCTCTTGACAAAAAATTAGGTCGAAATTTCTCATCTCCGTCTCCCTGACGTGATAGGTCTATAGATGTTTTAACTACGTTTCTGGCTTTGGATGAAAACCAAAGTGTCAAGACCATAATAAGCCCAGCAAATAAAAGAATCAGTGTGGGAGTTTCTGCTTTTTCACTAAGAGAAGACATCAAAAACTCATTAGCAGCTACTCCAGAGGCACTCCAATCAAGATACGACTTATACGCTGCAATCGGAACACCAATAAAATTTACTAAATCATTTCCTGCAAAAGCCAGTGCCAGAGCAAAAGTTCCTACAATAATGATCAGTTTATAAATATTTAATTTAAACAGCTTCATTATTGTATAAGATAAGAGAGATAAAAATGAGAAACCGACTAGTACAATGGGTAAAACATTTGTTTCTAGAAAACCTCTTAATGTCCTTGAAATAGTACCAGCCTCAATATCAATATTATATTGGCTCTTTTTTGCATCAATCAAATCTTTTATCGTTCCATAAGAACTTTCAAATTGCAAGTTTGCCCATTCTAAAAATCCCAACTGCGTATCATTAGATAATGTATCTACTACCAGCTCAGCATAATTTGTTCCTTTGATACCTTTAATAAAGATGAAATAAAGTATTGCCGTTAGTGCAACTCCCCCAAATAAAGCTCCTACCCATTTCGCTTTTTTTTCAAAATTAAACGATAGTAATAAACGTGATATATATTGAACAATGGCTCCAATAGAAAATGCTACTACCACAGAAAGTAATATCCCCACAATAATTTCACCTGCCTTCTTAGTATTAATAAAGTTTCCTAAATCTGCTACAGAAAGGGATGAGTCTGCAACTATTTTGATCAACGCTACACAAACTGCAGCTCCAAGTAGTTCAAACACTATAGAAACCGTGGTTGATGTTGGCATACCCAACGTATTGAAAAAGTCCAACAGAAGGATATCCGTAATCATTACTGCCATGAAAATGATCATGATCTCATTAAAATAAAATTCTCCAGGAACAAAAATACCTTTTCGGGCTACCTCCATTAATCCACTGGAAAAAATTGCGCCTGCCGCAATTCCAATACTTGCCACGATCATTATGGTTCTAAAAGAAATAGCCTTAGACCCTATTGCAGAATTCAAAAAATTTACAGCATCATTACTAACCCCGACTACCAGATCCGCAATGGCTAAAAGTGCCAATGCACCAATCATCAAAATATAAATGTCATTCATGTTTTCTCACAATCTTATCAAACACAAAAATGTTATTAAAATTCTAGGCGTATGTTATTGAAATGTTATCTTTTTTATCTATTTTCAAATGATTTGGGCTCACGACATCCTCGAAAATCTTAATTTTTTTTCAACTACAAAAATTTATGTAAGACCAACTATATTTTTACAATTTTTAAAAACTACGAGAGATAAAAAACTCATAATGTTGTTTTGCGTCCAAAACCATCGTGTTTTCTGAAAGTTACTACCTAAACATCGTGCTTCAAAAGCGTAAAGGATATTTAAATTTGCGAGGTAGTACTATACTAATTCTGTTAAAAGTCTTAATATCACCAGCTATAATTTCGGATTAAAGATGCTTAACAATAACATAATTTAGTTTTAATGATATTTTAAGTATTTGTTTATCAGTATTTTATGGCTCTTGTGTTAATTTAATGTTATGTAAATGTTGCTTTAAAGTAAAATTAAAGTTATATTTGTAATGTAATCATTAAGAACACCCCAATAAAAAAGATATATTATGAAAAATTTACTGTTAGTATTAGCAATTCTTTTTTCAGGAGTAATGACGGCTCAAGATGTTAAACCTACTTTTGAAAAACAAGGAGATATAATTAAAGGAACCTATTTCTATGAAAATGGTGAAATTCGACAACAAGGATTTTACAATAAAGAAGGAAAGCTTCATGGAGAATGGAAGTCATATGATGTTACTGGTAAAAAAATCGCAATGGGACAATACCAGAACGGTGTAAAAACTGGGAAGTGGTTTTTTTGGGAAAATGAAAAATTATCTGAAGTAAATTACACTGATAATACAATTGCATCAGTTACAACTTGGTCTAATAAAAGTGACGTAGTTGTGAATTATGATAATAACTAAATTTACAAAAAAATAATATAAAGGCGTTTTGAAATTTCAGAACGCTTTTTTTATTATACAAAATTCGAAACACTACAAAAACGCCATCCTTTATGAGACAAAGCAAGCTCGTATCTGTGTCTCCTAATTAAATGTATATCTATATAATTCTTCAATTAACTATATCCTTAACAATTAGGTAATCATCAAAAAAGCTTTTAAAACTCTCGCTGCATAGCATTTTACACTACAATGCCTTCTCCTTTTAAAAAGAAATTATCTATTTATAAAAAAACAGATAACAATTACGTAACGTTATAATTACTCTTATTTAATTTTTCAGTAACGCACAGGTAACAATAGCTAACGTTATTTGCACCGAATTTAGAACACGTTATGAGAAAAATTGTAATTCTCTGTGCACTATTCGTTGTTGGAATAGTTAGTGCACAGGAAACTGGCTCTATAGCTGGTACTTTGCTTGATAAAGAAGCAAACAGTCAACCCCTACCCTTTGCTAATGTTTTAATCAAAGGAACTAGCAAAGGTACTACTACAGATTTTGATGGTTTATATACTATTGAAAATTTAGAACCCGGACCATACGTTGTAGAATTTAGTTTTGTTGGATACGAAACACTTGAAAAAGAAGTTATCATAAAAGCCAATGAAACTACTACTCTAGACGCATCAATTGGTGCGAGTGCAGCAGCATTAGATGAAGTTGTTATTAAAACAACTAGTAGAAAAAAAGAAAGTGTGCAAGCACTTCTTTTAGATCAAAAAGGTGCTGTAGTTCAGAAACAGAGTATTGGAGCTCAGGAACTTTCGAACAAAGGTGTCAGTAATGCTGCGGGAGCGGTTACTAAAATTTCTGGAATCTCAAAACAAGAAGGTGGAGGTAACGTTTATGTCAGAGGTCTTGGAGATAGATACCTGAACACTACATTTAATGGTTTATCATTACCAGCAAATAATGTAGATAAGAAAAATATCGATCTTGGTCTTTTCTCATCTGATGTTATTCAGAACATCGGCGTAAGCAAAACATATGCTGCCAATTTTTATGGTGATTTTGCCGCAGGTAATGTAGATATTATAGCAAAAGAACATGTCGGAAA
This sequence comes from Aquimarina ulvae, assembly GCF_053613295.3. NCBI lineage: Bacteria > Pseudomonadati > Bacteroidota > Flavobacteriia > Flavobacteriales > Flavobacteriaceae > Aquimarina > Aquimarina ulvae. The sequence goes on from NZ_JBSIBP030000002.1 coordinate 321,714, forward strand.
ATCATATATTGATGTAGATTTAGGTAATACAATAAACACTGCTGCAATCGGAGAAAATTTCGTAAAGAGCGAAGGAACAGGATTCTTTGGGTTTTATAATAGATATAGAAACGATCCATTTGCTGTTGTATTATCTCACGGTATTGACCCCGTTTCATCAGAAGGACCGGTTGGACTTTCTGGATCCATAACTGCAGGAAAATCCTGGGAAATTGGTGAGCAATCAAAACTAAGTATATTCGGAACCGCCTCTTTTGGTAGTAACTATGAATACAAAAGAGGGGAAGCAGCAAATGTAACTGCTGCAGAAAATCAAATATTTAGAGATACTGAAATTTTCGAATATAGCCGAACTACTACTGCAATGGCGAATATTGTATATAGAGTTAATCCAGATCATAGAATAAAGTTTACTTCCTTATTTATTAATGACGCAACAGATGAAGTAGGTCGTTTTGGAATCGATGGTAATGGGTTTAACCGAAATACTATTGCAGACATTGATGATTTTGGGTTTTTTACACAGAATGTACAATTCGAACAAGACATGATTTATGTTAACCAACTATCTGGAGTTAGCAACATTCATGAAAAAATAAAAGTAGATTACGGAATTGGTTTTAACAGTGTTCTTGCTCGTCAACCAGACAGAAAACGAATCGCTATAGAACAGTTTGACCTGGCATTAGATAATGATCCAACTACAAACCCTGTTCTTTTCCGTAATGTAGATTTCGATAACCAACGTTATTTCCAAAATATTGAAGACCAAGAATGGAACGGTCGTATAAACGTAGCATACGAGCAATCAGAAAATCTGTCATTTAATTTTGGGTACAATGGACGCATAAAACAACGTGATTTTGACAATCAACGTTTTGGATTAAGTATTCTTGAACCAAGAACAGAAGTTACTGATGTTAATGATTTCAATTCAATTTTTAATATTGATAATCTGGGTGTTACCTACAATACAGTAGTGATAAATGCTTTAGATGCTTCATCCGGATTAGGAAACACAAACCTTCCGGGACTTCCAGAAAACACCTATACTGGAAATTTAGACATACACGCCTTATACGCTAATGCAGTCTACAAATACGGAGAGAAATGGACATTTGTTCCTGGATTGCGTGTAGAATCATTCAAACAAAGCATTGAATACGATGTAATCAACCTTGCATTTAATAATCCTGGGCGTAACGAGGCGACAGAAACCTTTTTATTACCTAGTTTAAATGTAAAATATGCATTAAACGAGGATCAAAATTTACGTTTTTCTGTGAGTAGAACCGTTTCAAATCCAGAATTTAAAGAGGTTGCTCCATTTGTATATGAAAATGTAACTGATCGTATAGGTGGTAATCCAGACCTATTAAATGATCCTGCATTCTCTTCTATTATCAATCTAGATTTAAAATACGAATGGTTCTTTAATAGAGGTCAGATATTTTCTATTGCAGCTTTTGCAAAACAAATTAACGATCCTGTAAACTTAGTATCTGCGAATGATGCTACTGGAACACAACGTTTCTTTAGAACAGGAGATAAAGCAGAAGTTTTTGGTATTGAACTAGAAGCGCGTAAAGCATTGTTAGTAAACACTGAAGAGGAAAGCCTTCTTTCTGCAGGTCTAAACGTTACATACACGGCTACAAAACAAGATTTAAAAACTGTTTCAGGAACCTTCAACACTAATTTTAATAGAGATTCTGATCAACTACAAGGTGCATCCCCATTTTTGATCAATGCTGATGTAAGTTATACGCCAACTTTTGGAGATTATAAGCCTGTAGCAAACCTCGTATTCTCCTATTTTTCTGATCGTATCGATGCATTAGGAGCAGGGCAATTAGGAAATATAGTTGAAAAAGGAGTACCGACATTAGATTTCGTTTGGAAAAATAAAGTACGTGACAACTTTGAAATTAACCTTAGTGTAAAAAACTTATTGAACCCAACAATCGAACGAGTTCGAGAAAATGCTACAATATCAGAAGATGTACTTACCACTTTAGGCATTCCATTTAGTAGAAATGCAACTAATGAAATAAATCCAATAGATGAATTTGCATTGTCTAGTTATAAAAGAGGAGTGAATATCGGATTACAATTTAAATATACATTTTAACCCAATTAAAACGAACACGAATAAAATTAATTAAAACAAAACCCATGAAAGCAACTATATTTCTTTTAAAAACCGCTGTCATTGCAATGCTTTTCACAGCATGTGCAAGTGACGATACATCAGACATAACTATTAATATTAATGGTGACGGTTCTCCAGTTGATCCTACTAGCGAAGTTATAGGAGGCACTCTTACAGAGGACCTTACTCTTGAGTCAAATACTGAATACTCGCTTACGAGTGCACTTATCGTTCCTGAAGGTTTTACGTTAACTGTAGAGCCTGGTGTAGTTGTACGTGCAGCAACCGGATCTGATGTATACATCGCTGTATTACAAGGAGGAATAATTAACGCAGAAGGAACTTCTTCTAACCCAATTGTATTTACCTCTGCTACCTCAACTCCTAATCCTGGAGACTGGGGAGGTCTAATATTATTAGGTAAAGCACCAATAAACTCTGTTGTCGGGGGAGATGCAACTTCTACTTCCGAAATTGGAGGATTACCATATGGTGGTAGTGCAGTAAACGATAACTCAGGGATCCTTAGATACGTTCGTATCGAATATTCTGGTGGTGCAGCGGATGCAGCTTCAGAAAATAATGGATTTTCATTCTATGCAGTAGGAAACGGAACTACAATAGAGTACATACAAGCTTTTGAAGGAGCGGATGATGGAGTAGAATTTTTTGGAGGAACGGTTAACGCTTCATTTATATCTGTTGTAGGTGCACAAGATGATTCTGTAGACTGGACTGAAGGATTTACAGGAACTTTAACAAATGTGTATATCGAACATAGACAATCTCATGACAAAGGAATAGAAGGTGATGGTTTTAATACAGATATCGGAAATAATTCTAATCCAGTATTTTGGTCTGCTCCTACAGTTACAAACCTGACCATTAATGGACTTGGTTCTTCTAATGAGAATGAAGCTATCAGATTACGTGCCGGAACAAGAGCTGTATTTACCAATGTGATGTTAGAAGGTTTTGCAGAAGGTTTTGACCTTGATGATACTGAAACTGGAAACGGTGTATTAAGTGATGAAACTTCTGTTACAGATATCACTTTTGATGATATTACTCTTACACTTAAAAATGATACTGGAGCTACTTTTGGAGAAGCAGATGTAATCACTGGTGTTGGTAATGGAACCGGTGCAGATTACAACTCATGGAATTCTGGATGGACTCGTAACTAATTCGAAATAAGAGTTCAGTTAATTATAAGCTATTAAAAAAGCATCTTGAAGATTTTCAAGATGCTTTTTTTACGAAGTCTTATTTTAAATAACTGTAAAGCACTTCTGAAAGTTTAATGCCATTTAACATTGAGATAATACTTTTTTAATGATTAAATGTAAAAAAGTCTATTATTAAAATATCATAATAAACGCTCTCAAAACTAGTAAAGCCAACAAAATGTACTGAATAACAAACGATTAATCCCCGATACTACTTAAAAAAAATCAAATAACAGTGCTAAAAACCTAAATCAAACCTATCTTTTACTTTTCAGTAAAAGTTACAGTTCTTTAATTCAAGAATAATAATAAGTTAAAACAAATCACAGCTAAACTCCTGTAATTTGGTTTCAGATTTTATCCCAAAAAAAATAGTTACATAAATACAAAATTATCAGTTCAGTTTCTTTTAAGAATCAGAAGATATTCGATTGATATAAAGATACGTGTTCGTAGAAGGCTGGAAGATCATTATTATCCAACAACAATAATGTTTCTCTTCAGCCTTCTCTTTATTGTAAAAACATAGAGATAAATTTTTTAAAGCGTTAAATGAGATCTACATCCTTAAAAAACTGAGAAAATACCATAAAGACAGAAAAATAGCTCACGCATTGACGAACTGAGTTTATCTCATTGTTAAGGCAACTAACCGTATTATACAATTATTAACTTTATCGTAATGTTTTTGTAATATTCTCTCTTAATTCATATCCCGAAATAGGCTTCACTTTAAAAATCAAAAATCGACCACCCTTAAAATAAATAAAACAATACAAATAATTGATAAACAGTGTTTTAAAATCATTCATTTCCTCTAAATCACAAGTCAAAAAAAACAGAAAACTTTAAAAATTTGCTAAAAACCTCTTTATTCTGAAATTACAATCCCTTAAACTAAGGATAATAGTAGCATAAGATTTCTTACTGGAAAACCGTATTTATTTGTATCAGATTTTTTAAGGACACGAAATGAGAAAATTTTTCACAGTTATCGCACTGTTTTATCTTGGATTAAATTTTGCACAAGAAACCGGTTCCATCGCCGGAACACTTCTAGACAAAGAAGTAAACAATCAACCGCTACCTTTTGCTAATATTGTAATTGCTGGCACTACTATGGGAACGTCATCTGATTTTGATGGAAAGTATGAAGTTACCAATATCCCACCGGGCACCTATACCTTAGAATTTAGTTTTACAGGATATGAAACCCTGCGTATACCAGACGTGGTTGTAGAACCTAATAAAGTAACCGTAATTGATACTGCTTTAGGCGCCACCGCCGCCGCACTTGAAGAAGTTGTTATTAAAGTACAGACTAATAGAGAAAGGGAAGAAGCGCTGTTATTAGAACAAAAGAATGCTGTTCAGATAAAAGAAAGTATCGGAGCAGAACAACTTACAAGACTTGGAGTTTCGAATGCTTCTGCTGCGACTACAAAAATATCGGGTGTATCCAAAGCAGAAGGATCCGGAGATATTTATGTACGTGGTTTAGGGGATCGCTATCTAAGTACTACGCTTAATGGATTACCCATACCATCAGACAATATTGACAAAAAAAATATAGACTTAGAACTGTTTCCAACAAGATTTATAGGAAACGTTTCTATAAGCAAAACGTTTGCTCCTTCCAATTCAGCAGATCTTGCTTCTGGAAATATAGATATTGTTTCTAAACAGGTTACAAAAACAAAAGATATTGGCGCAAGTGTTAATGTTGGAGTAAATTCTAATGTTGCAGATGGCGATATTTTTAACTCCTTTAAAGCTACTGCTAACAATAATGATATTTCTTTAGGGATATATAGTCGCGAGTTTGAAGCAAGCAACCTTGTAAATGCATTAACCCAACAATCTTGGAATACAACAGAAATTTCAACTCCTATCAATTATGGATTTGGTTTTAATGTAGGAGGAATAGTAGGTGAGGCAAGAAATTTTAAACTTTATTTTAGTGGTGGTCAATCTGTCGATTATGAATATAGAGAAGGGTTATTCAGAGAATATGATCAGGGGAACCTAAGAGATATCGTACCAGAAGATGATTTAAGACGCTGGTTACGTACTGTTAACTCCACAGCAATGTTACACAGTCAGTATAAAATTAGTGATGACCATAAATTATCGTTAAACACGTTCGCTATTAACAAAGTTTTTGAAGAGACGTTAGAAGCTGGGCGTGAACGTACTACAGAGTTTTTCGAAGAACTAGATAATATTGAAGAAGGATCTCAATTTCTTAGAGACCAAAATATAAAGAGTACTTTTCTATCAGCAACACAACTTATTGGAGAACATGCACTTTCTGAAAAGAATACTTTAGAATGGGCAGCGGGATTTAATTATTTAGCAGCTAATGAACCGAATAGAATTCGTAATGAGGTAAATATTCTTAACGACAATCCCAACACTCCTGAGAATGAAGATGGAGTAATAGAGCTTGGATTTACCGGAGGGTTTCAGCAAAGAAAATCTGTTCAGGAAATTACCGATCAAGAAATTAATGCTCGAATCTCTGATGAATGGGTTCTTAAGCAAAATGAAGATGAAGAAGATATTTTTGTATTAAATATTGGTGGAGATTTTAGAAATAAAACCAGAGACTTCTTATCTCAATTTTTCGGAGTTGAAGAAGGTAATGTAGAAATTAATCCTACATCGATAGATGCTATAGGTGACATCTTCACTCAACAAAATTTTGACACTGGAGCGTTACAACTTAATACACAGCCAATAGACAGCTATGACGCAGAACTTCTTTCGTACTCTGGAAACGCAAACTTTACAGGAACATTTAACAAGTTTACAGCGCAAGTTGGTGTTCGTTATCAAAAGGATGAAATTGATGTAAACTTTGATGTAGGAAACTTTGTAAATCCTCTTACAGGACAAGCAAGAATTGGATCTTCTAATAAAGAATATGATAATTTCTATCCATACTTGAACTTAAAATATTCAGTAAACGAAAAATTAGCATTACGTCTTTCAGGAAGTTTAGGTCAGACGTTACCAGAGTTTAAAGAAATTGCACCTTTCCAGTATGTGTCTCAGGTTGGACAGGTATTTCAAGGAAACCCTAACGTAGAAAGATCTACAAACTACAATGTAGATTTCAAAGTAGAATTTTTTCCAGAAAGTGACGAATTATTATCCTTTAGTACATTCTATAAAAGAATTGAAGATCCTATAAACCGTGGTTTACAAAGAGGAGGAGAAGATATTTTCTCTTACTTCAACACTGGAGATCGTGCTCGTATTTTAGGATTCGAACTTGAGGGAAGAGTATATATCATCAAGAAACGAGCATCAAATCCTAATTTAAGACTTAGTGGTAATATTTCTTATCTAGATCACATACAAGATCTAAAGGATGTAATAAGAGAAGATGGAACATTAGAGCAAACTTTCAAATATGGTGATAGAACTGAGATAGGATTAGAAGGAGCATCCGATTGGATCTCTAACGTATCATTAACCTTTAATTCTGGAGAAGAATTTCCATACGAACTTACCCTTACCGGGAATTATACATCAGATAAGATCTTCGCCTTGGGAGCTCCTAGAAATCAGCAGCAACCAGATGTGTTTTTTAATGGGGAAATTATAGAACAAGGTTTTGTGACATTAGACTTTATAGCTAATAAAGAAATTAATGAACACTGGAGTTTAGGCCTAACTGCCAAAAACTTATTAAACCCAACGATAAAAAGAACGCAATTCATTCAAGAAGTTGTTAGTGGTGATCAATTTGAAAGTACCATTTTATCCTATTCTACAGGAATAGAAACTTCCCTGAGTCTTAGTTATAAATTTTAAAAACTATTAATTAAATATAAACAATGATGAAAACTTTTAGTAAATTATTAAGCTTTGCAATAATCACAGGATTACTTTTTGTGTCTTGTGGTGATGACGATGATGGGGTGATAATTACTCCACCAACAGATGATTCTATTCTAAATGGGGTTATTAATGATGACCGTACTTTGGATGCTAATATTCAATACACAATTACAGGAACTGTAACTGTTGCATCAGGAGTTACACTTACAATACCTGCAGGTACTGAAATCGTATCCCAAGTCGGTGTCGAAAATTACCTTGCCGTATTAAAAGGCGCTGACATCAACATTCAGGGAACAGCAGCTAATCCAGTAATTATGCGTTCTAATGGCCAAGCAGGAGCTTGGGGTGGTTTAGTTATTTGTGGAGATGCTACAACTACCGAAGGAACAGACGCTACTGCAGAAGTTGGTGGCCTTATTTATGGTGGTACTAACAATACTGATCGCTCAGGTAACATCGATTACTTAATCATAAGAGATGCTGGTGCTCAGATCAATGCGGATTCTCAGTTTAATGGTCTTACATTATATGCCGTTGGTTCTGGAACTACTATCGATAATGTAGCGATCATTAATGGTACTGATGATGGTGTTGAATTTTTTGGAGGAACAGTATCTGTAACGAACATGTACTTACAAAACAACGAAGATGATTCTGTAGACTGGACTGAGGGTTGGAGTGGAACACTTACTAACGGATATGTTTTAAACACAATTACAGATTTCTCTACTGCGATCGAAGCAGATGGTGTAAATAACAACCCAACACTTGTAAACTTTACAGCGATTTCTTCTACTGGAGGTACAGCAATCCAAATCAAAAATGATTCTGGTGCAACTATCAATGGATTAACCCTAACTGGTTTTGATACGTCTTTCGACTTTAGAGATAGCGCTCCTGCTTCTAACTTACAAGTTGATGGTTCAGATGCAGATACCGCTGACGACGCAGTATTTAGTACTTCTTCTACCAACGCTAGTTTATTTGCTTGGGTTATAGATGCAGGAACTGGTTCTGGTAACGTACTTCCAGCTACTATTTCTAGTGATCTTACACTTGATGCTTCAGTTGCATATGAAATAAGCGGACCAGTTTTAGTGAGTAATGGTGCTACTTTAACAATTCCAGCAGGAACTACAATTACTTCCGAGTCTGGAACTGCAAACTACTTAGCTGTATTAAAAGATGCTTCTATCGATATCCAAGGAACTATGGCTGATCCAGTAGTAATGGAATCTAACGATGGTGAAGCTTGGGGTGGATTACTTATATGTGGTGACGCTACTACTACTGAAGGAGTAAACGCTATTGCTGAAGTAGGTGGTCTTGTTTATGGAGGAAACAATGATGCTGATAACTCTGGTACAATCAACTATCTTGTACTTAAAGACACTGGAGCTCAGATCAATGCTGATTCTCAGTTCAATGGTTTAACTCTTTATGCAGTAGGTAATGGAACTACAATTACTAATGTTGCTGTTATCGGTGGTTCTGATGACGGAGTTGAATTCTTCGGAGGAACTGTAAATATGACTAATTTCTATGCAGAAAACCTTGAAGATGATGCTGTAGACTGGACTGAAGGATGGAACGGTACACTTACAAACACATTCGTTAACATCACAATAGCAGATTTCTCTACTGCAATCGAAGCTGATGGTGTAAATAACAACCCAACACTTGTTAACTTTACTGCAGTTTCTACAATGGGAGGAACAGGAATCCAAATCAAAAACAATTCTGGAGCAACTATTACTGGTCTTTCATTAACTGGATTTGATACTCAATTTGATTTTAGAGACAGCGCACCAGCTTCTAACTTACAAGCTGATGGTACTGATGCTGCAGAAGCTACAACATATAGTACTTCTACAACTGTAGCAGCTGATTTTGCTTGGGCAACTTCTTTGTAAAAAAATAGATTTGAGATAAAAATCTCATCAATACAACAAAAACCGCTTCAAAAATTGAAGCGGTTTTTTTATTCTACAACGAAACTAAATCATAATTTTTCAAAAAATTCCCTTTTTAGCGGTCACATTCTTTTCATAAAACGGATTAACGATTGTAAAAACACATATCTAATTTTAAAACTTTTATTATGAAAAACAAGATTTACTATTTATTACTATTTACAGCTCTAACCTTCCTCTCTTTTTCTGGGAAAAACCTATCTAAATCCACTTACTTGGAACCTATCAGTATAACTGAAAAGGTTAAAGAAGATAATACAAGTTATCAATTATCTAGGAAATACCATAAAGTTATTAAAGTAGGAAGTAATTTAGATGAAGCGTCTTCGAATTTTTGTAACGGACAAACTACCGAAAACACAAGCTGGAAGCTTAATATACTAATAGACCAGCCTCTTGATAAAACAAAGATTTATCAAATGAATTTCGGAAGAGGATTACATTATTATAAAGTATTGATTGCAGCAACCTATACAGGAGATGCTGATTATGAAATTGATGAAGCTACTGCCGGAGCACCGATAGAGCCAATCTGTGACAGCGATAATGATGGTATCCCTGATCAAGTTGATAATTGTCCAAATGTATCAAACCCTGATCAAACTGCGGATATCGATGGAGATGGAATAGGTGATGCTTGTGACAATTTAGATAATCGAGACACTGATGGAGATGGAGTTCAAAATTTTAGTGACCTATGCATCAATGAATCAGGTTCCCTTTCCAATAGAGGTTGTCCTATTTTAGGATCTAAAAAATATCATAAAGTGATAAGTGTTGGAGATACAGCAACCGAGGCAAAACAAAATATTTGTGCTGGAAATACTGCAGAAAGTATAAGTTGGAAACTAAACATTACTATCGCTAATCCTCTTATTCTTGGGAAAGTCTATAAAATGAACTTTGGAAGAGGTCTAAAGTATTATAAGGTGCTTATCGCTTCTCAAAGTAGCTCTGATGGAGATTATCTGATGCCCGGAAATCCTATTGGATCACCATTTAATGCACAATGCGACAGCGATAATGATGGAGTTCCTGATTATACTGATAATTGTCCAAATGAGCAAGGTCCTGCATCAAATAATGGCTGTCCACAAATACCAAACTTAACTGTAGATTTAAATGCTTCCGCTGTATTTTCTCAATGTTTAAGTTGCCCTCCTCCTCTAGATACGTTTTTTAATAGTGGAAAAAAACATTTAATTACCAATGGTGGAGTAGGGAGTATTTCATTTGACAGGTTAGCGATCAGAAATATTGGAAATACTACTTCTAATAGTGCCAAGGTAAAATTCTATTTTTCCATAAATAATAGTATTGGTAGCAGTGATAAGCTCATTAAAACGATTACTATTCCAAGTCGTAATGTAAATAGTTCTTATGGTATTCAAACAACCATTGATGGATGGGATATTAATAATAATGGAGATCTAGCAAACGGAAATTATTTTATCTTAGTTGATATTGACACAGATAACTCTAATAACGAAGGTACACCTGGTGAGGCAGATAATCTTTTAGTACTCCCAATAACCTACACTACTCAAAATACTTCTTCTATTATTTTCCCAACAGGCACCTCTTCTGAAATTTCTGTATATAATATTTTCGGATTATTCGTAGAACAAAAATCGGTCGCTTCTAAGCAAGAAGAAACTGCCTTTATACACAGTTTACCCAAAGGTTTATATATCATTAAAACTGGATCAGAAACATATAAAGTCAGTAATTAGTATTAGAATAGCAAAAATGTAAAAGACACCCTCGCTTGAGGGTGTCTTTTATAATAGCTCTACACTTTCACTGATTTCCAAGTACCTTTTCTAAACCATATAATTCCAACTACGGCTATTAAAATTTCGGCAAAAGTAATTGCTAAAAATACTCCCATTGCTCCCCAATCAAGAACAATTGCGGCCAAATAAGCAAACGGAAGTTGAAATACCCAGAAGCAGAAAAAGTTAATAATAGTTGGCGTCTTCGTATCTCCGGCGCCATTAAATGATTGAATCACCACCATACCATATGCATAGAATACGTAACCAGCCGCAATTACACGCAAACTTAATGCACCGTACGTTATAACTTCAGGTTCTACACTAAAGATTCTGACAATAACCTCAGCAAATATTAGGTAAAATACAGATACAAATATCATAAAATAAGCATTGTACTTTCCTGTTTTCCAAACAGACTGTTCTGCTCTCTCAGGTTTACCCGCTCCCAGGTTTTGACCAACAAGAGTTGCAGCGGCGTTACTCATCCCCCAAGAAGGCATGAGCGTAAACATTAATACTCTAATTGCAATAGTATATCCCGCCAAAACTTCACTACCAAACTCTGCCATGATTCTCATTAAAAACACCCAGCTGGATGTTCCTATAATAAACTGACCAATACCTCCAAGCGATACTTTGATCAAATTAATCATGACTTTAGAACGCAAAACAATATCCTTAAGAGTTACCTTAATTTTACTCCAGCCAAAAAAAAGAATTACTAATTGTAATAGCACTGCACTACCTCTTCCTATAGTAGTTGCTATAGCAGCTCCCTGTACTCCAAAACTAGGAATTGGTCCAAAACCGAAAATAAAAAGTGGATCAAGAATAATATTTAAGAGGTTAGAAAAAATCAACACTTTCATAGCTACAGAAGCGTCACCTGCTCCTCGGAAAACAGCATTGATTAAAAACAATAACATAATCGTTATGTTTCCTCCCAGTAATATCTGCGTATATCCATACCCTTCGGCTATTAAATCGGGTTCGGCTCCCATAAGGGTTAAAATTTCTTTCGGAAAAAGTATTCCAACGACACTAATCATTAGTGCAACAGAAACCCCTAACAATATAGACTGCACAGCTGCCTGAGAAGCTCCTATCATGTCTTTTTCTCCAACTCTACGAGCTACGATAGCAGTAACTCCCATACTGAGACCAATTGCAACAGCATAAATTAAAGTGATAACCGATTCTGTTAAGCCTACCGTTGCAATGGCATTTTCACCAAGACCGGAAACCCAATAGATATCTACTAATGCAAAAATAGATTCCATGATCATTTCTAAAATCATAGGGATGGCTAACATAAATACTGCTTTACGGATACTACCTGATGTAAATTGTTGCTCTTTGCCTGTGATAGCTAGTTTAAAATATGAAAATAGTCTGGAAAGTGTAAGTTTATTTGGTGTCATAAGTGAAAGAATTATGATTAGAAAAAAGTAATAATCGGAAAGAGCTAAGAAAGATTTTCTTAACCAAATGGTACCAGATTTGGTATTTCCAAAAAGACGTACATAATTCTTACAACTTCATAGTGAGACAAATATCTACTTTTTTTAGGGAAAACACAAAAAAAATAATGAACTCTATTTTTGAAACAATAAACCTGTAGCTTTTATAACAGATTGATAATTTTTAGACATTTAACATTAAAAAAAAGAGTTCCTAACTCAATTTTTAATAAAATATTGTACTTTTATACTCCCAAAGTAAAGTCTATATGAAAAAAATCTACTTATTACTCATATTTATTGGTGTTTTTTGCCTCTCTTTTCCCACTGGAGTTCAGGCACAGTCATCTTTTAACACTATCGATCAAGAAGAAGAAGTTCAGGTATTTCCTAATCCTGTTTCTGGTGATATTCTCAATATTAGAGCTAAATCTGGCAAATCAATGACTTGCAGAGTATTTAGCGTTTTAGGAAAAACGGTGTTGTTTAAGGTTATTACCACTCAGGAACAACTCGATATTGCAGCTTTACCTCCTGGTGTATATGTCCTTAGAATCAAAGTAGGTGAAAAAGCATTTACCAAAAAGTTAATTAGAAAATAATTAAGAACACTTTTTTTATTATCGATCTAATCTGGCTATGCTAGTATCGCCATAATTTTTCTACAGCAAATTCTGTTCGGCATTAATAATATAGAGAACACCCGCTTTTGTACAGCGTGTTTTTTATACCTTTGTTTTAAACAAAATAACTTTTCCAACTTGTATGCTGGCTGATACTATTTTTACAATTCAAAATGATCAGGATTTTGAAAAAGTCGCATTGAGAATTTTTCAACACCAGTATATTAACTGCAGAATATATCAAAGATTCTGTAATCTTTTAGGGATTACTAAAACTTCAGTTAAAACAACCGAAGAAATTCCATTCTTACCCATTGAATTTTTTAAACAGAAAAAGATAGTGAGTGCCTCAGCTGATATTCAGCAAATTTTTACTAGCAGTGGTACAACAGACAGTATTACCAGTAAGCATTATGTTACTGATGTTAACATTTACGAAACTAGCTTTCAAAAAGGCTTTCAGTTTTTTTATGGAGACATAAAGGAATATACGGTTCTGGCATTGCTACCTTCGTATCTGGAGCGGGAAGGCTCTTCTTTGGTATATATGGCCAATACATTAATAAAAGAAAGTCAGCATCCCGAAAGTGGATTTTATCTGGACGAAACTGAAAAACTGATCACCACTCTAAAACAATTATCCACAACTGGTCAAAAGACACTTCTTATGGGTGTCTCTTTTGCATTATTAGATCTTGTAGAAAACCGTCGAATTGAACTCCAGGATAACACCATTATTATGGAAACCGGAGGAATGAAAGGCAGAAGAAAAGAAATGATACGAGAAGAATTACACCAGAACCTAACAAAAGGGTTTGATGTATCCAAAATTCATAGTGAATACGGAATGACCGAATTATTATCCCAAGCCTATTCTAAAGGTGATGGACTTTTTTATTGTCCGCCCTGGATGAAAATCTCAACCCGTGACACTGAGGATGCATTAACCAAAATGCCCGCTGGTAAAACCGGAGGCATTAATATTATTGATCTGGCTAATATAAACTCTTGTTCGTTTATCGCAACCCAAGATTTAGGAAAAACCTATACCAACGGTAGCTTCGAAATACTGGGTCGATTTGACCATAGTGATATTAGAGGGTGCAATCTAATGTCATTGTAAAAAGCTTACTCCTTTTAAAACATCCAACAATTCCTTTTTGCAACTTTTAGTTTCAAACTTCGTATTTAGAAATGTACTTATGTTTAGAAAATATAAAAACATGTTAAAAATGTAATGTTCTTGTTTTTCTAACGACTGAATGGTTGTAACAAAAAAAGTACACAACATGAAAAAGTTCTTTGTTTTACTTTTTATAGGATTAACAGTAAATGTAAGTGCACAGCAAATTGATTATAATGTGAAAAAAGGGTTTGTGGCTAAAGGATATGACGTTACTGAATACTTTAATAATAAATCGGTAAAAGGAGATAGCAAATTTGTAATGACTGTCGACAACGCAAAGTACAAATTTGCTAGTAAGGCAAATCTTGAAAAGTTCAAAATGGATCCAGAAAGATTCATACCACAATATGGCGGTTACTGTGCCTATGCTATAGGAGCAAGTGCCGAAAAAGTAGATATTGATCCAGAAACGTTTGAAATAAGAGATGGAAGATTGTATTTATTCTATAATTCGTGGGGAGTTAATACCTTAACAAAATGGAATAATGAAGGAGCGGCGGCTTTACAAGAAAAAGCTGATAAGAATTGGCAAAAAATAAAAATAAAGAAATAAATCGATAGCATCGATGCACATATAGAACGCTAAGTTTTTTTCAATAATTGATTGGTTAGTTGACAAAGCCTGCTAAGAAGAGATTCTTGCAGGCTTTGTTTTTGGGTTACTATAGTATTGTAATCTGATAAAATAGCATTATAATTCAATGCACCTATATAAAATATTAAATCTAACTTTTCGTTATCAACATCCAACTTAAATTTTAACACAATGAAAATCAACAAGTTTTTGAGCGTAACCGCTTTAGGAGTATCTGCAATGTTAATGATCAATTGTCAAAATGACCCTATAACCGAAGAAGTAACACAGGAGTTGTCAAAGTCTAATACCGCATTAGAAGCCTATCCTCTAACTTCAAGTGGAGAAACCGTTATCAAACCTTTTTTTGGAACAGAAACTGAGTTTAGCAAAGTGGATGGTAAATTAGTTTTGGGAGATATGATTCTTACTCCCGAACAAGTAGAAGAAACCAATACTATTGCAAAAGGTACGATTCTTAATAATCCTTCCAGAAGATGGCCAAAATCCGGAAATACCTATGTTGTCCCCTATGTAATAGACAGTCGCCTTCCTAATAAAAGCCGAATAACCAATGCTATGAACCACTGGAAAAACAAAACCAAAGTCCGTTTTGTACAGAGAACGAACCAACAAAATTATGTGTATTTTACGGATGATGGAGGTTGTTATTCTTACATTGGTAGAATTGGAGGTCGCCAGTTTATATCTATTGCTAGTGGTTGTTCTACAGGAAATACAATTCATGAAATTGGGCACGCTGTAGGTTTATTTCACGAGCAATCACATCCAAGACGCGATCGAAATGTGACGGTTAATTTCCAAAATATTATGCCGGGGAGAGAAGGTAATTTTAGAAAAGAATCTTTTTCTAATGTAAGGACCACAAATTTTGATCTGGGATCCGTTATGATGTACGGCTCTTTCTTTTTCTCTAAAAATGGGCAACCTACCATTACCAGAAAAAACGGAAGTACTTTTAATGTACAAAGAAATGGTCTAAGCACAAGAGATGTAAGAGTCGTAAATAAAATATATCAATAAGTTAATTTCGCTTCAAAATATAGTAAAAGGCGTATTCTTTTTGATTAAGAATACGCCTTTTTTAGTATTATTCTACATAAGAAATCCTATACAGCTCTGATTACAAAATAGTTTTTCTTTCCTCTTTGTAATAAAACGAATTGATCATTGATCAAATCATCTGTTGTTATAGCATATCCTTCTTTTACCTTTTCTTTATTTACGGATATTGAATTCTCTTTAAGAGCCCTTCTTGCCTCTCCATTAGATTTCAGGAATCCGGTTTGTTCTGCTAATGCCCCAATAATATCCAATCCACCATCAATAAGATCTTTGGAAACTTCGGTTTGCGGGACTCCCTCAAAAACATCTAAGAATGTTGCTTTATCTAGTCCCTTTAAGTCTTCAGAAGTCGATTTTCCAAATAATATGTTGGACGCCTTAATTGCGTTATCCAAATCTTCCTGAGAATGAACCATAACCGTTATTTCTTCTGCTAATCTTTTTTGAAGTAATCTTCGACCTTCATCTTTCTTATGCGATTCTATCAATTTATCAATCTCTTCTTTCGATAAAAAAGTAAAAATCTTAATAAAATTTTCCGCATCATCATCTCTGGTATTCAACCAAAACTTATAAAACTCGTATGGAGATGTACGTCTGGCGTCTAACCATACATTTCCACCTTCTGATTTACCAAATTTAGATCCATCTGCTTTAGTTAATAATGGGCAGGTTAACGCATATCCTTTTCCACCTCCAATACGTCTGATCAACTCTGTTCCTGTAGTGATGTTTCCCCATTGATCACTCCCTCCCATTTGTAGCGTACATTCGTGTTCTCTATACAAATGCAAGAAATCATATCCTTGTACTAATTGATATGTAAATTCTGTAAAAGACATCCCATCAGAAGACTCAGCAGAAATTCTGTTTTTTACGGAATCTTTGGCCATCATATAATTGACAGTTATATGTTTACCCACATCTCTAATAAAATCTAGAAATGAAACGTCTTTCATCCAATCATAATTATTAACTAAAACTGCTGCGTTTGCTGCATCACTTTCAAAATCTAAAAACTGCCCTAATTGAGATTTTATGGCTTTCTGATTATGTCGTAATGTTTCTTCGTCCAATAGACTACGCTCAGCTGATTTACCAGAAGGGTCGCCAATCATTCCTGTCGCACCACCCACTAAGGCAAAAGGTTTATGTCCTGCACGTTGATAATGCGCTAGTAGCATAATTGGTACTAAGTTTCCTATGTGTAATGAATCTGCAGTAGGATCAAACCCAACATAGGCAGCCCTCATTTGTTCCATTAGGTATTCCTCTGTACCAGGCATAGCATCATGTAACATTCCTCTCCAGCGCAGTTCTTCTATAAAGTTTACAGCCATTTTTTTATAATTCAATTTAGATGCGGCAAAGATAAAAATATGGATTATATAGCGCCATGAATACGACAGAAATCGTTTGTCAAAAAGAATAATCTATGTCTAGATTAAAAAAACATCCTATAAATTAAATTTAAAAACTTTTGCATACTGATAACACGAAACCTATTTTAAAACTAAAAAAAGACGCTAACACAACTTAACAAAACTATTTTTATTTAGTATTAATGAATTATGTACATTAGTATCATAGAACAAGAATTATGATCTTAGTTACCGGAGCAACAGGTTTGGTAGGTACTCATTTATTAATCAGGCTGGTAGAAGAAAAACATCCAATACGAGCATTGTATAGAACCAACGATAAAAAAGAATATGCAAAAAGTGTATTTATCCAATGTTGCAATCCTGAAAACCGACGCGCTTTTGATACTATTGATTGGGTTCAGGGTGACCTGAATGATATTCCAACACTATCCTCAATATTCAAAGGTGTTACTTGTGTATATCACTGTGCTGCCATGATTTCTTTTAACCCTTCACACTACAGAAAACTTCGTAAAATAAATATCGAAGGTACTGCTAACATTGTTAATTTATCGCTCATAAATAAAGTAGAAAAATTATGTTATATAAGTTCAATTGCTACTTTGAGTGAAAACGCATTACAGAACCCTATTAAAGAATCCGCAGAATGGAATCCTGAAATCTCTGATTCTGTATATGCTATTACAAAATATGGTGCAGAGATGGAGGTTTGGCGAGGAATGCAGGAGGGACTCAACGCCGTGATAATAAACCCAGGCATTATCATTGGTCGAGGTTTTTATAATTCAGGAAGTGGATATCTTTTCAAGAAAATCTACAAAGGGATGAAATACTATACTACAGGAACTACTGGATATGTTGCCGTGGACGATGTTATCAATATTATGCACCATCTCATGAATAGTGAAATAAAGAATGAACGATATATCGTTGTAGGTGAAAACCTAAGTTTTAAAAATGCATTTACGCTTATCGCAAAAGCACTCAATAAACCTGCACCTACAAAGGAAGTTTCTCCTTTTTTAATGAAGATCGCATATTATGCGCAACAGTGTAGTCACTTCCTTTTTAGAACTAAAAGAGTTATTTTTAAATCCTCTATAAAAAGTGCTTTTTCTAATTCTTTCTATGAAAACGAAAAAATAAAAAAAGAGCTTACTTATAGCTTTATTACTGCTCAGAAAGCCATCGAAGTTACTGCTTCTTTTTTCCTGAAGCAGCATTAGACTCACTTCTCTTCTTGATTGCATTTTCTATCTTATCTTCAATTGACTCCTCATCAATTGATTCTAACTCACCTCGCCTTAAAGGAATTAATTTTTCGAATTTATCTCCTTTCTCTAGTTTCCTTATAGAATCCTCGATCTTTTTGATAGAGTCTTCTTCTTTTTTTAGTTTTTCATATTTAATTTTCGATTGCTCTATATTTTTTTTTACTTTTTCAAAAATCTTTTCATAGTCATCGATCTGATCTGTATACCAACTATTGTTTTCTGCAAACACTAAACTATCAATTCCATGTTTACTCAAAATATATTCCTCCGGATTGATTTTCTCTATATCAAAAACCTTTTTATAGCTTCCTTTTGCAGCTTTGACAAAGGCAATATCCGTAAGTATTTCAACCATTTTATCTTCTGCTAGAAGGTTATCAGGCTTAGAAGGCTTATCTAGGTTCTGGCAAGAAAGAACAAGAAGCCCCGAAAGAAAAAAGTAGTGTATTATTCTATTTTTCATCGGTCAAAAGTTAATCGTTGTGCATTCTTAACATCATAGAATTTAAAATTCTTATATACTAAGCTTCCATTTACAAAAGTATGCGTAATTCTTGCGGTAAAAGTCGTTCCTTCGAAAGGAGACCAGCCACACTTATATGCTATATTATCTGAGTTAACAGTCCAAGGTGCATTAAGGTCTACTAATACAGCATCCGCATAATATCCTTCTTTAATGTAACCTCTTTTCTCCACTTGAAATAAAATAGCTGGGTTATGACACATTTTTTCTACTATTTTCTCTAGTGAGATTTTACCCCTATGATAAAACTCAAGCATTGCAGGCAACGCGTGTTGTACTAGTGGACCACCAGAAGGTGCTTTTGTATACAAATTGTCTTTTTCTTCTTTTGTATGAGGAGCGTGATCCGTAGCAATTACATCTAGTTTGTCATTAAGTAACGCTTCAAATAAAGCATCTCTATCTTTTGATGTTTTTACCGCAGGATTCCATTTAATCAAAGTTCCTTTTTCTTTATAATCCTCATCAGAAAACCAAAGATGGTGAATACACACTTCTGCCGTTATCTTTTTATCCTTTAACGGAATTTTATTCGTGAACAATTTCAGTTCTTTTGCTGTAGACAGATGAAAAACGTGTAACCTGGCACCTGTTTTTTTTGCTAACGCTACCGCATTAGATGACGATATATAACAAGCTTCTTCACTTCTGATAATTGGGTGCAATTCTATCGGTATGTCATCACCATATTGTTCTATATATTTTGCAGTATTCTTTCTGATCGTTTCTTCATCTTCGCAATGTACAGATATCAGTAAATCAGTTGATGAAAATATCCTCTCTAAAACCTCTGGATTATCCACTAACATATTACCTGTAGAAGAACCCAAAAATAGTTTAAGCCCGGCAACCTTCTTCACATCCACCTTTAGTATCTCTTCTAGGTTATCGTTGGTTCCTCCAAACATAAAAGAATAATTAGCATAACTGGTTTTAGACGCTATTTCAAACTTTTCTTCCAATTTTTCTATTGTAGTTGTCTGGGGGTTTGTGTTAGGCATCTCTATAAACGAAGTAATACCACCAGCTATAGCCGCTTTTGATTCAGTCTCTATCGTTGCCTTATGAGTGAGTCCTGGTTCTCTAAAATGAACCTGGTCATCTATAACACCAGGTAAAAGATATTTTCCTTCTGCGTCAAAAACTTGTACATCAGAAGATTTAGCACTAATCTGGGGGGCGATTTCTTTGAAAAAACCATTCTCTATATACACATCCCCATTAAAAATTTTTCCTTCATTGACAATATTCGTATTTTTAATCAATACAGTATTCTTGATCATATCTCGTAACTATTAAACAAACTCTTTAATTTCATTCTTAAAACTCCAAATACGGCTTCAGAGATAATTCCTTTACTCATTTTTGAAGTACCTCGGGTTCTATCAGTAAATACTACGGGTACTTCTATTATTTTAAATTTTAAAAGGTATGCCTTAAATTTCATCTCAATCTGAAATGCATATCCTACAAATTTAATCTTATCCAGATTGATTTTTTCTAAAACCTCTCTTTTATAACACATAAAACCTGCAGTTGTGTCGTGAATATCCATTCCGGTAATAAACCGCACATATCTTGATGCTAACCAAGATAACAGCACCCTGCTCATTGGCCAATTTACTACATTTACACCGGTCACATACCTTGATCCGATAGCTACTTGAGATGTGCCCTTTGCACACGCGTTGTACAATCTTATTAAGTCATTAGGATTATGTGAAAAATCGGCGTCCATTTCAAAAACATACGCATACTGTCTCTCTAACGCCCATATAAACCCAGCAATATACGCCGTACCTAATCCTAATTTTCCTTTACGCTCTAATAAAAAAAGACTTTCCGGGTATTCTAATTGTAATTCTTTAACCTTTGAAGCAGTACCATCAGGTGAATTATCATCTACAATCAAAATGTGAAAATCACGCTGAAGGGAGAACACATTTTTAATAATGCGTTCTACATTTTCTTTCTCGTTATAGGTAGGTATGATAACTAAGGCATCTACCATTTTAAGTGTTTTCAGGCAAATATAACTAAATAATTACTAGATTATTTTTAGTTTTCTGTGCTTATAACAGGTTTTAGATATATGACGATATATTTAAATTGGTGTTGCATCCTTATTTCGGATACTTTATTTTATTATGTAATAAGTATGGCGTAATTTTATCCCATTCTAAGTATGGAAACTATTACGAGAGAAATCATATCGACCGACTGGGTTACCATAGTGATTATGGTATGTTTTGCACTTCTAGCAACAGCAAAGCTAATAAATAGTGTAAGGTTTTCTGAATTCGTAACGCTTTTTAATACAAATAAATATGTCGTCCTTAATCAAAAAGGAAATAAACTTTCAACCATCTTTAACGGTATTCTAATTTTGATGCAGATTTTATCTGTATCGTTATTTATGTATGTGTGTATTGACATATTGGAGTGGAAATCACAGATCGTTAATATGAACCTCTATTTCAAAATAGCATCGTTATATTTGTTTGTTATCATCTGTAAAATCTTAGTAGAAAAAATAATCTCTACTATTTTTTCTATAGAAATTTTGATCGAGGATTATTTATTTTATAAAATATCATATCGCAATTTTTTGGGGTTAATTTTACTACCTCTTAATTTAATATTCATTTATACTGCAAAACCTTCAAAAATTGTGATTATTATCTTAATTATATTGCTATTGATCCTAAACCTGATCGTGCTTCTTTCTGTGTACAAAAAGAATGAAAACATTATTTTAAACAACTTGTTTTATTTTATTTTGTATCTTTGCGCACTTGAAATCGCACCCTATTTTATGCTATACAAGTTAATTGTATGATATGGGTAGCTATTTACAAATAAAGACTATATATGAAAGTGAAAACGATTTTGGTTTCTCAACCAGAGCCTAAAGTAGAAAATTCACCTTATTTCGAGCTTGAGGAGAAAGAAAAGGTAAAAATTGACTTTATACCGTTTATTCATGTAGAAAGCGTAGACGCTAAAGAAGTAAGGCAACAAAAAGTAGATTTATCGCAATACACTGCAATTATTCTTACCAGCAGAAACTCTGTTGACCATTTTTTTAGAATTGCTGAAGAAATGCGTTTCAAGGTACCAGATACGCTAAAATATTTTTGTCAAAGTGAAGCTGTTGCTTATTACCTACAAAAATATGTAGTATACCGAAAGAGAAAAATTTATGTAGGTAAACGTACTTTTCAAGAGCTTACTCCTTTGATTAAAAAATATAAAAATGAAAAGTTTTTATTACCTTCCTCGGATAAGCTAAAGCCAGAAATTCCTGAAATATTAGATAGCTTAAAAGTTGAATGGAAGCAAGCTATTTTCTATAAAACGGTTGTTAGTGATCTTTCTAATTTGAGAGATGTCTTTTACGACATTTTAGTGTTCTTTAGCCCTTCTGGAATCATCTCATTGTTTGAAAATTTTCCAGACTTTAAGCAAAATGATACTCGCATTGCCGTTTTTGGAAATTCTACGGTAAAAGCAGCAGAGGAGCATGACTTGGTAGTAAACATCCAAGCACCAACTCCTGAAACTCCATCAATGACCATGGCACTTCAAAAATATATCAAAGAAGCAAATAAAAAGTAAAATAATACTTTTTATTTAAGAATATAAATAAAATAACAAAGCCTGAATGTACATTCAGGCTTTGTTATTTTTTTATCATAGTTTTTACTCTACTACTTTATCATAAAGCATACCGTTGTGGTCCTCCTCTACGAATTTCTTCATTAGCATAAGACTCAAATTTTTTGAAGTTCTCTCTAAAAGCATTTGTCAATTTAAATGCAGTTTTATAGTACTCTTCATCGTTATTCCAAGTAGCTCTAGGACTCAACACACTTGTCGGAACACCAGGACATTCTCTTGGTTGTGCTACCCCAAATACTGAATGAATATGGTATGTATCATAAGAATACAATCCTAAATCTCCATTAAGCACAGCTTGAATCATTGCACGTGTATATTTTAACTTGATCCTGCTTCCAATACCATAAGGTCCGCCAGTCCATCCAGTATTTACCAGCCAAACATTCACACCAGTATCCTTCATCTTTTTAATCAGCATTTCGGCATATTTTGCTGGATGTAACGGCATAAAAGGCGCTCCAAAACAAGCTGAAAATGACGGAGTAGGCTCTACAACACCAGCTTCTGTCCCTGCAACTTTTGCTGTATATCCAGAAATAAAGTGATATGCAGCCTGACTCGGAGTTAACTTAGAAATTGGTGGTATCACACCAAAAGCATCTGCAGTTAAAAAAAAGATATTCTTAGGATTTTTACCAATAGAAGGCTTCTGAATATTATCAATATGGTGAATAGGATAACTTACCCGCGTGTTTTGAGTGATCGAAGTATCTGTATAATCAACCTCTCCTTCATCATTGATGATCACATTTTCAAGAATTGCTCCTTTTTTGATAGCACCGTAAATCTCAGGTTCTTTTTCTGCTGAAAGATCTATCACTTTTGCATAGCAACCGCCTTCAAAATTGAAAATAGTATTTTCTTTAGTCCAACCATGCTCATCGTCTCCAATTAATTTGCGATTAGGATCTGTAGACAGCGTGGTTTTTCCGGTACCTGATAGTCCAAAAAATATAGCGGTATCGCCTTTTTCTCCAACATTGGCAGAGCAATGCATCGGCAGCGTATCCTTATATACAGGTAATATAAAATTCAATGCTGAAAAAATACCCTTTTTGATTTCACCGGTATATCCCGTTCCACCAATTAGTGCTATTTTTTTTGTGAAATTTAAGATCGCAAAATTATGCTGGCGTGTTCCATCAACGGCAGCATCTGCCATAAAACCTGGAGCGTTAATTACCGTCCATTCAGGATCAAAATGTTTTAATTCCTCTTCTGTCGGTCTTAAAAACATATTATAAGCAAACATATTCGACCAAGGATATTCATTGATCACTCTTATATTCAGTTTATAATCAGGATCAGCACAAGCACAACTATCTCTTACGAATATTTCCATACCCGAAAGATAAGCTGTCACCTTATCGTACAATGCATCAAAAGCATCAGGTGTAAAGGGGATGTTAATAGTGCCCCACCAAACCTTATCAGTGGTTATTTCATCTTTCACAATAAAGCGATCCATTGGAGATCGACCGGTAAACTCACCAGTATTTACTGCTAGTGTTCCAGATTTTGTTATTTTTCCTTGACCTTTTTGCACCGTTTCTTCCTGAAGCTCATCAGGAGATAATTGGTAGTGTATTGTAGCATCTTTAATACCGTAATGCTTTAACGAAATCGTTTTCGTAATTGGATACAGTGGTTCCATAAAAATATGTTGTGTTATGTTATGTCTGACAAAATTATAAATAAAAACTAGATCAATCGATAAAAATTTCACTTAATCTTACCAAGTGAAATTATAAAGAAAATCCATCCTAAAATTAACACAAAACCTCCGAAAGGCGTAACAAAAGCTATAGCCGATAGCGAAATACCTAAAACCTCATCAATTACCAAAAGATAAATTGAGCCCGAAAAAAGAACGATACCACTAAGGAAGAAATAAAAAATTCTTTTTTTAGCGGCATCTTCTAACAATGTCATATTCCCTATTAATAGGCAAACGATTGCGTGGTACATCTGATATCGAACACCTGTTTGGAAGGAGTCAATACTACTTTCATCTACTAGTTTCTCTAATCCATGTGCTCCAAATGCACCTAATAAAACCGCTAATAAGGCGGTTACTGCTGCTGTGATCAAAATTGTTTTATTCATTCTTTTTTTAGTAATATTTGACTATTTTATTAAACAAAAAATAAATTTTAAACATATTTTACCGTTAAACATAACGAATCCTTTAAAATTGCGAACTTACTTTTTGATCTATTTATTACATTCGTATCAAAGTTATCAAAATAAATATTAGGTATGCGAAAGATACTGGTCATAGGTGCGGGTAAATCGACTGCGGTTTTAATCAAATATTTTCAGGACAAATCAAAGACTGAAAACTTACACATTACTATTGGAGACATTTCGATTGATACTGCTAGAAAACTTGCTGCGGGTCATTTAAATACGACGGCTATCAAATTAGATGTTTTTGATAAAAGTTCTAGGCAAAATGCAATTAAAAATGCAGATATTGTGGTATCGATGCTTCCTGCAAGATTTCATATAGAAGCGGCTAAAGACTGCCTTAAATTTGAAAAATCAATGGTCACAGCTTCTTACGTAAGCAAAGAAATGCAAGAACTTCATGAAAATGTAAAGAAAAAGGGACTTGTTTTTATGAACGAGATTGGTGTAGATCCCGGTATTGATCATATGAGTGCTATGCAAGTTATTGACCGAATTCGTAATCAAGGAGGCAGAATCATCTTATTTGAATCCTTTACCGGAGGACTTGTAGCACCAGAAAGTGACACTAATCTTTGGAACTATAAATATACTTGGAATCCCAGAAACGTAGTAGTAGCGGGTCAAGGTAGTGCTGCGGAATTTCTGCAGGAAGGAGCCTATAAATACATTCCTTACCACAAATTATTTCGAAGAACGGAGTTTTTAGAAGTGGAAGGATACGGTCGTTTTGAAGCCTATGCGAATAGAAACTCCCTAAAATACCAAAGTATCTATGGTCTAAATAATATTCTAACATTATACAGAGGAACGATAAGAAGGGTAGGGTTTTCTAAAGCCTGGAATATTTTTGTACAGCTAGGAATGACTGCTGATGACTATACGTTGACAAATTCAGAGTCTATGAGTTATCGCGATTTTACTAACTCATTTCTTGCTTATTCGCCTACTGATTCTGTAGAATTGAAGCTTCGACATTATTTAAAAATTGATCAGGACGATATTATTTGGGACAAACTTCTGGAACTTGACATCTTTAATATTGATAAAAAAATCGGGATACCGAATGCCACACCAGCCCAAGCATTACAGAAAATATTGATGGATAAGTGGAGCCTGGATGATGGAGATAAGGATATGATTGTGATGTACCATAAGTTTGGATATGAAATTAATGGAGAACATAAACAGATCGATGCTACCATGGTAAGTATTGGTGAAGATCAAAAATACACTGCAATGGCAAAAACCGTAGGACTCCCTGTTGGGATGGCTACCTTGAAAATTCTTAACAAAGAAATTGCATCCACTGGTGTACAAATACCAATACAAGAAGAAACATACACACCTATTCTTAAGGAACTAAAGGAATATGGTATTGAATTTAAGGAAAAAGAGCGTGAATATTTAGGGTACAACCCTGATGGTGCTACAGGATAAGCCCGATAATAGTTTCAGTTTAAAATCATTATTTCTATTTTTGGTTATTAATTGTAATACCTTCTGATTATGAAAGGACAATATGGTAGTTTAAAAATAGATGGTATCGATAAAGAAATCCTTCGCAACCTTATGGAGGATGCACGAAGACCGATATTAGAAATTGCAAGAAAGATCGGAATTTCTGGAGCTGCTATTCACCAAAGATTAAGAAAACTAGAAGCTTCCGGTTTGATTGCGGGTTCTAAATTTATTATTGATCCAAAAGTATTAGGATATAAAACCATGGCGTTTGTTGGAGTATATCTTGACAAGGCTGTAAGCAACCCAAAAGCTGTCAGACAATTAAAGGACATCCCTGAAGTAATTGAGTGTCACTACACTACAGGAAACTGGTCAATCTTCATTAAGATTCTTTGCAAGGACAATGAGCACCTAATGAATGTACTAAATAAAGAAATTCAGGCCATTGAAGGTGTATCCAGAACAGAAACATTTATTTCGTTAGATCAGCAAATTAATAGACAGATCAAAATATAATAACTAAGATCGAGGCTTTTTTACATCGCCTTTTCTGAATTAGGCTTTGGTAATTTTATTTTTTCTAAAGAAGATCAAGTCTTTTAAAAATAAATTTATTGAATTAAAACATCCTTCACTTCGCCATCTTCCTGATACTCGGTATCTGTGTTAATCTCCCACAAATCAATACCAGTATTGTAGATAATATTTTCTGCCGATAAAATTCCCATCAAAATAGAATGATCCTGATTGTTATATTTGAAAGCCCCGTAGCGACCTATTGGGATAAGGTTATCTATAGAATCTAAATATTTTTTAATACTATTTAAGTGACCCTTATACCCTATTTGATATACCGGATAGCACTTTGGAACTCTCACAACCTTTGCGTTGCAAATAATTTCTGAATCGCTAATTAGTTTTAAAACCTTCAACTCGCTGGTTGCTAATTCACTCAAAAATCGATCATCTTTTTTCCATATCGCATCTGTATCAAAAGCCCAAAATTCTAAACACAAAATAGTACTCTTTTTTCCTTTATTCAGACTTGGGCACCAATTCCTAAAATTTGTAATTCTACCGTGCTTAACCTCAGGAGAATGCACATATATCCAATTATCCTCAAATAAGTCATCTCTATCAATCTCTAAATACACTAAAATGGTATTTCTAAACTGCAATTTGTTCGTAGCATTTAGCACCTCTTTTGGAACAAATTTCATTCCTTTAATTAAAGAGGTAATAGGCATTGAGGATATGACATAGTCGGCTTCGTGTTTTTCGCCATCGCTTGTTATTACTCCTTTACATACATTATCTTTTACAAATACACTTTGAATAAGTGTATTTTTATGTATAACCCCTCCATTTTTTTCAATACTGCTTGCCGAACGTTCATATAAAGTACCGGTCCCATTTTTTGGATATGAAAATTCGTCTACTAAAGTTTTATGTTTATTCCTTTTATTCCTTTTAAAAGCACTCCATACGGCTTCAAACAAAGAGAGCCTTTTTATACGTTGAGCTGCCCAATCGGCATCAATTTTATAGCAAGGTATTCCCCATAATTTTTCAGTATAATATTTAAAAAAAATAATATATAGTCTTTCTCCAAAGCGATTCGTAATCCATTCCTCAAAAGTTTCAGGGTTATTTATTGGAAATATACGTCGTTTCCCATAATAAAATAAAATACTGAAAATAGTTACAATTGATAGATTCCCTAATACGTTTAATAATTTAAGAGGATAATCGAAAAAATTTTCCTTGTAATATATCCGGGTACGGCGATTTACCAATGTATAATCATCCTTAATTATTTCATTAAAAAAATTATTAATTCTTGAATCTTTCGAAAAGAATCTATGAGGCCCTAAGTCAACTCTTTGACCCCAAAGGTCAAAACTTCTGGACATTCCTCCTACGTACCGAGATGCTTCAAAAACCTCAATAGCAATATCATTTTTGCTAAGAGTATAAGCAGCGCTCAAACCTGCTGGTCCAGCTCCGATGATAATAACTTTCTTTATCAATTTACCTTTTCTATAAAATTAGTCCCAAAAGATAAAGAAATAAAAACAAGACAAAGCCTAATATTTTACCATATTACCTAATCCCTTCTACCCATAAAAATAGAAATAAAATATAATAAGGTCGCCAGAGAACCTAAAGCTGCTACTACATAAGTTCTTGCAGCCCATTTTAACGCATCTTTTGCACCATCGTGTTCCTCTACTGTCAACATCCGATTACTCTCTAGCCAAGCCAAAGCTCTATTGCTTGCATCATATTCTACCGGAAGCGTGATAAAAGCGAATAAAGTTGTGACTGCAAATAATATAATACCAATTAGAAAAATTGTATCTCCTATTAAAGAACCTGTGGCAGATAAGATCAAGCCTCCCATAATAACGATATTAGAAAGTTTACTGGCAATCCCAACAGCTGGAACAATCTTTGACCTCATCGTAAGCCAACTATACGCTGTAGCATGTTGAACTGCATGCCCGACTTCGTGCGCTGCTACAGCAGCAGCGGCAGCATTTCTTTGATTATATACTCCTTCACTTAGGTTCACTGTTTTATTTCTTGGATTATAGTGATCTGTTAACATTCCTGGAGTAGAAATAACTTTTACATCTCCTATTCCATTATCCAATAACATCTTTGCTGCGATCTCTGCTCCACTCATTCCATTCTGTAAGCGAACATTAGAATAATGTTTGAATTTGCTTTTTAGTTTGCTACTCACATAGGAGCTTACTAAAAAGATAATTCCCGCTAAGACATAATATCCCATCATAGTTGTAAACTTTATTTATTATTAAATTTACAATAATAAAGCAAAAACCTCGCCATAAAGACGAGGTTTTCGGTTAAATAAACTTGAGTTAGCCAATAAGTCGAGTTTAACTTAAATAGTTATTTACATCTTTCAAAGGAAGGTCAAATGCTTCGGAAATAGCCGGATACACTACATCTCCATTAATCACAT
Organism: Aquimarina ulvae; assembly: GCF_053613295.3. NCBI lineage: Bacteria > Pseudomonadati > Bacteroidota > Flavobacteriia > Flavobacteriales > Flavobacteriaceae > Aquimarina > Aquimarina ulvae. The sequence continues at coordinate 351,136 of NZ_JBSIBP030000002.1, forward strand.
TCAATCCTTTTTTGAGAGGTTCATTTTCTGCACAGGCGGTTTTCCAACCTTTGTTAGCCAATTGCAATGCATATGACAAAGTAACATTCGTTAGTGCCAAGGTTGAAGTATATGGCACTGCTCCTGGCATATTTGCCACAGAATAGTGTACTACATCATCTATTATATACGTAGGATCCTGATGGGTGGTCGGTTTTGTAGTCTCAAAACAACCACCTTGATCTACCGCAACATCTACTAATACTGTTCCAATTCGCATATCCTTTAGCATATCACGAGTAATAAGTTTTGGAGCTTTTGCTCCCGGTATCAGTACTCCTCCAATGATTAAATCAGAAGTTTTTATACGTTCACGAATTGTATATTCGTTTGAAAATTCAGTATTTACATTTGCTGGCATGACATCATCCAAATAACGTAACCTTTTCATACTAATATCAAGAATAGTTACATCTGCTCCCATTCCGGCTGCCATTTTTGCAGCTTGCGTTCCTACAACACCTCCTCCTAGTATCAATACTTTTGCCGGAGCTACTCCAGGAACACCACCAAGGAGAATTCCTCTACCTTTTAGTGGTTTTTCTAAATACTTAGCTCCCTGTTGTATAGACATGCGTCCGGCCACTTCACTCATAGGTGTGAGTAGCGGCAAACTACGATCAGGATCTTCTACAGTTTCATAAGAAATACAAACCGAACCACTTGCAATCATTGCGTTAGTTAACGGTTCACTTGATGCAAAATGGAAATAAGTAAATAATAATTGATCTTTTCTAATCAACTTATATTCTGGTTCAATAGGTTCCTTAACCTTTATGATCATTTCGGCAGTAGCGTAAACCTCTTCTATAGTAGGAAGAATCTTTGCTCCTGCACCTATATATTCTTCATCGCTAAAACCACTCTGAAGACCGGCATTTTGCTGAATAAAAACAGTGTGACCATGTCTAACGAGCGCCATCGTTCCTGCAGGCGTAACACCTACTCGATTCTCGTTATTCTTGATCTCCTTTGGAACACCAATTATCATATTCTTATTTTTTCGTCGAAAATAGATGTTTTCTTGAAATAAAACAATAAAATAGATCTAAAAAATATCTTATCCGTAATCTGATAAAAACAACTAAAAGTTGTTAAAAAATAATAAGAATATTCAATTTATTTCAGTTTTTATAGCGAATTTTAAAATAAAGCAATAAAAATCCAGAGATAGCGGTAATAAAATTTGCCAGAATCACAGGTAAACTATCTATGAAAAAACCGTAAAATAACCAACATATTACCCCACTGACAAAAATCAACAACATGGATAGCGATAAACTTTCTGCAGATTTAGTTTTCCAGGTTTTATATACTTGTGGCAAAAAAGCGGCGGTAGTTAAGGTTGCCGCCATAAATCCCAAAATTTCGATAGAGTCCATCATACTTTCAACATTAAGAGAAAAACACCCAATTCAAAAACACTATTACCGTGCTTGCGTGAGCGGATACATAGCAAACTAATTATTATGAACTAAAAACCTAATCTCGATGCAATCTTAATAAAAATCGGGACAACCATTTTGAAAGCTTTGGGTCAAAAACAGCTTGGTTTATCCAACTATATTTACAATCTTTCCGGGAACTACGATTACTTTTTTAGGCGTTCTGCCTTCTAGTTGTTGCTGCGTTTTTTCGTGAGCCATGACTGCAGCTTCGATAGCATCTTTGCTTAGATCCAATGGCAGCTCCATAGTAAAACGCATTTTACCATTAAAAGAAATTGGATATTGTTTGGTGCTTTCTACCAAATGCTTCTCCTCAAAAACAGGAAATGCTACAGTAGCTATAGATTCGTTATGCCCAAGTTTAGACCACAATTCTTCTGCAATATGCGGGGCATACGGTGAAACCAATACCAATAGTGGTTCTAAAACAGTTTTTGCACTACATTTCTGAGCAGTCAATTCGTTTACTGCAATCATAAAGGTACTTACAGACGTATTAAATGAGAAGTTTTCTATATCTTCTTCTACCTTTTTGATGGTTTTATGTAATGTCTTTAAATTGTCTTTGGTAGGTTCTATGTCCGTAACTACAAAATCTTCTCCATCATGATATAATTTCCATAATCTCTTTAAAAAGTTATGAACCCCAGTAATACCAGCTGTGTTCCAAGGCTTTGCTTGTTCTAATGGCCCAAGGAACATCTCATATAAGCGTAAGCTATCTGCTCCGTATTGATCGCAGATCCCGTCTGGGTTTACCACGTTAAACCAACGTTTTGACATTTTTTCAACTTCTCTACCTACGATATACTTCCCTTCTTCAAGTTCAAATTCGGCATCTTTAAATTGTGGTTGCCATTCTTTCAAATCTTCAGGAAGTAATTCATCCGATGCATTTATCATATTAACATCTATACGAAGTTCTTCAACTACATATTGATCCTTCAATCCTTTAGAAACATATTTATTTGTACCACTTATCCTATAAACAATAGCACTTGTTCCCAAAATCATTCCCTGATTGATCAATTTTTTAGCAAATTCATCTACAGGCACGACACCTCTGTCAAATAAAAACTTTTGCCAAAAACGTGCATATAATAAATGCCCAGTTGCGTGTTCGCTACCTCCTATATAAAGATCAACGTCTTTCCAATAATTCACAGCATCTTGTGAGAACACTTCCTGTTCATTGTACGGATCCATATATCTATTAAAGTAGTATGAACTTCCTGCCCAACCTGGCATGGTGTTTAACTCCAGAGGAAAAACAGTAGTGTGATCTATCAAATCATTGGACACCACCTCATTCTTTTCTGCGTCCCAAGCCCAAACATCTGCACGGCCTAATGGTGGCTCACCGGTTTCGGTTGGTAAATATTTTTCTACTTCTGGCAATTCGATGGGTAAATGCTTCAGGTCAATCATCTGTGGCATTCCGTCTTTATAGTACACCGGAAATGGTTCTCCCCAATATCGCTGACGACTAAACACGGCATCACGTAATCTATAATTAATTTTCCCTTTTCCTTGGCCTAATTTTTCTAACTCGTAAATCGCAGTTTTTACTGCTTTTTTATATTTCAAGCCATTCAAAAAGTCTGAATTGGCTATAATCGTATTGTCTTTATCCGTAAAGGCTTCCTCAGAAATATCTATTCCTCTAAAAATATTAGGGATATCAATCCCAAAATGCTTTGCAAAATCATAATCTCTTTGATCTCCACAAGGCACTGCCATCACTGCTCCTGTACCATATCCAGCCAATACATAATCTCCAATCCAGATAGGAACAGGTTCTTTGGTAAATGGATGCTCTGCATACGCTCCGGTAAATACACCACTAATGGTTTTTACGTCTGCCATACGATCCCGTTCACTACGTTTTGCTGTTGCGTCTATATATGTATCTATTGCAGTCTTTTGTTCTGGCGTGGTAATTTTAGCTACTAATTCATGTTCTGGGGCCAATGTCATAAAACTTACTCCAAAAATAGTATCAGGACGTGTAGTAAACACATCGATCACCTCCTCATGATCTTTTATATTAAAAGTCACACTTGCTCCTTCAGAGCGACCAATCCAATTGGTTTGTGAATCTTTTAGTGGCTGCGGCCAGTCAATTGTATTTAATCCAACCAATAAACGCTGTGCATAGGCAGAAATACGCATGCTCCACTGCGTCATCTTTTTACGAATCACCGGGTAACCACCACGCTCCGAAACTCCGTTTACAATTTCATCATTGGCTAATACTGTTCCCAGTTGCGGACACCAGTTGACTTCAGTTTCTGCTAAATACGTTAATCTATATTTTAGTATTGTTTCTTGTTTTTCTTTTGAAGAAAAGCCCTTCCAGTCTTCAGCAGTAAACTCTTTGACATCCTCATCACATACCGCATTTACTTGTAGGTTTCCTTCATTGGCAAATAGTTCTTCTAATTCACCTATAGATCTTGCTTTGTCTTCATTAGTATCATACCACGAATTGAAAAGCTCTGTAAAGATCCACTGTGTCCATTTATAAAATTTGGGATCACTTGTTTTTACCTCACGACTCCAATCAAAAGAAAATCCAATTTTATCTAATTGCTGGCGATATCTGGCGATATTTTCTTTGGTAGTAATTGCCGGATGCTGACCTGTTTGGATCGCATATTGTTCTGCTGGTAATCCAAATGAATCATATCCTTGTGGATGTAATACATTAAACCCTTTGTGACGCTTATACCTGGCATAAATATCACTGGCAATATATCCTAATGGATGCCCAACGTGCAGTCCTGCACCAGAAGGATAAGGAAACATGTCCAGCACATAGTATTTTGGCTTATCGCTGTTATTTTCAGCTTTAAACGTTCCATTCTCTGCCCAATAGGCTTGCCATCTGGCTTCAATTGTATTGAAATCGTAACTCATGATCTGAAATTAAGACCGCAAATTTACGATTTTATGTGAGTTTAGTGTACTTTTCATCTTAGTTTTTAGCCGCTCTGGCTTTTGCTTCCATAGGTTGTAAACAACTATAGATAAACGCATTCGTTGGAGTAGGAATTCTGAACTTTTTGCCCTCTTTTACAATAAAGCCATTAAAGTTATCTAACTCTGAGGGTCTACCTTCCATAATATCCCTTTGAGTAGATGCTGTTGCTTCAAAAGGTTGCTTTTCTATAAAACCCATCACGCTGTCTACACTATTTTGCGGCATAGCAACTTCTTTTGCTAATGCTATTTGATATATCTCAGAAGCTGTCGATCTAAGTATTTTATTGAGCTGAGGATGCTTATACATTTCTCCTATTGTTGCTCTGGTTACCGCTCCTAAACCACTTACCGTAGCGATAAACATAAATTTACTCCAGATATCTACCTGAATATCTTCAGAAATTTTGTTGTTAAATCCTGCCTTATCAAAAATGGTTTTAATCCTGTGTAAACGATCTGTTTTACTGGCATCGAGTTCTCCATAAACCACCTCTGGTGGATGGCCAAAATGCGAAATAACACCGGGAGATTTGATTTTACTGTAGATTTTACACAATCCGCCAAGCACATTTTTATGACCAATAACGGATATTACTTTCTCAGCATTATCCGCACCATTTTGTAAAGGGATCACTATAGTATTTTCTTTTAGAATAGGTTTCATTGCATCTGCTGCCTCTTTGACCTGCCAAGACTTCGTACAAATTAAAATCAAATCTGCTTTGTCAACTTCGTGGATAGTATCAGTTATTAAAAAAGGTGTTGTGAGAAAATCTCCTTCAATACTTTGCACCTGTAATCCCTTTTGGCGTATAGCATCTAAGTGCTCTCCTCTGGCAATCATGGAGACCTTTTGATCAGAATTAGCGATTTTTCCTCCAAAATATCCTCCAACTCCCCCAATACCAATGATAACTGTATGCATACTATAAGTTAATTAAATCCATCATATCGTTTCATATACTCTCAAAATAAAAAGGGCGATATAACAAATATCGCCATTTAACAAGATAATCAAAAGCAATATTTTAGCACAAGTGTGATGCAGTACTAGTGGGACATAAATCCCTGCGACTCGCAAGACTGATTTCCAGATGATTTCCTCCTCCTTTAATTGTATTTAAATTAAGTAGAGACATCGTTGTTTTTTCAGCTTTAATGTCTTGATGTCTTTTTTGTAATGGTTTTAATTTTAAATGAGTATTAAATTTAATATTCATCTCCATCAAATATTAACATCGGTGTGTTTTAGTCTATCTTATATTGACGTTCAGCTTAAAATCGTGGATGTATGCGATAAATCCAATTAACATAATGGAAGTTTTCATCCGTACTGCATTAAATTCACAAACCAAATAGCTGTCTTAAAGACGGAACATATTAAATGTAGTCTGAAAAATTTTAACACTTATTTTTCGTTGTCCATATAGATTAAAGTTAATCAAAACAACATAATATACAGATCCCGCTCTACAGCTTGATTAATTTGGTTAATTAATTCTAAAAGAGAGAGACTTTAGAATTAAAAGTCTCGTGAACTTTATTATTTTTACCTGCAAAAACAAATCTCTATGAGCTCCTCTTTCGAAAAATATCAGAAACGCAGACTAATATCCTCTTATTTCTCGGTGGTGATTAGTATTTCTCTGGTACTTTTTTTATTGGGTTTATTAGGACTCTTGGTTTTGAATACTAAAAAAGTTGCGGATCATTTTAAAGAAAAGATCGCGCTTACTGTTTATCTTAAAGATACTGCTAAAGAAGTTGAAATCAAGCAAATGGAAAAAAGTTTGGCGCTCGCAGAATACACGAAGTCAACGACGTATATTTCCAAAGATGAAGCCGCAGAAGAGCACAGTAAAGATATTGGTGAAAATTTCATGGATTTTCTTGGGTATAATCCACTGCAGAACTCGATAGATGTATATCTCAAAGCTGATTTTGTAGATCAGGTAAAGATTGATGAAATCACTAAAACAATTACTAAAAAAGACTTTGTAGACGAAGTTACCTATGACAAACCTTTGATCTCATTGCTTAATGATAACATCAAAAAAATAAGTTTCTGGGTATTATTGATTAGTGGTATTTTTACCTTTATAGCAGTGCTTCTTATCAACAGTTCCATTCGATTATCTGTCTATTCTAAACGTTTTATTATCAAGACGATGCAAATGGTTGGCGCTACAAAAAGATTTATCCGTAAGCCTTTTGTCTGGAAGAGCGTACGCTTAGGAATGATCGGTGCTATTGTAGCGCTAATAGGTGTTGCCATCGTATTATTTTATTTGGACAAAGCATTTCCAGAATTAGCGTTGCTTAGCGACAAAATATTATTGATTGGATTATTTGCAGGCGTTTTTGGAGTTGGTATTTTAATAACCTGGATTAGTACTTTTTTTGCTACCCAACGTTTTCTGAATCTTAGAACTGACGAATTGTATTATTAATTTTAGTCTATGAGCTTACAAAAAACAGGTAAACTATTCTTTTCAATATCATTTGTCCTTTTTCTAATCTTTATGTGGGTTACGATTCAGACATTTAAGCCTATACGAAATGTGCAGCCAGATGATGTTATAGAAATAAAAGGCATCGTTACAAAAATAGAAGAAGGGAGCGGTTTTGATATTGCCATTACTTTACAAAATGACGATCATTATTATTATATCAACCGTGGTCTAGAACAAGGGTTATCTATAAAAGAATTACAAAAAGAATTATTAAATAAAAAGGTGACTTTGTATCCTATATATAGATGGACTATATTTACACGTGACAAAATAATGGGACATATCTCAAAATTAACGATCGGCGATCGCGTTATTTTTAATGAAATTCAGCAAAAAGAATAGTATAAATAAACCTAAAGGATAATCAGTAAATTCTATCTGTTAATGTTTAAAACAGAACCATCAGATAACAATAAAAACCGCATTTATGAGCAAACAAGTCAGTAATAATATACCACACAAACCAGATTTCATTTTTGGAAAGAAAAACTATGTAGTAATGGCAATTGGTATAGCTGTAATTGCATTGGGATTTATCCTAATGGCAGGTGGTGGAAGCGACGATCCAAATGTCTTTAATCCGGATATCTACAGTTTTAGGAGAATTCGATTAGCACCTACTGTTGTATTGATTGGTTTTGGGATCGAAGTATATGCTATTTTATTAAACCCAGACAAGAAGAAAAACAACTAATCAAACGATTTCTCTTCTGGTAATTATATATTTGCATCAAATTTTAGAAAACGTTCCTAATGGAAATTATCGATGCAATTATTTTAGGTGTTATTCAGGGACTTACAGAATTTCTCCCAGTTTCTTCCAGTGGTCATTTAGAACTAGGAAAAGCTATTCTTGGCGATGAAAGTGTTCCTGAAGAATCATTGCTCTTTACAGTGGTTTTACATTTTGCTACGGCGTTAAGTACCATTGTAGTTTTTAGAAAAGACATTTGGCAAATCATCAAAGGACTTTTACAATTTAAAAAGAATAACGAAACAATGTTTTCTCTAAGAATACTTGTTTCGATGATTCCCGCAGTTCTAGTCGGATTGTTTTTTGAAGAACAATTAGAACGCCTTTTTAGTGGCAATATAGCATTTGTCGGTTTTATGCTTATCATAACAGCTATTCTCCTATGGTTTGCAGATAAAGCAAGAGATACTTCAAAAATAGTAACTACTCCAAACGCATTTATGATAGGGATCGCTCAGGCGATTGCTATGCTACCAGGAATTTCTAGGAGTGGTGCTACTATTTCTACATCGGTATTACTGGGTAATGACAAGACCAAAGCTGCGCGTTTTTCATTTTTAATGGTGATCCCATTAATTTTTGGAAAGATTGGAAAAGATTTGCTAAGTGGTGATTTAAACCTTACTACGGAAAGTAGTATACCGTTATTTTTGGGATTTTTAGCCGCTTTTACCTCAGGTCTTTTTGCCTGTACTTGGATGATTTCCGTAGTAAAAAGGAGTAAGTTATCATATTTTGCCTTATATTGTATTGTAGTTGGTATAACAGCCATCACCTTTGGTTTTATTAAATAGCCCCCAATAATGCTAACCGAACAAGATTACAAAGACGGTCAAATTCTTTTGATCGATAAACCGCTACATTGGACATCCTTTCAGGTTGTTAACAAACTTCGTTGGTTAATTCGTAAAAATTTTGGGATTAAAAAAATAAAGGTAGGGCATGCAGGAACGTTAGACCCGCTTGCTTCAGGGTTGCTTATTATTTGTACTGGCAAGTTCACTAAACGAATACAAGAGTTTATGGGGCAAACCAAAGAATATACAGGAACGATTACTTTGGGTGCAACTACGCCTTCGTATGATTTGGAAACCGAAGTGAATGAAACTTTTCCTATAGATCATATTTCGGAAGAAATCATCATATCAACCACAAAACAGTTTATTGGCGAAATTGAACAATATCCTCCGGTTTTTTCGGCTTTAAAAAAAGATGGAAAACGCTTGTATGACTATGCAAGAGAAGGAAAAGAGGTAGTAATAGCTGCAAGAAAAATCACCATTTCAGCATTCGAAATTACCAGAGTTGCGCTGCCCGAAGTCGATTTTAGAGTCGTTTGTGGAAAAGGAACGTATATCAGATCATTAGCGCATGATTTTGGCAAAGCATTACAAAGTGGTGGTCACCTAAGTGCACTAAGAAGAACAAAAATCGGAGAATTCTCTGTGGCAGAAGCTATAAGCCCGGAAATATTTGAAAATCAGTTGCGAACAGAAATTGAAACTACATAAAATATTGTAAAAGAAACCGAGTTATATTTACCTATGGAATTTATAGAAAAACATAAGGCTTTAATAATTACATCTATGTTGATGGGTATTTTTGTATTGACACTCTATAATATCAATATGGTCAACAAGAAAAGAGAACAGTCCGAAATTCTTATGGAAATTCCGGAAGAGCTGATGGAAGAATTGACGAAAGAAGAAGAAATTGAGCCTCCTATTCCTGAAGAACAAAGAGAATTAATAGCTTCTAAAAGAACTCATGATGCTTTTAACGAAGATTTTGAAGATTCTGAAGAGTTTGAACAAAGAATAAAATCTCTAACAGAAACTGCTGAGGCAACAGAGGAAACTACTACTAGCGATCAACTGGCAGAAGGTCAGGAAGCTATCAATGAAGACATCGCCACTGAAGAAGTTCCTGAAGCAGAAAAGGCAGAAAAACCGATAACAGAGGAAGTAAATAATAGAAACAGCTCTGTTACATTTACATTAAAAGGCAGAGAAAAGAAAGACATCCCAAATCCCATATATACGTGCAATGGAAGCGGAAAAGTGGTAGTCAAAATTGAGGTAAATCAAAATGGCTATGTTACAGATGCTAAGATTGACAAAAGAAGATCTACTACCAGAAATGAGTGTCTTTTTGATAATGCATTGGACTATGCACAAGATGCATTATTCTCTTCCTCAGAATTAAAAGAGCAAAAAGGTTTTATTACCTACTATTTTAATTATGGAGGTTAAGCCTTATGAGTTTCACCAAATCCTCGGCGATATTATTACCTTTATCTGTATTATACCAAACTTGCAGGTCCTGCTTGAATTTGGGATCTAAACTTCCGTGTTTTGCTTTATAGTCAACTACCATCTTGGCAGCAATTGATGGTCTAGGTCCCCAAGTATCTACAACTTCTTGTTTTTCTTTATCATACGCTATAAGTTTTGGAATTGACTTGCTTCCGTTAGTCAGAAAATGATTCATCAATGCATCGTGTTCATCTCTGGATATAATTCTTAGATCTATTCCTTCATTCATTTCAGAAAGTTTATGAATTACCGGTAACGACTGAGCGGCATCACCACACCAGCCTTCTGTCAATACTAACCATGTGATAGTAGCAGCGGTATTAGAGAAAGCCTTTGCAATTGTCTCATTGATTTTTATAGTCTTATCCAAGCGTTTCATTCTTCGATCATTTAACAGGCTATAATTGGTAAGTGCTTCTGATTGTTCATTTCCTGTAGACTTACCTTCATGGAGTAGATTGCTGATTATATCTCTATATTCTTTATATGAATAGGAGTTATCGATTCCTTCTTCTATTAATTCCTGTATTGTCATTGCTGTAGTTTCCATCATATCAAACGTATTATTGTATAAGACGATATACATATCTAAAGCTTACACCTTAAATTCACGACTAATCTAATATCTTTATTGATTAAAACCAATATTATGACTAAACACAGATGTAGTTGGAGTGTGGGTGATTCTTTATATGAATCATATCACGATCAAGAATGGGGAGTACCACTACACGACGAAAAACTTTTGTTTGAATTCTTGGTTCTAGAGACTTTTCAGGCAGGGTTAAGCTGGATCACTATTCTGAGAAAACGAGAAAATTTTAGAATTGCTTTTGATAATTTTGATTATAGAATTATTGCTCAGTACAATGACATGAAGAAAGAAGAATTACTCCAAAACGCTGGTATTATCAGAAACAAACTGAAGGTCAATTCTGCCATTACGAATGCTCAAAATTTCATCAAGATCCAAGAAGAGTTTGGTAGTTTTGACACCTATATTTGGGGGTTTATTGATGGAAAACCTATCAAAAACTCCTGGAAACATCATAAAGAATGTCCAGCAAATACGCCTCTTTCTGATAGGATCAGTAAAGATTTAAAGAAAAGAGGTTTTAAGTTTGTAGGATCCACAGTGGTCTATGCATTTATGCAGGCTATCGGTATGGTTAATGATCATATTATTGATTGTTTTAGGTATAATGAAGTTTAGAATTGAGTGGAGAAAACAATTTAACTACACTCATTCAAAAAATAACTCCAGAATTACAGTCCGGAGCGTACGTCTTTACTACAGTAAAAGTGGCAGATACAATTGAAAGGAAAGATATTATCTGTGAATTCAAAGAACAAGAAGGTGTTACGTTTATTTTGAGACGCGAATAAGCTGATGATCTTAATTTGAAATATGAATATATTGCCTCCTGGATAACGTTAAAAATTTATTCTTCACTCAATGTTGTGGGTCCCACAGCTATATTTTCTACAGAATTAGCAGCAAATAATATAAGTTGTAATGTAATTGCTAGGTGTCATCACGATCACATCTTTGTTAATAAAGAAGATGGTATAAAAGCGATTGAAGTTCTTAATAAATTGTCCCAAAAATATCCCAAATAGGGTATTATTTTTATAATTTTATTCCAAAAGACAAATCCCCTGAATCACCTAAACCAGGAATTATATACCCTCTACTACTTAGCTCTGGATCAATAGCAGCAATCCAAAGATGTGTATTTTCAGGAAAAATATCTTTTATATATCCTACTCCTTCTTCAGAGCCGATCACTGATACGATATGAACCTGCTTTGGCTCACCATAATTTTTCATAGCTTGCCAAGTATTTTCCAGAGTTTTTCCGGTAGCAAGCATTGGATCAGCTAACAACAATGTTTTATTCTCTAAAGAAGGTGATGCCAAATAATTGACTACGATTTCAAAATCTTCTTGACCTTCAGGATGATCTCTATATGCTGAAACAAAAGCATTTTCTGCAGCGTCAAAATAATTAAGAAGCCCCTGATGTAATGGTAAACCCGCTCGTAAAATAGAACAAAGCACTAAACCTTTCTCCGGTACTGAGACTACTTTTGTCCCTAAAGGTGTTTTGACAGTTTTCGAAGTGTATGCTAATGTTTTACTTAATTCGTACCCTAAAACCTCACCAGTACGTTCTATATTTTTTCTAAAACGCATAGTATCTTTCTGTATGTCATTATCCCTAATTTCGCTGATGAATTGATTTAAAACAGAGTTTTCGGTTTCAAGGTTGTGAATAATCATAGATACAAAAATTAAGATCCATAAAACTACTTTAAAAATTCCATAAAAGCATCCCTGGCAATTTCTTTTGCCCCAAAACTTGCCAAATGATCCGTATGCATCTGACAATCTATTAATTTTATTCCCTTTTCTTGTAAAAATTCTATTAATTTAATAAAACCATATTTTGAAGCATTACTAACTTTACTAAACATACTCTCTCCACAGAATACTTTTTGTTCATCCAACCAAATTCCGTATAGTCCTCCAACCAACGTCGAACCCTTCCATACTTCTGTAGAAATAGCATATCCAATTTTATGAAGCTTTATGTAAGCATCTTGCATTTCTGAAGTGATCCAAGTACCATATTGATCAGGGCGGCTTATAGTAGCACAATGACCAATTACTTGTTCGAAGTCTTGATTAAAAGTAACTTCGAAAGAATTTTTACGTAATATCTGACGCATACTTTTACTAATTTTGAGATCATCAGGAAAAAGTACCATTCTGGGGTCAGGACTAAACCATAATATGGGCTGTCCCTCATTATACCAAGGAAAAATTCCACTATGATACGCACGTAAGAGCCTGGATATGGAAAGATCTCCTCCAATCGCTAGTAATCCATCTTCATCTGCTGCTTCGACTGTTGGAAAGTTTATTGAATCATTAAGTATATACAAATCAAAATCGTCTAAAGTTTCTACAACGTTAAATATCAATTAGTTGTTTGAATTGACCAAAAAATTCATAATATTTGTTAAGGCCTTTTAAGATAAATTTTGTTCATCATTGCTTTTTTTGAGTTTTTATTAAAAGGTTAACCTAAAACCACAATATGAAAAGTCCGATACTGATGTATCGGACTTTTTACTTATACGCTTCCGCAGAAATGATCTTTCATCTATCGAAGAGCTTAGTGTATAATTATTGATTTACTTAAAATGGTAAATCGTCGTGATCTTCTTCCTTAATATCAGATGCTGGTTCAAATGCATCTGCTGGTGGCATAGGTGCTGAAGCAGAAGGAGCTGCCGCCTGTAAATTTTCTATTCTCCAACCTTGGATAGAATTAAAATATTTAGTTTCGCCCTGAGGGTTCACCCATTCACGACCACGTAAGTTAATGCTTATTTTTACATCCTGTCCTACCTGAAAGTTATTTAATAAATCACATTTATCCTGCACAAACTCTACCATAATGTGCTGTGGGTATTGCTCTTCTGTAGTAACCACTATCTCACGTTTTCTGAAACCATTGTTTCCAAAAGTTTGTGTCTCTCCGACCATTTTTACTTTACCTTGTACTTCCATCTTTTTAATTATTGTATTGCTGCTAAAATATTCCAGGCAGTATCTATATCATCCTTATCTAAATACTGCTTTGCAAATTTATGAATTTCTATGAGGTTAACATCCCGAATTTTACCCTTTATATCACTATTGTTATTAACAAATTCATTTGCATCCGTATTCTTAGGCATTCTTTCTATATTGGCTAATTTACCCAGATCGTTCCCTGTAAATATTATACTGTTTTTTATACGATCGGGTAAAGCATCAATACCAATACCTATACTACTAAGAGGTTTTGCAACTTCAAACATTCCCATATTTGCTCTGGAATACCAGTTCCCTCCCATACGTGCTACCTGATCAATCTTATATTGATCTATTCTACCATCTTGATCCAAAATTTCCTTTTTTACATGCATCAACAATACCTCACAAATAATAAGATTTCCTGCTCCACCTTCTTTACCCATGGGTAATATATCATTTACCTTACACTCAAATTGTACAGGTGCTTCACCAACTCTAAAAGCTTTTATTTTTTCTGAAGCAACCATAGTTAGCCCAGCTTTATCAAACTCATTTACATCTTTAGGATATTCTGTACTAGATAAAGACATTTGCTGCACTATATCATAATTTACAACATTGATGACTACTTCATTAGTCGCAAATGCATTTTCTAACGTATGCTTTGTAGTATTATCTCTAACTCTTCTGGCGGGAGAAAAAATAAGAATTGGAGGATTCGCGCTAAAAACATTAAAAAAACTGAAAGGAGAAAGATTTGCGTTTCCTTCTTTATCTATTGTACTTGCAAAGGCGATAGGTCTCGGACCAACAGCCCCTAGCATCATTCCGTGTAACTTTCCGGTGGAAACTTCTAGTGGGTCTATACGTAACATATATAAATTTATTGTACAAAGATACTTAAAGTTTGTAGCTCATAACACAAACCTATTTGGTTTTACGGTGTTTGTTTAGAAACAATAAAATAGTTTAAAAACGTTTATATTTAGGATCTGGTAACACACCCTTTTTGTATGAATTTTTCTGATGAGCGTAATTTAGCTAGTTATTTTATAATTTTTGCAGTTCTTGTGATTACCGGTCTTGTACTTTGGAACACTTCTCTTTTTTTACAACGTCTAAAAAAAGATGAAACCATAAAAGTACAAGTTTGGGCGCAATCATTTAAGGCATTAAGTAGTTCTGGTTTAGATGGATCAACGAATATAAATCTGGATGAATATCTGGAGTTATCAAACTTAATTAATAGCTCTAATACAACAATCCCTACTATCATAACGAACTCTGAAGGCAAACTTAGAAAAGATTCTTCTGGTAAAATTGATATTTCAGGTTCTACACTCAATTTACCAGATGACATTACAGAAGAAGAATTGAAAGATTATCTGGAACAGATGAAATCAGAGAATGAACCTATTGCATTAGATCTACAAGGCACAGTTCAATATGTTTACTACGGAAACTCCTCCATTTTGCAAAAACTAAAATACTATCCGATTGCAATAGCATTAATCATCTTTTTGTTGATTGGAGTAATATACTTCTTTTTTACTACTTCAAAAGCTAGCGAACAAAACAAGTTATGGGCAGGGATGGCTAAAGAAACTGCGCATCAAATCGGAACACCACTATCATCCCTAGTAGGCTGGAATGAAATTCTGAAAGTAGAAAATGTAAACCCAGAATATATTGTAGAAATAGAAAAAGATATTTCGAGATTAAAGGTAATTACAGAACGTTTCTCTAAAATAGGATCCATTCCTAAATTAGAAGAGGTCGATATTGTAACCGAAACCAGAGAAGCATATACGTATTTACAATCCAGAAGTTCAAAACTTATTAATTTTTCGCTTCATTTACCGGAAGAATCTATTCTTGTGCATCTAAATTCTCAACTTTACAGCTGGACTATAGAGAATCTTGTAAAAAATGCTATTGATGCGATGAGAGGTAAGGGAGATCTAAATATTGAGTTGTCCCAGGACTCAAAACGCGTCTTTATCAGAATCACTGATTCTGGAAAAGGAATTCCGAAAAGCAAGTTCTCCAAGATTTTTGAGCCCGGATACACTTCTAAAACAAGAGGTTGGGGTCTTGGACTTTCATTGGCAAAAAGAATCATTGAAGAGTACCATTCTGGAAAAATTAGAGTGCTCAGGTCAGAGATTAGTAAGGGCACTACTTTTCAGATCACATTAAGCAAATCTGAATCTCCTGTTATAACATAAATCCGTTATAAACGTTATATCTTATAAACTTAGTAAAGTGAAAACCGAGTATATTGTTCTAAAAGAAGCTGTGCTTAACAATAATTGTCCAGAATGTTATGCTACAGAAAGTTTATTAATATCATTCAAACAAAAAAGACTGTTTTCCAAACTCTTTATTAAAACGAAAGGAGAGATTATAGAAAGCATGGACTGCAAAAAATGCGGAACTACTATTTTTCCAGGTCGCTGGACAGATGATATCGAAAGAGTGCATCGTTATCATAAAAAAACAATACATCCTAAAAAATCTGTAATTCGGTTTACTAACCTGTTTTATGTTTTGTTTGTTTTAACAGTATTCGTAATTGGCATTTCATATGCATTTTTGTATTACCCAGACCTTTTTCGTTTATAATTAGTTTCTAAATATATTGATTCATTACTTCGCGTAACTGATCAGAAATCTTAAAGGTTTGGTCAATATTAAAATCAAAACAGACTGCAACATCATGACCAATAGCACATAATGTACTATCATCATTATACAGCTCGTGATACAATCCAAAACTAGAGTTTTTAATAAATGCTACTTTGGTTTTGATCAACACATTTCCAGGAAAAAACAGCGGGTTCTTAAAATCACATTTTGTAGAAACGAGCATTGGTCCTTTCTTAGTTTCTGCATACAATTTTGATAATCCCGAAACCTCCCAGAACTGAACTCGCGCACTTTGCATATATTTCATGAAGTTGACATTATTTATGTGCTGATACGTATCCATTTCACTCCAATCAATTCTTAACTTTAGTGATAATTTAAAATCAGATGATGTACTCATTGCTACAAATTCGAATGAATAGTGGCGGCTAACTCCTCAAACTCATCTTGAGACATAGATACCTTATATTGAAATGTCATTTCTTTCATATCATTAAGTGGTATGAGGTGTACATGAACATGTGGAACTTCTAACCCCACTACCGCTACACCTACACGTTTACAGGTCACTGATTTTTCTAACGCTATAGCTACTTTTCTAGAAAAACGCATGAGCCCGGTATACGTTTCTTCATCGAGATCAAATATTTTGTCTTCTTCCTTTTTGGGTATGCATAAGGTATGCCCATCGGCATTTGGGTTAATATCTAAAAAAGCATAAAAATTTTCATCTTCGGCGACTTTAAAAGAGGGAATTTCGCCATTAATAATCTTAGTGAATAGGGTAGACATTCGTTAAAATTTTGGTTAATTTTTCGATACGAAATATAGGGTATTTCTATCAAAAAAAAGGGTATAAAAAAACCTTTCTTCAAAAAAAGAAAGGTTTTACCATAGTATATATTTTATGTTACTCTCGTGTAATTTCTACAATATCAAATTTCATAATTCCATTTGGAACCTGAATTTCTGCCGCTTCACCCACAGTTTTACCCAAGAGACCTTTGCCAATAGGAGAATCTACCGATATCTTACCTGTTTTAAGGTCAGCTTCACTCTGTGCAACCAATTTATAGGTCATCTGCGCGCCATTGGTTTGGTTTTTAATCTTAACCGTCGAATGTATTAGTACTTTTGACGTATCCAATTGGGATTCATCGATAAGACGGGCTCCTGATAAGGTTTCTTCTAGTTTAGAAATTCTCATTTCCAACAACCCTTGTGCTTCTTTTGCAGCATCATATTCAGCATTTTCACTCAAATCTCCTTTATCACGTGCTTCTGCAATTGCTTGTGACGCCTTTGGTCGTTCTATATCCTTCAGGGTATTTAGTTCGTCTCTTAATTTTTTTAGCCCTTCTGCAGTGTAATAAGATACTTTGCTCATAACTTCATCGTTTATATAAATACAAAAAATCCCATGGCTATGGGACTTTAACTAAAAACAAATATAATAAAAAATAACACCGAATCACATTTTTACCTAATTTGGCTTTTTAAAAAAATTAATCTTCGGTTCTTACAGATTATCTTTGTATTTAATAATAACAAAAAGATGAAAAAAATAATCTCCTTAGTTTACTTTTCACTACTATTGCTTTCTTGTAGTAGCGATGATAATCGTTCTAATAATCCTAACTTACCATCTATAAGTTTCAATCATACTGTAAATCTAGATCTCCCGCAGTTTAATAGTCTTAAATTTCCTGGAAATTCTGAAATAATAGGAATTGAAGGTATTGGTATTAAAGGAGTAATTATCTACAATGTGGATAACACCTTGTATTCTGCTTTTGAATTAAGTGACCCTAACATTCCTCCTAGTAGTTGCTCTGCATTGGTTGTAACTGGAATCCGTGCAGAATCAAATTGCGGAAATGACAATGCTTATGAGATCATTAGCGGTCAACAATTAGAAGGAGAGGGTGGATTCTCTCTTTTAAGATATCAAATTAGACGAGAAGGAAATATTTTAGTCGTTTCTAATTAATAGGTAGATAACCCATCTTTTAAGTTTATTAGACGAAGATCATCTCTTAGTTCACTGATAATTTCGATTGCCTTTTTACTTCGTACACCGGACTGACAACAAACTACAATTGGTCTTTTATTATTTAGTTTGGAAATACTAGAAGAAATTGTATTTAATGGGATCTGAATACCTCCGATATTAAACTTCTCAATTTCTTCTGAAGATCTTATATCTAGAATTTGATAATTTTCTATATTTTGTTTTAGTTCGGTGGCGGAAATTTCCTCTAAAGTACTTGGTTTAATCCCACAGAAAACAGCGTAATCATCATCCAATTCATTGACTTCAATACTATCATCTTTTTTGAATTTTAGTACTTGCTGTTGTAAAGTGAGCGCATCGAAATAGAGCAATTTCCCTTTTAAAACCTCTCCAATCCCAGTAATCATTTTAATAACCTCATTTGCTTGTAAGCTTCCTATAATTCCGGGTAATACTCCCAATACTCCTATGTCAGAACAATTAGGAACAGTACCCTGTTCTGGTGGATTTGGAAATAAGCACCGATATGTTGGGCCATTTTCATAGTTTAACACCGAAACCTGCCCTTGGAATTTAAAGATAGAACCAAAAACCAACGGCCTATCAGTCAAAATACACGCATCATTGACCAAATATCTAGTCGGAAAATTATCACTTCCATCTACGATAATATCGTACTCAGAAAATAGCGCTACCGCATTATCTTTATCTAATTTTTCCTCATAAACTTTAAAGAATACATAAGGGTTCAACCTTGACAATTTTTCTGAAGCGACTTTGGCTTTTGATTTACCGATGTCATCGATAGTATATAATACCTGCCTTTGAAGATTAGTCTGACCTACTATATCATTATCTATAATTCCGATAGTACCCACTCCAGCAGCTGTAATGTATTGTAAAACAGGACATCCTAATCCTCCTGCGCCAATCACTAAGATCTTGGCTGACTTTAGTTTTTCTTGACCTTCCATACCTATCTCATTTAATAAAATATGACGGCTATATTGTATTTTTTCTTCTTTATTTAGCATCTTTCACGAACTAGCTATAAAGATATTACTATTTATTTCCAATTATGAGCCCAATCTTTCCAAACCACTTCTAACCCTTTAGATTTTAACATGCTTACGACTTCTTCTGTAGAACGTTGGTCAGAAATTTCAAACTGCTCTAATGACTCTGGTTCTACAGCATAGCCTCCAGGATTTGTCTTAGACTCTGCACTAATAGAAGTGATTCCTAAATTCACGATATTTTCTCTAAAAATTTCACTTTCTCTAGTGGACATAGATAATTCTACATCCTCATCCAATAAACGGAATGCGCAGATTAATTGTACTAAATCAGAATCCTTCATTTCAACTTTTGGTTCTAACCCACCACTATGAGGTCTTAACCTAGGAAATGATATAGAATACTTAGTCTTCCAATAGGTCTTCTGTAAATACTGCAGATGTAAAGCTGTAAAAAAACTATCTGCTCTCCAATCTTCTAAACCAAACAACGCACCCAAACCTATTTTATGAATTCCTGTGCGTCCCAATCTATCTGGAGTTTCTAACCGATAATTAAAATTTGATTTTCTACCTTTTGGATGGTGTTTTTTATACTCTTCCTTATGATATGTTTCCTGATATACTAAAACCGCATATAAACCACTATCAATCAAAAATTCATAATCTTCTTGATCTAATGGTTGTACTTCGATAGTAATATTAGCAAACTGAGAATGTATTAATTTTATTGCAGTATTAATATAATTTACTCCAACAGTTTTATTGGCTTCTCCAGTAACCAAAAGAATGTGGTCATATCCTTTGGATTTCAAAAAAGCTACCTCTTTAAGTATTTCCTCATTGGTTAAAGTTCTTCGAGGAATTTTATTAGTCATACTAAATCCACAATATGTGCAAATATTCTGACATTCATTACTAAGATACATTGGCGTATACATCTGTATCGTATTTCCAAATCGTTTCTTTGTAACCTGATAACTCAATTGTGCCATTTGCTCCAAATATGGTTTAGCCGCTGGAGAAATTAAAGCTTTAAAGTCCTCTATATCTCTTTTAGAAGTATTCAATGCCCTTTGTACATCAAGATGAGTTTTATCTAAGATATCAGACAATGTAGTATCCCAATCATATTGGTCAAATATGTGTTTGAAACTAGTCATTCAAAAAACTTGTTAAAGGGCTACTTGCTTCTGCGTGCTTTCTTATAGGAGCTAATGTAGCTTTATATGCCAACCTACCTGCTTCAATCGACATTTTAAAAGCTTTAGCCATCGCTACTGGATCTTTTGAAACAGCAATAGCCGTATTTACGAGAACTGCATCAGCACCAATTTCCATTGCATGAGCAGCGTGAGACGGACTACCAATACCTGCATCTACTATAACCGGAACATTACTTTGATCCATAATTATTTCTAAAAAATCCAATGTCTTTAATCCTTTATTACTTCCTATTGGCGCTCCTAAAGGCATTACACATTGTGTACCTACTTCTTCTAAGCGTTTACATAAAACAGGATCTGCATGTATATAAGGCATCACAACAAAACCAAGTCTTACGAGCTCCTCTGCTGCTTTTAATGTTTCGATAGCGTCTGGCAATAAATACTTTGGATCTGGATGAATCTCTAGTTTAATCCAATTAGTCTCTAGCGCTTCTCTAGCCAATTGAGCAGCAAAAACAGCTTCCTTAGCATCTCGAACTCCAGAAGTATTTGGTAATAAATTAATTCTTGGATGATCTAAATGAGTAAGTATATCATCATCTTCATTTGTAACATCAACTCTCTTAAGTGCCACCGTTATCAACTCACTCTCAGAAATTACTAATGCTTCTCTCATCTGATCCGATGAACTAAATTTCCCTGTTCCGGTAAACAACCTAGACGAAAACTCTTTGTCTGCAATTTTTAATGTATCCATTGTATTTTTACCTTTCGGTTATAGCTATTAGCTTTTTTATATATTCTATTCTTTCTTCTAAATCATCTTGCTTTGTAAGCATTCCTGAGACAGCAATCCCATGTACTCCAGTATCTAAAATTTGACCTATGTCACGCTCTTCAATACCTCCAATTGCAATTATTGGAGTATTGTGATCATCTAATTCTGAAATAATTTTTTGATACCCATCTAACCCCAATACTGGACTTAACTTTATTTTGGTATTGGTGTATCTAAAAGGGCCTAATCCTATATAATCAACTCCATCATCTTTATGTTTTATACAATCTTGTAATGTATTAGCTGTACCTCCGATAATATAATTATCTCCTAAAATAACTCTTGCTTCTTTGGGATTCATATCTTTTAATCCCAAATGTACACCATCAGCTTGAGAGGCTTTTGCAATACTTACACTATCATTAACAATCATAACAGCGCCGTATTGATCACAGATTTCCCTACATTTTAAAGCCGTATTTAGTCCGGTAGCAACATCAACATCTTTTAAACGTAATTGAACCCATCGAACACCAGCTTCACATGCTGCACCAATATGTTGTAAATGCTCTTGTGGAGATTCACCTTGAGAGATATATTGTAAATTTTCTTCTTTCATATTTTTAACTCCTAAAATTTATGATACCCCAACATAGAGGTGTTAGAACTTAGTACTTTTTCTATGTATCGCTTTCCTCGATAACAGGATTTTAATAACGGAAAACCTTGAGACAAATATGCTGTTATTGCAGATGATAATACACAACCACTTCCATGTTTTTCAGTAACATTTTTGTTTTTAGGATTTAACACAAAGCAACTTCCTTGTTTGGTAAACAATTCGTCTTTTCCAAGCATTTCATTTCGATGACCTCCTTTTAGCAATACATTTGTTTTATTAGAAATATGTTGTATCGTTTCTTCAATAGTCTTATCAGGATAAAAAGCCTTAATTTCACTATAATTTGGAGTCAAAAGATATATTTTATCTAATATCTCTTCGAATTCAGGCGCTACAATTGAAAGTTCATGAAAATCATAGGCTGAACTGGATTTTAAAACTGGATCTAGAATAATTTTTACATTAGTATTCTTTTCTAAAAGAAAATCAATTATATCAAGAAGTGCTTTCCAATTTTGGATAATCCCAATTTTCACATAATCAATCTCAAACTTATTAAATAACACCTTTATCTGATTCTTTATAACCTGTTCTTCAATCCAATAACATTCTTCAAAATCTGTGTCATTCTGAATTGTATTTGCCGTACAAACCGCTACTCCATAACACTTTAAAGCTTCAAAAGTTTTAATATCAGCCGTTAATCCTGCTCCCGAAGAAGGGTCAAAACCTGCAATTGTAAGTACATTAGGACGGTTTCGCATATAGAATCTAAATCGTGTTTTTTAACACTATATTAGTTGCTTTCTGTATTTTAGAAAAACTATTTATAGGATCTTCAGTATTCCAAATACCACCCAAAACACCAACTCCTTTAAACCCTAAATCATAGGTTTTTTGTAAAGTAGTTTCATTAATTCCTCCCATTCCTATAATGGTATGATTCAAATCATTTACATCAAAACCTTTCCCTTCATAACCTGCTTTAGAAATTGATCCAAAAACTGGACTTAACAAAACATATTCGAAATCTGCTTTACATGCTTCAATATCCTCTTTAGAATGAAAAGAACTTGTCACAAAAAACCCCTTGTTTTGGTATATCTGAACGGTTACTTCTAATGCATCTTCTAGATCAATACGTGCTTGCTCTTGCAAATGAATACCTCGTAATTTATATTCTTGAGTAAGCTCGGGAAACTGATGCGTCATTATTCTATTATGATATTTAACTTCTATTAAATCTAACAAAGATCGATATCCATCAATCGTAAAAGTCGGTTTACGAAGATGTAATATTTCTAAACCAGTTTTAAATAATTGATTAATTTGATTGGCTTCGTTGGTAATTGGTTTTTCTGATGTTAATACTATAATCATCTTTTTGGTATCTGGTAATTAGGTATCCGGCATTGCGTATCAGAATTACTGAAACCCAATATCCGATAACTTATATTTATAGGTATACTTCGCTTCCTTTTTCTTTAAACTCCTCCGCTTTCTCCTGCATTCCTTCTTCTAGCGCTTTCTGATTATCAATTTCTTTTTGAGCGGCGTAATCACGTACTTCCTGTGAGATTTTCATAGAACAGAATTTTGGACCACACATACTACAAAAATGTGCAATTTTTGCTCCTTCTGCCGGTAATGTCTCATCGTGATATTCTCTTGCTCTTTCTGGATCTAAAGCCAAATTGAATTGATCCTCCCATCGGAATTCAAATCGAGCTTTGCTCAATGCATCATCTCTATGCTGGGCTCCTGGATGTCCTTTTGCTAAATCAGCAGCGTGAGCTGCCAATTTATAAGTTATCACACCAACACGTACATCTTCTTTATTAGGCAACCCTAAATGTTCTTTTGGTGTCACATAGCATAACATTGCTGTCCCATACCAACCAATCATTGCTGCACCAATTCCTGATGTTATATGATCATATCCTGGTGCAATGTCGGTTGTTAAAGGACCTAATGTATAAAAAGGTGCTTCTCCACAAGCCTCTAATTGCTTATCCATATTTTGTTTAATCATATGCATAGGAACGTGCCCTGGTCCTTCTATAAAAGTTTGTACATCGTGTTTCCAAGCAATTTTTGTTAATTCACCTAGCGTTTCTAATTCTGCAAATTGTGCTTCGTCATTAGCATCAGCTATACTCCCTGGACGTAAACCATCTCCTAAAGAGAAAGCTACATCGTAGGATTTCATAATCTCACATATTTCTTCAAAATGTGTATACAAGAAACTTTCTTTATGATGCGCCAAACACCATTTTGCCATAATTGAGCCTCCTCTAGAAACAATTCCTGTAACTCTTTTTGCCGTCATAGGAACATATGCTAAACGTACACCGGCGTGTATCGTAAAATAATCTACTCCTTGTTCTGCTTGCTCTATCAAAGTATCTCTAAAAATTTCCCAAGTAAGATCTTCTGCCTTTCCATTTACCTTCTCTAAAGCTTGATAAATAGGAACCGTACCTATTGGTACTGGAGAATTACGTACGATCCATTCTCGTGTTTCGTGAATGTTCTGACCTGTAGAAAGATCCATAATATTGTCAGCTCCCCAGCGGCAAGCCCAAACTGCTTTTTCTACTTCTTCTTCTATGCTAGATGTCGTAGCAGAATTACCAATATTGGCATTTATCTTTACCAAAAAGTTGCGGCCTAAGATCATTGGTTCTGCTTCTGGATGATTTATATTAGAAGGGATTACTGCTCTTCCTATCGCTACTTCTTCTCTTACAAACTCTGCAGTGATTTTTTTAGGAATACTTGCTCCAAAATCTTGACCCGGGTGTTGGGCAGCTATTCTTGTTGCTTCTTCAATTTTCTGATTCTCTCGGATAGCGACATATTCCATTTCGGGAGTTATAATTCCTTGCTTAGCGTAATGCATCTGGGAAACATTTTTCCCCACTTTTGCTCTCTTAGGTTTTCTCACATGATTGAACCTAAGGTGATCTAAACTAGTATCATTTAAACGTTTATTACAATATTCTGAAGAAAAATTATCCAATTCCTCTACATCACCACGATCCACAATCCATTGTTCTCTAATACGCTCAATCCCTTCATGTACATTAATTTCTTTGTTCGGATCAGTATATGGCCCACTGGTATCATATACTACTACTGATTCATTGGGTATTTTCTTACGAGTCATCGAATCTACGGCATCGCTTAACTCTATTTCTCGCATAGCCACTTTAATCTTTGGATGGATATTTCCATTTACGTAGATCTTCTTAGAACTTGGAAAAGGAGTTGTTGTTATTTTCCCCTCCTGTGGTGCAGTATCTTTTTTCTTCATAAGTAAGTAGTTTTAACTTTTTAATAAGCCTAGTTAGTATTTTATTTATCCTCCTTGTGTAGCACGAATGATTGTAACATCATCATTTACCTTAACGATGGTATCACTCCATGTATCTTTGGTTATGATTTGATTATTAATTGCAATAGCAATTCCGTTTTTAGAAAGTGATAACTCTTCTAATAGAAAATCTATCGAACTATTTTCTGAAATAATTTGTTTTTGATTATTAACGTTTATGGTCATCTTTTCTTTAGAGTTACATCCATAAACTTTAGGTAAAACCTATTTTAAGAAGAAAAATCAAATTCTTATATATTTATAAGAAATGAGATTAACTTTTCCCTTCGCCAGTACTAACTGCATCAGGTTCAAAGGGTATTTCTCAGACTTCAATACTAGAAGACACCCCTAAAGTTTATTTTATAAAAGTAGTGAACTTATATAATAGAATAGGTTAAAAAAGTTTTTTTTAACCTATTCTCAATTAAAATTATTTCCGAATATTATATATCATACCTGCTTCATAACTAAAAGAATCATTATTTACTCTCCAATCACCAGAGTACCATCCATTAAACGTTCCACTCCATCCCCAATTCATATGATAGGTCCAAGCTTTACTAGAGACTGTTATAGGTCCACGAGGACCAGGGATTTGTACAGTCACATTGTATTCTCTTATTCCATCGCATACCCAAGCATGGCCATTTTCATAAACATTAAAAATAAGCCAAACCGTATCTCTTTCCCCACCTCGCAAAATCACCGGATAATCATCCCCAAGTTCACTTAAAGCAGTGGATATACTAAAATCCTTATAATTAGCCGAAAGATAACCAAATGTATTTTTCAAAGCACTTGCTGCATCCTCTGTTTCTGCTCCAGAGCCATTACATCCCCAATCCATGCCGACAGAATTTCCGGCATCTTTCATCAATCTTGATGTTTCATCAGACCCAGTGTTATTAGCCATTTCTCCCCAATTATAAGTGGAGGGATATTGATAATGCTTCATTATTTGAGACATTGCGGTAGCCACACATCCAGTAGGTGCTCTTCCATTTGAATAATTACTACACCCCAAAAACGGAGCTGAATTATTATAACCAACTCCCTGACCCCAATTAGTTAATAACAAAGGACCATATTGAAAAGACAAAGTTCCGGTAGCAGGATTTTGTGATTTTGATAATGAAAAGCTTTCGCTGTTATCTAATTTTGATGATATATATATTTCTATATCATCAATATTCCAAGAATCCTTGGAAGCAAATATTAAAGAATCCGCTTGATTATTATTTCTTACATCTTCAATATACTCGTTTTGTGATTCGAGCCAATCAACCAGCAAACTCGGATATGCTTCTACCTCAGTATCAAAATTATTTTCTTCAGAAAAAGCCAATACAGGGAAAGCTCTTTTATCTGCAGAAATTATTATAAAACCTCCATTACTATAATTAATTATGTAATAAGAAGTTTTCGATTCATCAAGCCCTATTGGTACAACGTTGAAAATCCCCCTTTTTTTTCCATTCGTACTGAAAATTCTTCTACTGTATGATTTGGTTTTACTCGAAAAAATTTCATTAGCGATTGAAACCGCTTCTGACTGATTTAAAAAATTAGTATCTTCTTGATTTAACTGATCATTTAAAAGTAAATCAAAGTTTTCATCATCCTTTTGACAAGAGGCTAAAAGGATGACAAACAAAACGAGATAAGTGTTGATGTTCTTCATAATTTTCTGTGAATGTTGGTTAATAATTTATGATTTTAAAGAGTATCTAAAATATAAAATTACAACTAGAACATTTTCAAAAAACATCAATTTTTAGGACTAGAAAAACTATTTTTCTGTAACACTCATCATATCATATAATTATTAAGTTCTCTTAAAATAAAATCTACTGATAATTTTTAAAATTTCAAGGTTGCTCCTATCAAAAAATTAATTCCTGCTTGAGGGTAAAATCCGGTAAAATATTCTGTTCTTAGCCCTGTTGGGCTTTGATTATCAGCCACATCACCGAGGGAAAAAGAATATCCATTAGATTCATAATCAATATCGAATATGTTGTTTATTAACCCCGTAAATACAATAGACTTAAAAACCGAAATACCTTTTATTTCATAAACTATATTTAAGTCATTTACAAAAAAACTATCTAGCTTAAGGTTATCATTATCTAAATTACTAAGATGTTGTTCTCCCACAAATTTTGAAAGAAAAGACAATTGAAGGTTTTTTTGAGGCTGATATACAAATATATTTCCCGCAACAATATTTGGAGAATATGAAATATTAGTTGACCCAAGATTAGTTAAAGCCCCATCTACAGTAGCAAAAAAGTCTTTGTTTTTATTAGCACTAATTGCCACATTGGGCCTAACAATAAATTTATCTGTTATCGTAATATCTGCATCAATTTCAATTCCAAGACGAAAGCTTTCTCCACTTGTAGCTCTTATAGGTGCCCCTACATCATCCAATGCTCCAGTAAGTACTAACTGGTCCTTATACCACATGTAGTATACATTAGCATTTACAACGGTTCTTTTTTTATTAAATCTCCACCCTAATTCGATATCATTAAGTTTTTCTGCGGTATTAATTCCATTTTCAAAATCGCTTCTTCTTGGCTCTCGATTCGCTCTTGCATAAGATGCATATAATTGATTAGAAGCATTGATTTGGTAAGTAGTTCCCAATTTTGGATTGAAGAAATCATAGTCTTCATCTACTTCTAATGGAACTCGATCGGATGTTAAACCAGTTGTTTTATACCCTACAAAACGCCCTTGTAAATCTACAAATGCGCTCCATTTATTGTTAACTCTATAGGTAGTCTTTCCAAAAATGGTAAATTCGTTTTTCTTTCCATTACCGAAATAATAGTTATCCCTAATTTCTGATCCTCCTGCATTTTGCGCCCAAATTACTTCTCCAAAATGATCTCCATCATAGAAACTATAAAATGCGCCAAAATCAACATCCAAATTATTATTCTTATAATTAGCAGTGGCATTAATTACATAAAAATCATTGTCTAACCAACGACGGCGAACTAAATCTGTAGTATTAATAGTTTCTCCTCCAATAGTAATTGGAGTAAAGTCATAATCTGCAAAATCTTCATCTTCTTTATACTGCTCAAAAAACCCTCTACCATACGTATAATTAAGTCCCACATTAGTAGACCAATAATTATTATATTTCTGGTTCCAATGTAATTGATAATGATCTTGTTTGTAGTTATCTACTTCGTTATCATAAAAACGAATATTTCCGTCATCATCTGTATACTGACCAGCAGGGTTAAAAGTTCGATCCGTTTCTAAGGTTGCTTCATCAATACCAAACCAGGATTGATAGGTGATTTCGTGCCCTCCAAAGGTCACTGCCTTGATCAAGGTATTATCATCAACATACGAACCCTGCAAGAAATAAGATTTTAGATCAGAAGATGCTCTGTCGATGTATCCGTCTGAAGCGACTGCAGATAAACGTCCCGCAATTTCGATATAATCATTTAGCAATCCTGTACTAAACTTTACGTTGTGCCTTCTTGTGCCAAAAGATCCAAATGAATTAGCGATTTCTCCGTTTGCCTTTTCGGAAATGGCATCCGTTAGTAAATTAAGACTTGCTCCAAACGCTCCAGAACCATTTGTAGAGGTTCCTACTCCTCGTTGTAATTGTAAGTTTTCTATCGAGGAAGCAAAATCTGGTAGGTTTACCCAGAACGTTCCCTGACTTTCTGCATCATTAAATGGAATTCCGTTTAAGGTTACATTGACTCTGGATGCATCACTACCTCTTACACGAATATATGTGTATCCTACTCCTGCACCTGCATCGGTAGTAGTCACCACACCGGGTAAATAGTTTAACAAAACAGGAATATCCTGACCCAAGTTACGAGTAGCTAGTTCTTCTTTTGATACATTAGAATGTGTAATAGGTGAATCTGCATCAACCCGAACGGATTTTACTAAGACTTCATCTAATTTTTCGATCTCATCTGGTATGGAATCCTTTTGTTTCTCTTGTGCCATTACCTGAGTACTCAAGCATAAAATGGTAAGATAAAATAATACATTTTTCATTCGTAAAAAATTATTACGAATAAAAGGGGTAATTATTCTAAGGTTAAAACTAAATTGATTAAAAAAGTACTGACTAAACAATACTATTGATGTTCCCTATAAAACTAAAAGACACGATTAAGAATCCATTAGCTTTTGGTTGTCCCTTGGCAGCATTACCTGCCCAGGTTCATCGGGTATGATCTCAGCTTCTTCCAGAAAATGACTTTTCAGGATTTCGGCACCCCTTTGAGATTTTGCCGCAAAAATACTACGTTTAATTGATTTATCGTAACTTTATTAAACATAAAAAACAATGCTTCGGTTTTTTTGAAGTTAGGATAGTATGAAAAACACAAAACGTTCTATTACGTTAAAAATAATTGCAGGGTATACATTAGCAATTGTCTTGGCAATTATTGCTTTCTGGGTGATTTACAGACAGTTTAGTAACTACTCTGAAATTACAAAAATTAAAAATGATAATAATGAAAAGTTAGTCCTTGTCGGAGAAGCAATAACTGGACTATACGAGGCAGAAAGTTTAACCAGAAACATAATTCAGACTTCGGACACTGAAAAATTTGAGGCTTACAAAATAAAAATTGATTCGATCATTACCACTATTGATCAGGTTGCAGGAATGTCTTTTGATAAGTTTCAATCTAGTAAAATTGATAGTATTAAAACGCTTATTGATAGCAAAAACAAAAATTTCGAAAAACTTATTGCTATATATGAACAACGAAAAGAAAAAGGTCTAAAGGAAAATGTAATTGATCAACTTAAAAAATCAAGTAAAGAATACGGTAATTATCTTGATTTGGATAAGCGTATCGAGGACTATAATCCTGCTACAAAAAAATTAATAAAAAATCTGCTAAGTTGGTCAAAAAAAGATAACGAAGAGCGTTTAACAAGTCAGACGTTAGATTCTGTCGCCAATCATTTTTACAAAGTATTAATCGAAGTAGAAGAAAAGGATAGGAGATACGAGCGTCAAATTACTGCTAGAGAAAACAAGCTCTTAAAAAATGATCAAATTATCACAAAACAGCTTCGTGATTTGATGGCTGCGATAGAAGCCAATGAGAGAAGAGAATATGTTGCAAAACTAGATAGGTCGAATAATATTCTTGATAAAACTGCTAATTTCATCATTATTATAACAGCTATTAGTTTATTAATTGCCATCTTATTTCTCTTCTTAATCACAAAAGATGTATCTAAGAGTCAAAAATATCGAAACGAATTAGAAGCAGAAAAAATTTACAAAGAATCTCTGTTAAAAACCCGAGAATCCTTAATCAATACTGTAACACACGATCTTCGTTCTCCATTAAATACCGTTATTGGTTATTCTGATTTATTAGAAAAAACTGGATTAAACAATAAGCAAAAACACTACTTGGATCACCTAAAAAAATCATCTGATTATATTCTTCATTTGGTAAACGATCTTCTGGATTTATCAAAACTGGAAGCTGGTAGAATGGTAATAGAAGAATTACCTTTTTCTCCAAAGAAATTGATAGAAAACACCATCAGTAGTGTTATTCCTATAAATGATAACAAGAACTTAAAAGTCTTAATAAATTCAGACATAGAACTTCATAAAAGATACTTAGGAGACCCTTTTAGAATTAAACAAATACTTACCAATTTACTCAATAATGCTTATAAATTTACAGACAAAGGATGTATATCTATTGATAGTAAAATTAAGCAAAATGGCCTTGCAGAAAAAGAGCTTGTTATTTCTGTAAAGGATACTGGTATTGGAATATCCAAAGAGCAGCAAAAATACATTTTCGAAGAATTTTCTCAGGGAGATGATAACACAGAAAAAAAATACGGAGGTTTTGGATTAGGGTTAGCTATTACTAAAAAAATTATCCAACTTCTCAACGGTAACATCATACTGGAGAGTCATCCAGACCGGGGTAGTAATTTTACATTTTACATTCCTATTAAGCTTGCTAAAACTCAAATTTATGAGGAGGAAAATGAACCTTTAGAAATACAGCATTTTATTAATAAAAAAGTTCTTATTGTGGATGATGATCTTAGCCAATTGGACCTAACCAGTGAAGTGGTGTCGTTAATTAGTTTATCATATGATATATGCGAAAATGGTCTGGATGCCTTGGCTCTTCTAAAGAAAAATCAATATGATCTGATTCTCACAGATATTCAAATGCCAAAAATGGATGGTTTTGAACTTATAAAAGCCATTAGAGAAAATACAGTTTATAAAGATATACCAGTAATTGCTTTATCCGGTAGAACAGACACTACGGTATCAGAATATGAAGAAGCTGGTTTTTCAGGAAGTCTGCGTAAACCTTATGCTCCACAAGCCTTAATAGATTTAATTGTACGAACTTTAGAAATTGATGAAGCTAGTATTGACTACGAAAATTCAATTCCTGAACAGGAGAAAAACGCCAACTATTCGTTGGGGGATCTGATGCTTTTTGCGCAGGGAGATTCTGACTCTCTATATGCTATTTTAGAAACTTTTTGCAATAGTACAACAGATCATATCAAAGAACTAAAACATGCTATAGATAAACAAGATGTAACACAGATTAAGAGATTAGCTCATAAAATGTTACCGATGTTTAAACAACTAAAGGCCAAAGAAATCATACCCGTTTTAGACACTCTGGAACACCAGAATGCTTATGATCTCAGTACAGAGGAAATCCTTTTACTTACAGCCGATGGAATATGTAAAATAGAAGACTTGATTGATAAACTAAAAGTCAGAAGCTAAAGGCTTATATCGTACTGTTTTAGTTTATTATAAAGTGTTTTCCTGTCTATGTCGAGCATTCGTGCTGCTTTCGCTTTATTACCGTTTGCTTTTTCTAAAGCATCCAATATTAATTCCTGCTCATTTTGATTCTTAAACAATCCATATGTTTGTTTAGCGTGATGCGAAGCATATGCAACATCGTTAGGTAAAACCTCTAAAGTAATCATATCATTTTGAGAAAGTAATACAGATCTTCTTACAATATTCTTCAGTTCTCTTAAGTTTCCGGGCCAATCATATTTTTTAAAAGTATCCAATACCTCATCCGCAAAACCAACTACATGTTTGTCAAGTTCTGCATTAGATTCTTCTAGAAAATAATTGGCGAACAACATCAAATCCTCTATTCTATCCTTCAATGGTGGTACTTTGATAGAAAACTCATTTAACCTATGATATAAATCTTCTCTAAATTCTCCTTCTTTTACAGCATTGCTTAAATCTTCATTGGTAGCTGCAATAACACGAATATCGACATCAATTTCTTTATTACTCCCTACAGGCTTAATTTTACGCTCTTGCAATGCTCTAAGGAGTTGTACTTGCAACTCATAGCTTAGATTTCCTATTTCATCTAAAAAGAGTGTGCCACCATTTGCAGCTTCGAAATGACCTACTTTATCATTTACCGCTCCGGTAAAAGACCCTTTAATATGACCGAAAAACTCACTGGATGCTATTTCTTTGGGAATTGCCCCACAATCTACTGGAACAAAAGGTTTATCTGCTCTTTTGCTTGCCTTATGAATACTGCTCGCTACATATTCTTTTCCTGTGCCACTATCCCCTATAACCAAAACAGACATACGTGTAGGAGCAACTAGTGCAACATACTCATTTAGCTTTTTCGAAGCATCACTGATCCCTTTTACAAAAGAACTATTTATAGGAGTTGTTATATTATCTTTTTCTATTGGTTTCTTGTTGACAAACTCCTGATCTTTGGTTTCTGTATGTAAAGCCTTTTCGATAATCTGTAGTATCTTATCAGGATTAAAAGGTTTAGAAAGGTAATCGAATGCTCCTTGCTTAATAGCATTAACAGCCATATCGATCTCTGCATATCCAGTCATTATAACCACCTGGGTATTTGGATTCTTTGCTCTAATATCTTCTAATAAGGTAATACCATCTCTATCCGGCAATCTTACATCAGTAAGTACAATATCAAATGTATGTTCTTGAATTTGTAAGATAGCTTCATTACCCGAAAATGAAGTTGATACCTCATATCCTTTTTTTTGCAAAAAAGTTTTAAGCATTGTACAAAAAGCTACATCGTCTTCAACTATCAGTAATTTGGACATATGGATATCATTTAGTTCGAAAGGTATTATATAAAATTAAACATTAAAAACATTTAATTTTTCTATAACAATAAAGAAAAGTAAAAAATAAAAAAGAGACCCTTGGGATTGGGTCTCTTTTTAGCACTAAACAACTTTATATCGTCTTTTGGTTGCAAAACGATATCCTTTTCTACCCCTAGATTTAAGATTTGTCGTCCGGCTTTATCCATTCGCCATTAGCGCTTGCAAATACAACTTTTGTATAGTTATCTTTACCTTTTAGAATAACTTTATATGTGTTATCCTTAGAAATATAAGCTTGATATATTCGTAAATTTTCAAAATCTTTCGCAGCTGCATCCTGAATCGCCATAGGTAACTCTACGATCTCAATTTCAGTATACTCCTGCAATTCGTATTCATAATCCATAAATTCCCATCCATCATTCTCAGCTAACTCGTCTTGTGCTATCACTCCTTGTGCTGATATAATACTAACTACTATAGCGATGATCATTTGTAAATTTTTCATTTGATTATAATTGTAAACTCTTGTTTTACATTTATATATAAAGGAATAATTGTTCCAAAAATTTAGTTTAATCAAAATACAGCATAACACATTGATTTTCTTTATGTTGTGCTTTATGATCTGTATTAGGGATCTGTAGAAATCTGTAGAATCTACATAAAAGCGTAGAAATTTTACACGCTTTTGTGGATTGAACTGAGGAGGAAGAAATAAAGTTTATGGTTAAATCGCTACTTAGGTAAAGCTACTAAAGCAGTGGTTTTTTTCGATTGGCTTTTTTTAAAGCTTGCATTTTTTTATTTTCCAATCTTTTTCTTCTGGAGGCTTTAGAGGGTCGAGAAGATTTTCTAGGTTTTGCTTTATGTAGATTTGCCTTTATAATATCAAAAAATCTACATGTTATAAGTTCTTTGTTTCTGTGCTGACTTCTTGTATCTCCACACTGTAGGATCAAATTTCCTGATTTGTTAATTCTAGAAGCTAACCTGCTTATAATTCGCGATTTTTCCTCATTTGTAATCCCTTCAGAATTCAACACATTAAAACTCAGTTCTACCTTAGAAGATACTTTGTTAACGTGTTGACCTCCAGCACCAGAGCTTCTTATACCTTTAAATCTTAACTCTTTTATGATAATCGAAACCGTCACGAAAAAAGTTTTACCTGATGTGCGGACTTCAACAAATCGTTAACCGTTTTCACAGGGTTAAACGTTGTTAATGGCACCTCTACAAAAACACTGATCCAATTTGCCATTGCACCATTCCACAATCCAGGTAATTCCAATGCCTTTAATAGCTGACCATTCAGGGATTTTGTTGTTATAAAGCCTGCATCGGGATCAACAAAATCAAGTAAGTTAAACTTATTTCCTTTATAATCACGAACTCCGCATACCAGATCCACCGGATTAAAATGAGTGGCACTTTTTAGAATTTCGTGTTGTCTATGGTCCTTTACATTTATCTGTGGCGCTTCTATAATTTGCAAAACCAACCTTCCATTCTCTTTTTTAATCCAGAAAGGTCCACCTCCCGGTTCTCCTTCATTAATTACCATACCACAAACTCTAATAGGTCTGTTGAGTGATTCTTTAAGAAATTGTAGTTTATATTTTTCAGA
Source organism: Aquimarina ulvae (assembly GCF_053613295.3). Classification (NCBI taxonomy): domain Bacteria; kingdom Pseudomonadati; phylum Bacteroidota; class Flavobacteriia; order Flavobacteriales; family Flavobacteriaceae; genus Aquimarina; species Aquimarina ulvae. The sequence goes on from NZ_JBSIBP030000002.1 coordinate 386,199, forward strand.
AAACTTATCAAAATCCAATGGCAATCGTACATTGAGCTGCTGTACCAAAAACTTCTTTATATCCTTCAATTCAGCTTCGGTAGGAATCTTTTTATCTATCGCATTTAATATTCTAAAAACTTCATCCTGAATCTCAATTAGTTTTCCGGCTAATACTTTCTTATATCCAGACACCTCATCTTGATATTTGCGGACTACTACATTATCAATGTTTTTAATATATACAATATCTGAATCCAAATCATTTAGATTTTCTATCAATGCTCCGTGACCTCCTGGTCTAAACAATATCGACCCATCTTCTGTTCTAAAGGGTTCGTTATTTTTATCTACGGCAATTGTATCTGTTTCTTGTTTCTGAAAAGAATATGTAATGATAAAATTAGTATCTGTTTTCTCTTCTACTTTTTTCTTTATCCTTTCGAATTCACCTTTAAATGCATCGAGATGCTCTTTGGAAATAGTAAAATGCAATTTAGAATCCCCTTTAACATTTTTATTATAACCGGCAGCTTCAAACAGGTGTTCTTCAAAAGAAGTGGATATACTATTTGAATATTTGTGAAAAGGAAGCAACCCTTTTGGGTACGAACCAAAATTTAATCCTTTTTCCTTTAGCATCATTTCTATAAATATGTAAAGCTGTCTTCCTTCTGATAGCGATTCAAAATTGGGATAAGCACTCTTTATCTTTTGCAGAACGATATCGTAAAAAGGGAATTTTTCCAAACCAATTAAAAAAAGGCGTATCGCGGTTGCCTTTTCATGGTTGGTATACGAATTTAGACTTTCTTTTTCATATTCATAATTATCCAAGAATTTGAATAACTCTTTAAACATTCTTGTTGCTGCCCCTGAAGCTGGCACAAATTTGACTGTATCAAGATCCGAGGATCTTGATACATATAACTTAGTCAACTCGGTTTGATAATGTTCAGAGAATTTTAAAACTCCATTATCTAAAGTAGCGGCACTTCTTAGGGCTACAAAAGGAATTTCATTTTTAAATGTCTCAATTTGAGCTAATACTTTTTCTACGGTTAAACCTTTGGACGTTATTAGTTTAATATCTTTATCAGTAATATTCACTTTAATCGTTTATTAGTTGGTCGATAATTTCTTTTGCTTTTTCAAATCGAAATGTAACATCTCCTTTCAAAATATAATAATTACAATTATTTTTTTCCAAAGATTCTTTGAAACGTAAAAACATTTCCTCTCTTTGATCTGGTTTGTCTCTTAGATCATCTGGTATCCATGGTGTGTCAATATAAGTTAAAAGATACAAATCATACGTATTTTCTAATGAAAATTTACGTATCGCTTCAGGAACAGATCCATCATAATAAGCTTCAGAATACACCTTAATCTCAAGAAGATTCGTGTCACAAAACACCATGCTATCTGCGCTATTGGTAATCTCTTTTTCTAATTTCATTTGTCCTTCGGCAATTGGAATCAAATCTTCGTATGCGCATACTTCTTTTGTAGCATCCCATTTTTTCTGAAGATATTCTCGCATATATTCGGGTACCCAAGAAGCTTTGTAATATTGTGCTAATTGTTTGGATAAAGTAGTTTTACCCGTAGATTCTGGACCAAATAACACTACCTTTATACAGTCACTAACGTTTTGTCTAAGCTTTTCTTCCATGCTAAGTACCCTTGAATAGCTAAAATTGTAAAAATCAAATATTGAAAACTAGAAAAGGTAAACCCTTTATAAAAGTATAACGGCACAGAAATAATATCTCCAATGATCCAAAAAATCCAGTTTTCAATTTTTCTTTTTGCCATTAACCACATGCCAACAAAAAATATAGCAGTAGTCAATGTATCTACATAAGCTGTCCAATCATTCCATTTATCAAAAACTTGGTACACAAAATACACAAAAACTAGGGTAGCTCCAAAAATGGCTATTTCTATTATCTTTTCTTTTACATTTGTTCTGGATATTGGAGTTGTATGGGTATCATCTACCTTTCTGGTCCATATATACCAACCGTATATACTCATTACAAAATAATATGCGTTGATCATCATATCGCCTAACAGAGACCATTTTAGAAGCAAATATACGTATATCGACGTACTAATTAAACCAGTAGGATACACCCATATTTTATTAAACCAGGCAAAAAAAACGCTAGCGATTCCAAATAAAACTGCTATAATTTCTAATGAGATGTCTAATGTCGAATAATCAGCATACTGTCCAAAGAAAAAATCAAAAATTTGGCTCATAGTTACTTCTGTTGCTTTTTACCATTTTCATATATACCAAAACGTGCTCCATATCGCCAAAAGCTTTCTTAATTTCTTCTGTAATAAATGGCATCAACTTATCGTACTCTCCATAAACCTGAGTACTTAATGGGTTTTCCAAGACTTTAAATTCTGAATCCCGTAACCTTTTTATAAATTGAATAATATGTTGTTCGAAATTATCTTGTAATGGTGTAAGTGTTAACTCTACTGATATTTGCATGGGTATAAATTTTCAGGTTTTAATCATAGTAAGTTAGACATAAGGCAAAGCATAGACACAAGTAAAGCCATCAAACTCTAAAAAAGTTATATCGTAATGGCTAATATTATCTTCATGATGGATACTTCCCGTAGTAAATGGTATTGTAAAATCAAATGCTGAAATATGAATATGCTGTTCAAAACTTAATCCGGCAGTTCCGTATAGTTTATATAAAGATTCTTTGCCTCCCCAAATTACGGTTAGCATACGGATCTTATCCTGTTCTTGCTGATCCACATATTCTTGTTCTGATGCTACAAATTTATGGGCAATCCTAAGAATCTTATCACGTTGCTTTTCAATATCAATACCAACCAGTTTATCACTTACGATAATCCCTGCGTACTCATAAGAATGGGTAATGGAGATGTGTTTTCCATCTTTTAAGTGCGGTTTACCAAAGTCATCATAATACAAATCGTGATCGGTATACCCAAAAATGGCTAATAAATGCCGTACACTCATAAACCCTCTTTTATGTAAATCAGATTTCATACCATCTACTCTTTTACGGCAATGATCTGTTAATTTAATTCTTTCAGACAGCGCTTCAAAAGACTCTTCTATCTTCCAAATCAATATATTAGTACTTTCATCTACTGTTATAGTTTTGTAAAGAGGCATACGAATTATTAAAGTTATTATGTACCTTTGCAAACTGAAATTCAAGGCATCAGTGGCTTGATTTTCCGAAGACGAATTTAGAATAATTTAGTGCGAAATACTAGAATTATTGCACTTCATAAACATAAAACATATACTATGAGTACCAAAACAGTACCTTATGTTCCTTACAAGGTTAAAGACATTTCATTGGCTGCCTGGGGAAGAAAAGAAATTGAACTAGCTGAAGCTGAAATGCCAGGTCTTATGTCTCTTAGAGAAGAGTATAAAGATGAGCAACCTCTAAAAGGCGCTCGCATTGCAGGTTGTCTCCATATGACTATTCAGACCGCAGTATTGATAGAAACACTACAAGCTCTTGGTGCCGAAGTTACTTGGAGTTCCTGTAATATTTTCTCTACACAAGATCAAGCAGCAGCAGCAATTGCTGAAGCGGGAATACCGGTATATGCTTGGAAAGGAATGAATGAAGAAGAGTTTGATTGGTGTATCGAGCAAACCTTGTTCTTCGGAGAAGACCGTAAACCACTTAATATGATCCTTGATGATGGTGGGGATTTAACCAATATGGTATTGGATAGATACCCAGAATTGACTGAAGGAATCAAAGGTTTATCAGAAGAAACTACAACGGGTGTTCACCGCTTATATGAGCGTGTAAAAAAGGGAACTTTACCAATGCCCGCTATCAACATCAACGATTCTGTTACTAAATCTAAATTTGACAACAAATACGGCTGTAAAGAAAGTGCTGTAGACGCTATCAGAAGAGCAACTGATATTATGTTAGCAGGAAAACGAGTAGTCGTTTGTGGTTATGGAGATGTTGGTAAGGGTACTGCTGCTTCTTTTAAAGGAGCTGGGAGTATCGTTACAGTAACCGAAATAGACCCTATTTGTGCATTACAAGCTGCTATGGATGGTTTTGAGGTAAAGAAATTAGAAACCGTAATCGGAAATGCTGATATCGTAATTACTACCACAGGAAATAAAGACATCGTTCAAGGGCCTCATTTTGAAGCACTAAAAGATAAAGCTATCGTGTGTAATATTGGGCATTTTGATAACGAAATCGACATGGCATGGTTAAATAAAAATCATGGACACACGAAGGATACTATCAAGCCACAGGTTGACAAATATAATGTAAATGGAAATGATGTGATCATTCTTGCCGAAGGTCGTTTAGTAAACCTTGGTTGTGCAACAGGTCATCCAAGTTTTGTGATGAGTAATTCCTTTACAAACCAAACATTAGCTCAGATCGAACTTTGGAAAAATAGCAATCAATACGATAATGAAGTATATATGTTGCCAAAACATTTAGACGAAAAAGTGGCAAAACTTCACTTAGAAAAGATCGGAGTTGAATTAACAGAATTGCGTAATGAGCAAGCTGAGTACATAGGAGTAACTGTCGAAGGTCCATATAAACCTGAACATTATAGATACTAAAATTCAGATTATAATTCCTGCACTTAAACTTAATTTTAAGTTTTTAGCAGGAATATGTTATAAAAAACTCCTTGTCTAGAACAAGGAGTTTTTTTATTAGCTTAAACTATGAATAAGTTTACAACCCCAATCTACCTAAGTTATAGAGATAAAAGTCCTTTTGTTCATTCATTGCCACAAAAAGACCTTTTGTAAAAGTAGCACCCAAGGGAATTGTTACTACATCGCATCCATCTGTTGCTGTAGTTCCTAGATTTATCGCTTTAATATAACTATTATCTTTTCTAGAAAACACATTAAACTGTCCCTTTTGCTGGTCAGACACAATTAAAAAACCCTCACCATTTTCTTTAGAAGCAATCGCAATACCTTCAATATCTTTTTTAAAAAATTCACCTCCAAATAAAGCCAATTCTTCATTTCCCATCTCAGTATCTGCATAATATTTTCTAATACCTACACCTTCATCAGAATAATATACAAATCCAAGCTCATCGTCTACCGCTATCGCTTCTATCTCCTTTTGCTGACTAAACTTTCCAAATTTCCTAACTAACTTAGCGTGTACTCCCAAACTATCACTTACCAATTGATATTGGTATAGATAACCATTATCTGGTCCTGATTTCCTACTTACGATTGCAGTAACACTATGATTATTCGGGTTTTTATACAAACCTATTCCCATAGGTCTTCTTAACTCTAGATTTTTTTCATCTTCAAAAACAGGAAAACCACCACCATCAAGTGGTTTCATATCTGGAACCGAAAACAAGCGGATTTGATTTTTTTCTCTTTCAGTAAAAACAATAATATCTGTTGTAGTAGCGTCATGTAACCGAAATCCATATTCCAAATCGATATTATTTGGGTATTTTATATCTCTGATCACTTTTTCTGGAATTACTTTCCCATCTAAATTAAAAGCATAAATAGCCCCATTAGTATCTTTATCGGTTCCAAAAATTATACTTTTCGAAGGATCAGTTGGATGAACCCATATAGCAGGATCATCAGTATCATGTAACACTTTTTCTGTAATCAAATCTGGTTTGATTAACGGTTCTTTTTTATCGCACGAAATAATAAGTGAAGTACTCACTAAAAGAATTAGTCTATAAATTTTCATAAAATAAAGTATCAGTATTATTTCTTAAAAAGATCATATTTCAAACCAAAAGTAAGGCGCCTTTCGTAATACTCTGCCTGCATTGTTCGTTGTGATATTCCCTGATAGAAACGTAATGGTTGATTGGTAATATTATTTAAATCCGCATAAACACTTAAATTCTTCGTAATTGCATAACTTACATTGAAATCCAGAAAAAACTGTTTGTCATAATATCTATCTTCAAAAGAATTTCCACCTATCTCATCTATATATGCATCAGAAAAATTAGCAGATAATCGTAAACTTAACTTATTATTGTTATATCCTAAAGATCCGTTGAACATATTTGGTGACGTATTCGGAAGGTCGAGATCTGACCTTTCTTCTCCATCTTCATTTCGGATTCCATCTGCATTAGAAGTAAGAAATGTGTAATTAAGATATACACTAAAATTCTTAGCAAAGCCAGGTAAAAAATCTAGTTGGCGCTGAATAGATAACTCTGCTCCAAAAATAGAAGCATTTTCTCCGTTAAGCGGCTGAAAAATATCAAATCCCTCTGTCCCTGTACCAAATCGATCATCCTCGGTTTCTCCTCTAAACGTATAAATAAAATTATCTATTTTTTTGTAAAACAGACCTCCGGATAATATTCCAACAGATTTAAAATAATGTTCGGCCATTACATCAAAATTCATAGAAGTAGTTGGGTCAAGATCAGGGTTACCTGTAACAATCTCTTCATCCCCAAACAACACATCAAGAGACGGTACTAAATCCACATAATTTGGCCTTGCCAATGTATTGGTCCAAGCAAATCTAAAAACGGTTTGCGAATTAAGATCATATTTCAAATGTATTCCTGGTAACACGTTTATATAAGATTGTTCTTCTGTTACTTCACCAACCCTATTCTCTTCATCTTCAATTTGATTTCCAGTAGCATTAATTTTGGTATGCTCTAATCTAACACCTGCCAAAACGCTAAACTTTTCCGAAAGCTTTTGATTAGCCATAAGATATCCTGCCAACACATCTTCTTCTACATCATAATTAGCTCTTAAAAACTCATCAGGAACTGATTCTCCATCTACAAGACTAAGACTTCCTAACCATCTTTCATCTGCATATAATCCAGCTTGGTATTGACTTCCAGCAAGAAAATCAGGATCACTATAATTACGCGTAGGAACATCTGCCAACGTAGGAAAACCTCCTTCTAAATCAAAATCAAAAAAGTCATTATCTCTTAATTTACTTTTCAATCTACTTCGTATTCCAAACTTTATAGTTCCATTACCATTACCAAAAAAATCAGAGGGTAATTCTGCATTTACAAAGAAGTTAATATCTTGCTCTTCTGTATATTGATTTTCTTCGGTAATCTCCCCGAATTCAAAAGCGGATACATCATTGGCGTCGCCACTATTAACAGGTGTATATATCGGGAATTCTGGATCAGAATTGTCATTAATTATACTATATTCTGATTGATATTCCGCATATCTTTCATTAAGTCTTTCCTCTGATGCTTTGGCAAACGATGCCATCCAATCTATCTTAACATTTCCAAACAAATGATCTCCACCCAAACTATAATTCTGCATGCGTTGATCTTCTAACCTTCGATTTTTGCTCCTATTATTATCGATTCCACCTTTCGTTTGTCGTGCTACTTCGACAGGAAAACGAGTAAGATTTCCATTTACCACCTCAAAATCGCCTGCTTCGATATCCTCTGCATCTAACATTTGATGCTCTAAACGAAATCTATTTTCTCTATCATCACGCCAGTTATAAATTGTTTTCAAATACATCGAATTGTTATTATCAAATTCGTAATCAAAATTCGCTGCAAAACTTCTTCTAATTCTCTGAACAAGATATGTTCTTATCTGAAATTCATTTGTATATGGATTTACAGAAACCTCATCCAATATTGGTTCACCATCGGCATCATCAACACCAGTATAAAACTCAAACGCATCTGTCCATTGCGCCTCGATATTATCAGACCCAAAATCATTATCGTTAATTGATGCTGATAACATCCATCCAAACTTTTTGTTTTTAGATCGATCTCCAACTAAAAAGGAACCATTTAATATTCTTTTATCTGTAATGAAATTAATTCCTGAACCCAAAGTAGCAGAAAGTCTAAACCCTTGTGGAGCTGTTCTAGTTACCAGATTTACGGATCCTCCCAAAGCATCTGCTTCCATATCGGGAGTTACTGCCTTATTAACCTCTATGGTTTGAATCATATCCGACGGTATTAAATCCATCTGTACATTTCTATTATCACCTTCTGCAGAAGGGATTCTACTTCCATTTAATGTTACCGAATTTAACTGAGGCGATAGACCTCTTACAATAATATTTCGTGCCTCTCCCTGATCTACTTGCATCGTTATTCCAGGAATACGCTTTACCGCATCTCCGATATTAGCATCAGGAAATTTTCCTATTTGATCAGTTGATACCACATTAGTGATATTAATATTGTTCTTCTGCATATTTAAAGCTCTTGCCTGCCCGCTATTTCCATAACCTGAAATAGTAACATCATCTAATAGAACACCTTCTGTTTTTAATGATAAAGAGACAAACGTAGTTCGAGAAGAAGATACATTTACTTTTTGTTCTAAATCAGCATATCCTAGGTATTTCACTAAGATCGTATAACTACCTTCCTCGATATTAACCAGTGTAAACTTTCCATCAAAATCAGAAATGATTGCTTTATTTATCGAATTAATTATAATAGAAGCTCCTGGCATAGAGATTCCGTTCTCATCAGTAATAATTCCTTTAACAGAACCCTTTTGGGCTTGTACAAACTGTGTGCTCAAAGAGAAAATAAGCGTTACAGATACTAATTTTAGTAATTTGATTGGTGTCATTTGTTAGTGTTTTAAAATCACTATAAAACTACTGCAACGCAATGTTTTACTTTAAAAACATAAAGCAACAAAGGATAAACAATTTCTTTGATCGTGATAAACAACAAGGCAACAATTAAGATTTATTTACATTACAATAACATAAACTAAATGAATAGATCATTTTTCTATTTATGCTACAAAGCGATCATAAAATTTACCAACTCTTCTTTCTGATTGATAGGTAATTTTTTTCGTAATCGATAACGAGCTACTCTTACACTGTCTGGAGTAACTCTAAGAATGGAAGCAATTTCTTTTGAAGATAAATTGAGTCGTAATAACATCCCTAAACGTAACTCTGCAGGTGATAGTTTGTCTTCTGACAACTGGGATAATCTCTTAATAAAATCTGGATGAATCTCTTTAAAAAAATTATGGAACTCATCCCATTCTTTTTCTTGTTTTAAATTAAAATCAATCTCTTTTACTATACGTTTTATATTAGTATTTACATCTATCCCTTTTCTATCAGTTATATTGGATAAGGTAGAAGACAAATCAGATAGGATTTTATTTTTTTGAGACAGATGAAGACTATATCTGGATAAGGTAGATGTTTTTAAGTGAATTTCTTTTTGTAAGTTTTTTTCTTCAAACTCCTTTTTCTCTAATTCTGCTTTTAAAGTTCTTTGTTCAAACTCTCGAATTTTCAAGCTCTCTTTCCCTTTCTTTCTATAATAAATATATAAAACTCCTACAATTAACATAATTGCAGCTAAACTAACTAATAACAGGTTTTGATTAGCACGACTAATTTCTTTTTGCTGTAATAACGCACCTATTTGAGCTTCTTTTTGTTTGGTTTCATAAATTACCTGAAGTGTATTCAGTTGATTAATATTTTCAGACAAAATAAGCTCTTCATTAACTTTTTCACTTTTAGAAAGATGATCAAAAGCCTTTTTAAAATCTCCCATAAGGTTATACGTTTTAGAAAGATCCTTGTGAGCGCTTTTAATTTGATATTTATCCTGAAAATACAGCGCCCATTGATGCGCTTTATTGGTATATTCGATAGCTTTGCTATAATTTCCAGTTTTTCTACATATATCCCCTAGATTATTAAAAACACTGATTTTTCCAGCTTTGTCCATTTTTTCAAAGTACTCGTTTGACTTTTTAAAATATTCATAAGCTACATCATACTGTTCTAAATCTTCATATATACTACCTAAGTTCTCATTTACAACAGCAACACCCTCTATATTCTTAAGTTCCGAGTATATTTTAAGGCTCTCTTTTTGATATTGCAAAGCACTAAGGTAATCGCCTTCTTTTTCAAAACAAGATCCTAGTAATCTTTTAGCAATAGCTACTCCTTTTTTATATCCGAACTTAGAAGATGTTAATTGGCTCTGATTGAAATACTGCTTAGCTTTAGGAAAACTCTTTGTAGAGAGATATATCTTACCTATCTCATTTTTGATAAGAACAAAAAGAGCGTCTTTCTCTTCAATTAAAACTAAAGCTTTATTATATTGTTCTAAAGCCTCATCATATACCCTTGCGTTTTGATAAAAGCCTCCTAAAAAAAAATACTTCTCAGCAATACTAATAGGTGATCCATCTTTCTGTGCAGTCCTTAACTCTACTCTTAAAATCTGCAATGCATCATCAATCTGCTTCTTATCCTTTTCTAAACTATTATCAACCTGTGCATCAACTTTACAAAAAGAAATAATTAAGAATATACATATAGGCAACCATAACAATTTTTGTCTCATAAAAATCTATTACAAAACTCTTACTAAAAAGTAAAAATCTCATAAATCTAGTGATATACCTATTATAGAATGTTACTTAGATATTATTTTTATGTTACACCTTAATCTTTATTTCTTCTTCCTAAAAATATAACTCATCCATACCGGATCATTTTCTTCGGATACCACAGATTGGCGATCAACAAACTCCCAATTGGCAGTATTCATATAATTTAATAAATCTGAAGTCCCTTCCAGATCCTCTAATTGTTTAATTGTTATACGTTTCCCTTCTAATGATTTTTGTTCCTGAACTTTAATTCTTTTGACACGTCCACTATTATTAGCTTTCTGTATTACAATAACTTCTAGAAAATCATACTTAGGAATATCCTGTGAAGTAACCGTAGTTGTAATTAATAGGAAAATTAGGCAACCTATAATTCTCGTAATCATTGCTTTCATAATGAAATTATTTTAGTAAATATAATGAAACAAAAAAAGCTCTTTTCAAGTAAACTTGAAAAGAGCTTTTGTATATGTCACAAAGGAAAAAGATCCTTATGCTTCAAAAGGAACTATAGAAACATAAGATTTATTATCTTTTTTCTTAGTAAATTTTACCACACCATCAATTTTGGCATGTAGTGTGTGGTCTTTACCAGCGTAAACATTCTCACCGGGTTTGTGCGCTGTACCTCTTTGTCTTACAATGATGTTACCAGCGATGGCAGCTTGTCCTCCAAAAATCTTAACACCTAAACGCTTCGATTCTGATTCCCTACCATTCTTAGAACTACCAACTCCTTTTTTATGAGCCATTTTCTTAAGGTTTTATATCGTTAATAATAACGTGATTACTTTGCAATCCCGCCGTCTAATTTATCCTGTAATTCTTTAAGTTCTTCCCACTTACCATCTGCTGCTAATCCAGCTTGTTGTGGCCAAGTATCCGTTACCAAATGTGCTAGTCTAGAACTTGCGTCTGTTAATATCTCACTCAACTTTTCAGGTTTAGCTTTTGATACTTTTGCAAATGTATCAACACCGGCAGCAACTAATGCTTCCATAGCTTTTGGTCCAACCCCTTCAATCTTTTTAAGATCATCTGCTTTGGCTGTTTTCTTAGAAGCAGCTTTCTTTGGCGCTTCAGCCTTTTTAGCAGGAGCAGCCTTAGCTTTTGTCTCTACTTTCTTCTCTGCTTTTGGCGCAGCTTTTTTAGTTTCCTTTTTAGGAGCATCTTTATCTGCCTTAGCTTTAGCCGGGGTAGATTTCTTAGCTCCAGAGGCAACTATACTTTCGATTATGATTTCAGTTAGAGATTGACGGTGACCATTTTTTACACGGTATCCTTTACGTCTCTTTTTCTTGAAAACAATAACTTTATCACCTCTTAAGTGTCTTGTGATTTTTGCTCCTACTTGAGCTCCATCTATAGCCGGGGCGCCTAAAGTAATATTATCTCCATTTGCAGTAAGAAGAACTTTATCAAAAGAAACTTTGTCTCCTTCTTCTCCTGCTAAACGATGAACAAAAACTTTTTGGTCTTTCGCAACTTTAAATTGCTGCCCTGCTATCTCTACAATTGCGTACATAGCGTAACGTTTAATTAATTTTATTTATAAAGAACATTGCTTATTCTAAAATAAGCGGTTGCAAATATACTCCTAATTAATTAAAAGACAAATATTTTACGCCTTTATGGGCTGCGAATTATGTTTTTTTTTAGTGTTCCAGCTATCTTTAAATAATTGCATAAAAGATAACGTCAAAACAAAGGTAGTTGCAAATCCCATTATTGCAGCTACAAACACTACTAAGCCAACACCTACGTGATAGTGAGAACTCCAATTAGCAAGCATTTCTGGCAAAAAGTCAGTATTAATGTTTGTAACATATATAGCAAAAAAAATGGTAAAGATAAGAGTGGCATTAAATCCGGTAAACAATCCTGCCATAAAACCTTTTTGATATTCAAAAGCACTCGCTTTTTCAAGTTTATAATCTTTCATAGCCTTATATAGTCCCAACGCTACAATGATTCCATTACCTAAACTAAAAATAGGATTTGTCTGTACCCCAATTAATGATAGCAGTAAAAAATACACAATTAGTCCAATTGCAATTAATACACCATATTTTACGGGGATAGTTGATTTTTTCATAGTTCTTTTGTTTGGATTTAACAGGAATTTATGGATTATTAGCGGGTTTTAGGCTTAAAAAACTGTTAATTTATTGTAATTGAATAACTTAAAACATTTTAATTCTTTTATTGAAAATTGCAGCAAAATGCGATCTTTGTACATGAATTTGACAAACAAAACTATTACTAATGAAAAATAAACTTTTTACAATCGCCTGTGGACTCTTTATAACAGTTTCTACCAGTGCACAAGAAGTAGAATTTACAGAATATGATCTGGAAAATGGTCTTCATGTAATTCTACATCAAGAAAATAAAGCTCCTGTAGTAACTGTAGGAGTTATGTATCACGTAGGAGCAAAAGATGAGGAGCCAGGAAGAACTGGTTTTGCTCACTTTTTTGAACACCTTTTATTTGAAGGGACGAAAAACATTGAAAGAGGAAAATGGTTTGATATTGTTTCCGCGAATGGCGGAAGAAATAATGCAAACACCACTCAGGATCGAACCTATTATTATGAAACGTTACCTTCTAATAATGTAGAACTCGCATTATGGATGGAATCAGAGCGTATGCTACACCCTGTCATCAATAAAATTGGCGTAGATACACAGAACGAAGTTGTTAAAGAAGAAAAAAGACAACGTATCGACAATGCGCCATATGGTAAAATTATTTACAGAACGGGCATCAATAAGTATCTCTTCAAAAAACATCCTTATGGCCAATCTGTGATTGGAAGTATGGCAGACCTCGATGCTGCACAACTAGACGAGTTCAAAGCTTTCAATAAAAAGTTTTACAATCCTAATAACGCTACTTTAGTGGTGGCAGGAGACATTACTATTGAAGACGTAAAAAAAATGATTTCTGATTATTTTGGCCCAATTAAAAATAATAGGGAGAAAATTACCAGAACGCTTATTAAGGAGGCTCCAATCACGACAGAAATTAAAGCCACAGAGACAGATCCCAACATACAAATTCCGGCAAAAGTTCTTGTATACAGAACTCCTAAACAAACAGAAAAAGACGCATATGTTCTAAACTTTATTTCTAGTATCCTTACAGGAGGAAATAGTTCCAGAATGCAAAAAAATATGGTTGAGGACAAGAAAATGGCTTTGCAGGTAATAGCATTTACAGACGCTCAGGAAGATTATGGAACCTATATTATGGGGGCATTACCTCTAGGAAATGTAGGTTTAGATAAATTGCTGGTAGAAATGGATGCGGAAATCGAAAAATTACAGAATGAGCTGATTACCGAAAGAGAATTTCAAAAACTTCAGAATCAATTTGAAAATCAATTTGTGAATTCCAACTCAAGTATTGAAGGTATTGCCAATTCATTAGCTAGATACCATATGCTGTATGATGACACCAGTCTGATCAATAAAGAAATTGAAATCTACAGATCGATTACTCGTGAAGATATTCAAAATGTTGCCAAAAAATATCTGAACAAAAACCAACGTCTTAATCTTGACTATTTACCAGCGTCAAGCAAATAATATAAAAGAATAATACAATGAAAAAAAATATAACCTTACTATTAGCATTTTTACTCGTAGCTATCAGTGCACAGGCACAAATAGATCGATCAAAAATGCCAAAATCCGGACCCACTCCTGTGATTAATCTCGGAGAACCATATACTTTTAAAATGGGTAACGGACTTACCGTGCTTGTTGTAGAAAATAAAAAGCTACCAAGAATCACTGTTAGTCTATCTTTAGATAACCCACCAAATGCTGAAGGAGACAAAGCTGGAATAGAAGGAGTCGTATCTCAAATCATGGGAAAAGGAACAAAAAATATCAGTAAAGATGAGTTTAACGAAGAAGTTGATTTTCTGGGAGCTTTTATAAATGTAGGAGTATCCGGCGGATTTGCCCAGTCATTATCAAAATACTCGGATCGTATTATCGAACTTTTCGCAAAAGCTTCTCTAAACCCAAACTTTACACAAGAAGAACTAGATCTGGAAAAGAAAAAACTTATAGAGAGTATCAAATCTGGAGAAAATAGTGCAGAAGCTGTAGCCAATAGAGTAAGAAGTGTTCTTGCTTACGGAAAAAACCATCCCGCTGGTGAATATGTTACTGAAGAAACAGTAAATAATATTACACTTGCAGATGTGGAAACATATTACAGAAACAACTTTGTGCCTGCAAATGCTTATATGGTAATTAGTGGAGATATCACCAACGAAAAGGCAAAAGCCCTGGTAGAGAAAAATTTTATTTCCTGGACAGCAGGAAAAGCTCCTTCTTTCGGTATTCCTGAAGTGAAAGACGCTCAATACAGACAAATCAACTTTATTGACATGCCGAATGCTGTACAAACAGAAATGGCAGTGATGAATATATCTGACCTAAAAATGGCAGATGAAGATCATCACGCAGCATTAGTAGCTAATTATATTCTTGGAGGGTCTTTTGGTAGTTATATTAACATGAATCTAAGAGAAGAACATGGGTATACTTACGGAGGAAGATCTACACTACCAAGAAATAAAAACTTCAAAACGGCGTTTAGAGCCACTGCAAAAGTAAGAAATATGGTGACCGACAGTGCTGTAGTAGAAACACTGAAAGAAATCAAAAGAATTAGAACTGAAGAAGTTGACGATGAAATGCTAAAAAATGCAAAAGCAAAATTTTTAGGCGACTTTATTTTGGCTTCAGAAAATGAAAGAACTGTTGCAGCCAGAAGTATTGATATTTTAACACAAAATCTTCCAAAAGATTTCTACAAAACTTTTATCGCCAAAATTAATGCCGTTAGTAAAACTGATATTAAAAGAGTGGCTAACAAATATTTCAATCTAGACAAAGCTAGAATTGTATTAGTTGGAAAAGGAAGTGATGTTTTGGAAAATGTTGAAAAAATCAGTTTTGAAGGGAAGGAAATTCCAGTTTTATATTTTGACAAATATGGAAATAAAACAGAAAAACCAGATTACAATGCAGCTACCCCAGAAGGAGTAACTGCTCAATCAGTTTTAGACACTTATTTTAAAGCAATTGGTGGCAAGGACAAATTAGAGGCTGTTTCTTCTACTTTTACCACTGCAGAAGCTTCTATGGGCGGTGCTACACTTCAGATGGTTACAAAAGTTACTTCAAAAAACCAATCCCTTACAAACATCTTATTCGGAGGTAATTCTGTAAATAAAAATGTATTTGATGGTGCCCAAGGATACGTAGTTGTTCAAGGCCAAAAGGTAACATATACCGAGGCACAAATTGCCGATGCTAAAAGAGAAACACACCCATTCTCCGGACTTAAAAACAAAGATGCTAAACTGGAAGGAATCGAACCATATGATGGAGGTAAAGCTTATAAACTTGCAATGAGTGAAAAAAGAACTTCCTTCTTCGATACTGAAACAGGATTAAAGGTAAAGGATATTGTTATACAAGAACAAGGAGGTCAAAAAATACCTTCTACTATAAGTTATAGCAACTATAAAGAGGTAAACGGAATCAAGTTCCCTCATACCATATCGATCGCTGCTGGTCCTCAGAAGTTTGATTTCAATGTTTCTGAAATCAAAATAAATGAAGGAGTAAGTGATGAAGATTTTAAATAAAATTGCTCACAAATAGATCCCATAAAGGTCCGTTCTTTTGATCGGACCTTTATTTTTTTCGGTTTGCAATATAAACTCCCAGAATTATAATTCCGGCAGCAACAACCTGATAAAACGAAAACTCTTCGCCATCCAGTAAACCCCACATTAAAGCTACTATTGGAATTGTATAGGTAACAGAAGTAGCAAAAACAGGACTGCTGATTTGCACCAATTTATTAAACAATATTTTGGCAATCCCTGTTCCGACTATGGCTAGAATTGAAATATATAATAGACTGGTGTGCATCTCTGGGTTTGCAATCACTTTTTTATCAAAAAAATCGGCATAATATAAAACAATGAGTGCAGGGATTACAAGAACTACAAAATTACCATTAGCAATTGCCATAGGAGAAATTTGTTGCATATATCGCTTTATGATATTTACATTTGTCGCGTAACAAACCGAAGCGCAGAGAACCAAATAAGCATAGGAGTAATTTTGAGTGGGATTGACCGAGGCACCTTCCCATATCAACGCTAAACAACCGATTAATCCCACAATAACACCCAGTAATTGGTTTTTACTAAATCGAATCGAAAAAAGTAGTGTTCCTAATATCAAGGTAACGAGTGGAGTAGTAGAATTTAGAACAGAAGCTATTCCGCTATCAATTTCGGTTTCTGCAAAAGCAAACAAAAACGCTGGAATAAAAGTGCCCAAAAAACCAGAAATAATGATCCACTTCCATTCTTTTTTCTTGATAGTTCGCATACTTCTGAAACCGATCAGAAACAAAAAAGCAGCTGCAAATAATGTTCTTAAAGCTCCCAATTGCATTGGTGTGAGCCCTATTAATGATTTTTTAATCAGAATAAATGAACTACCCCAAACAAGGGATAACACAGCCAAATAGATCCATTTTAGTTTGGTGTCCTGCATTGGTTTCTTAAATAAGCTGCAAAAATCACTAAAATTATCATAGCAGCTAAGAAGTATACAGAAAAATTAACGAACGTTTAGCGTTATTCTTTCCACTGAATCGTTTCCATAAAATGTATAATATCGTTTCGTAAATATTTTGCCGCAGGAAGGATAGAATCATAGTTTGGTTTCACCTTAAAGTATACAGAACCTGACACAAAATGATGGATACTATCCGTTACATAAAACTGGCAGGAAGAGGCTGCATTTCCACTCACTTCATATATCCTGCCGTATACCTTTTTCTCTGGATAGATAAAATCCTTTGGCTGAATCGCATCGGCTTTTATAAAATGCTCCTGAGTAAGGTTTTGTGCATCCCGCAATAAAGAATCTAAGTTGTTACGGACATCATAGTAAGAAATGTATATGGTTGCATTTAACTTTGGGTAATTTATGTTATACCAACATTTCTTTTTGTTTTTCGCTTTCTCAAAATTGGCAATATCGTTTTTTTCAAAAGTATACGCACAATCCAGTGCTGCCTTTTCATATTTTGGTGTTGGATAAGCCAACCTTAGCATCCCTTTAGGTTTAGGCAATGTCTCTCCTCCACACGAAAATAACATACATAAAACAGTTAGTCCGAAAAAAAGATTACTCAGTATATGCTTCATTAATAGTCAATTTTACTCTTTTAATACGCTTATCATCCAAAGATTCTACCGTAAAAGAGTATTGTTCTAGTGTAATGATATCTCCTTTTACCGGAAAACTTCCGGATATTTCTAACAATAAGCCTGCAATGGTTTCTGCATCGCCTTTTTTACTTTCAAAAACAGTATTGTCTTCTAATTTGATAACCTTGTAAAAGTCCTTCAACGAAGTTCTTCCTTCAAAAACATAATTATTATCATCTAGCTTAGAAAACACCAAATCTTCATCATCAAATTCATCACTAATGTCACCAACGATCTCCTCTATAATATCTTCTAAAGAAATTAACCCACTCGTACCGCCATATTCATCCACTACGATTGCTAGGTGATTTTTTTTGTCTTTAAAATCATTCAATAAATCGTCCAACTTCTTATTTTCAGGAACAAAATATGGCTCTCGAACCAGGTGTACCCAATCAAATTCTTTATGATTTATATACGGTAACAAATCTTTTACGTAGAGTATACCTATTACTTTATCTATACTTTCTTCGAATACGGGGATACGTGAATATCCATTTTCAATAATTTCAGGAAGTACCTCAGTGTATTTCAGATCCCGATTGAGTGCAAAAATATCAATTCTTGGCTTCATTACCTGTTTTGTATCTGTATTTCCAAAAGAAACAATACCCTCTAATATCTTTTTCTCTTCAGAAGTGGTATCGTGATCTGATGTCAACTCTAAAGCCTGAGATAATTGGTCTACACTGATATTTGATTTTTGTTTCCCCAGCTTATTATGGATACTAATGGTTATACTTCGCATAGGCAGACTAATGGGAGAAATAATCCAATCGAGCACATTCAAAGGTCTTGCCATAAAATTGGCGAATTTTGCCTTATTGCGACTGGCATATATTTTAGGTAAGATCTCTCCAAAAAGTAAAATAAGAAATGCCACCAAACCTACTTCGGTGACAAACCTAATATTTAACCACTCCAAACCTGGTACAACGATATCATCCAGCCCTTTAAAATAGATTTCTCCCAATGTATCAAAAATCAGCACGATAGCAATATTGATAAAGTTATTAGCCACTAATATTGTAGCTAATAATTTTTTTGGTCGACTTAGTAATTTCGCAATTATCTTTTGATTTATGGTCGGATCCTCACCATCTGCTTTTAGGTCTGATGGAGTAAGTGAGAACAAAGAGACTTCACTGCCGGATATCAGAGCAGAACAAACCAATAATAGAATAAGAACAAACAAATTAAATGCCTGCAACGGATTAAAAGCAAATAAAATAAATAACGGTTCAGGATCAGGGTCCAAATTACATCTGTTTAGTTAAACATATTAAAACGGAAGATCATCGTTTTCCATTTCTGCAGGTGCAGATGAAACTGTCTGAGGGTTATCAACCGTTGGCTTGTTTGCTACTGGTTGTTTATCCGCAGCAGTCTCAGCTTGCTGGCCTTCAGTTTTTGGAGTCAAAAAGGTAAAATCAGTACACTGTATCTCGGTACTATATCGGTCTTTTCCTTGTTCGTCTTGCCATTTTCTGGTTTTAAGACGACCTTCGATATATATTTTATCTCCTTTTTTTAGGTATTTTTCGCAGATTTCGGCCGCTTTATTACGCACCACGATATTATGCCATTCTGTAGATGTTACTCTTTCTCCAGTAGTTTTATTGACATAAGAATCATTAGTTGCCAGCGGAAATCTTCCAATACAGTTTCCTCCTTCAAAATAATGCATCTTTACTTCATCACCCGTATGGCCAATAAGCATTACTTTATTCAACGTTCCAGACATATTCTTTCATATTTCTAGTAAATGTAATAAAAAAGCATCATACCTAAAAAAAGCTATCTATAAAATTACCTAATAATACAGGAACCGGATATTCGTGGATTTTATCAATGGCTACCAAGCTTGATTCTTGGTTAATTTTAGGTACTTCTTCTGTTCTGACAATATAAAATCTGGTGTATAAATGTTGGTGAGATAGCTTATGGATTTTAAACGCTTCGTCTTGCAATGTGATATCATAGTTTACACCTTTTAATAAGCGCTTAAAAATAGCATGCTCCTTAATATTGGTAAGTCCTATTTCTTTTTCGCTTTCTATTAATGGAAACTCATACAAATTCTGCCAGATTCCTTTACCCATTCTTTGTTTGATAATAGTTTGTTGATCGTTTACACAAAATATCAAATAGTTGAAATATCGTTTTTTTATTCTCGTTTTTTTAAGCTTTACTGGCAAGGAACTCACAGTGCCCTTTTTTAAAGACTCGCAGCTATCGTTTAGTGGACATACGATACAATACGGATTTTGTGGTTTACACTGTAGTGCTCCAAATTCCATGATCGCCTGATTAAAAGTAGCAGGTTGTTCTGGATCGATCATCTCCCTAGCTATTTTCTTAAACTCTTTAACTCCCTGTGTACTATTAATAGGAGTGGCTATGTTAAAATATCTTGCTAACACACGATACACATTACCATCCACTACAGGAACCACTTCGTTATAACATATTGAAGCAATCGCACTTGCCGTATAATCACCAACACCTTTTAGCTTCAAAAGTTCCTTATATGTAGTAGGAAAAATACCATTGAGATCATTAGCAATGTGCTTTGCTGTGGCAAGCAGGTTTCTAGCTCTGGAATAATAACCCAACCCTTGCCATAATTTTAGTACTTCTTCTTCCTTTGCCTTAGCTAGATCAAAAACAGTCGGATACTGATCAATAAATGACAAATAATAAGGTAACCCTTGTGCAACTCTAGTCTGCTGAAGTATAACTTCGCTTAACCAGATGTGGTATGGATTGGTTGTTTCTCTCCATGGCATCGATCTTTTGTTTTGTAAGTACCACGTAATGAGTTTTTTATAAAAAATCATAATAAAATCATAAGTTTTGTAATATTAAACCTTTAAAACATGATAATTTCATCTTAAGTATTGATATTTTGGATTTTAAATTGCTATATTTGCCCCCTTGAAAATTTAAAAACCCCTAAATAGGTAATATAATGACTAAAGCAGATATTGTAGCAAAAATTTCAGAAAAACTAGGAATTGAAAAAGGAGATGTTCAGGCAACTGTTGAAACCTTTATGGAAGAAGTAAAAAGTTCTTTAGAGAGCGGAGATAACGTATACCTAAGAGGTTTTGGTAGTTTTATCATCAAAACTAGAGCTGAAAAAACTGGCCGTAACATTTCTAAAAACACTACAATCAAAATACCTGCACATAATATCCCAGCATTTAAGCCGGCAAAAGTATTTGTGGAAGGTGTAAAAACCAACGTAGAAGTTAAGTAATTAATAATCAATAAATAGATCACACTATGCCAAGTGGTAAAAAACGTAAAAGACACAAGGTAGCTACGCATAAGCGTAAAAAGAGAAGAAGAGCTAATCGCCACAAGAAAAAGTAGTTTTCTAACTACTTTTTCTATTTAAGAATGTTCTTTGAAATCGAAATAGAGTATCTTATATCCCTACCTTTATAAGACTTTGTTTCAACGGAATTATCAAAATTCCTGTGAAAAAAATTTGTTTAATCCATCTGTCTCGAATTTATCGAGGTGGATATAAATCTAATCAGAGTGAACAAAGAATTGATCATTAGATCTGGTTCCTCTACTGATTTTGCCTTATTAAAAGATGGAAAACTAGTTGAATTACATAAGGAAGAAGACGACAGTAATTTTGCAGTGGGCGATATTTTTATTGCCAAAATCCGCAAAGCTGTCCCAGGTCTTAATGCCGCATTTGTTAATGTCGGTTACGAGAAAGATGCATTTTTGCACTATCATGACCTAGGTCCTCAAGTATCTTCTTTACTTAAATTCATCAAACGTGTAAGCACAGGTAAATTAAGAGATTACTCTCTAAAGGATTTTCCTTTCGAGAAAGATATTGATAAACACGGAGTTATTACAGATGTGTTAAAATCAAATCAATCGCTATTAGTACAAATAGTAAAAGAACCTATTTCTACAAAAGGCCCTCGAATCAGCTCTGAGCTTTCGATTGCTGGTAGATATATTGTATTGGTACCTTTTTCTAACAGAGTATCTATTTCTCAGAAAATAGAATCATCAGAAGAAAAAGAACGTCTTAAAAGACTGGTAAAAAGTATCAAGCCAAAAGGTTTTGGAATTATTGTTCGTACGGTAGCAGAAGGCAAAAAAGTAGCAGAACTAGACAGAGATTTGCAAAACTTGGTGGACCGCTGGGAGTCGATGTGTAAAAAATTATACAAAGCAAACCATCCATCAAAAATTTTAGGTGAAATGAATAGGGCATCCTCTATATTAAGAGATGTCTTTAATGACACCTTCACTTCGATCGTTGTAGATGAACAAGATCTCTGCAACCAAATCAAAGATTATCTGCAAGAAATTGCACCAAAAAAAGAATCAATCGTAAAATTACACACGTCAAACGTACCAGTTTTTGAAAAACACGGTATCGAAAGACAAATCAAGACAAGTTTTGGCAAAACGGTATCCATGAGTAAAGGAGCTTATCTTGTTATCGAACACACTGAAGCAATGCACGTCATTGACGTCAATAGTGGAAACCGATCTAACAAAGCCAAAAACCAAGAAGACACTGCACTAGAAGTCAACCTAATCAGTGCATCCGAAGTAGCCCGCCAACTGCGTCTTAGGGATATGGGAGGTATTATTGTAGTCGATTTTATCGATATGAATAATGCTGATAACCGCAGAACACTCTTCAACCACTTACGTGAAGAGATGAAAGACGACAGGGCGAAGCACAAAATTTTACCGCCAAGTAAGTTTGGCCTGATTCAGATAACGCGACAACGCGTACGACCCGAAATGAATATTAAAACCCGCGAGGACAACCCCAACGGAGGAAATGGCGAAATTGAGGCGCCTATAGTTTTATTAGATAAAATAAAGGTCGATTTAGAAAAATTAATTAAAAAAGATCATAAAAAGCTAACGCTTAGTGCGCATCCTTTTATTGCAGCTTTTTTAACTAAAGGATTTCCATCCACCCGTTCCAAATGGTTTTTTGACCATAAAAGATGGGTAAAAATAATACCTAGAGACGCTTACACGTATTTAGAATATCATTTCCACGATAAGAATGGAGAAATGATACAATAAAAATCAAACCCAGTTTACTGATGTAGGCTGGGTTTTTTTGTTTGTATCTTTGCAAAGATGTATCAAAAAACACCTGAGTCAATCACCGTAACCGAGGCCACAAAAAAAATGGAGCATTATTGTGTCTATCAGGAACGATGCCATAAGGATATCAATGATAAATTAAGTACTATGAAACTGATTCCTGAGGCAAAAGAAAAGATAATCATACACCTTCTGGAGCACGATTTTCTTAATGAAGAACGTTTTGCTAAAAGTTTTGCCCGTGGAAAATTCAGAATTAAAAAATGGGGAAAACAACGAATTATTAGAGAATTAAAGTTTCGGCAACTATCTGAATACTGTATCAAAGTTGCACTAAAAGAAATCCCTGAAAATGAATACCTGACAACTTTTCACAAACTCGCAGAAAAGCAATTTATTTTGATTACAGAAAAAGACATCTATAAAAAAAGAAAAAAACTAATTGATTATCTTCTCTACAGAGGATGGGAAAATCAATTAGTTTTTGAAAAAGCTAAAGAGCTTTCTTAAAATAACACATTTTGTTACTTAATAATTCAATTGCTCTATATATTCTGGCATCTTTTTCTTCAATAAAATCAACATTAGAAAATAACGGAATCCTATTTTTTTCATCCGGGACCAATTCCTGCAGCTTCATACATAACTCAACTGGGATTACCATATACTTTATAAGAAGATTATTTTCCGCTTCGTTGGGCAAAACATATGTGAGAATATCAGAAAAATCTCATTTGTATTTTCTCCCACAATGGTTACATAAGGTAATCCTTAAGACATAGTGTAAGAACCTCAGCTACACTAACTGTAATTGGACTGGTTAATATTAGTAATGAAAGCACCAATATCCAATACCCTAAATAGGTATTAATATTATTTTAAAAAAATGGAGAGAAAGAGAATTACAAATTTAAAAATGAATCTTTGAGAAGCGCTAATCAATAATAAAAGGCTTACTTATTCCATTTTCAGATTTTCTTACATAAGGAAATTATAAGTTATTTTTTCTATTTGTACGTTTTATAGCTAAATTATTTTTGTACTCTATCCATTTTTGACCTTTTCTTTTACGCATAAAATTATCAAAATAACGCATAAAAAATACATTATAAGAGCCTTTAGCCAAATTATTGAATTGTTTAGCCATTGCACGTATACTCATAGAAAAACCTGGAGTAAGGTAAGTCATATGATGCCAATAACCTTCTGGCATATATAATGTTTCTCCGTGGGTGAGATTTACTACATATCCTTTGGCTTTTTTTAGCGCGGGCCATTTCTCTATATCTGGATTTGTAAAATCAATATCCTGGTGGGCAATTAATGCATAAGGAACCTTGTACAAATATTTAGTTTCTGAAGGGGGAAACAATATACATTGTTTTTCTCCGTGAAAATGAAAATGAAATATGTTCGCTAAATCAATATCATAGTGCATAAAGACTTTAGAGCCACCACCTCCAAAAAACAGGAACGGCACTTTTCTCAGGAACTTTAAACCAATTTCCGGATATTTGAAATCCTTCTGAAGCGCAGGTACTTCTTTTAATAGATTGTATAAGAAAATTCTATAGTTAGTAGGTTCTTGTTTTAATAAATCCACATACTCATTCATTTTCATGCTGGTATGAGGTTCATTAAACTTAAATTTAGAATTTATAGGTCGATCATCGAATAAGGGAACCTCTTTATCTCCTGCGATTTCTTTAATATAATCTAAATCCCATTTATGAAAAGCAGGCCAGTCTTCAATTAACCGTTTAATAACTACCGGTTTTTGAGGAATAAAATAATCTCTCAAAAATTCCTCTTTGGTTATTGTCTCAACTCTCTGTATTTCTTCTAGATGTAATCCCACTAATGACGAAATAATTCAAAAACTATTGTTTTCAAAGTTTACTTATTAAGTAAAGCTTCTTTCCCTTTTTGCTTAGCAAGTTCATTTTTTTCAATGACGTGTTCTGGTCTAGTCCATTTTGGCTTTTCTCCTTTCGCTTCGAATCTGGAATTCTCTGCTTCTACGGTATCTGGTTGCGCCTTTTTAACAAATGGCTTTTGAGGATTTAATCCTAACATTTTAAACATCTCCATATCCTCGTTCACATCGGGATTCGGAGTGGTTAATAATTTATCTCCGGCAAAAATTGAATTTGCTCCGGCAAAAAAGCACATAGCTTGCCCCTCTCTGCTCATTGCTGTTCTTCCTGCAGATAATCTTACCTGTGTCTTTGGCATGACAATTCTGGTAGTCGCTACCATTCTTATCATATCCCAAATTGCCACTGGTTTTTCATCTTCCATTGGAGTTCCGTCTACGGCTACAAGAGCATTAATTGGCACAGATTCGGGTTGTGGATTTAATTTTGCCAAAGCTACCAGCATACCTGCGCGATCTTCAGTTTTCTCACCCATCCCTATAATACCTCCACTACACACTGTAACATTCGTTTTGCGAACATTATCGATTGTCTGAAGACGATCCTCGTAACCTCTAGTAGAAATCACTTCTTTATAATATTCTTCTGATGTATCTAAATTATGATTGTACGCATATAATCCAGCTTCTGCAAGGCGTTGCGCCTGGTTTTCTGTAATCATTCCTAACGTACAACAAACTTCCATCTCTAATTTATTGATAGTCCGCACCATTTCTAATACATTATCGAACTCCTGACCATCTTTTACATTACGCCAAGCAGCCCCCATACACACTCTGGAACTTCCAGAAGCCTTGGCCCGAAGTGCTTGTGCTTTAACTTGTTGCACACTCATCAAATCGTTCCCTTCAATATCCGTATGATATCTTGCGGCTTGCGGACAATACCCACAGTCTTCAGGACACCCTCCTGTCTTAATCGACAACAATGTAGAAACCTGTACCGTATTCGGATCGTGATGTTCTCTATGAACTGTTGCTGCTTCATAAAGCAGTTCCATTAATGGTTTATTATAGATATCAAGTATTTCCTGTGATGTCCAATCGTGTCTAATAACGCTCATAAATTAATGGTATGTGAATTCTCAAAAGTAATTGTTTAAAATCAAAAAACACAAATTAGCTTTATCAATTTCGATAGTTTTTATAACAATTTACTTTTTATGACTTTTTATTTTTCAGGGATTTCTAATAAAATACTAACGGCATTTCCTCCAAAACCTACAGCATTTACTATAACTTTTTTAAGCTTTATCGGGGGTTTTTTGTGCGCTATAAATGGAACTTGTATAAACTTCTGATGTTTCATCATTAATATTGCCAGTTCCATACTAAGAATTCCACTAGCTCCAAACGTATGTCCAATTTTCCATTTATTGGTAGTCAGTGCAGGAATGTTCTCACCAAACACGGCCTTAATGGCATTGTACTCTGCCTTATCGCCTTTTATCGTTCCTGGAGCGTGGAGTACAATCGCATCAATTTTATGTAGATCTATTGTTCCTAAAGCCATTTTCATAGATCTCTGGAAACAATCTGCATCAGTAGATATGGAGATATTATGTGTCAACGGCTCTGTCGCATAGCCAATACCTGTGATCAGCGCCAATGCATTTTGTTTAATTCCTTTCTCTAAACAAGCAATTCCTGCTCCTTCTCCTAAAAACATAGAATTTTTGGTTTTACTCCAGTTCATTGCCTGACACGGATATGCTACGTTTTTATCTGAAGCATAAATTTTCAGGGCCTTCATCTGTGCAATCGTAAATGGAGTCAGTGGGGCCTCACTTCCACCAACCAAAAACTTATTGCTTAAACCAGACTGAAGCCAGGCAATACCATTTAGTACTGCGTGCAAAGCGGTAGAGCAGGTAATAGAATGACTAATATCCGGACCTTTGGTTCTTAAATCTTGTACGACCCAAGAGGATATATTACCCAAAGTTGTGGTTGGAGAACTTAAGGTAGAAGATTGATTGGTTTGCAAAAACTCTTTGTGATATTTCTCAAACAAACCAGTCGCCCCTCTGGAAGACCCGATGTTGACTCCAAAATTAAAATCTTCTTCCCACTTCGCTTCTTTTGTAGCATTTCTTGCTGCAAATAATGCAAACAGAACAGAATCATCTAAAGAAGCATACTGAGAGTTCTCTTCTTTTAGCTTTTCAATTGCTTGCTTAGCTACCGAATGTAGCCTGGCAATAGGAGCTGGACTACCCGTAAAATTTTCAAAAGTAATGTTATGCGATGATTTCTTATATAAATTCCATATCTCTTTGGAGCTTATTCCTAATGGAGAAATGGATGAAATTCCGGTTATGGATACTGGGTTTTGCAACACTTAATTTTTCAGCAAATGTAGGGGTTTGTCTCATTTTGTTCAACTGTGAAATGCTTTTTTATTTGTTTAAAAAATCCTTTTGAATGTAACAAAACATAAGAAACCTGTACCTATAATGTAATTATCATATATTTTTAATTATGGAAGAACACATACCTCGTAAAAGTTGGTTTAGCAGAAATTGGCCTTGGGTAATACCAGTAGGAGGCTGTCTTACCTTAATCATCGTATTTTTTGCATTTCTTGGCTCCGTTATATTTGGTGTCTCCACAGCCTTTACAAATTCCGCACCGTATCAGGATGGGCTCACAAAAGCGCAACAAGATGAATACGTTGTCCAAATGTTGGGGGAACCTATAGAAACGAATGGTATTATGAATGGCAGCTTAAATTTCAAAAATGATGAAGGTTCTGTAGATATTTCTATACCGATTAAAGGTCCTGATGGAGAGGCCAGAATATATATTGTAGGGACCAAACAAAATGATACTTGGACATATTCCGAATTGTATGTTATACTAGAAGAAAACAACGAAACTGTTGATTTACTTTGGGGAAAAGGCGAAAATAATGAATAATTTATTTATCAAACGATATCCAGTAATTCTTCGATAGTGTCATATATTTTATCCAATTGATCTTTGGTAATAACATATGGAGGTAAAATATAGATTGTTTTTCCTAATGGTCTAAGGCAAACACCGTTTTGCATAAAATGATCAAAAATTTCATACCTTTTTTTACCATAACGATCCATCTCTATATTTAGATCCAGTGCATATATAACTCCTTGTTGACGAGTAGTTTTTACCTTAGAATGATTTTTTATACGACTATCAAAATCGTGATGAGATTTTATAATAGTTTCAATATTTTCCTGAATTTCTTCTGAACGTAAAAGCTCTATGCCTGCTATTGCTACAGAACACGCTATTGGATTAGCAGAATAGGTATGTGCATGAAAAAATGCTTTGCCCACGGAATCATCTAGAAATGCATTATAAATATCCTGTGTGCAACTAGTTACAGCCATTGGTACGAAACCAGCGGTTAGTGCTTTGGACATAGAGATAATATCCGGTTTGGTCTTCACATACTCAGAAGCAAAGTTTTTTCCGGTCTTACCAAAACCAGTCATTACTTCATCTGCAATTGTAATAACATTATTAGCAGTACAAATCTGAAGAATCTCATTTAGATATTGCGCCTCAAACATATGCATTGCATTAGCTCCCTGAACTAATGGCTCATAAATAAATGCAGCTACATCATAGATAGCAAGAATATTAAACAATTCTTCTATTACCTCTTGAAAATTCTCTTTATTAGGAGTTGGGATTCGTTGTACATCTATAAAAAAGTCTTCAAAAGGACCATTATAAACAGATAATCCTGATGCTGACATCGCTCCAAAAGTATCCCCATGAAACCCATCATTAAAAGCAATAATGGTATTTCTCTTTTCTCCTTTATTAAAATGATATTGCAATGCCATTTTAATTCCTACTTCATTTGCAGTAGAACCATTATCTGAGAAGAATATCTTTTCTTGATTATCAGGTAATATCTTAATCAATTCTTCAGAAAGGTGAATTGCGGGCTCGTGCGTAAAACCTGCAAAAACAATCTGGTCCAACGTCCGCATTTGTTTCTGTACCTTTTTTATAATATATGGGTTACAATGACCATACATCGCTGTGTACCAAGAAGCGATACCATCTATATATTCGTTTCCCTTGTCATCATATAATAATGCTTTTTCTGCTTTTATTATGGGTAATGCATCCGGATGCATTTTATGCTGCGTAAGGGGATGCCAAAGGTGCTTTTTATCTCTCTCTTTCAGATTCATAAGGCTTATAATCTATCTCTAAACAAATCTGCATATTCTGCAATTACATTTTTATCAAAATAGGGCTCATTATCAATCCTGCCAATTATATGTACACCTGTCATCTTTTTGATAATATCTTCTGTAGTCGTATGCTCATCTCCACTAAAAATAATTACAGGGTCAAAACCTTTTTCTTTCAATAATTGAATTGTTAGAAGTGTATGATTAATACTCCCTAAATAATGTCTAGAAACTACAATTACCTTGTAATCCTTCTCAATAATATCTAAAATAGTTTCCTGATCATTTAGAGGAACCAATAATCCGCCAGCACCTTCTATTACAATAGTATTCTTTGTTTTTGGTAATTTAATTACTTTTAAATCAATTGTCACGTCATCAATTTCTGCCGCCGCATGAGGACTCATAGGAGTCTGCAAAGCGTAGCTGTTTGGGTGAAATATGGATTTCGTATTTGATACCAACTCCTTTACTTTATCAGTATCCGAATATGATAAATCTCCTGCCTGAATCGGTTTAAAATAATCCGCTTGCAGTGCTTCAACTACAATCGCTGAAGCTATCGTTTTACCTACATCTGTTCCGATACCTGTTATAAAAACCTTTTTCATAACACAAAAGTAACCAAGCACAGAATAATTTCCTGTGCTTATTAGCATAAAAGATTTATATTCTTTTTACTCAATTTGATTTAATGCTTCCTCGAGCGCCTTATCTGAGGTCGTCCTAATAGTTGGCATTACTCCGTGCTGGTCTAATCTAAGCCCTTCAGCTGTCACATAATCCTGAACCGGAAGAAGTAAAGAGAAATCATTATCAAGTTTAAAAGTCTGACTACTCAACATAGCTCCTGCCGTTGGTTCTCCAATGATTTTTGCTATATTCTTTTCTTTTAATATATGTACAAAAGGTTCACAGGTGCTGGCTGTTCTACTATTTGTTAGCACAATAACACTGCCTTTATAAATTGTATTTTGATGAGGTGGTAACACCATTCTAAATACAGGGTTTCCAGAAGCCTCCAAGAAGCCTTTATGATTTAAGCTTTTAATAAATGGAAAGGTTTTGATTTCTTCTGTAGTGGGGTATCTATTTTCTTCGATAAACCAGGATCTATTAATATAAGTTCCTGCGTCAATCATTTCATTGGTCAGAAACCTTCCCAAAACTATGGCTGCATCTAATGTACCCCCTGCATTATCTCTTAAATCAATAATAAGATTCTTATACTGTTTTTCATTAATCCGTTGTACGATTTTTGTCATTTCACTTGCTTGCGGCTCAAACCTACGGATACGAAGCACTACAGTCTTGTTATCTATTTCTTCTGTTTCAAAGGCTAGATCAACCTTTGTTTTTGTATTACTATTTCTATTAGTCTTTAGATAAAAATGACTAAAGGTCAATTCTTTCGAAGCTTTATTAAAGGCCTTTGCAAATGCATTATTATCCAATGCAAGGACATCTTCGGATTTGATGTATGTAAGAAATTCACTCCATTGTTCAGTTTCCAAAAATGAGGGGTTACAAATCTGTTCATTTGTCAGTTTAACTATAGTAGAAATTAAATTCTTTCTTTTCGAAAAAGGATCTGTTTTGGTATCTATCTGATAGCTAAATACTGAGAATAATATTACAATAACTATACGTGTCATAATTTCAATTTTTAAATGTTTTCACAAATAGAAATGAAAAAAAAGACTCCTTAAAAATTTAGTGACGGTATTGAATATATTGTGCTGAAATTGAATTTAGAGGGCTATTTTTGTATTTTCTGGGACGAAATTGAAATATGTTTTTTCAGCGCTTCATAGTATTTTTGAGAAATAGGAATAGTGTCACTATCCATCGTGAGGGTCATATATCTTTTTCGGGTATTTCCTTTCACAGAAGATAAATAGTGAAGATTTACAAGAAAAGATCGGTGAACCTGCCAAGCGTGTGGAATTTGTATCTTTAAATTAGAAAGTGTGCAACGGATGATTTTTTGTATCAGTTGATTATTATCCACTAAATAAATCAGAACATAATTTTGCTGTGATTGGGCATAAACAAAGTTTTCATATTTTAAATCCAATCTATCTTCTTTGTTATCTCCTAATATGGTGATGTCGTGTTCCAATTTTTTAGAACCTACCGGTATTTCGATACTTCCAAAATAATACCGAAGATATATCCATAATGGCAATACAATCGGAATAAATGGTAGACCAAAACTAATTAGAAAAGTTTTATAATATGTAAAAGTTATTTCTGTTGATTCGTTTACAATATAAAATGCATAAGAAGCAGAAGACATTATGATTATCAGGAGAACAACTGAAATGTAAGCAATCTCGTTGTAGACATACCATCTACACTGTTGTTTAATATACCAGCTGTTCTCAATAGGATGAAATAACAGTATCGGTATCAATATTGTTAAACTGTATCCTGATAAGCGTAAATATTTAAAAGTTGAATTAAATTGAGCACTATCGAAAGGTTTCAAGAAAATAATAATCGCAGCGACAATAAAACCAACAATAATGCCTATTAAGAAAGTACTCTTCCAAGTTTTGGAATAAGCAATGTTTCTTTTAACAAAATTTACCACGTAATGAGTCATCCATTAAAGATACTAACTTTTTGATTTGTTCGTGGGGATTATAAGAGTGTAAACAAAAACGTAATCTTTCTTTTCCTTCAGGAACTGTTGGTGATAATATTGGTTTTACATCAAATCCTTTCTCCTGTAGTAGTGATGCAGTCTTCTTTACTTTTTCATTTCCAGAAATAACACAACAGTGAATCGCGGAGTTACTTTTAATAAATAAATTTTTTAGGTTTTTGACTTCAAGTAGTTTATTAAAAAACTGAATGTTATCTCGAAGTTTTTCAATTTCAGTTGTTATTTTCAATTCATCATAAGCAGCTTGTATTGTAGCCAATGAATGTGGCGGCAGTCCAGTCGTGTACATAAAGCTTCTGGCAAAATTGATCAAGTAGTTTTTTAATTCCGTCGATCCTAAGATTACTGATCCATGGCAACCCAGCGCTTTTCCAAAAGTATGTATGCGTGCAAACACTTGATTTTCCAACCCTAATTCCTGAATGAGACCAACGCCTTGATTTCCAAAAACACCCGTGGCGTGTGCTTCATCTACGATAAGGTGACAGTTATTTTCTTCACAAAACTCAGCTAACACCTCTAGATCAGGCGTATCTCCATCCATAGAAAATACCGATTCAGTTACTATATAAATTTCCCTATTTGCATTATTTACATTTCGATTACGCTCCACGTGACGCTGAAGATCTTCTATATCATTATGAGCAAATTTATAGGATTTGGCATTACTCAAGGTGATTCCATCCCGGATTGAGGCATGAATCAGTTCGTCATATAAAATGATATCTTCTCTTTGTGGCACTGATGAAAAAAAACCAATATTAGCATCATAACCAGAGTTGAAAATCAATGCTGTTTCAGCCATATGGAACTCCGCCAACTTAGTTTCTGTTTCACTATACAACTCATGGTTTCCAGATAGTAAACGTGAGCCTGTTGCCCCATTTTGATATATTTCTCGTTCTATCAATAATTTATGGGTGTTATCAAAAATCTGCTTGGATGAGGAAAAGCCTATATAGTCATTTGTTGCAAAATCTATTAAACCATTTTGTTTAGGAAGACTTCGCAATGAATTATGCGCTTCCCTATCCTCAAGTTTTTTTCGAAGTTTATATGGCAAACCTTCCATAGTGCTAAAATACAATAAAATAACACTATACTATGCTTTCTAGAACCTAAGAAACAATCTTTAAAACAATAATAAAATATCTTTTTTTAATAAAAAATTATTGTTTTACGATAATTTATATATATTTGTCATTATAAAATTATCATCATGAAAAAAATTAAAACTATTACGGCCTCATTATCAGGAATATTTTATTTAATCGCTATATCAGCCTTCCTTAACTTGTATAGTAGCCCTATTTCTATCTTCAAAGATTTTCGAGAGATTCTAAATGTAGATATTTCTATAGGGCTCTATGTAGCAGTAAAATTTCTTTGGCTTATTTCCATTTTAGTAGTAATTGGAATTTTATTTTCTGCCTACAAATTAAACAAGACTATAAAAAAATGGTCTAAAAGAAAAGAACACGAGTCGAGTTTCATTATAAAAGATTTCAAAATTATTG
Organism: Aquimarina ulvae; assembly: GCF_053613295.3. NCBI lineage: Bacteria > Pseudomonadati > Bacteroidota > Flavobacteriia > Flavobacteriales > Flavobacteriaceae > Aquimarina > Aquimarina ulvae. Next base: position 419,394 of record NZ_JBSIBP030000002.1, read on the forward strand.
GAAAGGTATTACTAATTACAGGATTTATGGCTACTAGCTTTATGGGTATTGGTTTACTGGAAGACTTTGCTTTTGCTAAAGAACATCTTATTTTGGGTATGAACTTTTTAGGATGTCTTTTTATTTTATCTTGTGGTTTCCTCTTTACATTATTTTCAGAAATGCTAAAAGTCAATCGATTATTAAAAGAAGAAAACGACTTAACCATATAAATTATGAAACTAAAAATGTTCGGAAAAAAATCGTTGTCAACGGTACTTTTTTACTGTACTAGACTTATAATCTTTGGATATGCATTCTTCTTGTTGTTTATAATAACATCTTTATTATTTAAAAATTTTATCATTACGGATGAAAATTATTTTCAAATAAAAGTTCCCTTTACCACTTCTGTTATAAAAGGTGGATATGATGTAACTACATTTATTGCAATGTTATGTTTCTTCATTTTTTATGCGGTCTTTTTCTTTCTGTTATCACTAATTTTCAAAACATTTAGTGGTGAAAAACTTTTTACAGAAATAGCAATTAAAAATTTAAGATGGTTTACTATTCTGAATTTAATTTTCCCTGTTGTTTATATTGCAGCTGGAATTTCAATGAATAAAACAATTGCTCTAGATGATATTGTTTCGGGCTTGTTGCATGTAGGACTAGGAGTATTTGCAGGATTTATTGGAACCATATTTAAGATGGGATTCACGTTACAAGAAGAAAACGAATTAACTATATAACTATGCCAATAATTGTAAACCTTGATGTTATGTTAGCCAAACGGAAGATGAAAAGTAAAGATCTGGCTGAAAAAATTGGTATAACGACAGCAAACCTATCTATCTTAAAATCAGGAAAAGCTAAAGCCATACGCTTTTCGACTTTAGAAGCAATCTGCGAGGCATTAGAGTGCCAGCCATCGGATATTTTAGAATATATTAAAGAATAATTCTTACTACTATTTAAATAAAACTTTCTGAATTGCATCCTGTCTGTAATGATCAAAAATCATTGCTTAGAGATACCATTGTCTAATCTTAAATCAAAAGTGAAAATGAAGAAAATAAAAAAATGGAAACTGTTCTTACTTTACCCAGTTCTATCTATACTACTAATAATTCTTAGTGTCATATTCTATAAACTAAATCAAAGTGAGGTACTTTTAACCGAGAATGGAATATATAATACACTAAAAGTACCTATAAAATCAAAATACATTGACTTTAATATAAACTTGGCAGGAGCAGCAGATACCCCAACATTTGATGACAATTTTATAGAAGGCCCAATTGTTACCTATGAAGCGGATAAAACAATCTCAGTAAATTGGTATTATAAAGGAACAGTGCATCACGAAACACATTCTTCTAATATCAAAAGTTTCAATATTCCCTTTCAAAATCAAAAGAAAAATTTTATTCTTCCAGAAATCAATAAACCCATTACTGAAATAACCACAATGCCTGATAAAGCATGTTTTATTAGTGATATTCACGGAGATCATCAATATATGGATACATTATTAAAAAACCTTACGATTATTGATTCTCTTGGCAATTGGAATTTTGATAATAACCACTTGGTTATCGCAGGAGATATGGTAGATCGAGGAACCGAAGTACATACAGTTCTTTGGAAAATTATTAAACTATCTGAACAAGCAGAACGCGCTGGAGGAATGGTTCATTATATACTCGGAAATCACGAGCAGTATATAGTAAGAGGAAATTTTAGTAGAGTAGATCCTACAAACTTATTTGCTATACAAGAAATGATGTCTTTTGAGGATGCTTTTTCTGACAAAACCTATTTAGGAAAATGGTTGAGAACTCGTCCAGTATTACTAAAAATAGGAAATACAATCGTTACCCATGGAGGCATCAGTCCAAGTACTGTTGAAAAAAAATATTCTATCAAACAATTAAATCAAGGAATGTGGAACTATTGGGCTAACAAATCTGTTGACAAGGATCTTAAAGAAGTGATACTGGGAAAAACTGGAGTAACCCAATATAGAGGATATATAAGAGAAAATGATACCGTTAAAAAAATAACAGATAAAGAATTAGACGACATTCTTAAATTTTACAATGCAGCTCACATCATAGTGGGGCATACGAATGTGCCAACTATACAACCACTGTATAACGGAAAAGTATATGATATTAATGCTATAGAAACAACTCCACAAGCACTATTATTTGAAAATGGTATTCCTAAAATTGTAGAAACAGGAGTTATAAAAAGGGAGAATACACATAAGATGTTTCAACGAGATTTTTCTTTTTTAAAATCAAATGATTGGAAAATGATATTCTTAACCTTAAAAAATATTACCAAACTATCTGGAATCTCTCATCCTTATTAAGAATTAAGAATTAAGAAACCTATAAATTATACAATGAAACTGGTATTGATATTCAAAAAACAGTTTTTGTTGTATTCTTATTCGTTAGGCCTTTTCTAAAGCCTTCTTTGATTTTCTATATAAGTAAGAGTTAAAAATACTTCTTTTTGCAAATCTAAATTGTCTTTCAGAATTAATCAGTTTTACATAGATATTTTTAGGAACACCAAAGTATTCATAGGTAGTACCATCTAAAAAGGAAATTTCTAATAGCATTCCTTTATGTTGAAAATCAGCTATACCTGATTCAGATATAGTTCGGTTATATGCTTCTTGATTGGCTGCTTTTGTTTCTGGCGCTATACTTACCAAGAAATGATAGCCATCAATGATTTTTCGACTTTTTTCTTCTGCCTCTTCACGCATCGAATCTCCCTCCATAAATTTATCTGGATGCCACTCTTTTACTAAATTTCTATATTTAGTTTTTAGTGTTTTAAGATCTATTTCTTTTTCAACAGAAAACAACTTCTTATATTCGTTAATACGCTTCATAAACAGGATTTTTCTAAATCAGGCGCGAAACTACGTGTTTTAAATTTAAAATAGCCTTTTTTGCTTATAAAGACGTTTATATTCTTATAAGCCTCAATGAGATATCTGGAAAAAGGGGTTACTTCTTTTTCTTTTTAAAGATTTCTAATTTCGGAGAGGTACTATTTGTTGTTTCTACCAGATGATTCGCTAGTACTTTCTCGATCAATTCTTCTTTTGTAAGATGATGAAAAACAGTTTTAATTTTTTCTTTAAAATCTACTGATACATTATGATTAGGCTTGGTTTTAAATATTTTCTTAGCCCACAAGAGCGTATTATTCTCTTCTATACTTTGCGGATCTGCCTTTTTGAATTCGTTAAATATGATTCCTAATTCTTCTGTAAACTCTTCTAAATCTTCAACTTCTTCTTTTTGCAATACTGTTAATGAAAACCCTTTAGCTCCTGCTCTCGCGGTTCTTCCGCTACGATGTACATAAGTGTCGTATACATCAGGTAAATGATAATTCACCACATACGATATTTCTTTTACATCAATTCCTCTGGCAGCTAAGTCTGTAGCAACAAGGATATGTATATGACCTTCTCTAAATTGACCCATTATCCTATCTCGGATGGGTTGTGATAAACTTCCATGAAGTGCCCCAGAAGAGAATTTATTAATTGCCAGATTTTTTGCTAGTTTATTAACTGCTGCTTTCGTTTTACAAAAAATAATACCTCGTTCCCCTTCTCTAGCACTAAGAAAATGCATGAGAACTTCTAATTTCTCTATAGGCTCTACAACAACATACTGATGATCGATACCCTGGTGTCCAATCGTCTCCATATCCGCAGTCACATGAATCACATGTTTAGACATATAGTTCTGGATCAACTGCTTTATCGTTCCCGGCATTGTTGCAGTGAACAAAATTGTCCTTCTTTTTTTTGGCAATGCTGCTACGATTTCATCTAATCCTTCTTTTAAAGAGCTAATCATTTCATCAGCTTCATCAAGAATCAAATAATCAGCACTTTTTATATCAATTTTATCCCGCTTTATTAAATCAATTAAACGTCCTGGAGTTGCTACCACAATATGAGTAGTATTTTTTACACGTTCTATTTGTGGTTTAATCGGAACTCCACCACATATTGAAGCTATTGATATCGTTGGTAAATATGTAGAAAAAGATATTAAATTATCATAAATCTGTTGTCCTAATTCTCTTGTTGGAGCAAGGATTACAGCCTGAATTGTTGGTCTATCCAAATCAATCAATTGTAGCAAAGGTAAGCCAAAGGCTGCAGTTTTTCCTGTTCCAGTCTTTGCTAACCCAACAAAATCATCTTTCTCATTTAATAAAATTGGAATGGATTTCTCTTGAATATCTGTAGGAATAGAAAAATTCAGATCCGCTAAACTCTTTTGCAAAGGAGCTGCAACTCCTAAATTAAGAAACTGATTTGGCATAAATAATTTTTTCGCAAAGATAGGTGTATAATCCTATCTTTATATCTTAATTCTAAAGTTATAAAGATGGCTATTCAAGATCTAAAATATACCGCTGTCACATCTCATAAAGAACTAGAACAAATCCTTCAACTTCAACAAAAAAATCTAATTAGTTCAATTTCTAAAGTCGAGAAGAAAAAAGAAGGTTTTGTGACGGTAGTACATGATCTAAATATTCTAAAAAAGATGAATGATCAACAACCTCATATTATTACTAAAGACAATGATGAAGTTATTGGCTATACGTTATGTATGACAAAAGATTTTGGAAATGATGTGGAAGTTCTTATACCTATGTTTAAAAAAATTCAAGAACACCTTAGTGAAAATACTACCTACATTGTTATGGGTCAAGTTTGTATTGACAAGGAGTATCGTCGTCAAGGAATATTCAGGAAGTTATATCAAAAAATGAAACTCGAATTACAAGAAAAATTTGATCTCCTGATCACAGAAGTAGCTGCAAACAACTTAAGATCCTTAAATGCGCACTATGCTATAGGCTTCAAAAAGCTGGTCATTTATGAAGTAGATCAAATAAAATGGCATCTTATTTGTTGGGATTGGAAATGAGGATTTTAGGTATACACTTTACTAAAATTTACTAGCCCGTTAAAATACTTCATCCACTAAATATGATAAGTAATAATTGATTCCTCCTGCTAGCAAAGCCTCCAATTGCTTAAATCTTATATCAATTATATGTATGTACTTTAAACAAAAAAACCCAAACTCCTTGATTAGAATTTGGGTTTGTGTCGTTATTAAAATTATTTGATTAGTCTGCTAATACAATAACTTTATTATCCTTCATCTCGATAGTTCCAGAGTTTATAGCAAGCAGAGTTACCCCACTCTCTTTCGTGAATTTATCAGCAACTTCTTCTTCTAAATTCATGTCGCCGTACACTTTTACATTTCCTTTAGCAAGCAAAGAAACAATAGGTGCGTGATTATCTAACATCTGAAACTCTCCGTTTACACCTGGCACCGCAACCGAAGTTACTTCGCCACTGAATAAAACTGCTTCTGGAGTTACTATTTCTAAATACATAGTTTATAAATATTGAGTATTGAGCACATTAGTATTTAGAAAATAATGAGAAACAATCATTCTCACTACTCACTACTAACATCTCATTACAATTTACGCTTCAGCTAACATTTTCTCACCAGCTTCAATAGCTTCTTCGATTGTACCTTTAAGGTTAAACGCTGCTTCTGGCAAGTGATCTAACTCACCATCCATAATCATTGTAAATGCCTTAATAGTATCTTTAATATCCACTAAACATCCTGGGATACCAGTAAACTGTTCTGCTACGTGGAATGGCTGAGATAAGAAACGTTGTACACGACGTGCACGCCCTACCGCTAATTTATCTTCTTCAGATAATTCTTCCATACCAAGAATTGCAATAATATCTTGTAATTCTTTATAACGCTGTAATAACTCTTTTACTCGTTGTGCACAGTTATAGTGTTCATCTCCTAAAATATCTGCTGTAAGAATTCTTGATGTAGAATCTAATGGATCCACTGCTGGATAAATACCAAGCTCAGCAATCTTACGAGATAATACCGTTGTTGCATCTAAGTGAGCAAACGTAGTTGCTGGTGCTGGATCCGTTAAATCATCTGCAGGTACATATACCGCTTGTACAGAGGTAATAGATCCTTTTTTAGTAGAAGTAATACGTTCCTGCATTACACCCATCTCTGTTGCCAGTGTTGGCTGATATCCTACCGCTGATGGCATCCGTCCTAGAAGTGCTGATACCTCAGAACCCGCCTGTGTAAAACGGAAAATATTATCTACGAAGAAAAGTACATCTTTTCCTTGTCCATCTCCAGCTCCATCACGGAAATATTCTGCAATCGTAAGTCCAGAAAGCGCAACACGAGCACGTGCTCCTGGTGGTTCGTTCATCTGTCCAAATACGAAAGTTGCTTTAGATTCTTTCATTACTTCTTTATCAACCTTAGAAAGATCCCATCCTCCTTCTTCCATAGAGTGCATAAAGTCATCACCATACTTGATAATTCCTGACTCTAACATCTCACGAAGTAAATCATTTCCTTCACGAGTTCTTTCTCCTACTCCTGCGAATACAGAAAGACCACCGTGACCTTTTGCTATATTGTTAATCAACTCCTGAATCAATACCGTTTTACCTACACCAGCTCCTCCAAACAATCCAATCTTACCTCCTTTTGCATAAGGTTCGATAAGATCAATTACTTTAATACCTGTAAATAAAACTTCTGTAGAAGTTGATAAGTCTTCAAATTTAGGTGCCTGACGGTGAATAGGAAGACCGTTATCTCCAGCTTTAGGAAGATCTCCAAGACCATCAATTGCGTCACCGATTACATTAAATAGACGTCCATACACGTCTCCACCGATCGGCATCTGTATCGCAGAACCTGTTGCAACAGCTTCCATTCCTCTGCTTAATCCATCACTGGAATCCATCGCGATCGTACGCACAGTATCTTCACCAATGTGAGATTGAATCTCTAACACCAACTTGGTACCGTCTACTTTATTAATTTCTAACGAATCGTAAATTTTTGGTAATTCAGTACCGGCAGCGAATGCTACGTCTATAACCGGACCTACAATTTGTGATACTTTACCCGTAACTTGAGACATTATATAACTATTTAATGTTTAGTATTTAACTATTTAAAAGGGTGTTTTTTGGACTATACCAAATACGACCTTTTTTCAGGCTGCAAATATAGGCTTTTAAAATGAAAAAAATAGTGTCTTTTATTTTGTTTTTTTTGTGAGAAAGTCTAAAGCTTATTTGCCTTCCTAAAAGTATCGATTTTATATAGCTTTTATTTGATTTTAAAACCATTAAATCGTATTTTCCATACAAATTTGTTTTTTTAAAAAGAGTGCCTATGGAAACATATGCTATTGCATTAAGCTTTGCTATTCCAGGATTTATTGTGCTTATCCTTTTAGAATATGTAATAAGCTGATGGAAAAAAAATTCGGTTAACGAAGCTATGGATACAATTTCTAGCATTAGTTCGGGAATTACCAATACATTAAAAAGTTTGATGGGTCTAACCGTAATCATTCTAAGTTACGAATGGATGGTAGATCATGTTTCATTGTTAGAAATCAGATCATCTATCCTTGTTTATTTACTTACCTTTATCGGGCTAGACTTTGCTGGTTATTGGTCTCATCGATTTAATCATACAGTAAATGTATTTTGGAACAGGCATATAATACGCCATAGTAGTGAAGAATTTAATCTGGCTAGTGCATTGCGGCAAAATGTTTCTGCAATATTTTCTATTTATTTCTATACATTCTGTTAGCTATACTTGGTATTCCTTCAGAAATAGTTGCATTCATAGCTCCGATCCACTTTTTTGCTCAATTCTTGTATTACACCCGATTAATCGATAAAATGGGAGTGCTTGAATATATTATTGTAACCCCATCACATCATAGAGTGCATCACGCTATAAATGACCAATATCTGGATAAAAAATTACTCAGAAATTTTTATTATTTGGGACAAACTTTTTGGTTCCTTCCGGGAAGAACTCAAAAATACACCTCCAGTATATGGTGTAAAAAAACCAGTGAATACTTGGAATCCTTTTCTAATCAATTTTATGTACCTATGGGGAATAGCAAAAGACGCTTGGCATACTAAAAACTGGAAGGATAAGCTAAAAATTTGGGTTATGCCCACAGGTTGGCGACCAAATGATGTTACTGCAAAATACCCAATAGAAATAATTGAAGATCCATACTCTAGAGTTAAGTACAGCGGTAACGACTCTTATTTATTGAAGGTTTGGAGTTGGATACAATTGCAATTACCGTGTTGCTGATGTATCATTTGTTAATTAGTATTGCTGATTTAGACTTTGTTGATCTTATCAGCTATACGCTTTTTTTAGCGGCATATATTTCTGCCTGGATGGGCACATAGTTTCCATCTATGCAGAAGCGATTAAGTTGGTATTAGGACAATTTATTATTTTGGACATGGGCTGGTTTGGAATAGAGTCTTTGTTTGAATGGGTAAATACAGCAATGATTGTGTATTTGTTATTATCAGCTATAGTAACTATTTATTTTCAACTTGTAGTTTCAACAAAATCACAGGGTGTTACTAAGGTTCAGGTATAAAAAAACTCCTTTTCAAATCAATGAAAAGGAGTTTTTATTTTATTATTAATTTAATTAGTCAAGCAAAGTAGGCGAGTAGTTTGTATTATATGCTGAAACATCTACTAAATTACCTGAAGCTTTAAAGTTTGAACCATAAGTTGCATCAATAGCTTTAAGCATTTCATTGGCTATTAATGCATAACCTCTAGATGTTGGATGAACCCCATCTAACGAAAAAGCTCCACCCGTTACCAAGCTAGAAGTCAGTATTGATCCACCCGCATCGATACCAGTAGTTGCTAATTGATCTAGTAAAGCGTTGGCATCTAATAGTGCAAAGCCATTTTCCATTGCTACATCAGAAATTATTTGATTAAAATCAGCTGTTGCACCAGCAATTTCATTTTGTTCTGAAGGTAAAAGAACCCATTTATCTTCCAGCGGGAAAGTTACACCATTTACTGCTAATTGACCTGCAGTCTCTTGTGGTAAGCCAAGACCTACAAGTGTAGCGACAGCATCAGTGTTCACTTGCCCTATAATTGAAGAACTTGGTAGTACTAATAAGTCATTTTCATTAGCTTGTCTAGCCTGTCCATATAAAAAGCCAAATACTGCAGCGGTCCCAGGATCTAAACCTCCAGCCTGTAATGCTCCAGATATTTGTGCTGACAAATCTGGCAAAGATTCATCCTTAATAACTACAGCGCTCGCGGCATCTGTATTAAAAGTAAATACTCTTTCAGGAACACCTAGCGCAGTAAACACTTGATTAAGTCCAGCAAATTGACTATTTAATGTTGGAATAAGTGGTCCAAAACTTGGATTAGTTGGATCTAGTGGTGCAAAAGGTACCGTAGTAAAATGAGGTATGGCCGTAACATTTGGGATATTTGCTAATATACCCTGAAGCCCTGAAATATTGCTTGTTAAAGACCCTATAATCGCCTGGTAACTAGCTTCGAAACCAGCACCTGGAGCCCCATCTATTGGGGTAATGGGATTAGTTCCATCACCGCCAGAGAGCGCATAACCCAAAACGTCATTGTTACCTATCCATAGAGAAATAAACGATGGCTGCTGTGCAATTGCTAATTCTAAAACACTAGCATTAGGGGTACTGCCAGTCATTCTTACAAAATAAGGGTTAGCAGTTGGTGGGTTAGTAAAAATACCATTTAAATTTCCGTATCCGGGAGCTAATAAATGAAAACTTTTGGCACCAGGCACACTAAGGTTGTTAAATGGTCCTGCAGGATTGTTTGACACTATGTCCGTTGTAGGTACTGCAGAAGGAACTAATGCTTGCAATGGAACAGGTGTTGGTCTTGGTAGATCTGGATCAAGATTTAGAACCAATCTTGGACCAAAACCTGGAATTTGATTTCCCCCTGCTAATAGCCCACCAATATTGTCATTCATCAAAGGTTGTGTAAAGGCACCTCCGTTTGCTAAAGCGGCAAATTGCTGTGCTAATATTGCAGGCGTAGAATTTTCTTGAGAAATTTTATAAAGCGCACCATCTGCAAAACCAGCGGTTAATGAGTTTCCTAACGATACATACGTAGAAAAATCTGCGCTTCCTTGCGTAAAAGCTTCCAGTTCTACAGGCTCTTCTTGTCCTCTGGATCTTAAGTCTTCCAAAGTATCGTTCTCACAGGATATAAATCCTATAGCGAGAAGAGACAATGTTATATATTTAAGTTGTTTCATAATAATTTTTAATTTCGATTTTACAAGTTATTAATCGTCCACGATAAGAAATACTGAGAACCAATAAATCCAGTTCCAAATGCTGTAAAGTATTCGTCTTGCAGTATGTTGGTAGCACCTAACTTAAATGTAGACTTCAAGCTAGGAATAGTATAGTTAATTTGTGCATCAACTACATGATAAGCCGGAACCTCACCATCTCCAAAAGAAGCTTCCCAGAAGAAGTTATCACTCCATCTCCAAGATGTGTTAAATCCAAAGTTTTTGAACAAATCATTTTTACCAAATGAAACCTTGACTTTATGTTCTGGTGTGTTAAACTGAGTTCTAAAGTCCGGATTCTCAGTAACGTCAAAATCTAATCTGGCCCAGGTATAGTTAGCATCTAGATCAAAACCATTTAATATTTTGGTAGATACCGAAATAGCTGCACCGTATGAATTAATATCTAAATCTGAATTAGTGTAGGTTTGATAGGCTTGAAAATCACTGTTGGCTAGGGCATTAAAAGCCTCTGGATCTGTATCAACTATACCATCTCCGTTAGCATCAACATTACCATAAAACGGTGCAATAACGGTTTCGTTAGCCAAAAAGTCCTGATATTTATTATAATAAGCAGAAGCATCAATTATAAAGCTTTTTACTTTTCCTCGATAACCTACCTCTACAGATGTAACCTGTTCTGGTTGCGCTAAAGAAGAGTTTCCTACTTCTAAATCATCAGGGTTACCAGATTCAGCAAATGCTTGAACAGAATTTGCTAAATAGGAATTAAAATATGCGGCCGCTCCAGTTTGGGTTATCTGTGATGGTTGCCCTAAACTTTGTCCATCACTACTTACTCCGTAATTTCTAGAATATCTTGCAGGGTTGTCAAAAGCACTTCCTACTAGTACAGCTCGACCCACATCTAAACCAATGTATAGATCCTGAGTTGTAGGATTTCTAAAACCTGTTTGAAAAGAGGCTCTAAAGTTATGATTGTCATTTAAGGTAAAACCTGCAGAAAGTCTAGGAGAGAAAAATCCATCAAACAACTCAGACTTATCATATCGTATGGATCCTGTTAACTTTAATTCTAAACTACTACTTAATTCTAATTGCTTTTGAGCTTGTGTATAAATACCAAACTCTGAATAGTATATGGGCCCATCTGTATCGGTATAAATTGTACCAAAGGAATTGAGTTCATAAGTTCTAAAAGAACCACCGACTTGAATCTCTACAGCATCCCAAAGATGGTTAAAGTTATAATTAGCATCTCCATGATAAATTTTAGAGTTGTCTGCAAAACGGGAACCAGTAGAAAGATCAGAGTCATTGGTTATTCTATCAAATGCCGCTTCAAACTCTGGAGTACCAGGAAGCAAGCGACCTGTGTCAGCAGCAGCTCGTGCAGCATCGTGTTTTTGTTGTGTGGTTAAACCTTGTGGGTTTCCAGACAACTCTATACCTGCATAAGTTGCTATATAATCTCCGAACCAATCTTGATCACTTTTCCAAGAACGGTTAATGTTAATACCTGTAAAAACCATGTCATAAGAGTCACCAGACTTATCCTCAGTTACATACCCTCGTATAAAAAAGTTGTTGTTTTTAATTTCTAATTTATGTTGCTGTAAGAAGAAGTTTTTAATATTGTATCGGTTAGCACCTTGATAAATGGTATTACCCGAACCTACTTTACCTACATACTGAATTTCGAAATCTGTCGCCCAGGGGCGGAAATATAGCCCCCAATCTGCTTTAACACTCTCTGCATTGTAGTTGGTTAAATTTACCTCATCATATCCTGTTCTACTCACCTCTACATCTGGTATAATACCTAAACCAGAGGCTTCTCTAATATTGGTAGAAACTTCATCTCCATAAACATTTATACCATCATAATCTGTATCGGCTCTTGTTAAACCTCGATTAAATCTATCTTCTTGATTTGTTGCAAACCAATCCGTACCTTTTAAATAACCGAAATTGACTTTGGCTGCGAATTTGTCACTGAATTTGTGTGCAATACGAATTCCAAAATCTCTATAGTCATTATCACCAGCAGCTTCTTGAGAGGTTACACCTCCTTTTATATAAGCACTTATGCCTTGATGGTCGTAAGGGCTTTTACTGCGCATAAATAGAATACCATTAAAGGCATTAGCTCCATAAAGGGCAGAAGCAGCTCCTGGAAGAATTTCCACACTTTGTACATCTGTTTCAATCATACCTGAAAGGTTACCCAATGGAAAGTTAAGCGCCGGAGCGGAATTATCCATTCCGTCAACAAGTTGCATAAATCTTGTGTTTGCAAAGCTCGCAAAACCTCTAGTGTTGATGGACTTAAATGTTAAACTGTTGGTATTTATATCAACTCCTTTAAGGTTTTCCAAACCACTATAAAAATCTGCAGATGGCGTGTTTTTCACTTGTTTTATTCCAAAACGTTCTACCGTTACCGGAGATTCAAACACTCTTTCTGGTGTTCTGGATGCAGAAATAATCACTTCATCAAGTTCTGTTCCTTCTTTTAAAGTAATGGTCAGATCACTTGAGCTCGATGTTATATTTACCGATGTAGACTCAAAACCAACACTACTAACTCTAATAGTAAAAGGAGGTGCTTCCTCCAATGTTAATGTAAATAACCCATCAAAATCGGTAACTGTTCCTACCGAAGCCCCTTGTAATGCAATATTAGCCCCAGGAATTGGTTGATTATTGTCATCAACCACTCTTCCACTAATTGTTGTTTGTGCAGTAGCAATAATACCCAGAAAAAGCATTAATACTAACGTAATTGTCCTCATATCCTAAATTAGTTTTTATATTATGACAACAATATACGTTTTTTTACTAATTCTTTAAAAAAAAGTTAAAAAACTGTTTTTTCATCAGTCATAGTGATTATATATTAAAAATTTGATTGTTTATTAATAAAATTATACCGTATTATGTTCCTATCAATTCGGTATCAAAAACGGTAAAATTTTATAATTAATTTTTGGAAAATACAGTTTTAACGAGTATTCACTTCTTACAAAATAAAGCAATCCCCGTTTAGAAAACTAAACAGGGATTATATATCAGAACGTCAAGTTAATTAACTAACTTCTCATCTATTTTTATATTAAAAATTATTAATTGTAAGCCCAAAGTAATATAGCGAACCAATTGGAGCTGTTCCCACTGCTGTGAAATATTCATTACCTCCTATATTAGTTCCACCAAGTTTAAGCGTTGTTTTTAATGACGGTATTCTATAGTTAATCTGTGCATCAAAAACAGTGAATGATGGTACATCCCCTTCAGCAAAAGCAGATTCCCAAACATAATCTCCACTCCATTTAGCAGCAGTATTAAAACCAAAATTTTTGAATAAATTATCATGTCCAAAACTCGCTTTCACTTTGTGTTCCGGAGTATTAAAACTAGTTCTAAATCCAGGGTCCTCACTCTGATCAAAATCCTGTTTAGCATATGTATAACTAGTATTAAGATCAAAATCACCAAACACCTTAGCAGTAATTCCTAATACAGCTCCGTACGAATTGATATCTGCTTCAGAGTTTGTAGTCGCCTGAAAACCTGCAAAATTACCTGTACCGATTGCAGCTTGACCTTCTGGAGTTCCTGCGGTTCCGCTTAGTGGACTTACCACATCAACTGTAGAAATAAAGTCTTGATACATATTATAATATCCACTTAAGTCAAGTAGTAATTTACCAAAATCTGCTCTATACCCAATCTCGATAGCTGTTACTCTTTCTGGCTGTACTATGTCTGGATTTGCAATTTCTAATGCATCTGTTCCTCCTGATCTTAAAAAAGCTTCTACAGATTCTGCCGTATACGAATTCTCATAAGCTGCACGACCTGTAATTGTAGTACCATTTATAATTCTTGAATAACGATCTAAATTATCAGGTGCAGATCCCACGACAGCTCCTTCTCCGATATCCAAACCTAAATATAAATCCTGGGTGGTAGGGTTTCTAAAACCAGTTTGGATAGAAGCACGAAGATTACGGTTCCTATTTTGTCCAAGTGTATAACCTACAGAAAATCTTGGAGAAAAATTACCGTCAAACAATTGTGATTTATCATATCGAACAGATCCTGTAAGTTTTAATCTATCATCTAATAACTTTTTCTGAATCTGTGAGTAAATACCTAATTCAGAATAATTAATAGCACCATCAAAATCAGTATAGAAAGTACCTTCAGAATTTAATGAATATTCTCTAAAAGATCCTCCTACCTGAATATCCGCAAAATTATTTGTGATATGACCTAAATTATAATTTGCATCCACATGTCTTAACGCTGTTTTAGAGATAAATCTTGATCCAGTTTGAAAATCAGGAGTATTTGTTACTTCATTAAAAGCATTTTCAAAACCAATAGTACCTGGCTCTAATCTGCCGGTATCTGCAAAATCTCTAGCAGCTTGGTGTCTTTGCTGATCTGTTCCTGCGGCATTAGCAAATGTCGTTGCGTATTCATTAAACCAATCTTCATCACTTTTCCATCTTCTGTTAATATTAATTCCTGTAAATCGCATGTCATAAGTATCCCCAGCATCTTCTGCAGAAATGTAACCTCTCACAAAGAAATTGTCATTCTTTACTTCTAGCTTATGTTGCTGAAAGAAGAAGTTTTTTAAAGAAAATCGATTTGAATCCTGAAAGATTGTTTGACCTTTTCCTAGCTTTCCTGCATAAATAATTTCAAAATCATCATTAAAAGGCTTAAAATGTAACGCTGCATCAAACTTGATACTTTCTGCATCATAATCTGTTAAGTCAGATTCAT
The DNA here is from genome assembly GCF_053613295.3 of Aquimarina ulvae. Taxonomy (NCBI): domain Bacteria; kingdom Pseudomonadati; phylum Bacteroidota; class Flavobacteriia; order Flavobacteriales; family Flavobacteriaceae; genus Aquimarina; species Aquimarina ulvae. Next base: position 434,460 of record NZ_JBSIBP030000002.1, read on the forward strand.
TATAACCAGTTCTAGTTACCACTCCAGCCCCAGGCAGAAGTGCTCTTACTTCATCTCCATAAACATTTAGTCCATTATAAGCAGGATCTAGTTCGCGACTTTGTCCTGGATTTTCAATATTATCTGTATTAGTAGCAAACCAATCGGTACCATTCATATAAGAAAAGTTAGCCTTGGCAGCAAAAAAATCTGCAAATTTATGAGCTACTCGCACTCCAACATCATAAAATCCGTTGTTCCCGGCAGCTTCTTGAGAAGTAAGACCTGCTTTGGCGTATGCACTAATGCCTTGTTTCTCGAATGGGTTTTTACTAGTCATAAATAATATCCCGTTAAAGGCGTTAGCACCATATAATGCAGAAGAGGCTCCTGGAAGTAATTCGACATTATCCACATCAAGTTCGTTCATTCCTATAAGATTACCTAAAGCAAAATTCAACGACGGTGAGGTATTATCCATTCCATCTATCAGCTGAACAAAACGAGTATTGGTAAACGATGCAAATCCTCTCGTATTAATTGACTTAAATGTTAGACTATTAGTGTTAACATCAACACCTTTTAAATTTTCTAAACCACCATAGAAATCTACAGAGGGTGTATTTATAATGTCTTTAACACCAAATCGCTCAATACTCACTGGTGATTCAAATAAACGTTCTGGCGCTCTAGAGGCTGATATTACGATCAAATCCAGAATATTACCTTCAGTAAGAACTATAGTTACTTCTTCTAATGTGGAAGTTACCTCCACAGAGCTAGATTCATATCCAATACTACTTGCTGTAATCATGAAAGGTGGATTTTTCGTCACTGACAAAGAAAAAAGACCATCGAAATCAGAAACTGTTCCTATGGCTTCACCTTTTAAGGAGATATTTGCTCCTGGAATTGGTTGATTAAAGTCATCAACCACCCTACCATCAATAGTAGTTTGCGCATTACTAATAACACATATTAATAGCGTTACTAAAAAAGTAATTTTTTTCATAAATAGGTTTTTTTAAGTTCAAGTTACAGTGCTTGGGACACTTAAATGAAGTATGGAAAATGCCTGAATTCGACTTTAAACCACAAAACATCGGCGAAAGTGTTAAAAAGTCCGATAAATAATATTTTTTTAATCAAAAAAATATGGAAATAACGTAAAATATTTACTTTTTAAGTATAAAAAATCCTGCTTAGTTTTATAAACAGGGACTATACCAAAGGCAACAAAATACTTAATTAGCGTATCCTCCTTCCTTATATGCAAAAATTGTTTTTCGTTAATCCAAAATAATATAATGCACCTATTAGAGCTATTCTTAAAACAGTAAAGGACACTTTCTATTAATATTTTTCTTCCAACTATAAGTGTAGTTTTCAACGAAGATATTATGTAATCAAACCGTACATCAAAAAAGGTAACTGATAAAAACAGTCTACAGTAAAAGAGGATTATCAAACCTATTATACATCCTTCTGAAAAATAGTCATACCAAAAATTTGCTTTTACATTTTAGTACTATTTATTATCTTTTTGATGTTTACTCGACAGTAACTGATTTTGCTAGGTTTCTTGGTTGATCAACATTCTTACCTAACATTACCGCGATATGGTACGATAATAGCTGTAGCGGAATTGTTGTTAACAGTGGTGTAAGAAATTCAATAGTTTCTGGTATCTCGATCACGTGATCGGCCAGTGCTTTCACTGTTTTATCCCCTTCTGTAACAATTCCAATAATTTTGCCTTTTCTGGATTTAATTTCTTGAATATTACTTACTACTTTATCATAGTGCCCTTTTTTAGTAGCAATTACTACCACTGGCATATGCTCATCTATTAAGGCAATAGGACCGTGTTTCATCTCTGCAGCAGGATATCCTTCTGCGTGGATATATGAAATTTCTTTTAATTTTAACGCACCTTCTAAAGCGACTGGGAAGTTATACCCTCTTCCAAGGTACAGAAAGTTTTTAGCGTCTTTGTAGGTATCAGCAATTAGTTTAATATGCTCATTTGATTCTAAAGCGACCTTTACCTTTTCGGGAATACGTTCTAATTCCTGAAGATAATAGTAGAAATCACTATTAGAAATTGTACCTTTTCTTTCAGCTAACTTTAACGCTATTAAAGAAAGTAGTGTAATTTGCGTTGTAAACGCTTTTGTAGAAGCTACACCTATTTCGGGTCCTGCGTGTGTATAAGCACCTGCGTGCGTTTCTCGTGAAATTGAAGACCCAACCACATTACAAACTCCAAAAACAAAGGCTCCACGCTCTTTGGCTAATTTTATTGCAGCCATTGTGTCTGCTGTTTCTCCACTTTGTGAAATAGCAATAACTACATCATCTTGGTGAATTACAGGGTTTCTGTACCTGAATTCTGATGCATACTCTACTTCTACCGGAATCCTTACTAATTCCTCAAAAACATATTCTGCAACCAGACCTGCGTGCCAAGATGTACCACAAGCAATGATAAGGATGCGTTTTGCGTTTAATAACTTTGCCAAATTATCATCAATACCAGCCATTTTTATGATTCCATCAGCCACCCTCATTCTACCTCTATAGGTATCACTAATAGCATTTGGTTGCTCATAAATTTCTTTAAGCATAAAGTGGTCATAACCACCTTTTTCAATTTGTTCAAGATTAATCTGTAACTCCTGAACATAAGGGTCTACCAAACTATCATCTTTAATCTTTCTTACTTTTATATCTTTTTTTCTTCGAACAATTGCCATCTCACCATCTTCCAGGTATATTGCATTATTAGTGAATTCAATAAAAGGGGATGCATCTGAGGCTATAAAAAACTCATCTTCTCCTACACCTATCGCCAATGGACTTCCTAATCTTGCTACAACAATTTCATCAGGCTTTTGTTTGTCAAAGACAGCTATTGCATATGCACCCACGGTTTGATTTAATGCTATCTGAACTGCTTTCCCTAGTTTTACATTTTCTTTTGTCTTTACATCTTCTATTAGATTCACCAAAACTTCAGTATCCGTTTCGGAAGTAAATGTATATCCTCTGTTAAGTAATTCTTTTCTAAGCGATTCATAATTTTCTATGATTCCATTATGAATAATCACAAGATTACCCGAATTGGAATAATGAGGATGAGAATTTATATCATTTGGCACTCCGTGTGTAGCCCATCGAGTATGTCCAATACCAACGGTACCATTAGTTGAAATTTCATTCACTAATCTTTCCTCAAGATCTGCCACTTTACCCTTGGTTTTTGATAATTTAATATCCTGACCATCATAAAGCGCAATTCCAGCAGAATCGTACCCTCTGTACTCTAATCTTTTTAATCCTTTTAATACAATTGGATAAGCCTCCCTATGACCTATATACCCTACAATTCCACACATGTTTTGATTGTTTCTCGGTTAATTACTTTTTGATTCCGTATAAAAAATATCAAGCTTTAAACGCTTTTCTTCAGGAACATTGGCTCCATTTCCATAAAGGATTGTTCCTTCATGAGATATGATTGATGAAAAGGGGATGATTTCATCTTCGGTATTTGTGGGGGTAAATCCTTGAGCATTTTCTACAACATTAACATTCTGTGAGACAGACAACCCTAGCTTTACATTATCTGTATCTTCATTTAAAATATTAATAATATGTCGTGTTAATCTAATTTTGTAAAACTCACCATTTTCATCATTATCCCTTGTAATGCGACCTAAATGTTGCGTAATCGAGCTCACTGGATTAGTTGCATTAGAGGTTGGATCAGTTAAATAATCAAAAAGCACCTCTCCCGTTTCTAAATTAAATAGAAAAACTCTTTCTGGTTCTGTCTCTCCAGAAGCTATAGCCTCTTGATTTATATATATTTTCATACTAGCCTCATTAATCAACCAGTTCTGCCGTTTCAGAAAATCTAATTCATTTTCTAACTCACCATTTTCATTAGTCACATCATTATTAAACAATTCTATAATGGCATACGATCCTTCTCCTCCTTTTAGATATAAGTTTTCCTCACCATTCACATCATCCTGATTAGCCAGTTCATCTTCGATTGAAGCATTGAAAGTGGTGTCGATACCGTTTACGATATTATTTGAAAAGTTAAGTTCAAGACTTCCTTCATCCCTAACGGTTATTAATTCAGTTGTATCCTCATCATTGTCTTCATCTTCAGTATCTACAACTTCTGTGTCAAAAGAATAATGTAATGTGATATCAGCATTGACTATGTTAAAAAAGACAAGGCTTCCATCAGAAGATGTCGATTCCGTTTTAAAATAAAACCCTCTAAAGTAATTACGAAAATTATTGGCATTGCTTAATTCTATACTTCCTTCTTTATCTAAAAAAAGTCCTGTGAAAAAATCTATGAGGTCCTGATTACCCACTCTTGTATTGTCCGTATTTGGATCATTATCCGGATCGGGATTTAATGCTGTAGCAGCTTCTGCTGCCTGATCAGAGATAAAAGCTAATCTTAAACCAGGACTTAGCCGTATAACCTGCGCATTCGTATCTACATCAGATTCATCATCTTCACTTATCAAACGGATCTCCTTCGCTGAAGGTCTAAAATCACTCTCAGTAAAAAGTAGTCTACCTTCTAAACTAGGACCAAAATTATCAACGATATCATTAGAATAATAGATTTGTCTTGCTTCTGCTCCTTGATCTACATCAAAATCCCTTAGAAAATAATCAGATTTATATACTGATAAGTTTACAGCACCTGAACCATATATTGAGTCTAATTCATAAGTATTGATAGTCTCACCTTGGTCGTTTGTATTTGTCTCTGTAAGCTCGCTAAAATAAGGTAAGCTTAACACGACACTATCGAGAAGTGCATTTTCACCAAACGTAGGATTAAAACGTTCAGGTAATATCTGTGATACCAAGTTGTAGGTAGATTGACCATATACTGGATCATTATAAACTCCTATCAAATTATTGGGCAATCCACTGGTTTGTACCCTTTCAAACCTCCTACTGTATGCCACCGGAACTGCGTTGTACTCACTGTCTTCAAAATTTACATCTCCAATTACCTCACTTCCAACTGAATTAAAGTCATCATCACAAGATACAACAGTAAAAACAACAGCTACTATAGCTGTTATTTTGATCAAAACATTTTTTAAATTCATAATTGTTTCTTTTGCTATACCAATACTTCTGTCTGATAGAAGGCTTCATAGGCATCTGCAAATTCATCTGGTTTTTTATATTCTAGTACGGGTTGGTTTATTGTTTTTAAGTGCTTAGAAAGCTCTGCCGGAATTTCTTCTGACCCAACAATAATTGCATCTGAATTATCAATTGCAACTTTCATTACATTATTATATGTTGGTTTTGCCAGATCTGCAATCTTTTCCTCATCAATTCCATCAAACTTAACCTTCTCTAACATGTTTTTATCCAATGTTCCCTGATAGCCATGATCGTATACCGAAGTTACAATTTTGCTGTCATTAAATAATGGCTCGTTAGCATAGTAATTCCTTAAATACAAAGGCAACATTGAAGCCAACCATCCATGAACGTGGATTACATCAGGGGACCAATTTAATTTCTTAACAGTCTCAATGACTCCTTTTGCAAAAAATATTGCCCTCTCGTCGTTATCAGGAAATAAATTCCCATCTTCATCGGTGAGCGTAGCCTTTCGTTTAAAATAATCTTCATTGTCAATAAAATATACCTGCATCCTCTCTTTGGGTATAGAAGCTACTTTGATAATCAGTGGCATATCCAAATCATTAATAACCAGATTCATTCCTGATAGACGAATCACTTCGTGCAATTGATGTCTGCGTTCATTAATGTTTCCATATCTGGGCATAAAAATTCTAATTTGCCCGCCTTTACTGTTTACCATTCTTGGTGCTTCAAAAGACATTGATGAAATCTCTGTCTCTGGAAGGTAAGGTATTACTTCTGATGATACGTACAATATCCTCTTGTCTTTCATATAGTCTACTTTTCTCGTCTCCTTAGGAATAAATTTTTGCAAAATTACGAAAATTTATGTAGTCTGCTAGTAATATCTTATTTTTGCTCGCCTTTAACTTTTAGATTAATGCGGGTATACGAGAAAAGACTGGACGTTGAAAAGGATGTTGCAGACTTACATAAAGAAAATAAAAGCATTGGTTTTGTTCCTACGATGGGAGCTTTGCATAAAGGACATTTAGCTTTGGTGCAAAAAGCAATTGACCAAAATCAATCAGTAATCGTGAGTATATTTGTAAATCCAACGCAGTTTAACAACTCAGAAGATTTGATCAAATACCCACGAAATTTGGAATCAGATCTAGCTCTTTTGTCTACGGTATCGAGTAATATTATTGTCTTTGCTCCACAGCCCGAAGAAATATATGGGTTAAATACACGTTCTTTTGATTATGACTTTAATGGATTAGAACACGAGATGGAAGGCAAGTTTCGTCCAGATCATTTTGATGGTGTAGGAACAGTTCTAAAACTTCTATTTACCATTGTCTCCCCAACCAGAGCTTATTTTGGTGAAAAAGATTTTCAACAACTTCAGATTGTAAAGAAACTGGTTGAGATTGAAAATATGTCAATAGAAATTATTGGTTGTCCGATCTTTAGAGAACCAAGTGGATTAGCGTTAAGTTCTCGAAACAAAAGGCTCAATAAAAAACAACTTCAAGAATCTCCTTTGATCTATAAAACACTAAAACAAGTCAAAAATAATTTTGGCACAAAAAGTGCACTAGAATTGACTGATTGGGTTTCAGATCAATTTAAAAACAATGACACCTTAACGCTAGAATATTTTGAAATCGCTAAAGTTTCGGATCTGAAATCGATCAAAAGAAAAAGAAAGAACACAAAGTATCGAGCTTTTATTGCAGTTTTTGCAGGAGAAGTTAGACTTATTGATAACATTGCCCTAAATTAAAAATAACTAAATTTGTAACATGTTTGTACACGTTGTAAAATCAAAAATTCACCGCGTTAAAGTAACCGGCGCAGATCTAAATTATATAGGAAGCATCACTATTGACGAAGATTTAATGGATGCTGCCAATATAATTGAAGGAGAAAAAGTACAGATCGTTAATAATAATAATGGTGAGCGTTTAGAAACTTATGCGATTCCCGGACCCAGAAATAGTGGTGAAATCACATTAAATGGTGCAGCGGCCAGAAAAGTAGCCAAAGGAGATGTATTAATTCTTATTACCTACGCTATGATGGATATCGAAGCTGCCAAAAAGTTTAAACCTGCACTATTATTTCCTAACGAAGAAAATAATTTACTAAAGTAAAAGGGTGAATCCTAAAATCTTAAAAATCTTAAAAATCACACTCCCATTCTTATTGGGAGTTTTTTTAATTTGGTACTTTTTGAGTACTGCTACGCCAGACTATAGACAAGAGTTGTTGCTAAATATTAAGAATGCTAATCCGATCTGGGTTGTGCTCTCACTTATACTAGGCCTCATATCGCATCTTTCTAGGGCATATCGCTGGAAATTTTTATTAAAACCGCTTGGCTACAATCCTAAATTTTATAATGGTTTTATGGCTATTATGGCAGGTTATTTGGCAAACCTTGGGATTCCCAGATCCGGTGAAATATTAAGAGGGTTTACCGTATCCACCTATGAAAAAATCCCTTTTGAGAAAGCGTTTGGCACTATTGTATCAGAAAGAATAACCGACCTTATTATGCTTATTTTGGTGACCTCATTTGCAGGTATTCTCCAAACGGAATATTTACTTACCTTTTTGGAAGAAAAAAATATCAATCCCCTACTAACCCTTGGAGTAATTCTCTTCCTTATTTTTTGCGGGTTTTTAGGCCTTCAAATTCTCAAAAAATCCGCTAATAAATGGATTGTGAAAATTAGAGATTTTGGAATGGGTCTGTTAGACGGAATGAAAAGCATTTTTTTAATGAAACAGAAATGGGCTTTTCTTTTTCACACCTTACTCATATGGTTTTTGTATGTGTCCATGTTTTATGTCATAAAATTTGCTGTCCCTACGCTAAGTAATGCTTCTTTGGGAGTCATTTTAGTTGCTTTTGTAGTTGGTTCTTTTTCTATGTCCACAACTAACGGGGGTATTGGCATCTTACCATTTCCTATTGTGGTAGGTGCAGTATTCGTATTTTTTGGTTTCGAAAAAAGTGATGGTGAGGCTTTTGGCTGGATCCTTTGGGGTTCTCAAACTGCAATAAACATTGTAGTTGGTGCGTTATCGTTTTTATTTCTACCTATCTTAAATAGAGGAAAGAAAGCATAGCAAAACCCTTGTAAACAATAGATTGATTACTTTAGTGATTAATTATTAAATTTTAAACCTTTAAAATAATTTATATATTGCCACTTGCTTAACCTTAATCCTACTACTTATGAAGAAAAGTATATTTTTAATTCTTGCAGCTATCGTTACCGCTATCTCCTATGGGCAAGTAAAATACGAAACGTTTAGGTCCATTAAATTAGATCAAAACAGAGATTTAAAAATCCAGTTACCACGTAATTATGAAAAAAATGAAGATAAAACGTATCCGGTAATTATCGTATTGGACGGAGATCATTTATTTGAGCCTGTAGCCGGTAATGTAGATTATTTCTCTTATTGGGAAGACATGCCAGAATCAATTGTGGTAGGTGTTTTACAGAGAAAAACCAGAGAAGAAGATTCTAGATACGATTTAGCAAGTTATCTGCCAGAAGGTAAAGGAGCAGAGTTTTTTGAATTTATAGGTCAGGAATTATTGCCATATATCAATGAAACGTATAGAACAGCTCCGTTAAAAATGATAGTTGGACATGATCTTACCGCAAATTTTATAAATTATTTTTTGTTTAAAGACAATCCAATTTTTCAGGCATATCTGAACCTAAGTCCTGAGTTAGCTCCTCCTATGGAAGAGCGTGTTTTTAACGTATTAAATGGTGCACGGTCAGATGTATGGTACTATCTGGCAACAGCTACTAATGATGCAGAAAACATCAAGAAAAATTTAATTACCATAGACGAAAAATTATCTACTATCGAAAACCCAGAAGTTAATTACTACTTCGACAACTTTGATGAATCTTCTCATTACACTTTGGTAGGAAGAGCAATTCCTAAAGCATTAGAGGCTATTTTTGAAATGTATCGCCCTATCAGCAAAAAAACATATAAAGAAGATATTCTCACTCTCGAAACATCCTTATACAATTATCTGGTAGACATCTATGACACCACTGAAAAGCTATATGGAATAAAACGACAGATCAGAATTAATGATTTTATTGCGATTTCTACTGCCATCGAAAAAAAAGAGTTATGGGAAGAATTAGAACCGCTTGGTAAACTAGCTATTAAAGAGCACCCAGAAACCATGCTTGGCTACTATTATCTTGGTTTGGGATACGAGCAACTTGGAGAACCTAAAAAAGCAATGAGAGCTTATGAAAATGGATTTCTTCTTAATGAAGTAGCTTTTCTTACCAAAGATTATATGCTAGAAAAAGTTAATAAAATAAAAGAGGATTTTGGCTATTAATAACCAAAACTACCCAAATTATTACATTTTTAGAAAGACTTCATTTTTTGGAGTCTTTTTGCTTTTAGGCTTTTACAAAACAAGTTAAATAATAGTATTTTTACGTTTAAATAATAAGCTATGGCCAAAACCAAAACTGTTTTTTTCTGCCAAAATTGCGGTGCACAATATTCTAAATGGCAAGGGCAATGTACTTCTTGTAAAGAATGGAATACTATTGCAGAAGAAGTAATCCAGAAGGCCTCAAAAAGCGATTGGAAAGATGCTGCCACAGAGTCAAAAATGCAACGGGTTTCAAAACCTTTAAGGATTTCTGAAATTGACACTGGCAAGGAGGCAAGATATAACACAGACGACGCAGAGCTAAATCGAGTTCTTGGCGGAGGACTAGTGCCTGGATCTCTTACTCTGTTAGGAGGAGAGCCAGGTATAGGAAAAAGTACATTATTATTACAGATAAGCTTAAAACTCCCTTACAAAACGCTGTATGTTTCTGGGGAAGAAAGTCAAAAGCAAATTAAAATGCGGGCAGAGCGCATACAATCTAAAACAGATAATTGTCTCATTCTTACCGAGACCAAAACTCAAAATATCTTTAGGCAAATAGAAGCTACTGAACCTGATATTGTGATTATTGATTCTATACAAACCCTACATAGTGATTATATAGAAAGTAGTGCAGGAAGCATTTCGCAAATTAGAGAATGCACGACAGAACTGATAAAATTTGCTAAAGAAACCTCAACCCCGGTTATTCTTATCGGTCATATTACAAAAGACGGAAATATTGCAGGACCTAAAATCCTGGAACATATGGTAGACACGGTTCTTCAATTCGAAGGAGATCGCAACCATGTATATAGAATATTAAGAGCATTAAAAAACCGTTTTGGTTCGACGGCAGAGTTAGGTATTTATGAAATGCTGGGCAGTGGCCTTAGAGAGGTTAGCAATCCCAGTGAAATTCTTATTTCTAAAAAAGAAGAAGAGTTAAGCGGTACAGCGATTGCTGCAACTGTAGAAGGAATGAGACCGCTCATGATAGAGATACAGGCATTGGTTAGCACAGCGGTCTATGGAACACCTCAGCGAAGTGCTACCGGATACCATCTAAAAAGACTCAATATGATTCTTGCTGTGTTAGAAAAACGTGCTGGTTTTAGGTTAGGAGCAAAAGATGTCTTCCTGAATATTACTGGTGGAATTTCTGTAGACGATCCTGCTATCGATCTCGCGGTAGTATCTGCTATATTGTCATCTAATGAAGATATCCCTATCCCAAAAGATTTTTGTTTTGCGGCAGAAGTCGGACTTGCAGGGGAGATCAGACCTGTTAATAAGGTGGAGCAAAGAATTCAGGAAGCTGAAAAACTAGGTTTCTCTACTATATTTGTTTCCAAATACAATAAAATTTCTCAAAAAGATACGCAGATCAATATCCAGCTAGTCGCTAAAATTGAAGATGTGGTCGAGCATTTGTTTGGTTAATAATTATGGTGCCGGATTAGGTATTTGTTCATGAACTTCATTGATTTCGTTTAATATTTCATCGGATAAAGTTATGTGAATACTATCAATATTTTCTGTAAGTTGGTCAATAGAAGTAGCTCCAATAATAGTACTAGTTACAAAAGGTTGCTGATTTATGAATGCTAGTGATAGCTGCGTAAGACTAATATTATGCTTTTTAGCAATTTCGTTATACAATCTTGTTGCTTTATAGCTATTTTGCTTCATATACCGATTGTAATTGGGAAAAAGATCTACTCTCGAGTTCTTTGGGGTTTCCTCTAGATACTTGCCAGTAAGCATACCAAAGCCAAGAGGAGAATAGGGTAAATGACCTATATTTTCCCGATGTAAAACCTCCACAAGACCTACTTCATCTTTTCGGTTTAATAAATTATACGGGTTTTGTACCGTAATCATTTTAGGAGCTCCCTTTCTGGCTTCTTCAGCATATCGCATCAAACCATACGCGGTTTCATTAGAAACGCCTATTTGCCGTATCTTACCTTCTTTAACAAAACCCTGAAGATTCTCCAAAACTTCCGAGAAATTATCTTTCCAGCTTTCATTTTCATCGTGGGTATAGCCCAACTTCCCAAAATAATTTGTCTGTCTTTCAGGCCAATGTAATTGATACAAATCTATGTAATCAGTTTGTAGCCTTTGTAAACTTTTATGGATAGCATCTGCGATCTCTTTTTTGGTAAACTCTCCTTTTCTTATGTGTCCAGAAAATTCTGCGGGACCAACAATCTTGGAAGCAATTACCACTTTATCTCTCTTTCCAGACTTTTTTATCCAACTCCCAATTATTTGTTCTGTGCTTCCTTGTGTTTCTTTTTTAGCAGGCACCGAATACAATTCTGCCGTGTCTATAAAATTAACGCCTTGACTAATAGCATACTCTATTTGTTCATGACCTTCTTCTTCTGTATTTTGCTCTCCCCAGGTCATGGAACCCAAACATATTTTACTAACCTTAATATCTGTATTCGGCACTATAGTATACTTCATCGTTTACGTTGTTATTTTTTAGACACACAAAACTCAAAAGTAAAAACTCTCTTATTAGTTATTCTAAAAATTATCATAATAAATCGGATGTTGATTTTTGCTTCATACAAGGTTTTGGATTTTCTTAAAAGTGCGAAATTTATCTACAATTTTGACCTGTAATCTACACATTCAACAACACAATAAATGTTTTTTTGAGTACAAAGTCTTGTTTTTCAGTAATTTAAATAACCTAGTGTTTCTGGAACAATTATTTCTGTATACTAGATATAAAAAGCGCAACGATTGTTTATAGCGATGAACAAAAGCTTAAAAAGTTTTACCAACCAAAAAATGGTGTTATAGTATCCTCCAATGAAAAGGGTTTAAGAAATAGACCCCTTTACTTTTTTAACCAGGAAAAGAGCTTCCAAAATGGGGCTCTTTTTTATGAAAAAGTTTTGATAATAGCAAAGCATCTTACCTTTGTTAGAAAATAGTTTTATATATTATTATATACAAAAAGTTGTTTTTGTATATATTTTTATATCTTTAGGTTTAAATTACTGAAATGAATTTATGCTAAATACTTATTATAAAGACTTTACTAAAGAAAATAAGGAATTCGTGATACGTAGAATATCTTCTAGAACTAATTTTGATGAAAAAATAGTTGAAAAAGTATTACAACGTTACAATCCGTTAATGGAAATACAGGAGAATAGAATTGTAATCAATCGTAATTCGTATCATAAGTTGGTTCGCGAAATACAAAAAGAGAAGATGCTGTCTAAATAAGTATCTCGGTGAGAAAAAAAGCTTGGCATTTGCCTATCCACTATTGAATTTATCTATTTATAACTTTTCATCTGCCGTTGAGGATTACTAAAAAAACGGATGCAGTTACCCCATTACTACATCCGTCTCACAACTAACCAACCTAAAATTTAATTCCTCACCCATCCAACCGTTATTATCCTTTAGATTGAAATAAAAGTATCGTATTTCTATGATTGATAAAATCAATAATGAGGGAAATAAGGCTTTTGTTGAGGGAAACAGTCGATTTTTTTATGCAGTAATATATACTGTTGATGTAGAGATGATGTTTTATAATCCGACTACTATTTCTAAAAAAACAAAAAGCTATTAGTCCTCTAATACTTCATAGAGGTTTCTTAGTTTGAGAAAAGACTTACTTGCTTGTTTATGCAAAACATCTAGCTTCCATTCATATTCCAAAAAAGGAAGTGTCTTGAAAACTAAAAAGCAAATACGCTAGGAGACGATTTTTTTTTCTCGATCAGTTTTATAAACAAAAAAAGCGCTTATCGCGCTACTATTATGACATTGGTAATATCTCTATTACTTTGCCATAAACATTTTTGGTCCATCCATTGATACGACCTCGATTGTTACCGATTAGTAATCCTCGTTTTACATTTTTGCCTTTGACTACATGTGTAAAACAGTTTCCTCTTACTTTACAGAAAACAATATCTCCTGCTTTGCAATCTTCCCAATTTACGGGTTTCAGTACTACAGGTTGTTTTGATTGTAAAATAGGTAACATAGAATTACCTGGTTCTTTGGAGACAATAGTCTCGCCATTCAATAGTTTTTGAATTTTCCAATTCATCATCATAGTTTTAAAAATTAATAGTTAATTCAAGAACTATGGAGTAGGGTTTTACAAAGAACGTGTACCAAAGTACATTACAAAGATATATTTTTTTTAATAATCTTTACAATACTAATAGGATAAGGAAATGAAATGATCTAGTACAGCATCTTATTGATCATCTTCTACTTCATTTACTTTTTTAGTAATGCCACATTTTCTACGTGTGATTCTTTCAGAAAGGGTGGCGGCATTTCTTGCTTGTTCCTCAGACCGACCGTCTTTAATAATCGCATCATATACTGATTTATGTTCTATAAGTCCTTTTACAATGCAAACAAAACCAGGACTGTCCTTACCTTTATAACGACTTTTTTTCTTAGGTTTGGTAACCATTTCGTTGAACAGACGTCTTTTTAAGACTCTATCCTGCTGCACCTCAACGACAAATGTATTTAACATAGCCTCCTGATCCGGATTCATATCATTCACTTTATCCAATAAATTGGCATACTCATCATTAGTAAACTCAAAATACTGATAGTAATCAAAGTAATTACTTTGACTTTCGTCATCCTCCTGTACCTCTTCGTCTTGGTACTCTTCTTCATCTTGGTATTCTTCTTCACTTTCCTGACTTACTCCTCTGCATACAGATAGTAGCACGATTACAACAATGGATAACCTCTTCATTTGCTTTATAGTTTTAAATTAATTGGGGTTTATAAACGTCTCGTAATGTTCTTTTGTTATCTGTCTCCCTTATTTTTATGCTTTTTACTATATGCATAATTAAGGATTTTAATTTTGTTTACTAAATTCATGGCACACTTTTTGGAAACTTGAAATTAAATTGGTTATTTTAAACCAAGTTTTTAAGATAACTTTAATAATAAATTTATAATTATTCCGTTTTGGAATACGTGAAATCAAATACGTAGTTTTGATACTAAATTGTTATAACACCCAAATATTATGAAAAAATTATTTCTACTTTTACTTATGGTAGGCGCAGGATTAACCACTCAAGCACAAGAAGATTGGAAGAAACTTCCTGTAATTTTTGAGCAAGTATATAGCCTTGCTACAGATCTTAATGCACAAACTGAGAAAGTAACCGCACAGGGCAGTGTAATCTCTATAGCAACTGGTAAAGGTACTATTTCTGTAGAACAGAAATTAGATCCAAAAAAAGCAAAAGAATTAAAACATTATCAATATACGCTCTTAACTTCTAGTGGAAAATCTATTTTATTAGATAAAATGAATGCTGAACGTGTTATTGAAACTTTTCAATCTAAACTTCTAAAACTTAAAGAAGAATTGAGAGTCAATCAAGATGCAGATGTTGAAAAAATTCTTGGAGATTTATTTAATTAAGAGAATCTCGAATAATAAAAAAAGCGGTCAATTTAGTTGACCGCTTTTTTTATACCTCATTATCAGCGAGTGTTATATATCATTTAACAGCTTTGTAATTTCATCTAACTTAGGTGTTAGAATTACTTCGATTCGTCGGTTTTTGGCTTTCCCTTCACTGGTTTCGTTTGATGCCACTGGCGAATGCTCTCCTCTTCCTGCAGCGGTCAGGTTTTGCGCATCTATTTGTGGATTTTCTAACAACAGGTTTACGATTGCCGTAGCTCTTTTGGTTGATAAATCCCAGTTTCCTTTTAACTGTCCATTACCCGTATAAGGCACATTATCGGTATGCCCTTCTATTAACACGGCGATATCATTATTTTCTGCCAGTACAGCGGCCAATTGCTTGACAGCTTGTCGTCCCTGCGTACCTACTGCCCAACTACCGGAGGCAAATAACAACTTATTCTCCATAGAAATATACACTTTACCATTTCTTTCTTCGACTGTTAATCCTTTACCTTCAAAATTGCGTAGCGCATTAGAAATAGCTGTTTTCAAGGCTTGCATTTTAGCATCTTTTGCCGCGATCAAACCTTCTAGTTCATTCACTCGTTTGGAGCGACTTTCTAAATCCCGTTGTAGTTTTTCCAGTCGATTTCGTTCTTCAGCCAAAGCCCTCTCTTTTTCTTCTAATTGAGACAAAAGCTCTCTGTTTCTTTTATTATTAGCATTTAATGCCGCAGCACTATTTTTACCTAAAGCGTCATATGAATTCTTCAGGTTTTCATAGTTCGCAGAAAGTGCATCGTATTTAGTCTGTAATTCATCTCTTTCTGCCCTGGTTTTTTCGTAGGCATCATTGAGTTGATCCATCGCAAGTTTATCTGCTTCACTGGTTTTTTGCAATGCTCTAAACTTGTCTTCAAGCTTCCGGTTGTCTCGTTTTAGTTTCGCATACTTTCCTTCTAGTTCTTTATGTACTTTAGAAGAAACACAGGATGTCGTAAAAGTTGCAATGAATATTATTAGTACGATTCTTTTTATCATGTTTTTCGTTTTTATATAGGTCTTAGATTATCCAAGACTAAATATATCCCACTTTACTAATATAATACTTCGACAAGCTCAGTGTGATAATCTAGCATGATAATTCTGTATATTATTTCTTATAAATTTAATTCCACCATAATCGGGCAATGATCACTGTGTTTTGCCTCTGATAAAATAACGGCTCTTTCTAGTTTATCTTGTAATGGTTGTGCTACCATGCCATAATCCAATCGCCATCCTTTGTTATTTGCTCTGGCATTGGCTCTATAACTCCACCAAGAATAATTATGGGGTTCTGAGTTAAAATGTCTAAAAGAGTCTATAAAACCGCTATCGATAAAATTACCAATCCATTCGCGCTCTACCGGCAAAAACCCGGACACATTTTTGTTACGAACGGGATCATGAATATCAATTGCCTGGTGACAGATATTGTAATCACCAAGAATTACTAAATTAGGATATACTTGTTTTAGTTCATTAATATACTTCTGAAAATCTGCCATATATTGAAGTTTATGGTCCAACCGGTCTAAATTAGTACCACTTGGCAGGTATAAGCTCATAATAGAAACTCCATCAAAATCTGCTCTAAGATTACGTCCTTCGTGATCCATATAATCGATACCGGTACCGTATTCTATATGATTGGGTGCTGTTTTGGATACAATTGCGACACCGCTATATCCTTTCTTTTGAGCACTATACCAATAGTTATAGGTGTATCCAGCATCTTTAAAAAGATCCAGTTCTAATTGTTCTTTATTCGCTTTGATTTCCTGTAAACAGATGACATCTGGATCCGCCTGTTGTAACCAATCCAAAAAACCTTTTTTTAGTGCAGCCCGAATTCCGTTTACGTTGTATGATATTATTTTCATATTTTATTTTAAAAAACAGTTGCTAAGATATTTTAAAATTACTTTTTATAGTAATCATACCTCCATAAATATGGATTCCGGCCTTCGCTGGAATGACATACCTCTAGCCCTTACTTCGATAGCCATCCACATTTGTCTTAAGAACAGAATGTCTTCTTCTATACCAAAACAAACTTACTAAGATCAATGCCAAAATACCAAATCCAATCCACCAATATAGTTGATTGCTATCTTGCAACTGAATTGCAGTCGTATCACCTAGCAAATAAAAGCCTCCCCAATAATAAGGATGATCTGTTTCTTGATTTGTAGTGGCTAGAAATTGTAATTTTGCTTGTTGCAACGCTTCTGCTTTATTCTTACCATCCTTAAGGTTGGTATAGAAATACTCCATAATTTTGGGAGTGGTATCATCAGAAACTTCCCAATTAGTTAGCAATAAACTTTTGGTTCCGGCATATTGAAATGCATTACCTAAACTCATAATCCCTTCTCCCTTGGCTATTTTACCGGTTCCTGTGTTACAGGCACTCAGTACCGTTAATTCTGCAGGGATGTCTAACGCAAACAATTCATGACTGTATAAATAATTATCTTCTAGGGTGTCTTTACTTTTGGTAAAATATAATTTTGAGTTCTCGGGTCGTTCATTATCTACATCTCCGTGTAATGCCAGATGTAAAATATTGTAAGACCCCGCGTGTTTTTTAAAATTTTGTTCGGTAGCTTCAGATCCGTAAAAATATTGTCCATCAACTATATTAGAGATGGATTTAATCTCTTCTCGAGTACCCGGTAAATCCATACTCGAACTTCTGAAAGCTTTCAGGCTTAGGTTTCGGGTTTCTGCAGTATCATCACCACTTGAAAACGAAAAAGCCAAACATTCTTGTGATTCTTTAGCATTCGATTGCTCTTGTAATTCATCTCTAAATAAAAGCGTTGCCGAATTGGCATAAGAGATGGCATAGTCTTTTAAAAGATAGGGCCAGTTCCTGGGATTATTTGATGCATCTGCTTGTGTAAACAACAAATCAAAATTAAGATGCCAAAGAGGCCCGTCTGGAACTATGATTAGCTGATTACCAGATAGCTCTTCTTTCATAGGAGCGATCAATGTTTGATATAGTCCATAAGAAGCTTGTTGATATTGCTCGTAGTCCTTGGTCATAGCAGCCCGAAATGTTTCCACCTGCTCGCCAAGTTTTGGGGTAGGAAGTTCTTTGACATTCATCTTATTTTTGGAAATGGTAAATGCATAAGTAGTGCTATCGGCTGTAAAAAACTCTAATACGGTGGTGTTCTCATCTAACCTTTCCTGAACCTCTGCTACTGTAATCACTTCGTTATTATATTTAAGTTGATGGTATTTTGGATAATTTTTTTCTAAGACCTCTGTTAATGAGTCTTGTCTTCTGGCGATATCAAAAAGTTTGCTCTCGAAGCCAGAAATTTTAGAGGAGTCGATTTCCTTTTGAGAAAGTTCTTCATTGATTTTTGATTGGTAAAAAGCTTTGTCAATTCTAAGGTCTTTTTCTAAGTCGATCAAATTGGAGGATAGGCCTGAAAAGGTTTTGGCGTTTCCCAAATTTAGTAATTCTGTTAACGTATTTGCTTTGCTTTTCTCCAAATAATGAAATGCACTTTCTAGGTTGATAAAGTTTGCTTCCTTATGTTTTGTAATCAATTGTGTTTCAATAGCATTTTTATAAATATCTTTTGTCTGAAGCGAAAAATAGTTCTTATCACTAACCATATCATAAGTAAGCCTCAAACCACCAATAAAATTATCGAAATACCCAAACATAATCTTGGATCTTTCTAAGTATTCCGGATTACCTTCCTTTTTATAAATTTCTTTGTTTACATTAGCCTTACCAGCGATGGAAGTATAAACAACACTATTGGCTGTATTCAAATTTTTAGAATCAATTAAATTTTTAAAATTAATTTCTCCCTGTTTCGGAATTATAATTCCGTAAGCTTCTAAGGCCTTATCATAATAGCTCAAAGCGTTATTATAATTACCTATCTTATCAAACCCTATAGCTATACTCACATTGGTTTCTGAAACTTGTTTACTAAACGTTCCAAAATTCTCTAAACGGGTATTTAAGGCTTTAAAATAAAACTTCAATGCTAAATCGTATTCTCCAGCTTCCATATAACTATTCCCAAAATACATATAAGAATCTCCAATAAGTGGATGATTGGAGCGAATCGATTTTTCCCTATGTATTAACCCTTTCCTATGAAAATGAATTGCTCTTTCATATTCTTTAGTCCTATCATAGACCAATCCAACATTATGATTAGCAATTGAAATTATATCATTTTCTTCAATATTCAGTTTCTCTAAAATATCCAAAGTTTTTTCGAAGTTTTCTAAAGCTTGATCAAAATCTTCATTATCCAAAAAAACCGTACCGATATTATTTAGAATTAAAGCTTTATTATATGATATATCAGAACTAAAAAAGTTTAGTGCGTAAGTATAATACTCCAGAGCCTTTTGATTTTGAAAAATTGCTGAATAGGAGTTACCTATACTTGCTAATCCATATCCAATATAAACGTGGTTATCATCCAAGACTTTTTTATGAATATCTAAAGCTTTTTTATAATAAATAATTGCGTTACTATAGTCTCCTTTGTCATATAATGATGTGCCAAGATTAAAATAAAAGTTACCTGCTTTCTTGTTTTTGCTTCCCTCTTTCGATTTCCAAATCTTTAATCCCTTCTCAAAGCTTTTTATCGCCATATCATAAATTCCATTGTCTCTATGATTTAAACCGATAGCAAAATAGCTTTCAGAAAGTTCATCATGATTATCTGGAATTAACCTTAATCTTATATCTAACGCTTTTTGATAGTAAAATAAAGATTTGTCAAATACGCTTTTTTTTCGATAGCAATTCCCTAAAATGTGATATGATGTTGCTTCTAATATGCTCTCTTGTTTTATTGTTGTTTTAAAAACTTCAAGAGTTTTTTCTGCAAACTGAATAGATTTTTCGTAATCCTGACGATTATAGAACTGTTTCGACATCCCATTATAACACCCAGCCACTCGCTCCCAAGCTTTCGCTTTTTCGTAAATAGGTAATGCTTTTTTATAATAAACAATAGCACTATCTAATTTTCTTTCAGTTAACAAAGAATCTGCTTTTTTAAAATACTGCGAGGCAACGATGGTATCGTTTACTGTTTCGGTTTGAGAAAAAGCAAAGCTGGTTGCTAACAGGAAAAAGATAATGGTTTTTAGTAGGTTCATATGGTTATGATTAAAAGTTGTTGCTAAGATATTTTAAAATTACTTTTTATAG
Organism: Aquimarina ulvae; assembly: GCF_053613295.3. Lineage (NCBI taxonomy): Bacteria > Pseudomonadati > Bacteroidota > Flavobacteriia > Flavobacteriales > Flavobacteriaceae > Aquimarina > Aquimarina ulvae. Next base: position 454,734 of record NZ_JBSIBP030000002.1, read on the forward strand.
TAATCATCCCTCCATAAATATGGATTCCGGCCAAAGTATATACTGAGGTTGGTCCAAAGGCTTGGATGACAAAAACTGATTCAAGGCAGTTACATATCCAAAACATCAATTACTTTCTTTGGTTTTTTAGTTCGGATTCTTATTGTTTGGTATTGCCAGCTATTATTATTTTTAAAAGCGACAATATCCATTTTCCCTTTTTGTTTAACACCTTTGATTCCGACGGTTATCATCGCTTTACCTTCTTCAGTATATCGTACTTCACCTTCCAAAACTTCAAAAATACTAATGGGCTGTACTTCTCCCAACAATGTAATGACCCGCTCATCATCTTGTACCATATCATAAGCAGAATTGTACACTGATGGGTCAACAACGGCTTTGGTAAAATCACCTATTGGTTTTCCTAAAATTGTCAATATGGTAATGACAAAACCGACTATGAGTATCAAAGTCCCAAAGATCCAGCCTCGATTCTTGCGCCACCAACTTTTTTTATCAATATAATCAGTCATAGATTTTTATTTAAATAATTAAAAACTCACAAAACTTAATACTACTTTTAGCGTTATTCTAAAAATATACTTTTCGAACACCTAAATTGTGCATTCGAATGCGTTGTTACTTTTTATATTTTACAACACTATGATTTATTTGCATAGTAATAGCTATGGAAATATTGATTACGGCAGTAAAGTTAAAAATGAACTAGCAGATAGGAATAATTTAGGTGTTTGAGTAGTATAATAACCTTTCCAATCAATAGTTGTTGCACAAATCATAGTAATTTAAGGGGTTTACATTACCTCAGTAAGTGAAAAACTTTAGTTTTGTATCGATGCGCATTTTTACGGTTTTAGGTTTTTTGTTCTTCTTCTGTACCAGTACAATACTTGGGCAGGATATTTCGGTCAATTTTAGAAGTAAAAAAGTCCGTGTTACTGATACCATTCGTATTGATTCGGTAAGTATCAATCCTTTTGATTTTAAATTATTTTCAAAACAAGGGGTTGCTATCGATAGTACACTGTATCAGGTAAATTTTGAAAAAGCATCCGTTACCGTATCGCCACAGATACAAACCCAAAACGACTCCATCATCATTCACTACTATCGTTATCCTGATTTTTTGACTAAAAAATATTTTGAATTTGACCCATCCATTATTGTTGAAGAAAGTGGTGATCTACAAAAGCTATATAGTCTGTCTGAAGCCAATAACAAAAAAGAGTTTACACCTTTTGACGGACTCACCACCAATGGTAGCATCTCTAGAGGAGTGACTGTAGGAAGTAATCAAAGCACTGTATTAAATTCTGAACTGGATCTGCAAATTTCTGGAAAGATAAGTGATAATGTATCCTTGCGGGCATCTATACAGGATGCAAATGTTCCGGTACAACAGAGCGGATATTCCCAAAATCTAGATGAATTTGATCAGGTTTTTATCGAGTTGTATAGTAAAAAATGGAATGTAAGAGCTGGTGATGTACAGCTACAAAACACCACAAGTTATTTTAATAGATTTACCAAAAATGTACAAGGAATCTCTATCAACGGAACCTTGCATCATCCAGCATCTAAGACCGGTTTATTTGCTTCGGGAGCTTTGGTTAGAGGTGTTTTTACCCGAAGCCAGTTTACCGGACAAGAAGGAAATCAGGGACCGTATAAATTAACAGGTCCTAATGGAGAGTTGTTTATTCTAATTGTATCTGGTAGCGAACGGGTATATGTTAACGGATTGCTTTTGGAAAGAGGTGAAAACAAGGATTATATTATTGATTATAATGCGGGAGAAGTGCGCTTTAATCCAACCTATCCGATTACTTCGGACATGAGGATATCCATAGAATATCAAACCACAGAACGTAATTACTCGAGAATTATCGTATACGGAGGTGGCGAGCACACCAGTGATAAACTAAAAATTGGCGCTTTTGTGTACTCAGAAAATGATGCAAAAAACCAACCACTGCAACAGAACCTCAGTGATCCACAAAAAGAGATCCTAGCAGATGCCGGCGATGACACAAGCCAAATGATTTCACCCTCTGCCGTTCCCGATGTATTTAGTGAAAACAAGATTCTGTATCGAAGAGATATTCTAGCTGGTCAGGAAGTTTTTGTGTTTTCGAATAATCCTGAAGACGAATTGTTTAATGTTCGTTTCTCTTTAGTAGGTGATAACCAAGGTGATTATATTATAGGAGATGTCTCTACCATTAGTCGTATTTTTGAGTATGTGGCACCTGTTAACGGAATACCACAAGGTAATTATGCGCCGATAGTTCAACTAGTAGCTCCTACTAAATTGCAGACAGCGGTAGTTCAAGGTTCTTATATCCCGAATGAAAAAACATTCGTAGGATTCGAAATTTCAGGAAGTAAAAATGATCTGAACCTTTTTTCTGACCTCGATGACAACGATAATGACGGGGTAGCAGGAAGACTACAGCTGAAGCAGCGTATTTTTTCTAGAGATAGTAGTTGGACCGTGAATGCATTTGCCAACGCAGATTATATTCAGAACGAATTTAAAAGTATTGAACGAATTTACAATGTAGAATTTAACAGAGACTGGAATCTAAACAACCCACTTGGAGATCAACTTTTTTTTACATCCGGGCTGGAACTTCTTCATCCTCAAAAAGGAGTGACACGATATTCTTTTGAACATCTTAGTTTCTCGGATAACTATGCTGGTACCCGACATCTGTTAAGCACTGAACTGCGACTTAATAAATTTGGTGTTTCTATATATTCAAGCCTGTTGAACAACAAAAATGATGTGTTAGATGCTAGATTCTTTAGACTGTATAGTGCCCTTATGTATAGCTTTCCAAAAAATTGGATTGGTAGCAAAATAGCCACAGAAGAAAATAAAGAGATAAACGTCACTGATCAGACTTTTACCTTCAATACACAGCGTTTTAAATCTTATGAAATCTATAGCGGAGTCGGTGACAGCACAAAAATTTATGCAGAAATCGGGTATAGACATCGCATCAACGACAGTGTAAGAAATAATCTTTTAGACAAAGTAAGTACCTCTAACACATATTTTTTAAAATCCAATTTACTCAATACAGCAAATACCCAGTTATCTTTATTTGTAAATTATAGAACACTAAATAATAAAGATCAAAACAGAGAAGATGAACAATCCTTAAACTCTAGATTGTTATACAATCAGAAATTTTTTAATAGCAAAATAAACTGGAATACTGTTTTTGAAACCAATAGCGGTACGTTACCTCAACAAGAGTTTACCTATTTACAAGTAGATCCGGGTCAAGGAACCTATACCTGGAATGATTATAACAATAATGGTATTCAGGAATTGGAAGAATTTGAAATTGCTCAGTTTACTGATGAAGCTGTTTATTTGAGAGTCTTGTTACCTAACCAGCTGTTTGTGAAAACACATCAAAACAGATTAAGCCAGATCGTTACATTAAATCCCATTTCATGGTCGGGATCAAAAAGTAAAACGAAAAAAATACTGTCGCATTTTTATAATCAAACCTCGTATATTGTCGACAGAAAAAATCTGCGTGATGATAATTCTTTTGACCTTAACCCCTTTAGAAAGGACGAAAATGAATTGGCACTAAATCTCAGTTTTAGAAACACCTTGTTTTTTAACCGGGGAAAACAGCGCTACACTACGTCGTATACTTTTCTATCATCAAAAAACACCAGCTTACAGGTTACTGGTATTCAGGAAAATATTATTAATAGTCATCAAGTTATATTTGCTCATAAAATGGCTAAAACTTGGCTTTTTGATCTGAAGAATGAGTTTATAGAAACCGAAAGTATTTCTGAAAATTTTAGTAATAGAAACTATTTGCTGGAAGGTTATAAAGTTGAACCAAAGCTATCATACCTGCTTTCTCCACAGACACAATTCAGTATCTTCTATCTCTTGAATGATCAAGAAAATATTTCTGGAGAAGAAGCCCTTGCACAACAAAAATTAGGAGTTTCATTTACGTATGCTAATAAGCAACAGGTATCTGTAACAGGTGAGTTTAATTATTTTAACAACGATTTTACGGGAAATGCTTTTTCGCCAGTTGGATATCAATTATTAAATGGTTTACAACCAGGTGATAATTACACTTGGTCTCTTTTAGCACAAAAAAAACTGACTAAATACCTTGATCTCAATGTGTCCTATTTAGGCAGAAAAAGTGAAACTGCTAATACAATTCATACCGGGAGTATTCAACTTAGAGCATATTTTTAATACTGGCTTTAAGACTTATTCTTATATTTATGCAACAAATCAAAAATTATGAGTGGGCTACTAAAAATTTCGTGTTTAATTATTACTTTTTGTATGTATAGCTGTAATACTACCAAAAAAGTAGAAGGTAACACGAACAACAATACTACAAACGATTCTCAATCCGTTAATTCAGAAAAAATGTTGGAAAAAGGATTTATCAAAGGAACACTAACAAGTAATAAATCTGAAGGTTGTACCTATATTCTTACTGTAGAAAAGTATAGTGATAGATTAGACCCTATAAATATTCAGGATTTTTTTAAAGGTGATATTCCGGAGAAAGTCTGGGTAAAATATAGTGATTTAAGAATGAATAGCCGATGTAGAGAAGCGAGACCTGTTTCTATAAAAGAAATTAGCAAACGTGCTGATTAATTTACCGAAAATTTAGCTGATTTCCCTGTTTTATTGCTTCCTAATCTGACAAAATAAATTCCAGTGCTCGCGTAAGACATATCTAGCAAATATGTAAATCTGCTATTGGCATCTTTTGCTACTAAATTGGAAGCTATTGTTTTTCCAGTGATTGTAAACACACTTAGTCTAAGTATAGCATCTGCATTAGCATCACTCATCGTAATCAAAAACTGATCATTTGGCTGACTAATTACAGTAAGATCAGTATTTGGATTCGTATTCTCTCCAATTTCTACAGTATAATCGTGAGTAGTCCCGAATTGCATCGATCCACACGGGTCGTTTAGATCTGCACCGTTATTGGTATTCGTATCGCCTGCTCTTACTCTAAGCAGATGAGTACCCAAAGGAGCCTCATCTCCTAATGAAAAAAGAAACGTTTGATTCACATTTTCTTCTGCTATGACTTGATTATCAATAATCAACTCTTCATCTTCAAAAATGGTATCGTCGTCATAATCTATCCATAGGGATAAGCGCTCTGCATCACCTTCTGCAAAACCTGCCTGGACTGTTAATGTGTACACCCCTATGGATCTATCCAAATTGATTACCAAATCTGTAAAATCAGTATACCCATCGCTACATTCGATATTTGGGTTTGATATATTGGCCAATTCAAAAAATGAAAGTCCATCACCAAATCGTACACAGTCTGATGTTGGAGCACACAATCGATGTTCAATCACCCTAGTAATAGCATCATTATCTGTGTCTTCATCCATTATCATTAACGTCCCAATCTCAAAAACATAACTTGCAAATTCTGATAAATCTGCTGTGGTTGCAAATGTGTATGGAGCTGACTCTCCTACCGCTATCGTTCCTGTGAAGGTCTCATTTACACGAGCTCCTCCGTCCAAAGAATAGAAAACAGGTATGTTGGATTTTGGAGATCCCCCATAATTTCTAATTGTTATTGTAATAGATTCTGTAGCAGTAAGACCGCCTCCTGAAACAGGAGACACCAAACTAATTACACCCACATCATTTGGCAATAAATTTGTAACTTTTTTGGATGTACAATCGTTCTCGGGAGTAACATCGCCCGCCAGATTAGTTTCTGATGTAATAAGTGAAGTCACTCCGCCAGTTAGATCTGCAGTTGTATTAAATGTAAATGAGGCAGTTTGTCCAGGAGCAATCGACCCTGTAAAAATTTCGTTAACAGCAGCACCTTCGTTAATAACATAACTTATAGGAATATTACTTTGTGTAGTAATTCCAAAATTCTTAATGGTAACCGTAATTATCTCTGAAGTTGTAAAGGTTGCATCATTTGGAGCATCAATACTAATTACTCCTACATCATTTGATACGTTTTCTGCAATTTTAAATACTCCTACAATATTTCTTGCATTGTTTCCCGAATTCTCAAAATACTCAGCAATATGCCAAAATGTTTGATCATCAATAGGGTCTACAGTAACTTGAGCATAATCCCCATATCGATTTCTGGTAGTTCTATCTACATCTGTACCTACTGCGATTGTCTGTTCTGTAAAAGTCATCGTCCCCAGCGGATCCTCTGCTAACCGTCCGGTATATCTTATGGAGGCAAAACTATCCTGATTTGCTCCATCACTTATAGTACCCATAGTTGTGTATCCCATCCCGATATTACCAAAAATATCCATCGCCATACTGCCGCACCAAGCACTTTTTCCACCCGGAGAAGTGTATGTTCCTTCTTGATAAACCGACCAGGGCTGATCGTCTCCATTTTGGCGAAGTTCATACCATCGAATAGCTGCAATATCATCAGAGTCTTGTCTATTATCAATATCCACAGGAAAGTTGAGTACCACAGTATTATAACTACAAAATCTTCTGTAGTTCGTTGCGTACATAACCGCTCCTTGTAACACATCAATATCCTGTCCATCTATCCCTGGTTGAGGAAGGTTTGCAAATGACCCGCCATCAAATGTAGAGTCAAAAGGGGTTATATTTCCATTACTCACTGTCAGCTCTTCAGCTTCTGCAATTGTAGATTCTTCGGGATTAATCCAATTAACATCAATGGTCCATAATTTTAATGCATCTTGGCTAACTCCTTCCCAATCATCATCTTGAAAATAAATAATCTTAGCATCTCCTTCTGGTGGAAGTATACTTCCGGTAGCATGAAAAGAAGCCGGACTATAAAAACCGCCTATTCTTGCTCCTGGTAATGGAAACCCTATCATTTGTGCGGTACTAGCTCCTGCTAGCATTTGTTCCCGATCAAGAACATATACCACCTCACTGGTCATTTGCTGTCCCTGATCTTTGTTAGCGGTTACATAATACCCATCAGACCAAATTGAAAATTTAGTATAATCCGGAAAACTACCTGTATTAAAACGATAGGTAAACCATCCATCATTTACCGGATCTGGCCCTCTGGATACAGCTACTAAAAAACCATTAGGTGTTTGGCTAAATTGCGTAACCACAAAACGATCGGCAAAATTATCATAAAATACTATGGGGTCTCCTAAAGATTCCCCTGGAAAAATATTAGTTAGCGAAGTTGAAGGCACCAAAACATTTCCATTTCTATCGTATATTGCAAATGCAGAATTTTTTGCGCTAATGTAATGATTAGGACCTATCGCTCCGGTTGGGTCTGTCGGAGAGACCGCACTTGAATTAGTTTCAAAAACCAACGAAGGGACTCTACTAATTCTGCTGTTACTTGCATTTTTTTGTTTAAACAATAAGGGATCCTGCCCTTTGGGTAATCCTTTATTTGGAACAATTTTATTCGCTCCTGTTCTCTTAGGATTTACTTCACCTTCTCGGGGTTCTTCGGAAATTAATTTTTTACCAATCAAGGGCTCAATTTCCTTCATATAACTAGAAGTCGTAACCAAAGTAGCAGTCATGGCCTTTTTATTTTGAGAAAAACCAACTGTACAGAAAAACAAAAAAGAAAAGAAAGATATCCTTTTCAATGACATACTAGAGAATTTTATAAGATGAGAATTATCTTGATTTTTGGTCTAAAATACAATTAAACTTCAAAATATGGTAAAAAGGAAACACTTAATACAGACATTTTATATAAAATGAAACCATATTTTTAATAAATTATTATGAGTAATAAATAAAAATCAGCGATTTTTGTGCGATTTGATATTTTCATAATCAAAATTTATGTAGAAACCATTTTTGTATAGTAGGGTTTAGCCCTTTCAAAATGTTTTATACGTAATGACTTTATAAATTAATCCAAAACGCTACAATGAAAAACTTCTATTTTGTACTACTTATAGGGCTTTCGATATCTATAAATAGTTATGCGCAAACCAGTAATCCAGTAAAGGCAAGAGCCCATTGGCAATCTTCATCAATGAGAGTTGTTACTCCTCTAGCTGCAAAATCTAACCTGATACCTGCAGTTGATAAAAATGAAGAAATGAAAGATGGTAGAATGTCTAAAATAAACCCAATTATAGGTAAAGGATCTACCGGAGATGATATTCTTTCAAAAAACAAAAATAAAATTGAGCAAAAAGTACCAGGTAGAACACCTGAGTTAGTTTTTGACAGTGTGACTTCAAGTTCCCAACCTACCGATCCATCAATAGGAACAGGACCAAACCACGTAATAGCTGTTTTTAATACAGGTTATCGTATTTTTGATAAAAGTGGTGTCGCATTAACTGCGGCATTATCTCCAGACAATTTGTTTTCTTCTGGCAGTTGTTGTGACCTTACCGTTTCTTATGATAATGCAGCAGATAGATGGGTTCTTTCTATTCTATATTCAAGTGATGGTCACGTAGAAGTTGCTGTTTCACAAGGACCAGATCCTATTAACGATAACTGGGCAGTATATTCGTTTGCGAATATAAATGATTATCAAAAGCTTTCTGTTTGGTCTGATGGGTATTATATGACTGCTAATGTTAACTCTGGAAGCGCTGGAACTAACGACGCGGTTTTTGTAATGGATAGAACTGCGATGTTAGCAGGAGAAGCTACCGCAGAAATTGTTGCTTTTCCTTTACCGGGTATTGCAACAGCTGGTTTCTATAGCCCTCAAGCATTTAATGTAAGTAATTCCAATTTACCTGCAGCCGGTAATGCTCCAATAGTGTATCTTCAAGATGATGCTTTTGCCGGAATTACTCAAGACCATTTAAAAATATGGACTATCAATGTTGATTTTAGTACTCCTGCTAATTCAACGATCTCTCAACCTTTAGAATTAAACACTACGGATTTTGTAAGTGTATTTGACGGAGGGTCTTTCAGCAACCTGGAGCAACCCAATGGTGGAACTTTAATAGATGCACTACAAGCAACTGTGATGAATCAAGCACAGTTTAGAAAATTTGACACCCACAACTCTGCAGTATTTACATTTACTGTAGATACAGATGGTTCTGCAGATAAACTTGCAGGTATACGTTGGTATGAATTGCGACAAGATGGAGATGGGCAACCTTGGAGTATTTTTCAAGAAGGAACCTATACTTCTCCTGATGGTAAACATGCCTGGAATGGAAGTATGATGATGGATGATGCCGGAAATATTGCTCTGGGATATACTGGAATGGGTGGAACTACTGACACATTCGTAAGTTCGTACTATTCTGGAAGGTTTCAAAATGATGATCTGAATACTTTGTCCATTTCAGAAACGTTGATAGCTGCAGGGAATGCTAATATTCCTGGCACGAGATATGGAGATTACGGTAAAATGGATATTGATCCTTTTAATGATCGTAAATTCTGGTTTATCACCGAATATATGAATACAAGCAGAGCAAACGTAGTTGGTGTGTTTCAAATCGCTCCTGACAAATCGGATGATATTGGTATTGTAAACATTGATTTACCTACTTCAGGAGTATACACTGTAAATGAAGACATTACTGTTACTATTTTTAATTTTGGAGCGAATGCGGCAACAAATTTTAACGTTTCGTATCAAATAGATAGCGGTGCTATCTTAACGGAAACTTTTACAGGCACAATTGCTTCTTCTTCAAGTGCAGATTTTACATTTTCCCAAACTGCGGATCTTTCTGGAGAAAATCAAATATATAGTATTGTTGCTACCACCTTGCTAGCTGGAGATGAAAGTACAACAAACGATAGTAAAACTATTAACATAAACAGTTTATTTAGAAACGACGTTGGAGTAACTGCTATCACATCCCCTTCAAGTGGAGAAGGATTAGGCTCTGAAGCTATTACTGTAAGTATCGAAAATTACGGTGGAGAAGCTAAGTCTAGTTTTGATGTATCTTATACTATTAATGGCGATAGTCCTATTATTGAAACAATTACATCAACATTAGGTCCTGGTGCTACAATGTCTTACACATTTACAACAGTTGCTGATCTTTCCACAATAGGTAGTTATGAAATTGTTGCAAGAACTCTTTTAAATAATGACGCTGTTTCTGCCAATGATAACACTTCCAAAACTGTCGATAACTTATCCTGTCAGTCAGATACGAATACAACACCTCAAACTATTCCTATAACACTTACTGAGATTACCTCGGTAATTAATTTCGCGGAAAATGTAACTATCGACGATGTAAATGTTACCGTTAATATTGATCATACAGGTGTTGGTGACCTTACAATTTTACTTACTGCTCCAGATGGAACTACTACGGTTGAATTGACATCCGATAACGGAGATTTTGACGATAACTTTACGAGTACTGTGTTTGATGATGAAGCAGAAACCTCAATTGTTGATGGTACTGCTCCTTATATAGGTGCATTTAGACCGGAAGGTAATTTATCTGATTTCGATGGTTTAACTACCGCTGGGGATTGGACATTGACTGTTCAGGATAATTCATTTGGAAACGGTGGTCAGTTATTAGATTGGAGTCTTCAGTTTTGTGAAAACACTGCTCCGTTAGGAATTGGAGAAAATTTTGATGAAGTTGCAGAGTTACTTATTTTAGATAGAGGTGATAGCCAATTTGATATTAGCCTAATTACTACCGAAATTACAGAAACATTGACATTAAACGTTTATAACCTCTTAGGACAAAAACTATTGGATTATAAATTACGGAACATAGAAGGTCGTTATAATTATAATTTGGATATGTCATATGCACCAAAAGGTATATATATTATTTCAATTAATAATGGTTCCAGATCTTCAACAGGAAAAATTATCAAGAGATAATATCCTAACATTCTTATAAAAAAATACCGGCAAATTGCCGGTATTTTTTTGATCACTTTTGATTATAAAACTCTTATTTAAGCCAAAATTCAGGATCTACTTTTTCTGAGATGATAGATGTAAGTTCTGATATAGCAACGCGTTTCTGCTCCATAGTATCTCTATCTCTTATGGTAACCGTTTGATCGTGTAATGTGTCATGATCCACCGTAATACATATAGGGGTTCCCACAGCATCTTGTCTTCTGTAGCGACGCCCGATAGCATCTTTCTCATCATATGCTACATTAAATTTCCATTTAAGGTCTTCTACTATCTTTTCTGCAACTTCAGGTAAACCGTCTTTCTTAACCAGTGGCAAAATGGCTGCTTTTACCGGCGCTACAACCGCAGGTAATTTTAATACGACTCTACTAGATCCATCTGCTAGTTGCTCATCCTGTAATGCGGTGGAGAATATAGCAAGGAACATTCTGTCTAACCCTATAGATGTCTCCACAACATAAGGAACGTAACTTTCTTTTAATTCAGGATCAAAGAACTGTAGTTTTTTGCCCGAATATTCTTCGTGAGCTTTCAGGTCAAAATCAGTTCTGGAGTGAATCCCTTCTAATTCTTTAAATCCGAATGGAAAATTAAACTCTATATCCGCTGCTGCATTGGCGTAATGTGCTAATTTGTCGTGATCGTGGAAACGATAGTTCTCTTTTCCTAATCCTAAAGATAAATGCCAATTGAGACGAGTTTCTTTCCAGTATTCATACCACTTCATCTCTTCTCCCGGACGTACAAAAAATTGCATTTCCATCTGTTCAAACTCACGCATCCTGAAAATAAACTGGCGAGCTACGATCTCATTTCTAAAAGCTTTACCAGTTTGAGCAATACCAAAAGGAATTTTCATTCTTCCGGTTTTTTGAACATTTAGAAAATTAACAAATATTCCTTGTGCAGTTTCAGGCCTTAAAAACAAATCGGTTGCTGATTCTGCAGAAGCGCCAAGTTTTGTGCCGAACATAAGATTAAACTGTCGTACATCTGTCCAGTTTTTAGACCCTGTTTCTGGATCTGCTATACCAAGCTCTTCTATCAATTTCTTAAACCCAGCCAAATCCTCTTCTTCTTGAACTCTGGTTAATTCTAACGTAATTCTATCGATCTCTTTTTGTCGACGCACAACATTAGGATTTGTGGATCTAAACTCTTCTTCATTGAAAGCATCACCAAAGCGTTTTTTAGCTTTAGCAATATCTTTTTTAATTTTCAGATTTATTTTTTCCCTAAAGTCTTCTACTAAAACATCAGCTCTATATCTTTTTTTAGAATCTTTGTTATCAATAAGCGGATCATTAAACGCATCTACATGTCCCGATGCTTTCCACGTAGTAGGATGCATCAATATTGCTGCGTCGAGACCTACAATATTCTGGTGCATATACACCATACTTTTCCACCAATATTCCCTGATATTCTTTTTGAGTTCAGCCCCATTTTGTCCGTAATCATATACCGCACTCAATCCGTCATAGATCTCACTAGAACCAAATATATACCCGTACTCTTTAGCATGGGCAATAACCTTCTTAAATTTATCTTCTTGATTTGCCATGGCGCAAAAATAATTGAATTTACAAGAATTGAAAACGAATTTATTTATTTAATGCTCGGATCAAGTAATTTCTGACAAAAACATAAAAAAACCACCATATTAAATACAATATGATGGTTTGTGTATATCTAGAAAAACTGTTTATTTCAATTCAAATTGAGTATTCGAAATCATTCTCGGTCCAGAAAATAAATTTACCACATAATTTCCTTCTGTCAATTCTCCTTCTGCGGCATCTACTAAAACACAAACGTCTAGAGCATCATTCTCATAAAATACTTTATTACGACCACTATACGTTAGTACGGCATCGTCAAAATTCACAGAAACTTTGTCTCCGATCAGGTTATTTTCAGGGTTTATAACCTGAACGAATAGATCTTTATCTCCTTTCTCGGTTAATTTATTTGGCGAAAGTGTAAAACAAACTCTTACTTTTTCGGCTCTGCTGGATCTCGATGTCGTAGTAATTTTACCACTATTACGTACTCTAACACCTTCTGCCTTGATACCAGAGGCCTGTAAAGCTGAACCTCTTTCTACAATTTCTGCTAACTTATTGTTCTGCGTTGCCAAAGAATCAGAGAATACAATTCTTTCTGATAATGCTGTAGAAGTACTATCCAAATCTGTAGCTAATTGAGCATTTGCTGTGGTTAAACTATCCGCTAGTTTAAACAACCTTTCGCGCTCTTTCTTTAGCTTACTGACTTCTCTCCTATATCGAGCAATCAACGCTACATTAGCATCATAGTCCTTTAAACTATCCAACAAAACAACAACACGTTGTTTTTCCTTTAACAAATGATCATCCATTACTTCATTTAGAGCAATGGCATTGTCATATTTTGTTATTAATTCTCCTAATTCACTTTCAATTAAATCCTTTTCTTGTTGCAAAATTGCTTTTTCTCTCTTTTCTTCGTTGTAGAACTTATACGTGAAGATCCCCAGAATTAATAAAAGAGCTCCCAGAACACCAATTAGTATCTTAAGGGTCAAGTTATTGTTTTGAGTTGTCATAATAAATTTCTAATTTTTGATGGTTATGTTAAATGGTAAATTTAGTTAAATATAATAATTAATGTTAATTGACCTACTATGTTAAGCGACTTAGCTTATTTATTCTATCCTATATATTGTGCTGCCTGTGACAACCCATTATATAAAAATGAAAGGATCCTGTGTACTTCTTGCCGACACAAGCTCCCGCTAGGTAATTTCCATAAGGTAAACGCTAAAAAGATCGAAAAAGTATTTTATGGGCGGGCCAAAATAGAAAATATAACCTCTTTATTGGTGTTTGAGAAGGGTGGATTGGTACAAAATTTGATCCACAATCTAAAGTATAGAGGCAGAGAAGAGATAGGAAAAGAGCTTGGGAAATGGCTTGGGAACGAAATATGCCAATTAACTGAATACCAATGTATTGATGTAATAATACCGGTACCTCTTCATCCTAGAAGATTAAGAGAACGAGGTTATAATCAAGTAGAGAAATTTGGAAAGGAAATTGCAGAAAGACTTCAGGCAAAATACGTTGATTTTGTTTTGAAAAAAAATTCCTACAATAAAAAACAATCAAAAAACAGCAGTCTAACACGTTGGATAAACACATCTGAAACATTCGGTGTACACAATGAGTCCTTATTAATAAACAAACATGTATTAATTGTTGATGATATTGTGACCACAGGTGCCACTTTAGAAGCTTGTATTGAAGTTCTTAAATCAATTCCCGGCATTAAAATAAGTATTGCTACTATGGCTATCACGGTATAGATTTTTTGTTTGTTATAAATAGTCGTTTCTTTGTGTCTTTAAAAATTGTAACGGAGCTATGTATAAAAGATCCTATGCGCTATTATTAAGTACTTTTTTGCTGTTCTTCATATTCAGTTGTGCCAAAAAAGGTACAATAACAGGTGGAGAAAAAGATGAAATTCCTCCAAAATTTGTGAAGGCAACCCCTCCTAATTTTTCTACAAATTTTAACAAAAAGGAAATTAGGATATATTTTGATGAGTACGTAAAGCTAAATGACCCTCAGAAACAAATTATCATTTCTCCTCCGATGGATCCTAAGCCAGAAATAACCCCTTTGGGTAGTGCAAGTAAATATATAAAAGTTAAATTTTTAGACACACTGTTAAAAAACACTACTTACAGCATCAATTTTGGTCAGAGCATAGTAGATAATAATGAAGGAAATCCTAATCCATTTTTTAGATATGTTTTTTCCACAGGAGCTTCTCTTGATTCGCTTAGGATACAAGGTTCTGTCGGCGATGCATTAGAAAAAAAGGCAGACCCTTTTATCAGTGTGGCACTATACCAGATTGAGGAGGCGTACTCTGATTCTTTGGTCTTTAAAGAAGTTCCAAGGTACATCACAAGTACTTTAGACAGCACTTATTTTGACTTAGACAACCTAAAAGAAGGAACCTATAAACTAGTAGCGTTAAAAGATGCTGCTTCTAACTATACCTATCAGCCTAAGCAAGATAAGATTGGTTTTTATGATGAAATTGTAACGCTTCCTGCAGATACCGCAAAAATTTTCAATATAAATTTATTCAAAGAAATTTTGGACTTCAAGGCTTTAAAGCCAAAACAAGTTTCTAAAAACTCTTTTGTTTTTGGATATGAAGGCGTAGCCGATTCTATGAATATCAATTTACTTAGTAAAACCCCTGAAAAATTAGAAACCAGGATTTTTCCGGATAAAGTAAAAGATACCCTCCATTATTGGTTCAAACCTTTTTTTGAAGCTGATTCGCTTATTTTCGAGGTAACTAATTCAAAAAACTTCCGAGACACACTCGTGGCAAGATTTAAAGATCAATATAAGGACTCTATAAAACTTAGTAATAACGTAAAAGGAAGTTTAGCTTTTAATAAGGATTTCACACTTTCCTCAAACACTCCAATAGCATCTGTTAACGAAAAACTAATTTCATTGACCGATAAAGACACCACACAAGTACCTTTTTCTGTGCAACTAGATAAATTAAAAAACGAAGCTGTTTTTACTTTCGAAAGAACGGAAGATAATGCCTATAAAATGCAATTACTGCCTGAAGCTGTTATTGATTTCATCGGAAATAAAAATGACACTATCACCATAAATTTTAGAACAAAGAAATTGGCAGATTATGGTACCATATTTTTTACACTACAAAATGCAAAAGAATATCCGCTGCTGATTCAGGTAACTGATGAACAGGGAAAGTTTATTGACGAAAAAATAGTTACAAAAGAAGAAACTACCGTTTTTGATAACTTAGACCCCGGAAAATATAATATCAGAGTAATTTTTGATACTAATAAAAATGGTATTTGGGACACTGGGAGTTTTCTAAAAGGAATTCAACCGGAAAAAGTAGTCTATTACCCTGAAGCTATCGAAGTGAGAGCAAATTGGGAACTAAAACAAACCTTTATTTTGGAATAATCTGAAAGCGATCAGCATCCTCCAGAAAAGGTAATTTTTTACGTGTCTTTTCTATATGAAATTTATCTAACGTTGCGTATAAAATAATTTCCTTTTCGACAGGGTTTTCTTTTAAAACAGAATTTCCTAACACATCATACACGGCAGAATGACCATTGTATTCATAGCCTTTACCATCCAAACCTACTCGATTTACCCCGATACAGTAGGACATGTTTTCTATAGCTCTTGCCTTTAATAAAGTATCCCAGGCATTTACCCGTAGTTTTGGCCAACTAGCAACATAGATCAGCACATCATATTCCGATGTATTCCTGGCCCATACAGGAAATCTAAGATCGTAGCAGATTTGCGGTTTGATTTTCCAACCTTTATAAGTTATAATTGTTTCTTCACTACCTGCTGTAAAAACTTCTTGTTCTTTTGCTAGTGTGAATAATTGGTGTTTATCATATTTCTCAATAATACCATCCGGTTTTACAAAAAGAAAGCGGTTAAAATAAGCTTCAGCATCTTTTACAATAATACTTCCTGCTATAGCACAACATTTCTCTTTAGCTAATTTTCGTAACCAACGTATCGTTTCACCATCCATAGTTTCTGCAACCTCTAGGGCATTCATTGTAAAACCAGTAGAGAACATCTCTGGTAAAATGATCAGGTCTGTTTCACTACGTATTGATTTGATTTTTTGTTCTAAGACAAACCTATTCTCAATTGGGTTTTCCCAAGCCAAGTCAGATTGAACCAATACAATGTTTAAGGAAGTATCCATGGTTTAAAATTACTAAATTCTATTACACAATTAAGAACATCGGAATGTTAAAGTTTTTCATAAGAACAATCATCAACATTTGAGTCATTTACACCCGTCATTTTCAATAAAATCCTTATTTTCGCAGACTTAATAGAAAGAACGATCAAATGAGCACGAAGTTTCCTGAGTATAAAGGACTTGACTTGCCAAAAGTGGCAGATGATATATTAGAATTCTGGCAACAGCATACTATTTTCGAAAAGAGTATTTCTGAGCGCAAAGACGCACCTCCTTTCATCTTTTTTGAAGGACCTCCATCCGCCAATGGATTACCGGGAATTCATCATGTCATGGCTCGTGCTATTAAGGATATTTTTTGCCGTTACAAAACACAAAAAGGATACCAAGTAAAACGCAAGGCCGGTTGGGATACACACGGGCTTCCTGTAGAATTGGGGGTTGAGAAAGAATTAGGCATCACCAAAGAAGATATTGGTAAAAAAATCACAGTTGAAGAATATAACGAAGCTTGTAAAAAAGCAGTAATGCGTTATACCGATATCTGGAATGATCTTACAGAAAAGATTGGGTATTGGGTAGACATGGAAGATCCATACATCACCTACAAGTCCAAATATATGGAAACTGTATGGTGGTTACTTTCTGAAATATATAAAAAAGGGTTGCTGTATAAAGGGTATACCATACAACCGTATTCTCCCAAAGCCGGAACCGGATTAAGTTCGCACGAGCTTAACCAACCAGGAACCTATCAGGATGTTACTGACACTACGATTGTTGCTCAGTTCAAAGCTACAAAAGAAACATTACCATCATTTCTAGCAGATGTAGTAGGTGATATTTATTTCTTGGCCTGGACAACAACTCCCTGGACATTGCCCTCAAATACAGCATTAACGGTAGGACCGAAAATTGATTATGTTTTAGTAAAAACTTTCAATCAATACACTTTCGAACCTATTAACGTAATTCTGGCGAAGAATTTAATTGGTAAACAGTTTAGCGGAAAATTTATACTGGCAGAAAATGAGGAAACACTAAATTCTTTTAAAGAAGGAGATAAAAAAGTCCCTTACCTAATTCTTAAAGAATTTAAAGGAGCTGATCTTGTAGAGATTCGTTATGAACAACTACTAGACTACGCACAACCATATGATAATCCTGAAAACGCGTTTAGGGTAATTTCAGGTGATTTTGTAACTACTGAAGATGGTACTGGTATTGTACATACCGCTCCTACTTTTGGTGCAGATGATGCTTTAGTGGCTAAACAAGCAACGCCAGAAATTCCTCCACTACTCGTAAAAGATGATAACGACAATTTAGTTCCATTAGTTGATTTACAGGGTAAATTCACAAAACACGTTGGTGAATTTGGCGGTAAATATGTTAAAAATGAATATTACAATGATGGTGAAGCTCCAGAGAAATCTATAGATGTCGAGATTGCTATCAAATTAAAAATAGAAAATAAAGCATTTAAGGTTGAAAAGTATGTACACAGTTATCCTAACTGCTGGCGTACGGATAAACCTATCTTATATTATCCATTAGATTCCTGGTTTATAAAAGTGACCGATTTTAAAGATCGTATGCACGAATTGAATCTAGGTATCAACTGGAAACCAAAAGCCACAGGAGAAGGGCGGTTTGGAAATTGGCTGGCAAACGCCAACGACTGGAACTTATCCAGATCCCGTTTTTGGGGAATTCCATTGCCAATCTGGCGTACAGATGATGGTAAGGAAGAAAAAATTATTGGCTCTGTAGAAGAATTAAAGGCTGAAATGCAAATAGCCGTAGATGCCGGTGTTCTGGAAGCCGATATTTTTGCTGATTTTATAGTGGGAGATATGAGCGAAGAAAACTATGATAAGGTAGACCTACACAAAAATGTAGTAGATAAAATTATCTTGGTTTCTCGATTAGGTAAGCCCATGAAACGCGAAAGTGATTTAATTGATGTATGGTTTGATTCTGGATCCATGCCATATGCTCAATGGCATTATCCCTTTGAGAATAGAGAAAAAGTAGCATCTGGTGAGAGAAAAGCAGACTTTATTGCTGAAGGTGTGGATCAAACTCGTGGCTGGTTTTACACCTTACACGCAATCGGAACCATGATCTTTGATGACGTTGCCTATAAAAATGTTGTATCTAATGGTCTCGTATTGGATAAAAATGGTCAAAAAATGTCCAAACGATTAGGCAATGCTGTTGATCCTTTTGATACCCTAAAAGCATATGGACCAGATGCGACCAGATGGTATATGATCAGCAATGCAAATCCTTGGGATAATCTAAAATTTGATTCTGAAGGAATTGCAGAAGTACGTCGTAAGTTTTTTGGAACATTATACAACACCTATTCGTTTTTTACATTATATGCAAACATCGATAACTTCAACTATACTGAAGCTGATATCCCGTTAGCAGATCGTCCAGAGATTGATCGCTGGATTTTAAGTGAACTGCATACCTTGATCAAAAATGTAGACCAATATTATAACGAATATGAGCCGACAAAAGCCACAAGAGCCATTTCTGATTTTGTTCAAGAAAATCTAAGTAATTGGTTTGTTCGCCTAAGTAGAAGAAGGTATTGGAAAGGTGATTACCAGAAAGATAAAATCTCTGCCTATCAGACGTTGTATACCTGTATGCTTACAGTAGCAAAGTTGGGAGCACCAGTAGCACCATTTTTTATGGATCGTTTATACAAAGATCTTGTTTCTAATACCAGAAAAGAATCTTTTGAAAGTGTTCATTTGGCACATTTTCCTAAATATGAAAGCTCATTCGTAGATAAGGCTTTAGAGCACAAAATGCAAAAGGCACAATCTGTGTGCTCCTTAGTACTGTCTTTACGTCAGAAAGAAAAAATTAAAGTGCGTCAACCACTACAGAGAATAATGATTCCTGTACTAAATGAAGCTGATAAAGCGGAAATAAATGACATTGCTGGTTTGATAAAAAGCGAAGTAAATGTTAAAAAAATTGAACTTATTGACGATGCATCAGGGATATTAGTAAAACAAATAAAACCTAATTTCAAAAATTTAGGCCCTCGTTTTGGAAAAGACATGAAACTGATAGCCAACAAGATACAATCTTTCGATCAAGAAACGATCAAAATTCTTGAACAAACTGGAAGTTTTGATATAGAAATTAATGATAAAATTATTACATTAGGTACCGATGATGTAGAGATCAGTTCTCAGGATATAGCGGGTTGGTTGGTTGCAAACTCAGGCTCACTAACAGTAGCACTGGATATAACCATAACTCCAGAGCTTAAAAAAGAAGGGATCGCAAGAGAGCTTGTAAACCGAATCCAAAATATCCGAAAGGACAGTGGATTAGAAGTAACTGATCGCATAAGAATTGTAATACAGGAAAACAAATCTATTCAGGAAGCGGTTGCTACTAATGAAACATACATCAAGAATGAAACCTTAACCGAAACAATTGAATTTGCAACAGATGTAATAAATGGTATAGAAATTGCGTTTGACGACATTGCAACCCAATTGGTAATTAAAAAACAATAAGAGAGTATGGCAGCAGATGTAAAAGCAAGGTATAGTGATGCCGATTTAGCGATGTTTAAGGAAATCATCGTTGAAAAAATGGGAAAAGCCCAGAAAGATTTAGAATTGCTTCAGAGTGCTTACAAAAATGATGGTAATAATGGTACAGATGATACCTCACCTACATTCAAAGCTTTTGAGGAAGGTAGTGAAACAATGTCTAAAGAAGCAAATACACAATTAGCCATTAGACAAGAGAAATTTGTTCGTGATTTAAAAAATGCATTGTTACGGATAGAAAATAAAACATATGGTATTTGCCGTGTAACAGGAAAACTTATTAATCCGGAGCGATTAAAACTAGTTCCTCATGCAACACTTAGTATCGAAGCTAAGAACATGCAGAGCTAACAAAACGCAAAATATTGTAAATTTAAAGTGCTTTCCAGATTGGAAAGCACTTTTTTTATGAACGAAACTCTTTTTTAAACGTATTAATTTGCACAATGTATTCTAAAACAAATAGTTAGACCAACCTCTTTGTTATTAGAATCATTCGTTTTTTTTACTACTAAATAAAAATTAAAAAATAATACTACCTGATTTGTAACCTTTTCAAAAATCTCAGGTATTACAAATAGAAACTAACCCAAAAGAGTAGCATCTTGAAAAATGTAACTGACGAAGAATTAATGATTCTGGTATCTAATGGAGATTTAGATATGATGAGTATCCTTTTTGACAGATATCATATCAGAATATTTAATTTTTTGCTGAAAATGACTAGAGATAGAAATGTCAGTCAGGATATTACTCAGGAAGTTTTCTATAAGGCTATAAAATATAGAGCATCGTATAAAAAGGGTAAGTTTTCATCATGGATTTATACCATTGCCAGAAACATATTTTCCGACCACTACCAGAGTCAAAAAAATAAAGAGCAACGATTAGATGAAATTGAGTATAAAATCGAACACGAAGAAACCGACAGTTTAGAAAAACAAGAAATTAAAGAACAACTAGATAAAGCTCTAAGACGATTACCCCAATGTGATAGAGAATTGATCATAATGAATCGGTATCAAAGGATCAAATACCAAGAGATTGCAGAAATTACAGGATCAACAGCCGGCGCTGTTAAAACCAAAGTACATCGGGCAATTCATAAATTAAAAGATCATTATCTACAAAATATATAACGCTATGAACTGCAAAAAAATAAACGAACTACTTATTGATTATCTGGATGACAATTTAGATCAGAAAGAACATCAGTTGATTGCAGCGCACCTT
Organism: Aquimarina ulvae; assembly: GCF_053613295.3. NCBI lineage: Bacteria > Pseudomonadati > Bacteroidota > Flavobacteriia > Flavobacteriales > Flavobacteriaceae > Aquimarina > Aquimarina ulvae. The sequence continues at coordinate 476,266 of NZ_JBSIBP030000002.1, forward strand.
TTAACTTGTAATAGTTGTCAGGAATCATTTCAAGAACTTCAATTAATTTTTGATGGAATCGATCAAAACGTAACCGAATTGCCGGACAAAATCCTCAAAAGTAATTTCGAAAAAATGCTTCAGCAGGAAAAAGATGTATTGCAAGAATCTAAACGAGTTTCATTTAATAATCCATCGAAAAAACATTGGAAAACTGCGCTACAAATTGCTGCCACCGTTGCATTGATTGTTTCTGCTTATTTCTATGGGAGACAACAAAACAAAATGTCTTTTTCACAAGAAATGGCAGTGTTAGAAGAAGAAAAAACACAGTTAAAGGAAGAGGTAACTATTTCTTTAATAGAAAATGAATCTGCCAGTAAACGTTTACAAGCGGTAAACTATGCGGAAAAGTTAGAAAAACCAGGAAATGAAATACTAAAAGCGTTGATAAACAAAATGTTTTACGATGACCATATCAATGTGCGACTAGCTGCAGCAGAAGCACTTACTAAGTTTTCGGACTCAGAAATGGTACGTAAAGCATTCATTAGTGTCTTGGAAATAGAGCAAGATCCAGGCATGCAAATTGAATTAATTCAAATATTAGTTTCTATACAGGAAAAACGCGCAGTTCCTTCTATGGAAAAGCTACTTAAAAATGAAGAAACACCAAATTATGTAAAAGATCAAGTAACGATTGGTCTACCAAGTTTAATTTAAAATTTCAATCAAAAATCAAAAAAGAACAGATGAAAAATATAGCAATCGCCATAGTATTTCTGATTACTATTGGGCATGTAAAAGCACAGGAAGATTACAGACAATCTCTTCAGGGAGTTAAAAATGTAATGATTAGTTCAGAATCAGGAGTAAAACTAACGGCTCACGACAAAAATGAACTATTCATCACTGGAGAAGGTCGCAAAATGCCTGAAAAAGCAAAAGGATTAAAAGCTGTATATGCCGGGGGAAGTGACAACACTGGATTTGGTATATATGTACTAAAAGAAGGGGGAACACTAATCATTCGAAACCTAAAAAGTGCTTATACCAAAACCTTAGAGATTTTTCTACCAAAAAGTGTAAACATCAAAATAGAGCGAAGCAACCTCGGAAAAGTGGATGCAGAAGGATTCTCATCAGAAATAGAAGTTTCTACCAATGTTGGTCATATCACATTAAAAGATGTTACAGGACCTATTGTCGCCAAAACAGCCACAGGAGAGATTAATGTGGTTTTTAAAAAGGTAAATCAAAATTCTCCAATTTCATTGGTTTCAGCAACAGGTGCTATTGATGTGAGTCTTCCATCCAATACCGCTGCAAATTTAGAGATGAAATCGACAATGGGTGAGATTTTTACAGATTTCGACATTAAACTACCCGTTCCAGAAAATGGTCTGAAAGTAGTTGGAGGTAAAAAAACTATTAATACTGAATTAAATAATGGTGGCGTAGAAATAAGCCTAAAATCCGCAACTGGAAATATCTACCTAAGAAAACAATAAAGAGGTCATACATCAATCAAAACAATCAAATCATGAAAATTTTAATAAACCTTCTCGCATTCAGTTGCATCATATTTCAGCTAAATGCACAAAAAGTAATCGAAAAAGAAATCAACACATCTGCGGATCGTATTACTGTGGAGTTTAAATTTGCCGAGGATATAACGATCAAAACCTGGAATAAAAACACCGTATTCCTTAAAGCAGAAGTAAGTATAAATAACGGAGAATATGACTCGTATTATGACCTTAACATAGACAATACTTCTTCTGTTTTGGATATAGAATCAAGTTATGGAGACTTATTTGACACTTGGAAAAAGGAGAAGGGGTCTAACAGCAAAAATAATTGGGAGCCCTGCAATAATATGGATATAGATGCGAACTATACACTGTATCTTCCAAAAAACGCGAATCTACGTATAAAAAGTATATCCGGTAATGTGGCTTCAGAAAACTATCAGGGTGATCTTGAAATTGATATTATCAGTGGCGATATTGATATTAAAAAGTATCATGGAAAGCTTACACTAAAAACAATTAGCGGAGACATTGATATCAATATTGCTCAATCCAAATTATTGGCAGAAACTCTTTCCGGACTTATCTATTCTGATAAAGAAATGGAATTTGATCAAGGAAAAAACAGAATTGTCGGTAGTAAGGTGACAGGTGCTTTTGGCAGTGTAAAAAGCAATTTACACCTTAAAACGATCAGCGGTGATATCTTTTTGAGAAAACAGTAATGGTATCATACATCAAAATACAATACATACATTTTTATAAAAACCAGAAAAAAAGCTACCTTGAAATTTATGAGGAAGCTTTTTTTCTTTTGTATCGTTTGTTTCGTCTCAATTCGTTTATCTGGTCAATCCACCTTTGATAAAAGTATTGATGCTACTAATCTCTCAGAAGTATATATTTTTGTTGATAATACATTTCAGATTGAAATTATAAATACTACAAAAAATAAAGTCATCGTACAAGCACGCTCTGAGGGAGAGTATCAAAATGACATATTAATTTATGCTAAACGAAAAGAAAACACACTTACGATTAGGGATGGTATTCAGCCTTTTTCAGAAAACCATAATGATAAGCTCAGCGCGCACAAGGTTATTGTATTAAAAATAAAAATTCAAGTCCCTCATCACCTCAAGGTTACTGTACAGTCTAGGATTGCTTCTCTGAAACTGTCCGGAGAGATCAAATCATTATTTGTGGAACTAAATTCGGGGGATTGTTCGCTTCATCATTTTGTTGGAAATGCAACCGTAAACACTTTGGGCGGCAATATTTTGGTAAACACCCAAAACGCCATTGTAAATGCATCGACAAAATCAGGAATTCTCTACAAAGAGGAAATCTATGGTCTACATCAAATTGCCCTAAAATCCATAAGTGGAAACATAAACGTCTACAAAACAAAATAAAACACTATTTTTGTCCGTCACTTTATGAAATAAGAGAAATTTATGTCCCTGAAGAAGTCTATTTTAGTTATAATCGTAGTTCTGCTAATAGATCAGATTTCCAAAATATATATCAAAACTAATTTTACGCTGCACGAAGAAGTACCGGTATTTAGTTGGTTTCGAATTGTATTTGTTGAAAATAAAGGGATGGCTTGGGGATTTGAGCTTCCTGGAAATTATGGAAAATTGATCCTTACACTCTTTAGGTTAGTTGCTATTACAGGGATTGGATATTGGTTATATGACTCTGTTCGAAAAAACAGTTCTAGAATTCTAACATTCTGTATCGCTTTGATTTTTGCAGGTGCTTTTGGGAATATTATTGATTCTATACTCTACGGTATTATTTTTAACGAAAGTTCTACTACTCAAATAGCACAATTTTTGCCAGAAAGTGGTGGATATGAAAGTATTTTTTATGGTAAAGTAGTCGATATGATTCAGTTTACTTTCTATGATGATATATTACCAGAATGGATTCCTTTCTGGGGTGGGAAGCATTTTTCTTTTTTTGATCCTGTATTTAATATTGCAGATTCTGCTATAAGTATTGGAGTTTTCTTGCTTTTGATATTTAATAAAAGAGCTTTCCCTAAAAAAGATTCCTAACCAAATTAATTTAAAATTTTTTCAAATTCTTTAAAGTCAATTGGTTTGGTAAGGTAATCAGAAACTACTTCGATAGATTTAGCTCTATTAATATCCCTGATATCAATAGAGGAGCTAACCACATATAAATCAATTTTTTTACTGATTTTATTTTTAATTTTATCAAATTCCTGAAGAAACTGCCATCCATCCATAATAGGCATATTTAAGTCCAGAAATATAACTTGAGGAATAGGGTGTTCTTCTGCGTGGTGTGCAGATTTTATAAAATAGTTTAGCGCTTCCTTGCCGTTATTAAATACGATTATTTTGTCTGATAATTTCTTTAACTCGATAACTTTGCTAACTAAATTTACATACATGTTGTCATCATCTATGATGCAAACACTCTTAGTATTTTGGAGCATTTTGGGGTATAAATTAAAAATTTAATACTGTTGAGAACTATACTTGGCAACAAAATTGTTTCTCGTTAGTTAAAAGTATAAATTTTTGATGGAGTTACACAATAATCCAGACGAATATCAGTAGATAAAATCCCTTTGATGGTTTCTTCAGGTTTAAAAAAAGAAAGTCCTATTTTAATTACATTAGGGTTACAAAAAGACAAAAACTTATCATAAAAACCTTTGCCATAACCCACTCGGTTTCCTCTTTGATCAAAAGCCAATAATGGTACAAAAACTATTTCGATTTTATCTTCCGGGACTGGAATCCCATCTACAGGCTCTGGAATGCCCCGAGTGTTTGTTTTTAGTGTAGTATTATCTGTTAATAGCAAATGTGTTAATGTATTGTTTTTAAAATTACTTTTTGACACTACAATATTTTTATCCTTGCCCTGAAGAATATGAAGTATAAAATCTGTATGAACTTCTTTGTGTTTTTCAATAGATAAAAAAACATGGTAAAAAGAATGTCCCCAGATGGGTAACTTCAGTAGATTGTTTGCAATAGTTAAGCTCAAATCTTGGACCTCCTCATCCAAAAGATCAGCACGTAATTTTTTATATTTTTTTCTTAACTCTTGTTTATTAAGGCTTGCCATCATTCAGGGTTTTTGTGATATGAAAAATCGCATCGCCTTTATAGACAATCGGAGCTTCATTTACATTGATAATATAACCTTCATTACTTGCTTTTACTACATGCCGCATTTTTCCGTACGGATCCGTTATTGTTGCTAAATGTTCACCTATTTCTACATGTTTCCCATATGGAATTTTGACGTGTAATAAACCGCTATATTTTGCTCTTATCCACGAGCTCTTTTCTATAAATATAGTTTCTGCTTTAGTTTCTGGTCTATCAAATGAAGAGTGCAACATATCCAAATGATGTAATATTCTCATGGTACCATGTACACCTTCTCTGGCTATATTTTTATTACTGTTTTGCGATTTCCCTCCTTCAAACAGTAAAATATTAATTCCTTTTTTGGTACAAGTGGCACGATAAGAACCGTCTATGTTTTTAGAAAACATGGTAAATGGCGCATTAAAAATCTTCGCAAACTCCACAAGTTTTTTATTTTGAGCATCGACTCGAATATGTGGGGCATTAAACCTGCTCGCACCTCCGGTATGAAAGTCCAAACAAAAGTTTGCTACAGGCAAAATTTCGTTGACAAATTGATATGCAAAACGACTCGCTAGCGAACCACTCTTTGTTCCTGGGAAAACCCTATTCAGGTCTCTTCCATCAGGAAAAGAACGTTGCATTCCTAAAAATCCAAATACGTTTAAAACTGGGATACATATAATACTTCCCTTCGAAGGTTTATTGATTTTTTTAGAAATAATCTGACGAACAATTTCTACTCCATTAATCTCATCTCCATGAATCCCGGCAGTAATTAATACAGTAGGCCCTACTTTTTTGGATCTTTCGATGATAACCGGGATCTCTATTTTTGTAGACGTATAAAGATTGGCAATATTAAAATTGATTGTTTTACTTGCTCCAAGCGGAATATGCGCTCCTAAAATGCTTAAGACATTATTTTTACTCATACTTCCCATATGTTTTACACACTTTGTTCTATGAAACGAATAATTGATTTTGCAATGTCCTTTCCAGTCGCGATTTGTATTCCTTCTAAACCAGGTGAAGAATTTACCTCAAGGATAAGTGGTCCTCTTTCGCTTTGCAGCATATCTACTCCTGCAACTCCCATTTTTAAGACCTTCGTAGCTTTTATGGCAGCATTTTCTTCTTCTTCAGATAGTTCAATAATTTGCGCACTACCTCCTCTATGCAAATTAGAGCGAAACTCACCTTCTTTCCCCTGTCTTTTCATAGCGCCAACTACCTGACCATCTACCACCAACACCCTGATGTCTGCTCCTTTTGCCTCCTTTATATATTCTTGTACAATTACTCTGGCTTGTAATCCATTAAACGCTTCTAAAACAGACTCTGCTGCTGTTTTGGTCTCTGCCAAAACCACACCCAAACCTTGTGTTCCTTCTAGCAGTTTTATAATGAGCGGAGCACCATTAACGTGAGAAATAACTTCAGAAACATCCTTAGAGTAATTCGTGAATACTGTTTTTGGCAACCCCAACCCCGCCTTGGACAAAATTTGAAGACTTCTAAGTTTATCTCTGGAGTCTACTAAAGCCTGAGATCGAACTGTAGTAAAAATACCCATCATCTCAAACTGCCGAACCACTGCAGTACCATAAAATGTAATCGAGGATCCTATTCTGGGAATAACGGCATCTACATGATCAAGTTTTTTACCTCGATAATAGATTTTAGGTTTCTTTTTTTCCATAATGATATCGCAATTCAGCGGATCTATTACTTGCACATTATGTTTACGCTTTACGGCTGCTTGCACTAAAACATCAGTAGAGTACAAACTCGCATTGCGAGATAATATTTTTATATTCATTAGGATTTTAAGTTGTACGACTGATCTTCTAGCTGTGGATCTACCAAAAATTTCCCACTAAGAAATTTACGCCCAATTAATACCGGAAAACGCATGTCATCACGAGAAGATAACGTAAGAGTTATAGAATGAGTCTTATTGAATACGGTAACTTTTGTTCTAATGGCATATCTAACTTCTACTTTTCCATTACTACTCTTTACCGCAGTAATGTCATAATTCGTAAAAGTAAATTTTTTACCATTATATTCAGGATGAGTGGGGTCTAGAAATCGACATTCCAAAATCTGTCCTACCTCTTTAATTTCTTTACAATGAACAGAAGAAGTATACGCTCCAGTATCGACTTTTACATCAATATCTTGTAGCTCTAAAAGTGGAAAATCTACCTTATCAGTCCTACCAATTATTTTTTTCTGATCTTTCAAAAAAATATCTTTAAAACAATATAATTACTAAAGTAAGAAAAAACCAGATGCATTCTATAGTATAACACCTTTTAATAACTAATTTCATTATTTGTTTTTAACATAATATTCAAACGAAGTGTATTTAATAATTCAAGTAAAGCACTAAATTTACACTTAGATTATGCAAAAAGCCTCGTTAGATATACAACTCAAAACATTACCAAAAGGACCCGGAGTCTATCAATACTATGATAAAGATGACAAATTACTGTATGTTGGTAAAGCCAAAAATCTTAAAAAAAGAGTTGCTTCGTATTTTACAAAGAGTCACGACAATTATAAAACCAAAGTACTGGTTAAAAAAATCAAGTCGGTAAAGCACATCGTTGTTGAAACCGAAACAGATGCGTTGTTATTAGAGAATAATTTAATCAAGAAACACCAGCCTCGCTTTAACGTAATGCTTAAGGATGACAAGACCTATCCCTGGATTTGTATCAAAAAAGAGCGGTTTCCCAGAGTTTTTCCAACCCGCAACCTTATTAAAGATGGTTCAGAATATTTTGGGCCTTATACTAATTTTAAAACAGTAAACACGCTTTTAGACCTCATCAAAGGTTTATATCAATTAAGGACTTGTAATTATGATTTATCGAAACAAAAAATAGATAGTGGAAAATATAAAGTGTGTCTCGAGTACCACTTAGGTAACTGTAAAGGTCCTTGTGAAGGATTGCAAGAAGAAAAAGAATATCATCAAAATATAGATGCAATTCGTGAAATTGTAAAAGGTAATTTTAAAGATTCCTTAAGCAGATTCCGGAAACAAATGACTGATCATGCCAAAAGGATGGAGTTTGAAGATGCGCAACGAATAAAAGAAAAAATCGAAGTTTTAGAAAAGTATCAGGCCAAATCTACGGTAGTTAATCCAAAAATCAGTAACGTAGATGTTTTCTCAATAATCTCTGATGAGTCCTACGGGTATGTCAACTTTTTGCAACTTTCATATGGGGCAATTATACGATCGCATACTACAGAAATTAAGAAGAAGTTAGAAGAAACTGATAAGGAATTATTGGAGCTGGCCATTATAGAATTACGACAACGATTTGGATCCAGATCTCAAGAAATATATGTTCCCATAAAGGTTGATGTTGGCGAAGATTTAAAGATCACTATCCCGCAACTTGGTGACAAAAAAAAGATCGTAGATTTATCCATAAGAAATGCAAAATATTACCGCCAGGAACGTTTTAAGCAAATTAAAATTATTGACCCTGACAGACATGTGAAGCGATTAATGGCTCAGATGAAAAAGGATCTGAGACTGCCTGAAGAACCAAGACATATAGAATGTTTTGACAATTCTAACATTCAAGGAACTAATCCAGTAGCAGCTTGTGTCGTATTCAAAAACGGGAAGCCCAGCAAAAAAGAATACAGAAAATTCAATATTAAAACCGTAGAGGGACCAAACGATTTTGCCTCTATGGAAGAGGTTGTATATCGGAGATATAAACGTCTACTGGATGAAGAACAGCCACTACCACAACTAGTAATTGTTGATGGAGGGAAAGGACAACTTTCTTCTGGACTGAAAGCTTTAGAGGATCTCAACCTTCGCGGAAAAATAACCATTATTGGAATTGCAAAACGGTTAGAGGAAATATACTACCCAGGTGATTCTATACCGTTGTATCTTGATAAAAAGTCAGAAACTTTAAAAATCATACAACACCTCAGAAATGAAGCTCATCGTTTTGGGATAACTTTTCATCGACAAAAAAGAAGTAAAGCGGCTTTGGACACAGAGCTGGATTCTATTCCTGGAATAGGAGAAAAAACTGTTATAGAATTACTAAAGCATTTTAGATCTGTAAAAAGAATTAGCCAAGCCACCAAAAATGAGCTTAGCGAAGTAGTAGGAAAATCACGCGCAACCAAAGTGTATAATTACTATCTTTCTAAAAAAGAATAAGATCCTTATGCTAATAAGCTTACAAAACATCCTGAATACAGCAGTACTTGGTATAATGCTGTTTGTATCTGGAACTATGTTTTCTCAGGAGAAGGATATACTTGAACCCTACGATAACCCTAAAAATCAGGATATTAAGGTTGGGTTAGTTCTAAGTGGCGGTGGTGCCAAGGGTTTAGCTCATATTGGTGCCCTCAAAATTATCGAAGAAGCTGACATCAGAATAGACTATATAGGAGGAACTAGTATGGGCGCAATTATAGGTTCTCTGTATGCTTCGGGGTATACAGCAAAAGAGTTAGATTCTATCTTCAGGACAGTGGATTTTAATGTTTTAATTCAGGATGATTTACCAAGAAAAGCTAAAACCTTTTATGAACGAGAGGACTCTGAAAAATATGCATTAACCCTTCCTTTTGATAATTATAAAATAGGGTTACCGCAAGGGTTATCCAAAGGGCAGAATTTTTTTAATGAATTTGCTAGATTAACCTCTCATGTGCACGAAGTTGATGACTTTAGTAAACTTCCTATTCCATTCTTTTGCATGGCTACAAATATAGCCACAGGTGAACAAATTTTGCTAGACAAGGGATATTTGCCCGAAGCTGTATCGGCTAGCGGCGCATTGCCTTCTATTTTTAGTCCGGTAGAATTGGATGGTGTTTTGATGACTGATGGAGGAGTCGCCAACAATTATCCTATCGAAGAAATACGTAAAAAAGGAGCTGATATTGTAATAGGAGTAGATGTTCAGGATAGTTTAATGGCGCGAAATCAATTAAACTCTGTGACAAATATTATGCTACAAATAAGCAATTTCAGAACGATAAACGATATGAAGTCCAAAATTCCGGAAACTGATGTATATATTAAACCATCTATATTGGGCTTTTCATTAATTTCTTTTGACCAGGCAGATAAAATTATTGCCAATGGAGAAAAAGCAGCTTTTGCTAATTATGAAAAATTAAGAGCGATTAAACGACTTCAAAAACCTTCTGAGTCTAGACCCAAAACTATCAAAAATTCTGATACGCTTCTTATCAACAGTCTGGTTATTTCAGGAAACCAACGATATACAAGATCTTATATAAAAGGGAAATTAAAACTAAAACTAAAAAATCCTAAAATTACCACCTACAAAAAGTTATACGAAGGAATTAATAACCTCTCTGCGACAGGAAATTTTGATAGAGTTAGTCATCGACTTATAGAGAAAGAAGACGGTAAAGAACTTATGCTTAATGTAAAGGAATCAAAAAACACGGCGCTTTTACGTTTTGCAATTCATTATGATGATTTATATAAAACAGCAGCGCTCGTTAATTACACTAAGAAAAGTTTATTATTTAATAATGACGTTCTATCATTCGATATAGCATTAGGGGACAATATCAGATATAATTTTGACTATTATATCGACAAAGGATTCTATTGGAGTATTGGTTTAAAGAACAGTCTGAATCGTTTTAACAGAAATGTAGAATATGAACTGGTAAGAGAAGATTTTAGTCTACCTGATATCGAAGTTAATAAGATAAACTTGGATTATATGGATTTTAAAACTCAATTCTATGCAGAAACTTTATTGAATCAAACCTTTTCTCTACGGCTTGGAGCAGAATATAGAAGATTTCGGCTTATTTCTGAGACGATAGGAGAAGATGAAGATCAATTGCCAAGGGTCGTATTTGATAATAGTAATTACTGGAGCGCCTTCTCAAATTTAAAATTTGATAGCTACGATAACAAGTACTTTCCAGCTTCTGGCTTTTTCTTTAATGGAAACCTTAATTATTACCTTTTTGACAACAACCCCAATAGTGAAGATAGTAATTTTGTTATTGCGAAAGCTGATTTTGGTTATGCGTTCAGACTTTCTAGAAAAACCTCGGCTAATCTTGAAGTAAGTGCGGGCAACAGATGGGAAGAACAAAATATTAGAAGTCTTAATTTTTTCATGGGTGGTTTTGGAGCAAAAATGATTAATAATAATATTCCGTTTTATGGATATGATTTTCTAAGCATTGTTGGGAACAGTTATTTTAAAACGACCATTACTTTAAATTATGAAATATTTTCGAAAAACCACATCAACATTGCTGCTAACTACGCTAATATTGGTAATAGGTTGTTTGAAAACGGAGGGTGGTTGGAGTCACCCGAATACTCAGGATATGCACTGGGTTATGGACTAGAAACATTTGCCGGACCTTTGCAAGTAAAATATTCATATTCTCCAGAACAAAAGGAAGGAGAATGGTTTTTTAGCATTGGTTTTTGGTTTTAGTACGTTTTACGATCAAAAAGATTGAAATATTTCCGATATTTGTAACATTATGAGCTTTTATTGGCAGGACTTATTATTACTACTACACTACTTTATTAAACGTAACCCGGAATAAGGTAGAGATTGCTATTGTTTACTTTTTAAGAATCTAGTAATTAACACCATAATCTTTAACACTCATGCCTTTTTATCACTCTTTAGGCAACATACCGCCTAAGCGACATACGATCTTTAGAAAGCCAGATGGCACCTTATATTACGAACAATTATTTGGAACTGTCGGTTTTGATGGTATGTCAACCAATTTATATCACCATCAGCGACCCACGCAAGTAAAAGAAATAAAAGGGAGCTACAGCGTAGCTCCAGAAATAGCAATAAAAAATAATATTCAATCCTATCGATTGCACGGATTTAATACAAAACCCGAAAAAGATTATTTGCAAAGCAGAAAAAATGTACTCACCAATAGTGATGTAAGTATTATTTTATCTGCTCCTCAAGGATCTACATCAGATTACTTTTATAAAAATACTGACGCAGACGAACTTATTTTTATTCATAAAGGAAGTGGTAAATTTAGAAGTCACCTGGGTAATCTGGATTTTAAATATGGAGATTATATTTTAATTCCGAGAGGTACAATTTATAAACTTGATTTTGATACAAAAGATAATCGATTATTCATCGTAGAATCAAGAAGACCAATTTACACACCAAAACGGTACCGCAATTGGTTTGGTCAGTTATTAGAACATTCGCCTTTTTGCGAACGGGACTTAAGAGCTCCTTATGAATTAGAAAGCAATGATGAAAAAGGAGATTTTCTGATCAAAGTAAAAAAGCAAGACGAAATATTCGATATGATTTACGCCACGCACCCTTTTGATGTGATAGGCTATGATGGGTTTAATTTCCCATATACATTTTCTATTCACGATTTTGAACCTATTACAGGAAGGATACATCAACCGCCACCAGTACATCAAACTTTTGAAACAGATGCATTTGTGGTCTGCTCATTTGTCCCTAGATTATATGATTATCATCCTGAGAGTATTCCTGCACCCTATAACCATAGTAATATTGACAGCGATGAGGTACTTTATTACGTAGATGGCGATTTTATGAGTAGAAATGATATTGCTGCAGGTCATATTTCCCTGCACCCAGCTGGAATTCCGCATGGCCCACATCCTGGCGCTGTAGAAAGAAGTATTGGCAAAACCAAAACAGACGAACTCGCTGTAATGGTAGACACATTTAAACCTCTTATGGTAACCAAAGAAGCCATCAAAATAGCAGATGGGGATTATTATAAATCTTGGTTAGAATAGTCAATGATTATGCAACCTATTGAAAAAGTTAAGAAATGCTAAGTTATAGAAAAGATATTACTCCACACTTAAGAGCAATGTGGTAGTTTAATTAATAAAAACCTGAAGATTTTCGAAAACAAGATAATGATCAGTATCTGATTTTCACATTCACTAATTATCTAATTAAAAAAAATATCATGTCAACAAATATAAAACCACAAGATTTAGAAAAAGTAGTTCCACAAGCTGAAGATTTTCTGCCGCTCCTAGGTACAGATCACGTAGAGTTATATGTAGGTAATGCAAAACAAGCGGCATATTATTATCAGACCGCTTGGGGATTTCAACCGATTGCATATGCAGGATTAGAAACTGGTCTTAAAGATCGGGTTTCTTATGTATTACGTCAGGACAAAATAACCTTGATTCTTACTTCTCCTTTACAACCAGATGGTGATATAAACGAACACATTAATGCACACGGTGATGGTGTAAAAGTGGTTGCTCTCTGGGTCGATGATGCCGCAAAAAGTTATGAGGAGACTATTAAACGGGGTGCGAAATCCTATATGAAACCAATAACCAAAGAAGATAAAAATGGTACCGTAGTTTTCTCTGGGATACGTACGTATGGAGAAACTGTTCATGTCTTTGTAGAAAGAAAAAATTATGAAGGAGCGTTCTTGCCTGGTTATATTGCTTGGGATAAGCCCTACAAAACAGCATCTACAGGGCTTAAGTACATAGATCATATGGTTGGAAACGTAGGCTGGAATGAAATGAACAAATGGTGCGAGTTCTATGCAAAAGTTATGGGATTTGCGCAACTTGTATCTTTCGATGATAAAGATATTTCTACAGAATATACTGCTTTAATGAGTAAGGTAATGAGCAACGGTAATGGTAGAATTAAATTTCCCATTAACGAACCAGCTGAAGGAAGAAAAAAATCACAGATTGAAGAGTATATCGATTTTTATAATGGTGCAGGAGTACAACATATGGCATTGGCCACAGATAATATTATAGAAACGGTCACCGCACTTCGAAACCGCGGAGTAGAATTCCTTACCGTACCCGCCAGTTATTATGAAACTGTGCTGGATAGAGTTGGTGAAATTGATGAGGATCTCGAACCTTTGAAAGAACTTGGGATTCTGATCGATCGTGACGATGAAGGGTATTTGTTACAGATTTTTACTAAACCTATTTTGGACCGCCCCACAATGTTTTTTGAAATAATTCAAAGAAAAGGGGCGCAATCTTTCGGAAAAGGTAATTTTAAAGCACTTTTTGAAGCTATTGAAAGAGAGCAGGAACAACGCGGGACCTTGTAAATTTAATATTTGCTTAAAATTTTTTGAAAAATTTAAGCAGCCTGTGTTAATAAATTGAGATTATTGAAAAATAATTCGTTTCTACCTAAATTTTTGTTAAATATGATAATAAAAAAACGTTTTCGTTTGATAATTATGCAAAAAAAGCGGATGTTTGTATTATAAGCGGAGTGGTTACTGCTTATACCAAAAACAATAATTATTCTCATAATTTAAGTTTTTAGTTGGTTAATAAAAGTAAAAAGAGAGCTGTGGTGGCTCTCTTTTTTTATTACTTTTTTAAAATTTAGTAATACTCCCTGTTTTTATCTGTTTATATAATATAGTACTTTTGGAATGGATATTGCAAATACTCTTAGCATTAGTGTTTGCATTTAATGAAACAACACCCAAATATATATGAAAAGATACATTCTTTTATTATTAATCCTTGTTAGAACTACTTCTATTGCTCAAGATAACCACAGTTCTTTTGAAAGTGGAGAATGGTTCAAATTCAAAATTCGTTATGGTGTTTTTACTGCTAGCTATGCTACCCTAGAAGTAAAGGATGAAACACTCAATGGAAAGCCAGTACATCATATCATAGGAACCGGAAAATCGTCTGGGCTCCTTAGTGTGTTTTTCAAAGTAGAAGACTATTATGAAACATATGTAGATAAAAATAAGGTAAAACCCTATCGCTTTATTCGTAAAATCAATGAAGGTGGGCATACCAAAGATATCGAGATTAACTTTGATCATGAAAACAAAAAAGCATTAGTATTTAATAAAAAATATGATAAAAAAGAAACATTTAGCATCAAGGACAATATCCAAGATATGATGTCTTCCTTTTATTATTTGAGAAATAATATTGATGTATCTTCGCTAAAGAAAGGAGATGAGCAACTAGTCAATATGTTTTTTGACAACGAAAATTATCTGTTTAAACTACGTTTTTTAGGAAGAGAGACTGTTAAAATGAATGGCAATAAAATACGTTGTTTAAAATTTCGCCCAATAGTACAGGCAGAAAGAGTCTTTAAAGAAGAAGAAAGTTTGACTGTTTGGGTAAGTGATGATGATAATCGAATGCCTATTCGAATAAAAGCAGATATTCTTGTAGGATCAATAAATGCAGATTTAATAGCTTATAAAGGACTTAAACATCCTCTCAAAATTGTAATAGATTAATGGACGAATCCATACAGCCAGAGATTGCCGAAAAAATAAGGCTACTCGAAAAAAAGTTTAAAAACTCCGGACAGGATCTGGGATCTTATTTAGATGGTTTACTACACGACCGATACCTGACATATTGGGATTATATACATCTGGATACTTTGCTTAGTTTACAAATTCCAAGAACACATTTTCCTGATGAGGAAATATTTATAATGTATCATCAAATTACTGAGCTTTATTTCAAACTGATAATCCATGAGCTTAAGCAAATTATTGATGATAAATTACAGACGGCAGAATTTTTTACAAAAAAACTAGACCGGATCAATAGATACTTTAGAGTTTTGATCGACTCGTTTGATGTAATGATCAAAGGAATGGATAGAGATCAATTCTTAAAGTACAGAATGTCTTTACTTCCTGCTAGTGGGTTTCAATCAGTACAATTCAGGATGATCGAGATTTATGCCACTCCCTTAGCTAATTTGGTAAACAGTAAAGAAAGAGATCAATTTTCTGAAGAAGATCCTCTTGAAGAAGTTTATGAACACTTGTACTGGAAATCTGGAGCTACCGATATTAAAACCGGTGAAAAGACGCTCACATTAAAACAATTTGAGTATAGATATACTCCTAGGATGATGCGTATTGCACATCAGGTAAAACAGAGCACTATTTATCACAGATACCTGGAACTTCCGGAAAAAGAACAAAATAATGTGCAGCTTATTAATGCATTGCGTACTTTTGACACCAATGTGAATATTAATTGGTTATTAATGCATATGGGTGCCGCCTACAGGTATCTTAATAGAGATAAAGGCGAAGTGTTGGCCACAGGAGGAACCAACTGGA
Organism: Aquimarina ulvae; assembly: GCF_053613295.3. NCBI lineage: Bacteria > Pseudomonadati > Bacteroidota > Flavobacteriia > Flavobacteriales > Flavobacteriaceae > Aquimarina > Aquimarina ulvae. The sequence continues at coordinate 492,104 of NZ_JBSIBP030000002.1, forward strand.
AAAAGTTTTTACCTCCAAGTTTTCAAAGGATTATTTTTTTTCCTAATCTTTGGAGTGCAGAAGAGAAAGAAAATTGGGGACAACAATGGGTTACCCATCAATTTAATACCACAAAATAAAGTCAGTTGAAGAATTTAAGTTGTCTACTACTCATGGCAGTAGTATTGATTTCATGTCAGCAAGAAAAAAAAGAACCGGCAGTTGTTGCTCCCGAAATAGTTGAAGAAATAAAAAAGCCCCCAATTGTTAAAGAATTTGGGTACAATCTTGACAACTTCAAGGTTATTAGAGATACTATTAGGCCCGGAGATAGTTTTGGAGCTATTTTAGATAGTCACGGTATCTCCAGAGCTAAAGTTTTCGAAATTTCAAATAAAATCAAAGACACCTTTAATGTTGCCCGAATCACAGCTGGCAAAGCATATACCCTTCTCAAATCAAAAGATACAACCGAAAAAGCACAGGTTTTTGTATACCAAAATGGACTGATAGACTATACCGTAGTAGATTTTAGAGACAGTATTGTTGCCAGAAAAAGTGCAAAACCCGTAAAAATAGTTGAGAGAATAGCCTCGGGAACTATAGAAAATAATCTGTCTCAAACTTTTGATGAGATGGACCTTAGCTTTCTTGTTGCCTACAAAATGGCTGATATTTATGCTTGGACTATAGATTTCACAAGACTTCAGGCAGGTGATCAATTTAAAGTTATATATACAGAAAAATATATAAACGATACCATACCAGCAGGGATTGGTGAAATCAAAGCCTCTTATTTCGAACATAAAAGTAAACCTTTATACGCTTTTAAATTCGAAGACGATACGATTAAAGGGACATCAGATTATTTTGATCAGGAAGCAAACAATTTGCGCAGAGCCTTCCTAAGAGCACCAGTTCAGTTTAGCAGAATTTCTTCAAGGTATAATCTCAAGCGAAGAATACGTTATTACGGTAATAAAATAAGACCACATCGTGGAACAGATTTTGCCGCACCAGTTGGAACCCCTATTCTGGCTACTGCGGATGGTACGGTTACGAAGTCAGAACGTAGAGGAGGAAATGGAAAATATGTGAAAATTAGACATAACGCCACCTACGACACACAATATTTGCATATGAGCAGAAGAGCTGTAAAAGTTGGAGAATATGTGAGACAAGGAGCGATAATCGGTTATATTGGAATGACTGGAAATACGAGTGGACCCCATGTTTGTTATCGTTTTTGGAAAAATGGAAAAGAAGTCGATCCGTTTAGAGAAGATTTACCAGCATCCAAACCGCTAAGTGATAGTTTAAAGCCTGCTTTTTATGAACATATAGAACCGTTAAAAACGAAATTAGATAGTATTATTTTTACACCAAAACAGGAAATTTTATAACCACATGGCATTACCAACTATTAACCCGACCACCACAAAAGCTTGGAAAGCGCTACAAAGCCATTATAAGCAAATAAAAAACACGCATTTAAAGGATCTATTTATACAATCACCTGATAGAGCAGAAAAATTCTCCGTAGAATGGAAGGATTTTTATGTAGATTATTCTAAAAACAGAATTGATGAAACTACAAAAAAGCTTTTACTCGATCTTGCTAAAGAAGTGCAACTCGATAAAGCAATCAAGAGTTATTTTGAAGGAGAGACTATAAATGAAACCGAAGGAAGAGCTGTACTACACACAGCCCTTAGAACTCCCTCAAATAGTAACGTTAACGTTGATGGTAAAAATGTAGTGCCAGAAGTATCAGCTGTAAAAAATAAAATCAAGGTATTCTGTGATAAGGTTATTCACGGTGAATTAAAAGGATATACCAATAAACCATTTACTGATATCGTAAATATTGGTATTGGCGGTTCTGACCTTGGACCTGCTATGATCACTGAATCTTTAGAATATTACAAAAACCATCTTAACGTACATTATATATCCAATGTAGATGGAGATCATGTACATCAAAACTTAAAAAGTCTTGATCCGGAAACAACTTTATTTGTAGTCGTCTCAAAAACCTTTTCTACACAAGAAACGTTATCTAATGCAACCACGGCAAGAAGTTGGTTTGCAAAACAAGCATCTCAAGAAGCAGTAAGCAAACATTTTGTTGCCGTATCCAGTAACATTCCTAATGTAACTAAGTTTGGTATTTCTGAGAATAATATTTTTCCACTATGGGATTGGGTTGGAGGTCGTTTTTCGCTATGGAGCGCGGTTGGATTGTCTATCAGTCTATCTGTAGGCTATAAGAACTTTGAATCATTATTAGAAGGAGCTCATGAAATGGATGAACATTTCAGAACTACTAATTTCGAAGAAAACATCCCTGTTATTTTAGGACTGCTTAGTATCTGGTACAATAACTTTTTTGGTGCCGAAAGCGAAGCAATTATCCCTTATTCTCAATATCTACATAGATTACCTGCATATTTACAACAAGGTATTATGGAAAGTAATGGTAAGAGTGTAGATCGTAATGGAGATCCTATCGACTATCAAACCGGAACAATCATTTGGGGAGAACCAGGAACGAATGCACAGCACGCATTCTTTCAACTCATACATCAAGGCACAAAACTTATTCCTGCAGAATTTATAGGTTTTAAACACTCTTTGTTTGAAGATAAAGATCATCAGGACAAATTAATGGCAAATTTCTTTGCACAAACGGAAGCTTTAATGAATGGAAAAACAGAAGCTGAAGTTCTAGAAGAATTGAAGTCCAAGAACCTTCCTGAAGATAAACTAAAACAATTAGTCCCATTCAAAATATTTTCGGGCAATAAACCAACCACTACCCTACTTATCAACAAATTAACTCCCAAAAGTTTGGGGTCACTTGTAGCTATGTATGAACAACGAATTTTTGTTCAAGGAGTGATTTGGAACATTTTTAGTTACGATCAATGGGGTGTAGAATTAGGTAAGCAATTAGCCACAAAAATTTTAAATGAAATCGATAATTCGCAGATTTCTGACCACGATTCGTCTACAAAAACACTGCTAAAAAAGTACTTGAGTTAGATTTTTTTTGGTTGATAACTTTTGAATATTTTCAATCACCTACAAATCAATTAAGTACAAAATTAAGTTACCTTAAAACCGTTAAAATTTTATGTAAAAATTTTAACATTAAGATAAACTTAGATTGCGCAAAGATTCGTTTTTTTGCGACAAACAATTAACTCAATTCATTATAATGAAAAAGATTACATTTTTATTTGTTGTGATTCTTTTGGCAACGTTTTCTGAAACGTTTGCTCAAGGTATTACAAAATCTTCCATGAACGGAAAAGTAACAGATAATACTGGAGCAGCACTTCCAGGTGCTAATGTAATTGCAACTCACACTCCTTCAGGGACTAAGTATGCTGCAATTACAGATTTTGACGGTTTCTACAGAATCGCCAATATGAGAACTGGTGGACCATACAGAGTAACTATCTCTTATGTAGGGTTTTTAGGATTTGTTCAGGATGGGATATATCTTCAATTAGGAGATTCTAAAAACATTAGCACTCAGATGAAAGAAGAAGCTAGTGCTCTTGAAGAAGTCGTTATTACAGCTACTCGTAATGGAGTCTTTGACTCTGGTAAGACGGGTACGGAAACTACCGTAACAGAAAGACAGATCAATTCTTTACCTTCGGTATCTAGATCTGTAGCAGATTTTGTGAGAATTACTCCACAAGCGCAGATCACTGAAGGAGATGACGGGTTCTCAGTTTCTTTAGCTGGACAAAATAACCGATACAATGCTTTATACATAGATGGAGGTGTAAGTAATGATGTATTTGGTTTAGCAGGATCTGGAACAGATGGTGGACAAACAGGAGTAAATCCATTTTCTATTGATGCGATTGAAACATTTCAAATAAACATTGCTCCATTTGATGTAAGACAATCAGGATTTGCCGGAGGTGCAATTAATGCTATTACGAGATCAGGAACTAATAAAATAGAGGGATCTGTATATACATATTTCAGAAATCAGGATCTTGCAGGAAAAACTCCTCCTAGTCTTGTTGGAGATGGAGAATCAAGAGAAAAATTAGCTGAGTTTTCTTCTAATATATATGGTGTAAGAGTAGGTGGCCCTATCGTAAAAGATAAATTGTTCTATTTTGTAAATTACGAAAGAGAAGAAACTGAAACTCCTCAGCCATTTAATTTTAGTAATTACCAAGGAGATTCTAGTTTGTCTGAAATTCAGGATCTTTCGAACTTTTTACAAACTACGTACGGATTTAATCCAGGTGGTTTTGATAACAACACCAGAACTTTAGAAAGTGATAAGTTTACGGTAAGATTGGATTGGAATATTAATGATAACAACCAATTAAGTGTAAAACATAATTTCGTAAAAGCAGATAACTTAGAAGCTAGAAATAGCGGAAACAGAAACATTGGTTTCATCAATGGTTCTGAGCTTTTCGAAAGTACTAAAAATGAAACAACTTTAGAGCTTAACTCTTCTTTTGGGAGCTGGGCATCAAATAGCTTATTAGTGGGATATAAGACTGTTAGAGATGATCGTGATCCATCTGGCAATCCATTCCCTAGTGTTGATATTAGAGATGGTGGTGGTACAATTACCTTTGGTGCCGAGCCTTTTTCTACAGCAAATTTATTAGATCAGGATATCTTAAATATTGCGGATAATTTTGAAATATACAGTGGTAGACACACTATTACGATTGGTACGCAACACGAATTTTCAAAAATAAAGAATCTTTTCTTTGCATTCAACTATGGTGATTACACTTTCAATAGCGTAAGTGACTTCTACAATGGAATCATTGACGAATACCAAAGAGGTTATTCTTTAGTTGGTGGCACAGCAGTAGGTGATGAATCTGATGGAGCTTCAGAATTTAAGCTATATCAGCCAAGTGTTTATGTTCAGGATGAAGTAAATATTTCAGAAAACTTTAAGTTCACTGCAGGTTTAAGAGTTGATGTACCTATTTTTGATGACGGCCCTGTGAATGATGATTTTAATAATAGAACAATTCCTATTTTAGAAGCCGCTGGTAAAGATCTTCAAGGAGCAAGAGTTGGTAAGGCGATCAATCCAAAAGCACATTTATCTCCTAGAATTGGATTTAACTGGGATGTAAAAAACGATAACACCACTCAAGTTCGTGGTGGTTTAGGAATGTTTACTTCTAGAATTCCATTAGTATGGCCTGGAGGATCTTACAATAACAATGGTATTACAGGTGGATTTACAGGTGGATTTAACTTAGATCCATCTACGATTACTTTCAACCCTGATGTTAATCAACAACCTGTAGCAGTTGAGCCGGGTACTGGTGGACTTGCAGGTAATATTGATATCTTTTCGCCAGATCTAAGATTACCTCAGTTTATGAAGTACAATATCGCTATAGATCAAAAATTACCAATATGGGGATTAATTGCTAGCGCAGATTTCTTATATACTGATGTAATTACTAATATATATTATGAAAATTTAAACATAGCAGAAGCCGAAGGCACCCTGAACGGAGCTGACAACAGACCTTTTTATAGCGATAGTTTTGGTGATCTTTTAGACAACACTTATGGTAGAATTACTTTAGGTACTAATACTGGTGAAGGTTTCTCATACAATGCATCTGTTACTTTAAGAAAGCCTTTCTCTAATGGTTTCCAAGGTAGCGTATCATATGCTTATGGGGAGTCAGAATCAATTTTTGATGGAACCTCTTCTCAAAACAGTTCTCAGTGGAGAAATATACAAACCGTGAACGGTAAAAATTCTGATATCCCTTTAGCAAGATCTGATTTCTCGCAAGGTTCTCGTATCACTGCAAACGTAAGTTATGAAAAAGAATATCTTGGATTCATGAAATCTACAATAGCACTTTTCTTTGAAGCTAATCAGGGTTCTCCTTATTCTTTCGTATATAGAGAAGGAAGAGATTTATTAAATGATGACTCTAGAGATAATGCATTGATATATATTCCTGCTACTCAAAATGATATAACACTTGTACCTTTTAGAGATAATGATGGTAATATTGTAGCTGGATCACCTACACCTGCTGAACAGTGGACAGCTTTAAATGCATTTATCGAAGGAAATGATTACCTAAGAAGCAGAAGAGGGCAATATGCAGAGCGTAATGGAGACAGAGGTCCTTGGAGTAACACTATTGATTTAAAATTCTTACAGGATTTTTATATCAATACTGGAAAATATAAGAATACACTTCAGGTGTCTTTAGACATATTCAATTTCACTAACCTTTTAAACGAGGACTGGGGAAAACGAAAGTTTATTCCTGGAAACGTTGGGCTTATAGAAACTGTACAAGCGGGTCCTGATCCAGAATTTACATTCAACCCTGCTTCTTTTGAAGATGGATTAGAGCAGTTAGATGACAGAGGATTACAATCATCAAGATGGCAAATGCAAGTTGGTTTAAGATATATCTTTAACTAAACTTCTCCTTAATTATATTTCAAAAACCTCGTTCAACTTGAACGAGGTTTTTTTATACATTATGTTTACCTTTGAAAACGATAGTATTGAATCTAAAAACATCCCACTATAAAATGGGATTAGTTCAACTTACTATGTTGAATACATTACTAAGCAATTTTCATCCGCCGTGGCGGATCACTAACTAAACACATCATTATGTACGAAGCTATTCAAATACTTCACTCTTATTGGGCCTACCTTGTAGTTCTTGTTGTAACCCTTGCCACGATTAATGCATTAATCGGTTTCTTTACTAAAAGAGAGTACGCTCCCAAAGATTTTAGAATATCACTTTTTGGTCTCATCGTTACACATTTACAGCTCCTAATAGGAATTATTATATTTTTTGTTTCTCCAAGTATAATGTGGTTTACTGAAGGAGTTTCTGTAAAAGATATTATGGGAGATCCTTTATTAAGGTTATACAATCTAGAACATCCTATGATGATGATTGCTATGGTTGTTTTTATAACTATTGGATATTCTAAACATAAAAAGAAACTGACCTCTACTCCAAAGTTCAAGATGTTAGCAATTTTTTATACAATTGCCTGGTTATTGATGTTATCAAGGATTCCTTGGGCTAGTTGGTTTTAGGAACCAAAAGCCGTCAATACTAATTTTCTGGAACCACCGTTGTTTCTATGTTCGCATAAGTAGATTCCTTGCCAAATTCCTAAGTTAAGTTTTCCGCTGGTTATTGGTATTTGAATGGACGTACCCATGAGGGAAGCTTTTATATGCGCTGGCATATCGTCAGAACCTTCATATGTATGGATATAATACGGTGCATTTTCTGGTACCATAATATTCATATGACTTTCAAAATCCTGCCGAACTGTTGGATCAGCATTTTCATTAATTGTTAAGCTTGCAGAAGTATGTTTAATAAACACCTGTAATTGACCGATTTCTATTTTAGTAATTTCTGGGATGTCAGCAAGCACTTCGTCAGTAATTAAATGAAAACCTCTAGGGAATGGTTGGAGCTGTACTTCTTTTTGGAAAAATTTCATTTTATATAAAGAGTAGTTTATATCTCACTGAGCGAAGTCGAGGTGTAAACGAATCAAAAAATCGCTCGACTTCGCTCGAGATGACAGTAAGCCTTGTTTTTAACTAAATTAATAAAAATTTTATATCAAACATAGGCTGTATTACTTTTAACCACAATACCTTTGCTATGTAAATTTTTGATCTCATGGATTTATCCCAAATAAAACTAGTAGCTACTGATATGGATGGCACTTTGCTTAACTCCAGAGGAGAAGTAAGTCAATCTTTTTTTTACCTGTTTGAAGAATTAAAAGAATTAGGAGTGACGTTTGTTGCAGCTAGTGGAAGGCAATATTATAGCATCATACATAAGCTGGATGCTATTAAAAATGACATGATTGTGATTGCAGAAAATGGTGCATTAACGATGCACAAAGATGAAGAATTACAAACGACAGAAATTGATCGTAAAACGTATTTAGAGCTACTACAATTAACCAAAGATCTTCAAGGTTCTCAGGTTATATTGTGCGGACGCAAAAAAGCGTATATCCAAGATTATGGTAAGGAATTCGAAAATATGTTGAAAGAATTCTATGGCAGATATGAAATAGTGAAAGATTTATCGCAAGTACTCGATGATCAATATCTAAAAATTGCCATATGTAACGAAAAAGGATCAGAAAAATATCTATATCCAGCACTAAAGCATTTAGAAAACAGGATAAAAGTCAAAGTTTCCGGTAAGGTGTGGTTGGACCTATCTCATAATAATGCTAATAAAGGATATGCACTTCAAAATCTTCAAAAAAATCTCGATATTTCGACTGAAGAAACGATGGTTTTTGGTGATTACAACAACGATCTGGAGATGATGTCACAAGCAAGATATAGCTTTGCCATGCAAAATGCGCACCCCAATGTAAAAGCGGTCGCCAATTACAGTACTAAAAGTAACGATGAAAACGGTGTAGAGTATATACTTACCAAAATGATTGAAGCAAAACGAGCAAGAAATAGTTGATCCCTTACATATAACTGAAAGAGTAGGCTCACTAAAAAGTTCCTTCATCTTCAATTAAGAAAGACAAGCCAATACAATAGAAATGATAAAAAAGTAAACGTAATTAGGTTGCTTAGTGAAAAAATTCTGCATAATTAATTTTATTAAATTAACCTTTTCTAGAGGCAAAAAGTAGATTTTGGAATTTTTATTTCAAGACAAATATATACAATCAAAATAATAAAACTACATTTTAGCTTATAAAAATGTATTTAACCTAACTTTTAACAATTTACCATCATCTTTTTCCTACTTTTTAGCACCTTTTGACTCCACAGAAATTAATCATTCAGTTTTAGTACTGCCATAAACGCTTCTTGAGGAATTTCTACATTTCCTACCTGGCGCATACGTTTTTTACCTTTCTTTTGTTTTTCAAGCAATTTACGTTTACGAGAGATATCACCCCCATAACATTTGGCAGTTACATCTTTACGCAATGCTTTTACAGTTTCACGAGCAATAAACTTAGCACCAATCGCAGCTTGAATCGGAATATCAAATTGCTGGCGAGGAATTAGCTCTTTTAATTTTTCGCAGATCTTTTTTCCAATGGCATACGCATTATCGATATGTAATAATGCAGACAGTGCATCCACAATGTTTCCATTAAGCAATAAATCTACTTTAACCAGTTTAGAAGGACGCATCCCTATCGGAGTGTAATCAAAAGAAGCATATCCTTTGGACACTGTTTTAAGTCGATCATAAAAATCAAAAACGATTTCCGCAAGTGGCATATCAAATGTAAGTTCTACCCGCTCTGTAGTCAAATAGGTCTGATTGGTAATCTCACCTCGTTTTTCAATACATAGAGACATTACAGATCCTACAAAATCCGATTTTGTGATAATCGAAGCCTTAATGTATGGTTCTTCCACCCGGTTCATTGATGAAGGATCAGGTAAATCAGATGGGTTATTTACGGTGATAATTTCATCCGGGTTTTTGTTAGTAAACGCGTGGTACGAAACGTTAGGCACTGTAGTAATAACCGTCATGTTGAACTCTCGCTCCAAACGTTCCTGAATGATCTCCATATGTAGCATTCCTAAAAACCCACATCGAAAACCAAACCCCAAAGCGGCCGAGCTTTCTGGTACAAAAACTAAAGAAGCATCATTAAGCTGTAGTTTTTCCATAGAAGCTCTTAACTCCTCATAATCCTCTGTATCTACAGGATAAATCCCTGCAAATACCATTGGTTTTACGTCTTCAAAACCTTCAATAGGGTTTTTAGTAGGTGTCTTTGCATCCGTCAAGGTATCTCCAACTTTTACTTCGCGGGCATCCTTGATTCCTGTAATCAAGTATCCCACATCTCCAGTTTTGATGACTTGTTTGGTTACTTGATTTAACTTTAACGTACCTACCTCATCTGCAAAATAGTTTTTTCCTGTAGCAACAAACTTAATTTGTTGTCCTTTTTTTATTTCGCCATTGACCACCTTAAAATAGGTCTCTACTCCTCTAAAAGAATTATATACAGAATCAAAAATTAAAGCCTGTAGTGGCTCATCTGGATTACCTTCTGGAGCAGGAATTCTTTCTATAATCGCTGTCAGAATTTCTTCAATTCCAACACCTGTTTTAGCACTGGCAGGAATCACCTCTTCAGGGTCACAACCCAGTAAATCAACTATATCATCTGTAACTTCTTCAGGATTGGCACTTGGCAGATCTACCTTATTCAACACCGGAATAATTTCCAAGTCATTTTCCAGTGCCAAATATAAATTAGAAATAGTTTGTGCCTGTATACTTTGAGCAGCATCCACAATCAACAGCGCACCTTCGCAAGCTGCTATAGAACGAGAAACTTCATAAGAAAAATCTACGTGTCCTGGAGTATCAATCAGATTAAGGATGTATTCTTCCCCTTTATGGGTGTACTCCATCTGGATAGCGTGACTCTTGATCGTGATCCCACGCTCACGTTCCAGATCCATATTATCCAATAGCTGATTCTGAGCTTCGCGAGCTGTAACAGATCCCGTAAAATCCAAAAGCCGATCCGCCAATGTACTTTTACCATGATCAATATGTGCAATAATGCAAAAATTTCTAATGTTCTTCATCTCTATTTTTTTAGGCGGGCTAAACCGGGCTATCCGTTATATCTTTTTTGTTTTCTCCCGCTCTCACCTACAGCAACAAAAAAGGATGCCACTTCTATCCCTGCCCGAAAAATCTGATTCTGTTGAATCAAAATCATTTAGTCTGCAAATATAATCGATTTTAGAAGGTTTATATCATCAATACCAGCATTTTTAAAACCACCATGAGAATAGAAAGTCACTGAGTCAGTGAACCATTCTTATAATTCGTACTTTTGCATCATAATAAAATCAAAATAACGTAATAGACAAAGGTTGTGGCAAAGATTGGAGATATAGATGTAGGGGAATTCCCGTTGCTGTTAGCACCTATGGAAGATGTAAGCGACCCTCCTTTTCGTGCACTATGCAAAGAACAGGGAGCAGATGTTGTATATACAGAGTTCATTTCTAGCGAAGGGCTTATCCGGGATGCAGCAAAGAGTGTTATGAAATTGGATATTTATGAGAAAGAACGTCCGGTTGGAATTCAAATTTTTGGGGCAAATCTTGAGTCCATGCTCAAATCGGTCGAAATTGTTGAAGCATCCGGTCCGGATATTATAGATATTAATTTTGGATGCCCGGTAAAAAAGGTAGTAAGTAAAGGTGCCGGAGCTGGAATTCTCAAAGATATCGATTTGATGGTTTCGTTAACCAAGGCTATGGTAGAACATACAAAACTGCCGGTTACTGTTAAAACAAGATTAGGATGGGATCACAATTCTATAAAAATTGTAGAAGTAGCCGAACGATTACAGGATGTCGGAGCAAAAGCAATAGCTATACACGGTCGTACCAGAGCGCAGATGTACAAAGGTAATGCCGATTGGAAACCAATTGCAGCAGTAAAGAATAACGTAAGAATGCATATTCCTGTTTTTGGTAATGGAGATGTGGATAGTCCTGAACGTGCTATGGAAATGCGGGACCAATACGGACTAGATGGAGCTATGATCGGTCGTGCCAGTATTGGATATCCATGGTTTTTTAAAGAAGTAAAACATTTTTTTGAAACCAGAGAACATTTACCTCCGCCAACCATAACAGAGAGAGTGATTGCAGCACGCAGGCATCTACAAATGGCTATTGACTGGAAAGGAGAAAAACTTGGTGTTTTTGAAACACGTAGACACTATACCAACTACTTTAAAGGAATTCCACATTTTAAAGAATACAGAATGAAAATGGTAACTAGTGATGACGCTGAAGATGTATTTGCTGCTTTTGATGAAATTCAGAAAAAGTTTGCCGGATTTGAGTTTGTGTAATACTGCATGGATTAATAAAAACTCACCAATTTCTGATTAATTCTGCTAGATGCTAGTAATGAAGCCACAATACCTATGACAGTAATTGTGAGAAACACTAGTATAAAGCTTACTACAGTAATCTTGGTAGGATACGGTAACGAAGGTGTAATCATCAACAATCCAAACTGCTGTTGGCATATGATTACTACAAAACCTAAAAGAAGCCCGAGTAGTGTTCCCAAAATTGTCATCAATGATCCTTGAAATAAGAAAATTGCTCTAATTTTTGGCAAGGGAGCTCCCAAATTGTGTAGTGTCTTAATATTATTTTTTTTATCAATGATCATCATAATAATTGCTCCTGCCACATTGAAAAGAGCAATGATTGCGATCAAAGTTATCACCAAATACGATGCTAAATTCTCTGTATTTAGCATTTTATATAATGTATCATTGAGTTGTATCCGGTTTTTTATAATCACTTGATCCTGAAAAAGTCTATTCAATTGCTCTTTGACATCATCTTCGTCGACATCTGGTGACAACTTTAGCTCTATATTGGTAACAAATCCTATAGGTATTTTTAATAATTCCCTTGCCAATCCGATCGTAGAAAAAACGTATTTTTTATCCAGATCTTCATTTACGGTATAAATTCCAGTATTAACAGCGGTTTTTTTTCTAAATGCTTTCGAGGGGTCTTTAGGAATTCCTTTACCCGGTTTAGGAACATATATGTTTAAGAAATTGGTGTATATCTGTTCAACTCCCATACCCAATTCTCTACTTACACCAAACCCCGCAACTACCTGCGAATCATTGTCAGTTAACCATTCTCCAACAGCTATAATACTATCAGTCTGGATTACATCTTTATAATTAGCATCAACGCCTTTTAAAAATCCGGTTTTTTGTTTGTCTTTAAACTCGAGAAATACGCGCTCTTCTATAATCTCAGAAAAACTAACCACTCCTTCTAAAGTAGCTAATTTTTCTTTTTGAGCATCCGTAAAAGCAAAAGTTTTACCACTAGATGGAAAAAGCTTAAGATCAGGATCAAAATAAGTCGAGAACTGAAGACTAAAATCCTTTAGCCCAGCAAACCCGCACAATACTAAAAACAACGACATTGCACCAATGACTACACCAGCAGCTGCAATACCAGTTATAATGTTAATTGCATTACTGCTACCAGGAGAAAATAAATACCGCTTAGCGATGTAATAGGAAAATTTCAAATCGTTAAATACCGAATCTCAATAAATTTAATTTTGGAATAAAGATAAAAGATTAAATAGATTATCTAATCTTTATTATGTGTCAAACCCAATAAAACTTCACTTCTTTTTACGACGCGGCAGTAAATCAGGATTTTGAATAGGATTTTCTTTACCCTTTATGGCTTTGTCAATATTATCTATATACTCCAAAGAATCATCTATAAAATATGACAACTCTGGCATACGACGAAGTTGATTTTTCGTTCGTTGTGCTACCTGATGTTTTATTTGCGATTTTACCGCATTGACCTCATCTAATACTCTTTCGCCTTCTCCATGAGGGAAAACGCTCATATATACTTTCGCAATTGATAAATCTGTAGTTACACTTACTTTAGTAACGGAAACTAAAATCCCTTGCACTCCAGCTTCACGTAACGCATGTTGTATTACATCTGCAACATCACGCTGTAATACTCCACCTATTTTTTTCTGTCTGTTTGTTTCCATAACTGCAAAAATAGCTAAATATGTTATGTATTGATTTTCTTTTATTATAAAAATCCTTTGCTGAGACCTATTTTGTACTTTTACTTCCAAAGTCATAACAATCTGTCATGAAATAAGTCATAAAAGTTATGGTTTATATTTTCAAAATGATTCAAGGCAAATTACAGAATAATAAAAACAATAAAATTAACAGATGAATCCTATTAATAAAATAGAACATATCGGAATTGCAGTAAAGGATATTGATCAGGCCAACACATTATATGAGCATCTGTTAGGTGTTCCTGCATACAAACAAGAGGTTGTAGAAAGCGAAGCGGTCATCACTTCTTTTTTCAAAGTAGGAGAAAATAAAATAGAGTTAGTTGCCAGCACTAGAGAAGATGGTCCTATTGGAAAATTTATTTCCAAAAAAGGAGAAGGTATCCATCATATTGCTTTTGATGTGGATGATATCGAAAAAGAGTTGGAACGATTGGAAAAAGAAGGCTTTCAATTAATTAATAAAACTCCAAAAAAAGGAGCTGATAATAAGCTTGTTGCCTTCGTACATCCTAAAACCACCAATGGTGTTTTGGTAGAGCTTTGTCAGGAGATAAATTAAATGATAAAAATATTTGGCGTGTTTATAGCAATTACTTAAATTTGCCCTCCGTTTTAGGTCCCATAGCTCAGCTGGTTAGAGCATTTGACTCATAATCAAAGGGTCCTTGGTTCGAGCCCAAGTGGGACCACCGAAAAGCCTTAGTGAAAACTAGGGCTTTTTTTGTTTAATACGACAAAACCAATCAAGCTTATTTCAAAAATTTGGTTAAATTTTGTTTATAAACACTCCCGACGGGAATAAATATGTCATTAATTTTCACACGATTCCCTTCGATAAAATTAATTTTTCCAACAGCGATTATATAGGAACGATGAATTCGTATAAAAAGATTATTAGGAAGTTTATTTTCAAAATTTGTTAATCTATCTAACGAAACAATGGTTTTATCTTTCAAATGAATTTTCACATAACTACCGATACTCTCCAAGTATAAAATACCATCTAGTGATACTTGATGCGTTTTCTTATCTCCTTTAATAAATATACGTTCTTGATGATTACTTGCAGAGTTAGATGAAGCTTTGGTAGTAATCTCCAATTCACTTTTGTTTTTAGAAGTCTCCAATAGTTTTTTTTGTTGAGCTGCCTTGTTAACAGCTTTTAAAAAACGTTCAAAACTAAAAGGTTTAAGTAAATAATCCTGAATAGCTAGTTCATACCCTTCCATGGCATATTCCTGATATGCTGAAGTAATAATAATCAAAGGAGGATTGTCTAACGTTCTTAAAAAATCTAAAATTCAGCAAGTATAGATTTCAGACAGGCAACAGAATACGTTTTAGCCCTGGTTTTAGAGCCACTACCGGCGCTTATTTTAGGGCGTCTATACAATCACACAAGCACTGTGTCCAGTTGCCCACAAACAAAGATAGCCTCAACATTGATAACTTCTGAAAAACTACCGCCAAATACTATAGAAAAGAAATAGTAGTATTCCCAAACCCTTTTCAGGATCAAGTCACATTTCAGTATACTTTGAACAAGGCGGACTTGGTAAAATTATCTCTCTATGATATATCAGGAAAACCAATAGCGGTTATTATAAATTAAACAGCGCAATCAAAGAGTAGTCATGAAGTGAATTTTGACAGTGGAATACTAAAAAATGCATTATATATCAATTAAAAATTGGTGAAATTGAAAAAAGCGGACACTTATTAAAACAGTAATATGCACAATCTGGATAAGTTATATACAACAAAGTCGCCACAAAATCTCACTGGCGACTTTTATCCTGATTAGGTTGCAGTTATTTTAAAAATAAATATTCTAATCACTATTTCTAAACTATGTTGTAGACGTGTATGTACTGAGAGCCTCATGAATAAAATTTAATTTTTTAACGACTGGTTCGGGGATTATAAATGGATAGATATCGGATAAGCCCATAGATCTATTCAAACTATTTCCTGCACAAGTCAATTTAACACCCCAGTCTAAAATTTCTTCAAAGCTGGTTAATGTATAAGGATTTGGACATACCACATAAGATGTTTTTTCGTTATTCATTAAGCCGATCCCTGAAAAATGAGCGGTTTCTAAAGCATCCAGAAGATGAAGATAATGTGCCCAGGTTTCCGCCCAATCTTCCCAGGAATGAGACGATGCATATTTACTTATAAAAAAATGATTCCAATCCGAAGTAGCTCCATTTTTATAATGAGCCTCTAACGATTGTTGATAATCTTTTCGCTCATCTCCGAATATTGATCTATACTTTTCAATATTGGATTGGTGTATGATTATCGGCCAATAATAATGCCCTATTTCATGTCTAAAATGACCAATCAGAGTTCTATACGGTTCTGACATTTGTTTACGAATCTGTTCTCGCTCTATAGAATCAGCTTCTTCTAAGAGTATCGTAATCACTCCATCATTATGACCAGTAACCAAACCTTCTGAATTACCTGTGGAAAGGAAATTAAATAGAAGTCCTTTTGGATAGAGATCTGTCTCTTTATGAAAGCTTAGTCCCAAACGTGACAATTGATAAAGCAATCTACGTTTAGCGGCTTCTAATCGTTTCCATTTTTCGAGGTTGTCACGATCATTAACATCAGGAATAATCTGAGTAGTATTACAAGACTTACAAAAGGTATCATTTTGATATTCGGTAACCCAATTACATACAGATATATGAAAGTTCTTACAGCATTTTGCAAACCCCGTGGTATGAGTGGTTGATTGTGATATTATCCCATCGATAAGCACAAATTCAGAACTTTTAAAATCAAAACCTACTGAGCTTTGACAATTTCTACACATAGTATTTTCAAAATATAATAAGGATGAACAATTCGGACAGCTGAAAATTTTCATGGAGGTTTTGTGGATTTTTAAGTACGTAATTGCTTCTATCAAAGTTAATATAAAACAAATAGATTGACGTTATATAATTCACCTTTATAATTGTAATAAACTGAACTTAGCGGAGAAAGTTGGTGCTCTATAAAAAACATGTTTCCGGAGGTTTGTTATGGTCTTGGCTACTTTGTTCTGCAGATATTACAAACTCAACAGAAAATGATTAACTTATACGATTACATGAATTCACTTCTAAAGCGATCTTTTACGTGTAGAAGAGAGTTCTATGTTTTTAGCGTTATAAAAACAGTACTTATTAGTAAAAGAACAGTATCATTTTTCGAGTTTTAACACCTGATAATCAGATGGGTAGCATTTTTTTGTTAATAAAATATGATAAAATATTTTTTTTAATAGAGACTCTCATTTTAAATTTGCACGATCAGCACTTTACATTCTGGCGTGTTTTTTGGGGAAAGAACAGCAGTGATGATAGAGGGAATACAAATCAAAACCTGTGATTATGCAGTATAAAGTAATTGATACCAAAAGTCAACATTTTGGCAAAGTTTTGGATTTCAAATCGTGCGCCAATTCTGGTGATTTAGGAGGTGTAATTTTAAAAATAGATGAAGAGTCTTTTTCTTTATTTCGATTTAATGAAGTAGAAAAAATTGATACGATTTTGGCCAGTTAAAGATATTATAGTTTAACTACTCTAATTCCGTAATTCTTTTCACATATTTACCAATTACATCAAACTCTAAATTTACCTTAGTGCCCAGATTGAAAGTACTGAAATTAGTGTGCTTATAAGTATAAGGAATTATCGCTACCCTAAATTCGTGTTTTTGCGAATTCACCACGGTAAGGCTTACTCCATTAACCGTAACCGAGCCTTTTTCTATGGTAATATTATTTAACGAAGGATCATATTCAAAAGTAAAGTACCAACTTCCATCTGCCTCTTTAATCGCAGTACAAATAGCAGTCTGATCCACGTGACCTTGTACGATATGGCCATCCAGCCGAGCGCCTAGTTTCATACCGCGTTCTAAATTGACGACCTGTCCTTCTTTGAGATATTTTAGATTTGTCTTGTCCAAAGTCTCCTTAATTGCTGTTACAACATACCTGTCTTCCTGAATTGAAACCACCGTTAGACATACTCCATTATGAGCCACACTTTGATCAATTTTTAACTCAGGAGTAAAATTCGCGTGAATCGTTATATCCAAATTCTCCTGATCCATTTTTAGGTTCGTAACCGTTCCTAATTCTTCAATGATTCCTGTAAACATAAATGCGAATTATTTAGTTAAATTTGTGACCTTATAATTTGTGATCTGTTTTTAGATTTCAAAAATACTTATAAAGTAAGTTATAATGAAGAAAGAAGAAAAAATAAGATTAGGAATATCGATTGGTGACCTAAATGGTATTGGAAGTGAAGTAGTATTAAAAACGTTCGAGGATCCTCGTATGCTGGATTTTTGTACTCCTGTGATCTTTGCATCTGTAAAGATTCTTTCTTTTCTTAAAAAACAATATACTATTACTATGAATTTTCACGGCATTGATAAAACCTCTCAAATTCTGGATGGTAAAGTAAATGTCCTAAATGTATGGAAAGAAGGAGTAGATATTAATTTTGGACAAGAAGATGAAAAAGCCGGATCGTATGCCATCAAATCCTTAAAAGCCGCTACCAACGCATTAAAAAATGACGAAATAGATGTCTTGGTAACAGCTCCGATTAACAAACATAGCATACAATCCGAAGATTTTAATTTTCCCGGACACACTGATTACTTAGATCAAGAGCTAGAAGGGAATAGCTTAATGTTTATGATCACCGAAACGCTAAAGGTAGGTCTGCTAACAGATCATGTCGCAGTAAAAGATATTGCTGATACAATTACACCAGAACTAATTGAAGAAAAAATAGATACAATTTATACGGCTCTAAAACAAGACTTTGGAATTAGTAAACCAAAAATAGCAGTTTTAGGAATCAACCCGCATAGTGGTGACAATGGTGTAATTGGTAAGGAAGATGAAGAGGTATTAAAGCCTACGATTACAAAGATAAATGAATCGGGTAAATTAGTTTATGGACCGTATGCTGCAGATAGTTTTTTTGGTTCAGATGGTTACAAAGCTTTTGATGCGATTGTTGCGGCCTATCATGATCAGGGACTAATCCCTTTTAAAACATTGTCTTTTGGAAAAGGCGTCAATTATACCGCAGGTTTAAATAAAGTACGTACGTCTCCTGATCACGGGACAGCCTTCGAAATTGCAGGAAAAAACAAAGCTGATAATGGATCATTTAAAGAAGCTGTTTTTGCTTCTTTGAGGATTTTTAAAAATAGACAAGAATATAGTGAGCTTACCAAAAACCCTCTAAAAAAACAGCCTAGGAAACCTCAGTTTAAAGGAAACAGAGAAAAACAATAAATATTCGAAAATCAAAATTGAAGTTGTAAACTAGACAACTATTGAGTTAAATTTCGTTTTACAAACATGTATAAATAAAACGTAAGCTACAAATCATAGAAATAAAGCCTTCTGGTTTGAATCCATATAGCTTTATCGGACAAAAGTCTAAGTTTCTGATATAATTTTATTTACAAAAATGCATTCATAACGATTTTTTGTTATCTTTGCACCCGCCTTTGCCAAATTGGCAAGGACTCGAAACTGATGATGAAATGAAACCACAAAAAGAGTTTACCATCCCTTTTGTTGGACTGAAGCAAGGATTACACAATTTTGAGTATCAAATTGGCAATACGTTCTTTGAACATTTTGAGTATGACGATTTTAATGCATCTGCAGTAAACGTTGACCTTGAGTTTAACAAGAAAACCACGATGTTAGAACTTCGTTTTAAGGCTAATGGTACTGTAAATGTAAATTGCGATGTTACGAATGAGCCTTTTGATTTACCTATTAAAAATGAATTCTTTTTAGTGGTTAAGTTCGGAGAAGAGTACAACAATGAAAACGAAGAAATTCTTATTATTCCCTATGGAGAATATGAAATTAACGTTCAGCAATATATTTATGAGCTTATAGTTTTGGGAGTACCTTCTAAACGGGTTCATCCAGGAGTTGAAGACGGAACATTAGAATCAGATATACTGGAAAAACTAGAAGAATTAAGTCCGAAAGAAAAAACATTAGAAAATGACAACGAGGAAATTGATCCTCGATGGAATAAATTAAAAAACTTATTAAACGATAAATAATAGCTAAGCAATGGCACATCCTAAGAGAAAAATCTCCAAAACGAGAAGAGATAAGAGAAGAACACATTATAAAGCTACTGTACCACAAATAGCAACAGATCCTACAACAGGAGAAGCACATTTATACCACAGAGCACATTGGTTTGAAGGTAAATTATATTACCGTGGTCAAGTAATTATAGACAATACTGAAGAAGAAGTTGCGTAGGCATACTGTTAAAATTCTATAGAGAACTCTCACAAATGTGAGAGTTTTTTTGTTTTTAGTTGAATATGTGTCAAAATCCAATTATTTTGCGCCATATTTGCAAGTAATTTAGTAATTTCCACCACTTTTTACATTTTCGTGTAACAAGTCTGGGAATAGCGTAAGCAATTTATTGATGCTAATTCCTGTAGTACAAGCATTAGCAAATTCCATCTTAAACTTATGAAAATAAGTTTTTCAGATGAAACTAAAATCAAGATATGAGTAAAATCACAGCCGCTATCACAGCTGTAGGCGCTTATGTGCCAGACTATGTGTTATCTAATGAGATATTAGCAACCATGGTTGATACAAACGATGAATGGATCACCACTCGTACTGGTATTAAAGAGAGAAGGATACTAAAAGAAGAAGGAAAAGGAAGTTCCTTTTTAGGTATAAAAGCAGCAGAAGATTTAATTGCCAAAAAAAATCTCGATCCCACAGAGATTGACATGGTTATCTTCGCTACAGCAACTCCCGATCTTCCAGTTGCCGCAACCGCGGCGTATGCGGCCTCAGAAATAGGAGCCGTGAATGCCTTTTCCTATGACTTACAAGCAGCTTGTTCTAGTTTTTTATACGGCATGTCTACTGCAGCAAGCTACATAGAAGCAGGTAGATACAAAAAAATATTATTGATTGGAGCAGATAAAATGTCCTCAATAATTGATTATACGGACCGCACGACATGTATCATTTTTGGTGATGGTGGTGGAGCTGTTCTTTTTGAACCTAATGAAGAAGGATTGGGACTGCAGGATGAATATTTACGTACCGATGGTGTAGGACGAGAGTTTCTGAAAATTGAAGCCGGTGGATCCATCTTACCTCCATCCGAAGAAACAGTAGCAAATAGACAACATTTTGTTAAGCAAGACGGGAAATCCGTTTTCAAATATGCTGTTTCTAATATGGCAGACGCCAGCACCAAAATATTGGAACGTAATAATATGACAGGAGAAGATGTTGACTGGCTAATCGCACATCAAGCTAATAAGCGCATTATTGACGCTACAGCCAACAGAATGAATCTTGAAGAGAATAAAGTTCTTATGAATATTCATAGATATGGTAATACTACCTCAGCTACATTACCATTGTTATTAAGTGATTACGAAAAACAACTCAAAAAAGGGGATAACATAGTATTTGCCTCATTCGGTGGAGGCTTTACTTGGGGGTCAATTTTCTTAAAATGGGCCTATAATTCCTAAACAACTAAAACACACAATACCCAACATTATGGATTTAAAAGAAATTCAGAATTTAATCAAATTCGTGGCCAAATCTGGGGCCAGCGAAGTGAAGTTAGAGATGGAAGATGTAAAAATCACAATCAGAACAACTTCAGAAGAAAACAAAGAAACAACTATTGTACAACAGATTCCGATGAATACTGCCGTTACTCCCCAACCAGTAGCACCAGTACAACCCACAGAGTCAACAACCGCCACTCCTGCTGCAGATACATCTGCAGAAGACAATTCAAAATACATTACTATAAAATCCCCTATTATAGGAACACTTTATAGAAAACCAGCACCGGACAAGCCAACTTTTGTAGAAGTGGGTGATACCATCAAAGAAGGAGATGTACTTTGTATCATCGAAGCGATGAAACTTTTTAACGAAATCGAAAGTGAAGTTTCAGGTAAAATCGTAAAAATATTAGCAGATGATAATTCTCCTATAGAATTTGATCAGCCTTTATTTTTAATAGACCCATCATAACCCAATTTTAAGATTCCAATTGACAAATCCCAAAATCCATTACGCTGGAATTTGGAACATGGAATTTGAGACTTTTAAATTTAGAACGTTATGTTTAAAAAAATTCTAATTGCCAATAGAGGTGAGATTGCAATGCGTGTAATCAGAACCTGCAAAGAAATGGGTATAAAAACTGTAGCGGTTTATTCTACTGCAGATGCTGAGAGTTTACATGTGCGTTTCGCGGATGAAGCAGTATGTATTGGACCGGCTCCCAGTAGTGAATCCTATCTAAAAATGTCCAATATTATTGCAGCTGCAGAAATCACAAATGCAGATGCTATTCACCCAGGATACGGATTTTTATCAGAAAATGCCAAATTTTCCAAAATTTGTGAAGAACATGAAATAAAATTTATAGGTGCTAGTGCAGAGATGATTGAAAAAATGGGAGATAAAGCGACAGCAAAATCTACCATGATTGAAGCTGGCGTACCCTGTGTGCCAGGCAGTGAAGGTATAATTCCAGACTTTGATACTTGTATTAAAGTAGCTAAAGAAACTGGATATCCAGTCATGCTAAAAGCTAGTGCAGGTGGTGGTGGAAAAGGTATGCGTGCTGTTTGGAAACAAGAAGACCTGCAACATGCTTGGGAATCTGCAAGACAAGAAAGTAAAGCAGCCTTTGGTAATGATGATATGTACATGGAGAAACTTATCGAAGAACCTCGTCATATCGAAATTCAAATTGTAGGAGATAGTAACGGTAGGGCATGCCATTTATCAGAAAGAGATTGCTCTGTACAACGAAGACATCAAAAATTAACTGAAGAGACACCTTCTCCTTTCATGACTGATGAATTGAGAGATAAAATGGGTGAAGCAGCGGTTAAAGCAGCAGAATATATTAAATATGAAGGTGCTGGAACTGTAGAATTTTTAGTTGATAAGCACAGGAATTTCTACTTTATGGAAATGAATACCCGTATTCAGGTAGAACATCCAATTACAGAACAAGTAGTAGATTATGATTTGATCAGAGAACAAATATTGGTAGCTGCGGGAGTACCTATTTCTGGTAAAAATTATTATCCACAACTACACTCTATTGAATGTAGAATCAATGCCGAAGATCCTTATAAGGATTTCCGTCCCTCTCCAGGTAAAATAACAAATTTACATCTTCCTGGTGGACACGGCGTTCGTATTGATACTCATGTATATAGCGGCTATATCATTCCACCTAATTACGACTCTATGATTGCTAAGTTAATCACTACAGCGCAAACGCGAGAGGAGGCTATTAATAAAATGAAAAGAGCCCTTGATGAATTCGTAGTAGAAGGAATCAAAACAACTGTTCCATTCCATAGACAATTAATGGATCATCCGGATTATGTTTCCGGAAATTATACCACCAAATTTATGGAGGATTTCACAATGGAAGAACCGAAGGAAGACTAATCAATATATAAGCCTCTTTAATGGAGGCTTTTTTTATGACTTTAGCATACATATGTACTTAAGCTATTGGGAATATAAAACCTGGTTATCTAATATCGATTTCACGATTATCGGTAGCGGAATTGTTGGGCTAAACAGTGCTCTTCGTTTAAGAGAAAAATTTCCTAAAGCTAAAATTCTTGTGCTGGAACGAGGAATTCTTCCTAATGGCGCCAGTACTAAAAATGCAGGTTTCGCTTGTTTTGGGAGTTTATCAGAAATTCTTGATGACCTTAATAAACATACTGAAGAAGAGGTTTTACAATTAATACAAAAAAGAAACATTGGTCTTCAATTATTACGAAAAAAACTAGGAGATTCTACTATTGATTATATTCCTTTTGGCGGTTACGAGCTTTTTACAAAAAATGATGAGAGCTTGTATGAAACCTGTCTTTCTAAAATTGATGAGATCAATACATTATTAAAACCTACTTTTAAAGATAATGTATTTCTGAAAAAGGAAAATATTTTCAACTTTAAAAACATCCAATCTAACTATATCGTAAACCAGTTCGAAGGACAAATTGATACCGGTAAAATGATGGATACGTTATTATATAAGGTTCAGGCTTCTGGTATCAAAATATTGAACAACTGTAAGGTAGATGAAATTACTGACTCCGCTACTTCCGTAGAAATAAAAACAGAGCATTTTACTTTGGTATCGAATAAAGTTCTGATTGCTACTAACGGATTTGCTTCGCAATTAGGTCTTGAAAATGTAAAACCTGCTCGAGCACAGGTATTGATTACCAAACCCATCGAAAACCTACATATTAGAGGAACTTTTCATTTGGATAGAGGGTATTATTATTTTAGAAATATCGATAATAGAATCCTTTTTGGTGGAGGAAGAAATCTGGATTTTAAAACAGAAGAAACTACCATATTACATCAAACCAAATTAGTACAACAAAACCTAGAAGAGATTTTACAAACTGTGATTTTACCAAATGTAGATTTTGAAATTGAGCATCGTTGGAGTGGAATTATGGGTGTTGGAGATCAAAAAAAATCCATTATCAAGCAAATTTCTAATAACGTATGCTGCGGCGTAAGACTGGGAGGAATGGGGGTTGCCATCGGAAGTCTTGTTGGCACAGAATTAGCTGATCTTTTATAGATCGTTAACTTTGATTATGAAAAAAATCTTTCGCTTTGTAGGTAAAAGCATTTTTACTTTCCTAATACTAAGTATTTTGTGGGTAGTCGCCTATAAATGGATCAATGTTTCTGGAACTCCTTTAATGAGTATTAGGAATTTTCAATCTGAAAAGAAAATTACCGTGGATCATCAGTGGGTTCCTTTAAACGATATTTCTAAAAACTTACAACTAGCGGTTATCTGTAGTGAGGATCAACGATTTATAGAACATCACGGTTTTGACACCAAAGCAATAGAAAAAGCTATTTCGGCATATCAGTCTGGCAAACGGTTGAGAGGAGCCAGTACGATCTCACAACAAACCGCAAAAAATGTATTTTTATGGCCACAACGCAGTTGGATTCGTAAGGGGTTAGAAAGTTATTTCACTTTTTTGATAGAAACTTTTTGGAGTAAAGAACGTATTCTGGAAGTTTATCTAAACAGTATAGAAATGGGAAATGGTATTTATGGTGCAGAAGCTGCTGCACAGTTTTGGTTTTATAAACCATCAAAAGATCTTCAACCTGACGAAGCAGCCGCCATAGCCTCTATACTACCAAATCCAAGAAAATATCTAGCCAATCCTCCATCAAAATATGTTCAACAAAGAAAGAAATGGATTCTTCAGCAAATGCGCAATTATGGAGCTTTTTCTTTCTCAAAGTAAAAAACCCTTACACGGCAGACAGTTCGTTCAATGATTTGTACAATCATCTATGTTATCCTATCTTGAAATCGTAAATATATTTTTTTGAAAAATCTTAAAGTAGTATTATACAACCATTGTAAGCAATTCGTACAAAATCGTTTTGATCGTATAGAGAACAGAATTGCCAGTATACAAGAGTCGCTATCGTCTGAAACAAAAAGTACAGCAGGTGACAAACATGAAACCGGAAGGGCTATGCTTCAATTAGAAAGAGAGAAAGCAGGTGCACAATTATCCGAAGTACAAAAATTACAAGAGATCTTATCTAAAATTGACATCGTCGCTAATTCTGAAGTCGTACGACTTGGAAGTATTGTGGAGACCTCTACTGTAAATTATTTTTTGTGCATTTCCGTTGGAAAAATAATTAATGATCACCAAACATATTTTGCTATCGCAGTCAATACACCTATAGGAAAACTGTTATTAGGTAAGAAAGCTGGAGATTGTTTTAGTTTTAACGGCAATGAAATTATAATAGAACGTATTCTGTAATCAAAACGTGAGCCTTGCCTTAAGAAGATTTTGATAAAAATTAAAATATTAAAAGCCTCTTAGTACATAAATTAAATTCTATAATCATAAAAAGAAGTATCAGAAATTTAGTAAATGTAATAGTTTAAAAAAATCATTTTAAGTAAATTGCTGGCTCACAAATTATCATTCTAAATGAAGAAGCTTTCTTTACTACTTCTAATCGGAGTATTCGTTTTTGGGTGTAAACCATATCAAAACACCAAAATCCGAAAAGGTCAGATGACCTATGAAGAATTTAGAGCAGCACAACGATCTTTTCCTACAGAGGATGGCATTATTAAATACATTGACCAAGGAAACGGGCCAGCGATCGTATTGCTTCATGGTGTGCCTACCTCTGGTTGGTTATATCGAAAAATGATTGATCCACTAGTTGCTGGAGGGTATCGAGTAATCGTTCCTGATATGTTAGGATATGGTTCTAGTGATTCTCCCGAAGGATATAAAATTTATAGTGAAGAAGAGCATGCTAAAAGACTTCTTGCTTTAATGGATGCATTAGGTATTGAATATTGGTCTCATGTTATGCACGATGCAGGTGGTGTCTGGACCTGGGAGCTTTTTAATCAAGCCCCTAAAAGAATTGAAGAATTAATTGTGCTAAATACACTGTTATACGAAGAAGGATTTTATCCACCGATACGATTTAGTCCTGGTCCTGCAGCCAAAGCTGCTATGTGGTCCTATCGTAATGGCGTTACAACCAATACCTTATTGAAAACTTTATTTAAAGAGGGATTAAAAGAAAATACATTAAATGAAATAGATGTAGAAGGATATAAAACTCCTTTATTAGAAGGAAAAACTGACGGAATGTATTACTTCTTTACCAGAACCTGTAATTATTTTCCCGACTATTCATTAGTTTTTGAAAGTATTGATATTCCAGTTGCTGTAATCTGGGGAATTCACGATACTATGCTACAGTGGACCCCACAACAAACCAAAGTGACAAATGCGCTTAAAATTGATGAAGCAGATATTCATTTCATAGATGAAAAACACTTCATTCAGGAAACTAAAGCAGAAGAAATATCCTATAAAATCCTTGATTTTCTTAAATAGTATCTTAATTAAGACCAGAACTTGTTACCCAGTGCTGTAATTCTATTCTAAAAATAGTACCACGTATTAATTCCTGTACCAGTTCCAATTCTTCTTTACTTATGGCAAGGTCAATCTTATCTGATGGTGTTCTAAGCAATAGGGATCTACAGCTTTGGTGATTTGTACATTGATCGCAGCATTGTGACTGCTCTGTAATTTTACAAGCATCAGAAAAATCTTTTAGTTCATTTAGCGTAAGTAAAAAACCAATATCTCTAAATACCATTTGAATCTTTGGTAAATTAATTGAATGTTGTTGCTTCCAGAAAAAAGATATCCCAATTTTATTACTATAAATTTTATCAATTGCGTTCATTCTGAATCATATTTGACTCAAAAGTATTAATTATTTATAATTAATCTAAATAAAAATAGGTTAAATTATGTCTTTAAGTTTTAATTGTAGCGATACACTACCATTCCATTCATTTTCATCCATTGTGTAGGCGATCTTGAAATGTTGGCCTTCTGTTATTAAATCATGTTTTGAACCCAGATTAAAACCTATTGCATTAATCTCTAATCCGTTTTTCTGTATTTTACATTTCAGATGCTTTTCATCAGCTCCCACGCATTTTGCATATCCCGTATCTTTTACATTTTCGGTCATAAATACTGGAGTCATATTTCCCGGGCCAAATGGCGCGAATTGTTTTAGAATCCTAAAGAATTTTGGGGTGATCTGATCGAGCTCTAGTGTTGTATCAATTAAGACCTCTGGGATCAATAATTTTTTATCTATAGTTGCTAAGACGACTTCTTCGAACTTGTGTTTAAATGCTTCATACTGTTCTTCTTTCAACGTTAATCCAGCAGCATATTTATGACCTCCAAACTGTTCTATATATTCAGAGCAGGCATCTAACGCGTTATACACATCAAATCCTTTTACAGATCGTGCAGAAGCAGCTAGTGCTGAGCCACTTTTTGTAAAAACCAACGTAGGGCGATAATATGTTTCGATAAGTCGGGATGCTACAATTCCGATTACCCCTTTATGCCAGTTCTCGTTATATACTACTGTAGTACCTCGTTCTTCTTCGGCATTCTGAGTTATTTGTGCCAAAGCTTCTTTAGTGATACTCTTATCTGCATCTTTTCGGTCACTATTATACGTTTCAATTTCTGAAGCGTATCGCAATGCAGTTTCAGGATCTTCTTCTTTAAGTAAGTTTACCGCATGTAATCCATGCTTCATCCTACCAGCTGCATTAATTCTTGGTGCCAGAACAAACACTACATCTGTAATCGTTAAGGTCTCCTTGTTTACTTTTGAAAGCATCGCTTTAAAACCTGTTCTGGGATTTTGATTGATTACTTGTAAACCATAATAGGCAAGTACCCGATTCTCTCCTGTCATCGGAACAATATCAGCAGCAATCGCAGTGGCAACTAAGTCCAAATAAGGTAACAAATCACCAATAGATTGATCCTTTTTAGAAGCAATTGCTTGTACTAATTTAAACCCAACTCCACAGCCACATAATTCTTTATAAGGATAGTTACAGTCCTCACGTTTGGGATCTAAAACTGCCACTGCATCTGGAATACTGTTTCCGGGTCTATGGTGATCACAGATGATGAAATCAACTCCTTTTTCTTTTGCATAGGCAACCTTCTCTATAGCTTTGATTCCACAATCCAGTGCGATAATTAAAGAAATATCATTATCTGATGCATAATCAATTCCCTGATAAGAGACACCGTATCCTTCTTTATAGCGATCCGGAATATAGGTGGTCACTTGTGGAGATAAAGTTTCTAGGTAAGAGGATAACAAAGCTACCGAAGTGGTTCCGTCCACATCATAATCTCCATATATCATCAGATTTTCTCCATTAGACACTGCTTTCTCTATTCTGGAAACAGCATTTCTCATATCCTTCATTAAAAAAGGGTCGTGTAGATCATCCAACGCAGGCCGGAAGAACTTTTTAGCCTGATCATAAGTTTCAATTCCTCTTTGAACTAATAAAGATGCGATGATAACATCTACTTGTAGCGCTTTTGCTAAGTTTTTGATTATTGAAGCATCAGATTTTGGTTTTAAGGTCCATCTCATAAGTATTGTCCTTCCGAAATTATTTAAAAAATCCAAAGTACAAAAAACATCCCTACTCCTCTTGATTTGATATTAGTTTTGTATTTTGGTTTGTTTTAATTGAAATTAACTCAAAAAAATTACTCATACATATGCCACTAGTAAGACCTTTATCCGCTGATCATGATCCAGAAACCAAGGAGTTGGCTGAATTCTTTAATGAAACCTTAGGATTTTGTCCTAATTCAGTTTTGACGATGCAGCGTAGACCTGCCATTTCTAAAGCATTTATCAATCTTAACAAAGCAGTTATGGCCAACGAAGGACGGGTAACCTCTGCTTTAAAACGAATGATTGCCTGGGTAAGTAGCAACGCAACGGGCTGCAGATATTGCCAGGCTCACGCAATTCGAGCGGCAGAGCGTTATGGAGCAGAACAAGAGCAACTGGATAATATCTGGGAATACAAAACACATGCAGCTTTTAGCGATGCTGAACGTGCTGCACTCGATTTTTCTCTTGCTGCATCCTTGGTACCTAATTTAGTCGATGAAGCAATTAAAGAAAAGCTTTATAAATATTGGAATGAGGGCGAAATCGTAGAAATGCTTGGGGTGATTTCTCTATTTGGATACTTGAACCGTTGGAATGATTCTATGGGAACCTCTGTAGAAGATGGGGCTATTGAATCCGGAGAAAAGTATTTGGGCAAACACGGTTGGGAAAAAGGGAAACACGTTTAGGATTTACCGGAGAGTTGGATTTTTAAAATATTGTAATAATTAGATCCTTAAAATACTAGGAAAAGACCTGTTAGTGAGCCTTGGCAGACTGATAGGTCTTTTTTTGAATTTTTAAATAGCAATAATCTTTTCTCGCACAGCTTTAATAATCAATCCGGCTGTATTTTTTACTTCTAGTTTCGTCATTAAATTTTTGCGGTGCCCTTCTATGGTTCGTACACTTAAAAATAGTTCCTCGGCAATTTCTGCAGTGGTGTATTCTTTAGTAACTAATTCTAATACCTCCATTTCTCTCGATGTTAGATGGTAATCTCTACCTATCACAGGAGGCTTGGCGGATTTATTCTTCAATCCTTTTAATAATGCCTGCGACACAAAAGGATTAAAATAAAATCCCTTTTCGCATACCGATCGTATCGCATCTTCTAACTCTTGTCCATTGGTGTCTTTAAGAAGATATCCATTCGCACCAACTTCCATTAAATAGGTGATCATCCGTTCTTCTTTATGCATCGTGAGTATAATCACCTTCATATCAGGATATAGCTCCTTGATTTTCAATGTTGCATCTACTCCGTTCATTTCTTCCATTTCGAGGTCCAACAATATGACATCAGGAACAATATTATTTAATTTTGCCAGCAGATCTTTTCCGTTAACTGCCTCCAATACGAGTTCAATAGTATTCATTTTGGCCAACAGTGATTTGATGCCTTCCCGAAACAAATTGTGATCGTCGACCAATCCTAGTGTAATAGTTTGCATAATGATCTATTTAGGTTATTAAGAGTGCTATTTTGGTATTTCAAGTTGTACTTTCATACCGGATTTTTCATCAAGAAAGCTAATTGTTCCGGATAATACAGACAATCTACTCTCAATGTTTTTAAGTCCTAGTCCTTTTCTATGATGTAATTGCTTTTTATCAAGACCTTTCCCATTATCTTGGTAGACTATCATCAATTTTTCTTCTTGATTTCTCATTTCAATTTTTATCTCAGAGGCTTCTGCGTGTTTAAGTGTGTTGGTAATTAATTCCTGAATAATTCTGTAAAGGTTTAACTCTTTTGTTTTAACGATACGATGTGCCGTATTATCTATAAAAGAAATGTTTATTTTTCCAGAATCCTGTACCGTTTGTACCAAACTATCAATAGCCTCTATAAGTCCTAGTTTCTCTAATACCACGGGTCTTAAATCTTGAGAAATGCTACGTACACTATGAATCATATCGTCAAAAAAACCACTGATCTTACCAGCGATAGCCGTCAGTTCTTCGGGTGCTAATCCTGGTGTTATTTGTCCAATATACAATTTGGTAGTAGTTAACATGGCGCCTACATCATCGTGTAACTCTTTTGCTATTCTTGCTCTTTCGGCTTCCTGACTTTGGATAGACGTTTTAAGTAACTCTTTCTGATAATCTGATTCTGCTTTTTGATGTTTTTTTTGCTGAGCAAGTAACCTACGTTGGTAAATAATAAAAAACATAATCACTGATAGTGATAGCAGAAAAATCACTACCATACCGATTATGATGATCTTTAGTGTTATAGCTTCTTCGGATTCACCCATAAAGCAATAGTATAAAAAATTGTCAATACCATATTAACTATGGCATGAAGTCCCCAAACCAAATAACTGGCTTCAGTAGACCCTTTGAACATATTATTATTAATAAAAAACAGTATTAAATTACTCGAAAAATAAATCAAAAAACCAGAATTGATCCAAAACATGGGATTTCTTTCTAAAGCACTATATTCTATTTCCTTTAGTAATGTATAAAAATAACTTAGTGCAAGAAATATCACCAAAATACCCAAAAGCGTGGTTACGTTAGAATTAAATGTATTTAAATTTTGAAAAAACAACATATTAATTACTGCAAACACCGTAAAAGCAACACTTATAATACTAAAAAATAGTTTTGAATATATTTTGGACAAAACGGTTCTATAAATGTTAATAATCAATAAAAACTCTATTATCGCATAAAAATGGTACACGGGTAAATTGTTAATTTTTTTATACCATAACAACCTTGTCGTAGTTTCTACTAATACGATACAAAGTACTAGAATAAATAGCTTCCTTTGTGAAGAGTTTAAATATTTAAATCTAAAAACTGAAACCAATAAAGGAAGAAATAGTAGTATAAATGCTACTAAAGTTATATTCTGAAATACTTCTTTACTCATCAGTTTTTAATAAGTCAGTTTATGATTTTGGGCACGTAGGTGGACAGGGCGTTAAGTATTCCACAAAAATTTCTTCATTATCAAACTCTACCACTCCATGTCTTGATATTACTTCAGTTAGCACCTGTTTTTCTGGAACGATGCCTATTACCGGAGTAAATGAAATCATATTTCGATGTTGAAACTTGTTCATATCTACACCTGGGTACATAATAAATCTCGAAATATTATCCTGTAAGGTGGTATTAAAAAGCTCCAACACCCTATCACTACTAACATTAAAAAAATTAACTCTAGTCAATGCTCTTGTTACCTCATCTTTTGCTACAAAAAGATCATCTATCACGTTATCTTCTATGCTATTCCAATTTGCTAAAATCATATCCTTAAAGATACCTGGAACAATAGTTCCTCCTCCATCGTTGACATTTCCGTTTGTAGGGTGTATTGGCACTTTTGGTTTTTGATATGTAGCCTCCAATGTAAACCAGACTTCATTATCCGCACTACCATACTTTATATTTATGATGGGATGAAAAGTGAATTTATGCTTGTCTTCATCTTCCAGGCTCATATAAATTCTAATGCTTTTAATATCCTTAAGGGTATTCAAAGTCTTAATATCATCCGTATTCATTTCAAAACAATTCGTACGAGAATAGTGTCGCGTGGATGTTTTTTTACTACTATTTAATCGTTGAAAATGTCTGGCTAATAAGAGTACTTCTTCTTCCTGCCATCGGGTTATACTATCTGATTGCTCTTTAGAAAGTAATTGCTTTGGAGTTATTGTCTGTTCCATTTGTATGAAAATTTAGTACGTTAAATTGGTTTGTTCCCTTAAAGCTAAGCAAAAAACCTATGTGTAACTACTAATGAATCATTTAACAGGTAATAACCATTAAAAAACACGTATTAACCACGGGTTCAAAATTCCCGCCATTCGCACTTCTTATTCTATGTATAGTTATACCAATACTGAAGAGTCAATATCTTCTGCATACATGAATATTTTAGACATACTCAAAAAACAATAAAAACTAATAAATAAGTTATGTTGGGAATATTCTCTTTCAAGAATTTAGGTTGTTACTTCTTAAAATAATATCGAAAACTCTTCCAAAGTAAATAGATGCTTATTATAATTATAAGAATGGCCCATATCCAATAAGTTCCAATAGTATTTTGAGCAATAGCCTGCGTATCAGAAATCTGAATAACACCATCTCGCTCGAACTGTTTCGTAAACAAATAATCTAACTGAAGATAGGTACTTAATACAGACTGCAAGCCTAAAAACAAAATCACTACTACTTCTAACTTTCTACTTTTGAATAGCGTAATAACGAATAAGAACACTGCAAAACTACTCATAACGGCAACTCCCCAAAAAGACCTGATCCATAAAAGCAACGATAATACCATCACACCTATTAACATCCTAAGTGCGATCATAGAACTTCTATGCGATTTTGCTGACATTATCAATAATGCTCCTACTATTGCAGGACCCAATAAGCCACCTGCCGCCACAAGCGCATTACCAATAAATGGTGACACGTATGTTCCTCCAAGATGATAAAAGGCAACACCACCTCCGTTTTCGTAAATCTCCAAATACTTAAAACTCCCTCCCACCAATAATGCCGTAAGTCCGTGACCCATTTCATGAAACCAAGTTCCTAGTAATATAAAAGGGTATTGAACCCATCCAAAATAAGGTAACTGCCATAATACAATAATGACTATCGCAACAACAATTATAGTATAATCAAAACGTTTTGAGATGGTTGTAGTTTTTAAATGACTTAAAATCTTTAAAATAAATAGATTTCTTCATATCTCACAAAATCCATCTTTATGAATTCTTTGCACACTATTTATCCGTTTATTCTGACTTGCTTTCTAACTATCAGTATATATGGTCAGGAAAAAGTTACAGGACAATCCACTTTTTCGGATAAAAAATCTTTTAGTGATGTTGTTGTAACAAATTCCTTACCAACATCAAAAATGGCGGTTCATGATCCGAATTTTGAATTGGACAAACAAATAAAATATACACTTATCAATGATACAGAGCCTGTAATAATATCGATTTACAAACCATATCTTTCATTAGACAAAACATCTTCTTCTGTAGCTACCATACTATCGAAGAGATCACACAGGAAGGCAAAAATGAAAACAGTTCTTTTAACTAACAAATCAATTTTGGCTGATTGTAGTATGTATTATTTGTTGTAATTGAGGGATAACTTCTTCTTTGTACCAAGGATTTTTAGAGCACCAAAATCTATTTCGAGGGGATGGATGAGGTATTGGAAAAAATCTTGGTAAATATTCCTGATATAACTTTACCGTTTCTGCAAGATTGCGATTGAAATTATTTTTCAAATAATATTTTTGAGCATATTGACCAATTAAAATTGTTAGTTGCAAATTGTTCATTTGATTAAAAATAGAATTATGCCATAAGGGAGCACATTCAGGTCTTGGTGGTAAATCTCCTGTCACTCCTCGTCCGGGATAACAAAACCCCATAGGAATAATTGCAAAATTATCCTTATTGTAAAACTCTTGATCCGATACTCCTAACCAATTCTTCAACCGTTTTCCTCCAGGATCATCCCAAGGAACTCCAGATTTATGAGCGATACTGCCAGGAGCTTGACTAACCAAAGCAATTTTTGAAGTTTTGGTTGCCGTAACTATTGGATTCGCTCCATTTGTTAGATGAGACTCGCAAACTTTGCAAACACTGATTTTAGTTAATAAAGACTGCACGTATCCTTACTTTTTACCGCTAACTACTACGACAATCTCTCCTTTAGGAGGTTTGTTTTCATAATGAGACCATACTTCTTCTGTAGTGCCACGAACTGTTTCTTCGTGCAGTTTACTTAATTCTCTGGATACAGAAACCAATCTATCCGCTCCAAAATATTCAACAAAATTCTTTAATGTTTTTACGAGTTTATGAGGAGACTCATAAAAAATCATAGTTCTGGTCTCTTCTGCTAATAGCTGTAACCGGGTTTGTCTTCCTTTTTTGACTGGAAGAAATCCTTCAAAAACAAATTTATCATTAGGTAATCCACTATTGACTAAAGCTGGAACAAATGCCGTTGCACCGGGCAAACATTCTACCGCTATTTTATTTTCTACACAGGCTCTGGTTAATAAAAAGCCAGGGTCACTAATGGCTGGTGTTCCTGCATCGCTTATTAAGGCTATAGTTTCACCACTTTGTAATCTCCTAACAATACTTTCTACCGTTTTATGTTCATTGTGCATATGATGGCTTTGCATATGCGTCATAATTTCATAATGTTTCAACAATTTACCACTTGTGCGAGTGTCTTCAGCTAAAATTAGATCGGCTTCTTTTAGTACTTTGATTGCTCTAAAAGTCATATCTTCCAGATTGCCTATCGGGGTAGGAACTAAGTATAATTTTGACATATATTAGGGTCTTACTTTTTTACCTGATGCATATGATATGATCAGGAATATCAATCCCAAAGTGGCAAATAACCCTTGCCCGTCATCTTTAATGTGATGTGCTGCAAAGGCTAGCATCATATCAAAAAAGAATCCTGCATACGCCCATTCTTTTAACCACTTTATTTTATTAGAGAGAATTGCTAGTACACCTAGAATTTTGGCAATTG
This sequence comes from Aquimarina ulvae, assembly GCF_053613295.3. Taxonomy (NCBI): domain Bacteria; kingdom Pseudomonadati; phylum Bacteroidota; class Flavobacteriia; order Flavobacteriales; family Flavobacteriaceae; genus Aquimarina; species Aquimarina ulvae. The sequence continues at coordinate 527,528 of NZ_JBSIBP030000002.1, forward strand.
CAAGCGGAATGACTAAATACGTTGGATAATCCAGATTTTCAAAAAAATCTCTTACCATATCGGTATTTCTAAAATACATTTGTGCCGAAAATAACATGATCCCGCACATCCCTAAAGTAGCCACCCAATAAACAATCTTCATACCTCTTTTTATTATTTTATTTCTGAAGGATTTTAGTTAAAAAACTAATTAATACTTTACTAGAATTCGTATTTATTGGTAACTAATTGCATAAAACGCTCTTCATATTCGGCTTTTCCTTCCCAATTATTATAATCGGGCTTAACCATGTTTTTAATAAACTGTCTTGCTCCACTTTTACTATTTAATGTATTGAGTTGAGAAAGTACACGATTATAATCAGTAGAGCTTCCGTCGAATAAATGTTTTATAAACGCCAATCGATCATTTAACCCAATATTAATTCCTTTTTTTAATTGATCATTTAACGATTTTGGTTTTTCACCAAGATGATTCGTTTTGTCTAAAATTGGCATACTCTGGGGTGCTTCCCCAATATCTTCTTTATCATTTTTTTCAAATACAGGTTCTGATAACGACACATTTTCTTCTGTAAATTTAGGCACTGGTACAAAAAGATCTTCTGCTACTTTCTCATTGATTTTTTCGATAAAAATTTCAGGTTTTTGCTCTGCTAATTCTTCTATCGTTGGTTCGATTGTTTTGTTACCAAGGTTAAACATTGTTTCTGAAGTTTCTTCTACTTCTGGTTCTTCATCAAGACTAATAATCGGAGATGACTTTACCTTCTGTATAGGTTCTTCCTGGATCTGTGATATATTTTCTTCTTCTAATGAACTTCTTATTTGTCCAATAGTCGGTTGGATATCAGAAAAATGAGATTCAGCAAAGTTTAAAACACTTAATTTTTCATATAGTTGTCTCGCCTCGTCCTGCAACTGCGATATGGTGGATTTATCTTTACCTTGCAATATTTTATGTGCAAGGCTTACGAGTTCTGCTTCCAATTTCTTCTTCATAACTTTCTTGTTCGTTTGGGCTATGCTTTTTGTTTTTTAATAAATTTACCTCATCTTTAGAGCAATACCAAATAATAAAACGAAATGAAAGTTGGTTTCATTATCATTTCGAAATTCTTTTGGTATATAAGCAGTAGAGTTTCTTTTAATTGACGCTGAAAAATACGAAATGTTTCTCGAAAATACGGTAAATCATAAAGAGCAATTTGGCTGGATCGAGGTGATCTGTGGTTCGATGTTTTCGGGTAAGACCGAAGAATTGATCCGCAGACTGAAACGTGCACAGTTTGCTAAACAAAAAGTCGAAATTTTTAAACCGGCCATTGACGTGCGTTATGATGATGAAATGGTAGTTTCTCACGACGCCAATGAAATTCGTTCCACTCCGGTACCAGCTGCAGCTAATATTAGAATTCTGGCAGATACCTGTGATGTAGTAGGCATTGACGAAGCACAATTTTTTGACGACGAAATCGTAAGCGTTTGCAACGATCTAGCTAATAAAGGAATTCGGGTTATTGTTGCAGGTTTAGATATGGATTTTAAAGGAAATCCTTTTGGCCCGATGCCTGCCCTGATGGCGACTGCAGAGTATGTAACCAAAGTTCATGCAGTATGCACACGAACAGGTAATCTTGCCCAATTTAGTTTTAGAAAATCTAAAAAAGATGATTTAGTCTTATTAGGTGAAACCGACCAATATGAGCCGCTAAGTCGTGCAGCGTATTACAAAGCATCACTTAAAGAAAAAGTAAAAGAAATAGAAGTCACTGATGCTAAAGAATTATCCAAAAATTCTGAAAATTCTAATGAATAGTGTAAAAGAAACGGTTCTTGAAATTAATTTGGCTCACCTTACTCATAATTATAAATATATTAGAAGTAAAGTACAACCAGATGTTAAGCTTTTAGCAGTAGTCAAGGCTGCAGGTTATGGTAGTGACGCTGTTATAATGGCAAAACATTTGGAAAAAATAGGAGCAGACTATTTTGCGGTTGCCTACGTTGCAGAAGGAATCACATTGCGAAAAGCAGGAATACAAATACCAATCCTGGTGCTACATCCCCAGCCTGTAAACTTTTCGGCATTAATAACGTACCAACTAGAGCCTAGTTTATATAGCTCAAGGATTTTGAGAGAGTTTATAGCAGTCGCTGAGACCAAAAAGCAACAACAATATCCAGTACATATCAAATTCAATAGCGGATTAAACCGTATAGGTTTTTGGAAAAATGATGTGGATTATATTAAGAATTGCCTAAACACAACAGACTCCGTCAAAATAAAATCGATATTCTCTCATCTCGCGGCAAGTGAGGATCATAATGAAAAAGAGTTTACGATAGGTCAGATCGATTCTTTTAAAAAAACTGCTTTGGAAATGATTGATAAATTAGGGTACAAGCCTATGCTTCACCAGAGCAATACGTCAGGAATACTAAATTATCCCGAAGTGCATTTTGATATGGTTCGTACAGGAATAGGCCTATATGGATATGGAAATGAAGCAATGTACGATCAACAATTAAGACCTGTTGCATCTTTAAAATCAGTTATTTCACAAATTCATATGTTAGAACCTGGAGAAAGCCTGGGATATAACAGAGCCTTTATCGCTACAGATTTTACAAAAACTGCTACCATCCCAATTGGTCACGCAGATGGTATTGGAAGGCGATACGGAAATGAAAAAGGATTTGTAACCATCCAAAGTAAAAAAGCTTATATAATTGGTAATGTCTGCATGGATATGATTATGGTAGATATTACGCATATTGATTGTAATGAAGGTGACGAAGTAATTGTATTCAATAACCTTTCTTCTGCAGCCGTTTTAGCAGAAAGCGCCGGTACTATTTCTTACGAACTTCTTACAGCCATCTCTCCACGAGTAAAACGTGTGATTATCGATACAAATTGATTTTTATCGAAAAAAGGGGGCTCTACACCGTGAACAATTATTAGTTTGTGATTTAATTTTTGTTAAATTAGTAGCATACTAATTATCTAAATTTATTAAAATGGGATTTTTAAAAGATTTTAAATCTTTCTTACTGAAAGGTGATATCGTAAATCTAGCTACTGCGGTAATAGTAGGCGGGGCTTTTGGAAAAATTGTGACATCATTCACAAATGACATACTAATGCCTCCTATTGGGCTGGCACTTGGAGGAGTAGATTTTACAGAACTTAAAGTAAAATTGTCAGAAGCAGTAACTGAAAATGGTGAAGTCGTTAAGGAAGCCGTTTCCATTAATTATGGAAGTTTTGTACAAACGGTTATTGATTTTATTATTATTGGTTTCTGTATCTTTATGGTGCTAAAAGCTTATGAAAGAACTCAGAAAAAAGAAGAAGAAGCTCCTGCAGCACCTGCTGGTCCTACTCAAGAAGAATTACTTATCGAAATTAGAGACGAATTAAAAAAACAAAATAAATAATACAACATAGCGTCACCGCTATACTACTTATATTATACTAACTAAACCGCTTTATAAAAGAGCGGTTCTTTTTTACAATATGTTATATAAATAACAAATTGTTTAAATTTATTTTATTTTAATAAAACCTTTATCCTTATATAAATAATCAGCACATTTGCTGGAGTTTAAAAAAACAAAGACCGAATTTTGTGTCATTAAAAGTCATTAATAATTAAAGCAGATGAAAGTAGCTGTTGTAGGTGCCACTGGCTTAGTGGGCACTGTTATGTTAAAAGTATTAGAAGAGCGTAATTTTCCGATAACGGAATTAATTCCTGTAGCCTCAGAAAGATCTGTAGGCAAAAAGCTATCCTATAAAAATAAAGAATTTACAGTAGTCAGTTTAGCCACCGCTATAGAGATGAAACCTGATGTGGCATTATTCTCTGCGGGAGGAAGTACTTCTCAGGAATGGGCTCCTAAATTTGCAAATGCAGGAATCACAGTAATAGATAATTCTTCTGCCTGGAGAATGGATCCTACTAAAAAGTTGGTGGTTCCAGAAATTAATGCAAAAGAATTAACTAAAGAAGATAAGATTATTGCAAATCCTAACTGCTCAACAATACAATTGGTAATGGCATTAGGACCTTTGCACGCTTCCTATAAGATCAAGCGTGCTATCATTTCTACATACCAATCGATTACCGGTACTGGTGTTAAAGCGGTACAACAGTTAGAGAATGAATATGCTGGTAAGAAAGGTGAAATGGCATATCCTTATCCAATCCATCGCAATGCTATTCCACACTGTGATGTATTTCAGGAAAACGGCTATACTAAGGAAGAAATGAAACTGGTAAATGAAACTCAAAAGATTCTTGATGACCGCACCATAGCTGTTACGGCTACAGCGATACGAATTCCTGTAGTTGGAGGACATAGCGAAAGTGTAAATCTCGAATTCGAAAATGAATTTCAGGAAAACGATATTCGCCAGCTATTAAATAATACGCCTGGTGTTACTGTACAGGATAACCCTGATACAAACACCTATCCAATGCCAATTTATGCAGAAGGAAAAAATGATGTCTTTGTAGGTAGAATCAGGCGAGATCATTCTAGAGAAAATGCATTGAACCTGTGGATTGTGGCCGACAACCTACGTAAAGGTGCTGCTACGAATGCTGTTCAGATTGCCGAATACTTAGTAGAACATAATTTAATTGGCTAAATAACCAACATTTATTAAAATCCCTTGGCACGTTTTGTATACCAAGGGGTTTTTCTTTAATATCTTCCTGTCAAGATTATTCTTTCATTTCAGGAACATATATATGACTTCCTAAAAATAAGGCATTTAAAAAGAGCCGATTGGTCCCATACCATGAACCGCGAAAATTTGGGTTATCAGCAAAAAGAATAACTCTGCCACCTCCCACTTTGCTTGCCAGCAGAGAGGCAGATGGTTTTACATAATTTTCGTAATTATCTCTAGAAACATATCCATCAATATGTGCTTTTTCTGTGTATTTAGCAACAGTTGCGTATGGGTTCTTACTAGGAGCAATAAATACTTCATTATTTTTATAAACTGGCAACAAATTACGCCTGTATCCAAAACCTAAAGGGTGGGTAATATCCAGATCTATTTCAAAAATTGCACCGCCTACACGTTCTCGTCCTATATTTTCAGAAGCATCCACATAAGGCAATCGTTTTACGACGTTATTTTTTGTAGTGTCCTTTTCCTTTATAGTAAGCTCTTCTTTTACTATTTTTTGATCAATCATCCATTTAGAAGCATCTGCAATGGCAATAAGTGTATTTCCTTCAGACACCCAATTCTTTATTTTTTTCTGCTGTAGCGAATCTAATTGCTGGTATCTACCAGAAACCATCACTAAGGTGTTATATTCTTTTAAAGGAACTCTATTAAACATGTTCATCCTTAACTTAGTGATAGGCATATGAACTCTTGTGTCCAATAAATGCCATACTTCTCCCGCTTCATATGAATTCACTCCTTCTCCAACCAATAGTAGTGCTTTTGGAGTATCTAATTTCCGGAAGTTACTGCTTCCTAAATCGATTCCTGAAGTACTAAAACCTGTATTCGTATTAAAAATAGGTACGTTAAACTTCTCTTGTGCTTCTTTAATAATATTATATGTTTCATTTATACTCTTTTTTTGTTTACTCACTGGAACCAAAACGCTTCCGTAGTTAAAACTTTTGGGTCCCTTGGAAGTTGTTATCCTAAACGGTTTAAATGCTGAAGCTACTAAGAGTCCTTTGGATTGCATAAAATATAACGCTGCCGGCGCATTATAATCATCCCAATCCATGATATAAGCATACTCAGATTTAGAAACCTTCGAGATGGTAATGATGTTTTTTGTAGAAGTTACTTCTTCTCCTAAATCTATAGATTTCAGCCCCTTATATTTAATATTATAAAAATTAGCAACACTCCAGGCTGAAGCATCATAAAAAACACTATCCCGGTATTTATTATAGGTTTCAAAGAAAGTTTGTACCATTCGTTTTTGAGGTTGTTTTACCGGAACAACATATTGATCTTCTTTTTTATACACCTTTATTTTATGAAGTAATAGCTTATCTATGAAAGCTTTATTTCTATTCTGATCATACACTTCTCCAAACTCATAACCTGCAACGGTATTCTTTGCTATATTAGATACTGCAGATTTAAAAAAATTCTGTTGATACTTTCGTAATGTTACTTTATTCTCTACCGCAGCTTTTATGGTAGCCATACTAGAAACATATTGATTTCTGATTGTAAAAGGGAAAGAGATTGTTCCATAGTCTGTGTTTTGTAGATGTCCTCTGGAACTAGCTTGTTCAAATAACAACGCCAAAGCGCCTTGTAAATCAGGATAGGATGATCCATAACCGGGATACGTTCCGTCAAAGGCTTCTTTTGTGAAATAAAACGACCCTATAGTATCCAACGCATTGGAAAAATAGGGAGCAAATAGATTATTTAAATCTTCATAATTTTCTTTGGGCATAATTGGGTCTTCTGAACCAATAGGTTTCATCGGTTCAAAAAAGTATGTGCTATTGGTTCCCATTTCGTGAAAATCAGTAACCACATTGGGATACCATTTGTGATACCAAGTTAGTTTTCCACGACTTTCAGGATGAATGCCTAATAACCAATCTCTATTTAGATCAAACCAATAGTGATTGGTCCGGCCGCGAGGCCATCCTTCATTATGCTCAGCATCAAAATTATCACTTACTAGTGGACTCCCTTTAAACTGATTAGCCCATTGCGTATGCCTGTCTCGACCATCTGGGTTTATAGTAGGGTCAACAAATACAACAGCGTTCTCCAGATACGTTTTAATTTCGGGACTGTTTGATGCAACCAAAGTGTATGCGATTAGCATTGCAGCTTCAGAACTTGAAGGTTCATTGCCATGAACATTATACCCCAATTGAATAAAAACTGGTACTTCATTATAATTGGTTGGGGTTATTGAAACGTTTGTAAACGCCAGGTGCTGTTCTTTAAGTTTTGGTAGGTTCTTTCGATTTTCGGGTGTAGAAATTGTAAGTATTACTAATTTTCTATTCTCGTGAGTGTTACCATAGCTCTCAATAGATGCTCTTTCAGATACATCCGCAAGCTTGGTAAGGTATGCTACAATTTGATCGTGCCGTGTATGTTGTTCTCCAATCGGATACCCAAGAAACGCTTCGGGTGTTGGAATTTCGGCAATAAAAGGAGTCTTATCCCCCAAAAAGTAATCTTGTCCAACAATAGGTAGTGTAGCAAGTAAATAGATAAAAGTGGTACATATCAGAAGTTGTGTGGGCTTCATATTGTAATATTAAGAAGTTACGTTAATTAGTTCGTTTTCAGCAGGTGTAATATATTTTTTTAACTCCGGTTTTCAGTAACATTTGTAAGGTTTTTAACATTTGCCCTTCTAATAGTTTACTTAATCATAAAAATAAAACAATGAATTCCAAATTGACACTAATAGTAAGAATTCTATTATTCGTTTTTGGAAGCAGTAAATTTATAGGTTTTTTACCTGATTTCGAATTTTCCAATCCAGATACTGGGGCTCTTTTTGGAGCATTGGCAAACAGCTATATTCTTGAAAACGGCTAGATTGATAGAAGGTGTCGTTGGGGTATTATTCGTGAGTAATAAATCTGTACCTTTTGCTTTACTGCTACTAGCTCCTATTTCTGTAAACGTCATACTGTTCAGACAACACGGTATACCACAAATATTGTTCCCAGAGCATTTCTTTTCTAGCAAATGCATTCTTGATTTATGCTGATTGGAATACTTTTTAAAGTATATTTTAACAGGTTACTTGTTTTATTTTACTGGTATAAAAGTAAAATTTTTCGTTTCTTAGAGGACGTAAAATTCCGACTGCTCTACTAAAATGATCAACAGAGTTGCTAAACCCCAAAGCAACGCTTAAATGTGTAATAACTATATGATCATTTTTAGAGCAGTCTTTTTTTATATTTTATTTAGCATATTGCATTTACTACTTTTAATAGCTTTGTGAGTTAGTATAGGGAACATAACTAAAAACAATGTGCCTACAAAATTTAACTCACCATGAAAAAAACACTTTTAATGCTATTTTTGATCTCTTGTATCATAGGATGCAAAAAAGAAACAAAAGTAGAAACTGCTAAAACTGTAATTCCATTGAACTACCCTGAAACTAAAAAAGTAGATACAATAGATACTTATTTTGATACTGAAGTTAAAGACCCGTATCGTTGGTTAGAAGATGACCGTAGTAAAGAAACCGAAAACTGGGTTACTCAACAAAACAAAGTTACTTTTGGATATTTAGACAGCATCCCTTTTAGAGATCAACTGAAAAAACGGCTGTCTGACCTCTGGAATTATGAAAAGGTCGGATCTCCTTTTAAAGAAGGAGATTACACGTATTTCTATAAAAATAATGGTTTGCAAAATCAGTATGTTATTTATAGGTTTAAAAATGAAGGGGATGAACCAGAAATATTTCTAGATCCTAATACCTTTAGTGAAGACGGTACAACTTCTTTGGGAGGCGTAAGTTTTTCTAAAAACGGAAAACTCTTAGCGTATTCCATTTCTGAAGGAGGAAGTGACTGGAGAAAAGTCATTGTAAAAAATGCAGAAACCAAAGAAATTATAGAAGATACACTAGTAGACATTAAGTTTTCAGGAATGTCATGGAAAGGAAATGAAGGCTTTTACTATTCTAGTTATGATAAACCTAAAGGAAGTGAGCTCTCTGCAAAAACTGACCAACATAAAGTATACTATCACAAACTGGGAACCCCACAGAAAGATGATGTATTAGTTTTTGGAGGTACTCCAGAAGAAAAGCATAGGTATATTGGTGGACGTGTTACAGAAGACGACAAGTATTTAATCATTTCTGCAAGTACTTCTACTTCAGGAAATAAGTTATTCATTAAAGATTTAGCGAATCCAAATAACAAGCTGGTTACCATTTTAGATACTACAGAAAGTGATACGTATGTAATTGAAAATGTAGATTCTAAGCTTTATCTAGTGACCAATTTAAATGCACCAAATCAAAAGATTGTTACCGTAGATGCGGCTAATCCTACTCCAGAAAACTGGAAAGATTTTATTCCGGAAACTGAAAATGTACTAAGTCCAAATACTGGTGGTGGTTATTTCTTTGCAGAATATATGGTAGATGCGGTATCCAAAGTGTTGCAATATGATTACGATGGAAAGCTGGTACGTGATGTAGAATTACCAGGATTTGGTAGCGTGGGAGGTTTTGGAACCAAAAAAGAAGAAACAGAATTATACTATTCATTTACCAACTATAAAACCCCAGGAAGTATTTATAAGTATAATATTGCCAATGGTACTTCAGAATTATACCGCAAGCCAAAAATTGATTTTAATTCCGAGGATTATGAAAGCAAACAGGTTTTCTATACCTCTAAAGATGGAACTAAAATCCCAATGATTATTACTCATAAAAAAGGAGTAGAACTTACGGGTAAAAACCCAACTATATTATATGGATATGGAGGTTTTGATATTAGTCTGACTCCCTCTTTTAGCATTGCCAACGCTGTATGGATGGAACAAGGAGGAATTTATGCTGTACCCAATTTAAGAGGTGGTGGTGAATATGGTAAAAAGTGGCATGATGCCGGTACCAAAATGCAAAAACAAAATGTTTTTGATGACTTTATCGCTGCCGCAGAATACCTTATAAAAAACAAATACACTTCTGGTGAATATCTCGCCATTAGAGGCGGTTCGAATGGAGGATTATTGGTAGGAGCTACGATGACGCAACGCCCTGATCTTATGAAAGTAGCATTGCCTGCTGTTGGTGTACTAGATATGTTACGTTATCATACATTTACAGCCGGTGCCGGTTGGGCGTACGATTATGGAACCGCTGAAGATGACAAACAAATGTTTGAATATCTGAAAGGATATTCTCCTGTTCATAATGTGAAAGAAGGTGTTCAATATCCTGCTACACTAATCACAACAGGAGATCACGATGATCGTGTAGTACCAGCACATTCTTTTAAATTTGCGGCAGAATTGCAGGCAAAACAAAGTGGTACCAATCCGATATTGATTAGAATTGAGACCAATGCAGGACACGGTGCAGGTACGCCAGTCGCCAAAACCATTGAACAATACGCTGATATTTTTAGTTTTACACTGTTCAATATGGGTTATGAAGTCTTACCCGAACAGGTCAATGAAGAAGTAAAAGGGTAATTTTTTTTATACTTAAAATTAAAAGAATCCGTTTTCTGAAAAGAGACGGATTTTTTTATGGAAGTTATTTATATTTGAGATATGCTTACAGTCCAAAATGTTTCTTTCGCTTATGACACCGATCCGGTATTAAAAAATATCAATTTCACTATTGAAAAGGGACAACATATTGCACTCATTGGAGCCAGTGGGTGCGGAAAAAGTACATTACTTAAAATCATTTATGGTCTTTTGGATACGGATCAAGGGACATTATTTTGGGAAGATCAAAAAATATTAGGTCCAGCTTATAATTTGGTTCCTGGCCAGGAAAACATGAAATACCTTTCTCAGGGTTTTGAACTACAGTCTTATCGAACCGTTGCCGAAAACATAGGTCAATACTTATCTAATTTTGAACCAGATCTAAAAATTGGTCGTGTCAATGAACTTTTGGAAATAGTAGAGATGACCCCATTTGCTAGCGCTAAAGTTGAAAACTTAAGTGGGGGGCAAAAACAAAGAGTTGCCTTGGCCAAAGTGTTGGCCAAAAGACCAGAGCTCCTGCTATTGGATGAACCTTTTGGAAATATTGACAATTTCAGACGTAGTTCTTTACGCAGAAACCTGTTTGCTTATTTAAAAAGAAATAAGATTACCAGTATTACAGCAACACACGATAAAACAGACATCCTATCATTTGCTGAAGAAACCATTGTGATCCATAAGGGTGAGATTGTTATTAAAGGAAATACACATAGCATATATCAAAATCCAGACAACTATTACATCGCATCACTTTTCGGTGAGATAAATGAAATATCTATTTCCTCTTTGTTGCCTGATCTCGATAGTGACCAAACTATTTTATTATATCCTCATGAGCTACAAATTGTTAAGCATTCTGATCTAAAGGCTAGAATTAAGAAATCCTATTTTAATGGAAATTATTATCTAATTGAAGCTATTTTTAATAATAAAGTTATTTTTATTGAACATCCGTACTCCATAAAAGATTCAGAAGAAATCGCAATACAAGTTTCTCAAAAAATAATTACCTCTAGAGCCAAAAATAATTAATTCTAAGATCATCAATTTTTTAAGATAAATTATAAACTCACATCTTCTGGTCAACCAAATCTGACGTAGGCTAATTAATCCTCTACGGATTCTATTTAGTTATCTTAGAGTTCTCCATATTACGATATTTTTATAGTTGGTATACTTTATAAGTCTTTTAAACCAAATCACTATCTTATAAAATATTTACTCTTAAAACCAACAACTATGAAACGTAAATTATTAATTCTACAAACCTTAACATTTTTATTTATTGTCCATGTCGCAATTGCGCAACAACCGGGCTCCACAGATAATTCTAAGGCTAACATCCCAGATACAGGTTGTACAGGTCAGGATACTTTTGACCAAGGTGTAAGAATTGTTCCTAATGCAAATTCGTGGAAGGATAGTTATCAAGCAAATGGCTTTTGTTTCTGTAAATCTTCTTTTGACCACGGTGTTGGTAGTTTCAAAATCGATATTAACGGACAAGAGGTAAATATTAAAGATATCTGTGATGAGCTTAAAAAACATCCTAGTTACAGAGATTTGGCAAACGGAGATCCAAGATATAATACGATACAATGTGGTAACGAGCCTGGACATGAAGACGCCATTACTATACAAGGCAAGAGAATTAAAGATGAGAAGGTTTGTCCTGGTCGTGTAGACCAAGGGAGTAAAGGGTGCCAATGTAAAGGACCTAAATTCGATATGAACTGGTTAAGTTCCAGACCTCGATTTGGTGGCAGTGGAAACGGAAATAATACTGGACCTGTAACCTCATTTACAGTGCCTCTAGATAATACTACATTCTCTGCACCAGCAACTCTAGAAGTAATAGTTACTGCATCCGACAACGATGGAGTTAGCAATGTACGTCTCTACCTTAATGATACTTTTATAAGACAAGAAAATGTAAGTCCATATACGTGGAATCAGAACAATCAAGACGATGCTCTTAAAAATTTGCCAGAAGGGAATTATACATTACGAGCAGAAGCCACTGATAATAAAGGAGCCAAAACAACAAAAACTATTTCGTTTATTGTTAATAATGGAGGTGATATTGATGATTTTGTGACAATTTTGGGACAGAGTATCGATAAGTATGTAAGCTCTGAAGGTGGTACAAGAACCATGCAAGCCAATCGCAACTCTGCAGGCACAAACGAACAATTTATCGTTGAATCTGCAGGTAATGGAGCCGTAAGCCTTAAAGGTAGCAATGGCAAATATGTTAGTTCTGAAAATGGAAATAAGGCTATGAATTGTAATCGAAATGCTGTTGGATCCTGGGAAAGATTTATACTAGAATCTCTTGGTGGTAACCTTTATGCCATAAAAGGAAATAATGGTAAGTATGTTAGTCACGAAAACGGAAATAAGGCTATAAATTGTAACAGAAACGCTGTTGGCACTTGGGAAAGGTTTATAATCCAAGGCTTAGACATCAACAGATTGAATGAACTAGTAAAAATAACCTCAGCGCCTTCTTATTCGATTGGTATATATCCTGTCCCTATCACAAATGATAATGTGAGTATCTCCATATCAATGTCTAAAAAAGTATCACATGCTTCTATAGAAATTGTAGATCTAAAAGGAAACAGTATCGCCAAGAAAAATATAGGCGCTATGGAATCGGGTACTAAATTGATTTCTTTAAACGAAATAAAACAAGGTACGCTCTCCAGTGGACTTTACATCATTAAAGTACGACTGGATGAGACTGTAATTACTAAAAAAATAGCAAAACAGTAATTCATTCGTTGAATTACTATTCAAAGCGGATGATCAACAAGATTATCCGCTTTTTTACTTTTCTTTGTATTTCTTCAGTTTCATATCTTTCCCATCAAAAACAGCATAGGTATAATGGATAATCCAATCACCAAGATTGGTATATTTTGAGTTTTCAGTAAGCTCAATTTCCATGGGTAAATGCCTATGACCAAAAATAAAATAATCGGTATGTTGTGTCTCTAGTTTTCGTTTACAATATTGCACCAGCCATTCATTATCTTCTCCTAAAAAAGTAACATCTTCATCACCAGAGATTAGTTTGTTTTTAACAGATAAATACTGTGCCAATTTTACCCCCAAATCTGGATGTAACCATCTAAAAAACCATTTTGCCAAGGGATTGGTAAACACTTTTTTCATGCGCTTATATCCTTTGTCTCCTGGTCCTAAGCCATCTCCGTGACCGATAATAAATGTAGTGTCATTAAAAGTAAATTCCTGAGGTTTATGAAATACAGGAATATTTAGTTCTTCTTCAAAATACCCATTCATCCAAAGATCATGGTTTCCTACGAAGTAGTATATAGGAATCCCTGCATCTGTGATTTCTGCAAGTTTCCCTAAAGTTCTGGTAAACCCTTTGGGTACTACTGTTTTATATTCAAACCAAAAGTCAAATAGATCTCCTAATAAAAAAATAGCCGCTGCATCTTCTTTAACCTTATCTAACCATCTTACAAATTTTTGTTCTCTGGGAAAGCTCTTCTCTGCTGTTGGAGCCCCCAAGTGATTGTCGGATGCAAAATATATCTTTTTACCTTCTGGAAGATTTATTAGTTTCATGTATATTGTTGGATACTAAAAAGTCAAAACTTATTTTAATCATTATCAGATGCATACCACTCTGCAAACGAGGTCTCGGTTTCCTGAAGTTTTAAAGAATGTAATCGTATATTTTCTGGAAGCCTGGCTTTAATCTTTTTTGCAAAATCAATCACCATATTTTCACTGGTAGGTTGATAATCCACCAAAATCACATTATGCCCTCTTTGTTCCAGTTCTTTGGCCAACTCGATATGTGGTGTGTTTTTATTAAAAACAGTAGCGTGATCAAAAACATCTTCTATATCTTCTTTTACGATCTTTTTGAGATCTCCAAAATCAATCACCATTCCTAATTTTACATGAGTAGTATCCGTAATCGGGCTTCCGATAACAGTAACACTTAATTTATAACTATGTCCGTGAACATTTTTACACTTTCCATCATAACCATATAATGCGTGACCGGTTTCAAAAGAAAATTGTTTGGTGATTCTGATCTTGCTCATTTCTTGCTATATAACTTTTTACAAAGTTAATGAACATTATCTTCTCTTTCTTTTATTATAAAAGTAAACTATTACCAATAGGATTCCGAGGATCAAGAATAATCCATTCCCTCCTAAAAAATTGAGTATTTCCATATCTTATTTTTTAAACTTATTTAATGCTTCTTTCGTAAATGTCGAAAGCACCAATTCTCCAGAAACGGCCGCTCTTTCTGCTAATAATCCATCCCAGTGATCAGTTCCTTTCCAATTTACTTCTTTCATTGCCTGTGTTGCTTTGGGATTATAATTGGCTAATTTATCTGCAAATAACTGTACCTCCTTATCTAATTCGACAATAGTTTCAAAAACTCTGTTAAATAACCCTTTTTCTTTTGCCCAATAGGCATTTTTCCATTGCGAGGCATCCCAGGCTAATGCTTCAAACGCTGCTAATCCTATTTTTCTGGATACGGCTGGTTCAATAACAAATGGTCCAATCCCAATGGTTAATTCACTTAGTTTGATAGAAGCAGCTTCTGTTGCCATACAATAATCACAAGCAGACGCTAAGCCAATGCCTCCTCCCACTGTTTTTCCTTGTATTCTGCCAATAATTGGTTTTTTACATTTCCGCATTGCGTTAATCACATTTGCAAATCCAGAAAAGAATTTTTTTCCTTCATCCAGATTCGTGATAGATACTAATTCATCAAAAAAAGCTCCTGCACAAAATGCTTTTTCACCTTCAGATTTTAAAATAATTACATATACAGAAGAATCATCAGATAAAATACTAAAAGCGTGCGCTAATCGTTCCAACAACTCCGACGGGAAAGAATTACTGGAAGGGTGTCCAAACTCGATGGTTGCAATATGATTTTCGGTATGCGTATATAAACTTCCGTTTATACGTGTTGATGTCATTCTATTATATTTTTGATAAAAGTAGGCAATATTTTAGATTCAAAGATGATCTGTACTCGTTTCGGATAAATGGGGGTTTACACGTATTTATAGTTTTTAATTTATCTATTATGTTTGATCTATGGAAAAAAAATATGTGGAAAAATTCAGGTTAGTGGCAGTATTGGTTTGTTTATATGTAATTATTACGATGGCAATTATTACCCTTGTATTTTAGGAAATTGCAAGGGTATAATATTTGTTTCTGAATTTTAGTACCAATGCCAATCCTCTAATCAACATCCAAACAGTAATTGCAATCCATATTCCGTGAAGTCTCCAATCGAGATACCTTGCGACGAACAAAGCTGGAATAAAGCCAAGAAAAGTAGATCCTAATAGTACGTTACGTAAAAAGCCTGTCTCACCAAGTCCTTTGAATATTCCGTCACCTACAAATGCCAATGCATTTACTGGCAAGGCTAGTATTACTAAATAAAAAAATCCGGTAAATATAGTAAGCACTTCTGGGTCTTTAGTGAAAATCAAGCCTAATTGTTCCATAACTACCAGAGAAAACCCTCCTAAAACACATGCTACTATGATTCCGTATATATTTACTTTCTTAGACATAGCGACCAGGTTTTTGTAGTCTTTAGCTCCTAATAATCTTCCTCCCAATATATTACCTGCAGCCCCGTATCCATCAATAAAAAAAGCAAAGAACAACCATAGCTGTATGGCAATACTATGTGCGGCAATATAGTTTGTGCCCAGACTTGTTGCTTCTCGAACCGCTAAAAGCAATGTAGTATTTAATGCCAATGAACGAATAAAAAGATTTCCACTCATGATTAAAAACCGTTTCATTTCGGGATGCCACAGTTTTTCTAATCGCAATGAAACATCCGTTTTTTTTAGCAGTAATATAAACGATAAAACCGCCATCAGAATTTGCGAAAAGAGACTTGCCCAGGCGGCACCTTCCAGATACATCGGTTCTACAACACCTTCTATACCATACACTAAAACGACATCTAATATAATATTCGCTACTACTCCGATAAGCGCAATAATCATCGGCCAAAATGTATTTTGTAATCCTCTGAAAATTCCAAAAACAGCAAATACAAATAACGATAGTGGAAATCCCCATACACGGATGCTATAATAAGAAATACAGTATTCCAACACCTGACCTTCTGCTTTTAGAAGCACAAAAATTTCTTTTATAAACGGAACGGTTATAAGAAGAATCGTAACGCTCAGTCCTATATTGAACACTATTGCCTGTGCTGGTAAGGTCTTTACTTCTTCCAGTTTTCCTGCTCCTAGATATTGTGAAATAATTGCTGAGATCGCTGAACGAGTTTGTGCCAGAACCCATATTAACATAGACAGAAATGATCCCACAATCCCTACTGCTGCCAAGGATTCTGTCCCGTTTACTGGTATATTACCTACAATAGCGGTATCTGTTGCAGATAAAACGGGCTCTGCAATACCTGCTATGATCGCAGGAATTGCTAATCGGTTAATATTTTTAAAACTTATAACATTGCTCACAATACTAGTTCATAACAATAAAAAGGATACTCGCTTTGTTTTGGAAAAAAAATATTTCCTAATCTTTTATACCCTCTGGTTTCATAAAACTTTTGGTTTCTCTGGTTCTGACTAAAGGTATCCAGTCGAATCGAGTGGTACCCTTTCTTTTTTGCATTTTTTTCTGCCCAGCTCATTAATTGCTGTGCCAGACCCTTACCCCAAAAATCAGGATGTACTGCTAATCGATGAACATATAGATTGTTTTGACTATCTGATAGCCATTGAATTGGAATGTATTCTTCATCCATTAATTCTGTTATCACAATAATTCCTTTCGTCTGATTTTCCTCTTCCAGGATATATAATTCTTCTAATTCAATATCTTTTTGAAAACGAGATCTAGTCGGGTAGTGTTCGTTCCATTGAAAAATCTCTTTTGCTATCATTGCTCTAGCACAAGCTTGTGTTAGTTGATGAATAGCATCTAAATCAGAAAGTACGGCTTTACGAATCATACATTTTTTGCAAATGGCAAAAATACTAACTATTCTTTTGTGCCTCGATGTTCTAAGTCCCACAAGACATCATTTTATATAAAATTTAAGAAAAGAAACCTTTTCTAGTCAATTATGGGCTTTCAAAAAGTCTTGTTTCCTGTTCAAAAATTGTAATTTTGTGTCCTGAAACACAAATCAAGCTTAGCAATGAAAAATATTCTTGTCCCTTTAGGGTTTTCACAAAATTCGATCAGTATCAGTCGACTTCAGTATGCGATTGATTTTGCAAAAGAACTTGGAGGAACAGTATATGCCGTGCAAGCATTTAAGGAGTTGCCCAGATCAGGAAGTCTTCCTTTGGTCAATGAAACACTCAAAGATATTTCGGCTTCTACGATGGAAGAAAAATTTGCTGAAGTTGATCAAAAAGGAGTACGTCTTATTGCGCTTCCTTTAGAAGGCGACTTATTGGAAGCGATCCCCGAATTTAATTTAAAACATTCTATCGACTTAATTGTTTTAGGGGCTGAAAGTGAAGACATAAAAGATCCTTATTATCTGGGAGAAACTTCTGGTAGTTTGGTAAAAAAGACAGAAATACCAATATTAGTAGTCCCAGAAAATTATGCCTTCAAACCAATATCCAAAGTTTTGATGGCCATCAAATCTGGTGTTATCAAAAAGCAAGATGCATTAGCTCCTATCAAAGAAATTTTGACTACATTTAACGCAGAAATGAAGCTTCTTCAGGTAAAAACAGCAGACTTTTTTCCAGAGGATCTAGCGTTTAAAAAAGACTTAGCGGAACTTATTACATCTTATAAGTCTTCCGAAAATGCTACTTTATTTCAGGGGGTTCTGGAACATCTTAATGAAAATAATCCTGATCTTTTATGTGTATTCAGACGTAAAAGAGGATTTTTTGGAAAACTTTGGGAAGAAAATACGATTCTGAAAAAAGATTTTGAAAGTAGAGTTCCATTATTAATACTCAAAGGTGCTAATTAACAACGAAATACGGGGATGTAGCTCAGCTGGCTAGAGCGCTTGACTGGCAGTCAAGAGGTCGTGGGTTCGAGTCCCATCTTCTCCACTAGTAATTCCAAGGCTTTGCAGAGTTTTATCTCGCAAAGCCTTTTTTCATGTGCATATGATTTGCATACGAAATAATAAGTTTTTACAAAGAATTTTGGTGATTATTGTTTGTTTTCAGTATCATTATCAATAAAAGAATTTGGTTTTAAAGTATGCTTAGGAACATATGTATTAATAATATACGGGGTAATTTTCTTTAGCGTTTCTCCATTGGTAGGATGTATCCCCGACGAGGTGAAATATTCAATTTCATCATTTCGGTTTTTATAATACCATATTAAAGGTTTCTTAGTGTCTTCAGAAAAGAACTTTGTCAGTATCGTCACTTCAACTTTCCTAAAACCTTTAAAACGTTTGGGATCATAAAGCTCTGTTTTTGTGCCTGAATCAGGATGGAATTCTATATCGCAAGAGATTTCTTTATAACTTGTTTCTACCCAAGCCATACATTTACTTGACATATTCTGCATGTTTCCCACGTTATTAACCTTATAAATAATAAAAATTGCTAGAAAAATTGATATTATTATTCCAATAGTTATTTCAAGATAGTATTTCTTTGGTGATTTTGTTATAGGAGGAGGATCACCTGTTGTACTTCTGCCTTTATTAATTGGGATCTTATTCTTTTCTACATATTCTCCATAATTTTCATATCCTAAATAGTTACAAAATAATAATACACTCTCATCTTGTGCTTCAACTTCTTTTAAATTTCCTTTTATATATCTATCATAAGCTCTTTCTAGCGTACGATAATTTATTTTTTCAATTTCATCTGCAATATGTTTTGAAAGCCCATACCGTGAGCGCGAAGTTGTTTCATTTTTGGCTTTATTAAACATCTCCTGAACTATTCTACCCACTATTTCTTGACTACTCATTCTTCTTACAGTAATAAATTAATAATTAGACAAATCTTAGACAATTACTATAAAAACTATGGTGTCTAAAAGCTGGCTAAAACAAGTCGAATCCCTGTCTATAACTACCTCGAAAGTATATTCTAGATTTGTATCAACAACAAGTTCTTGTTATGAAATGCTAACATAACAAATGTACAAAACTAGTTGCTACGGATTTCCGTAATGCGGTTGGTGTTCAGCCAATTGGAAAGTAGCTAAATGCGGCCGCTTCGGATTTTCACTTTCCAAAAACAAAGGAGTACTCCCTTTTTTAACGGATGCTGCAAAGCAAATATCCAGGCAAATGCCTGGACGGCATCCACTTTGTCTAAAGTGAAAATTTTTAAGAAAATGAAAACAATTTTTTATATACTGATAGCCTTATTTATGGGCGCGAACTTTACTTCTTGTTCTATTGACAACCTGGAAGAAACCGAAGAACTACATACAGATGTATTAGCCACAGAAGGTGAAGACCCGGAAATAGAGGATGAAGATGAAGGGTAAAACATACCCTAAAACAAATTAATTAGTAAATTAGAGGGATGAAACATTCTCTCTTTTTTGTTTTTATATTTATTCTATTATTTCCCTTCCAGAGCACTTCGTTATTTGCTCAAAAAACGACATTGAAAAGTATAGATAGTATTTCTGCATATTTCAATTTAACTGAATCAGACACTATTCCTGAAATTAAAAAATTAGAACATATTAATCAATATTTAAAAGAGGCATTCTTATATAAAAACGATTCTCTAGTCTATAAAGGCTTAATGCGAAAAACAAAAATATTGAATAAGCTAAAAAAGAGTGATAGTGCGATCTACTACTCTAAAATGTTATATGACTATGCAAAAGAAAACAAAAACCTAATTTTTCAGGAAAAAGCATTAACAAAGCTAGGAATTTACCATAAAAACAAAAATCAATTAGGTCAAGCTTTTGCTCATCATAATAAAGCTTTCAAAATTTCGAAAACTTCTTACGATAGTATAAACGCCAGTAAAAGCTTACTCTTTATGGCCAATATACAGAAAAGCCTTGGAGATCACATTGGTAGTAAAATAACTGCCACGGATGGCTTACGACACATAGAAAACACTTCGGAAACAAAAAGAATCAGCGGATTATTGCTCAATATTTCAGTAGCTTATAAAGAACAAAAAAACTTTGATAAAGCATTAGAATATAACACCAAAGCACTGTCTCTGGAAAAAGAATCTTTACTTATAGAAAAAATTGGAAAAAGTACTTTTTTAAAATTAAAAAGCGCAAAAGCTAATATTCTGGCTCTTCAAGGAAAATACAATGAATCTATTGATATTCTATCTAAGTTACTATTAGATTCTATCGTAATAAACGATCAAAAAGAATATGCCAGAGTAATCAGCAATCTAGGGTACACTAAATGGTTAGAAAATCCAAATAATGTCTCATCAGATTCCTTATTACAAAAAGCATTAACGATACGGAAAAACCAAAAAGATACCCAGGGGTTAATTGCCAGTAACATTCAATTAACCAAATATTATCTTAATACAGATAAAGAAAAAGCTTTGCAATATGCAGAAGCTGCATATCTCAATGCAAAAAAACGTAATGGTAGAACTGCAATCCTAGAAGCATTAGGGTTTGTTTTTGATTTGAAGGAAAATACTGCTGAGGAAGCTAAAATGTATCATTCAGTAAACGAAGAAATAAAAAGTATCAATCAAAACAATCGGAATTTATATGCCGATACTAAATATGAGAACGAAAAATTAGAAAAGGAAAATGCAGAAAAAGAAAAACAAGTTTTAAAAACTAAAAACCAAAATATTATCTATGTTTCCATATCTATCTTTTTACTATTATTGGCTGGATTCATAACTTATTTATTTAATCGCCGCAATAAAGACCTAAAACAAAAAGCGGTAAAATTAAAACAACAAAACAAGATCGACAAACTAGAAGCTTCATATAATGAACGTGTAAAATTTTCAAAAAAAATACATGATAGCTTTGCTGCAAACCTCTACAATACCATGGTATTGGTAGAAAACGATACCGATAAATCCCAAATATTAGATCAGTTAGATATCGCATATCATCAGAGTAGAGATTTCTCCAGAGATAATAGTGAAATTGATACAGGAGAAAATTATCCAAATGAACTATCCCAAATGTTACGTTTCTATCCTCCATCAACTTCGCAATCTTATATTACAGGTCTTCCCGATATCGATTGGTCTATAATTCCGTCATTAGATAAAATCGCATTATATACCTCTTTACAAGAGCTGATGATCAATATGAAAAAACATAGTCAGGCAACATTCGTGAAAATTGCTTTTACAAAAGATAAGCACTACCTAAAGGTAGATTACTATGATGATGGCGTAGGAGCTTCTAAAGAAGATATAGCAAATAAAAATGGGCTTAAGAATACGGAAAGCCGTATTAAAGCTATTAAAGGGACTGTTATATTTGATTCAGAAAAAGGAGCAGGCTTTACCGCCCAAATACAAATCCCAAATTAAAAGCACCTAATATCATGTTTAAAAAAGTTATCGTTGCAGAAGATTTTGGAAGTACAAATCAAGGTATTGTTCAAACATTAGATGAGAAACTAAAAATTCCAACTATTGCAAAAGAACAGTATTGTGATAAAGCTTTTAACAGGATTAAAATTGCACAGGAAAATAATATTCCATTTGAATTATTAATTACGGATATTTCTTTTAAGGAAACCCCTTTGATAGATCGAAAGTACACCTCTGGAATCGAACTTATTGATGCCATACAACCTATACAACCCAATATTAAGATCATTGTATATTCTATGGATGATAATCCAACAAAAATTAAGTCTCTTTTTAAAAGACAAAAAATCAATGGATATGTTTGCAAGGGACGTTATGGGCTGAAAGAATTGGTAAAAGCCGTACAATGCACATATGATAATGAAAAATACATCTCTCCAAATGTTGATCAAGCATTACATAATAATACCTTTGAGTTAGATAATTTTGATCTCTTAATTCTAAAAGAACTTGCAGATGGTCTCAATAAAAAAGAAATCGTCGAAAAATTAAAAAGCAATAAAATCTCTCCTAATAGCGAAAGTACGATCGAAAAACGAATAAATAGACTATCTGAGCATTTCGAAGCAAAAAACACCACTAATCTTATTGCGAAGCTTATTAAAAAAGGGCATTTATAATAAAGCACCAGTTAACAAATAAAATATATGATATCTCTTTGTCAGACCTCACAGGTTTTGGAAACCTGTGAGGTCTTTTCTTTCTTTATATCATAATGCTACAAATTTCAGTGTAAATAAAACCTTTTTGTCATCTCTTACAATCATTTTTCTATAAAATCCTCTCCCTTTACGGATAACCATAAAGAACTAGTTCCTAGTAGTTTTAAGTTTGAATAGTATTAATCTTTAAAAATTAAAATTATGAATGACACATGGGAATTTTACAAGGATAAAGCAAAAGAATGGAGATGGAGAAGAACGGCTTCTAATGGAAAAATTGTTGGAGCATCCGCTGAAGGATATAAAAACAAATCAGACTGTATAGAGAATGCTAGGCGTAATGGTTATCAAGGATAATCACTAGCAGATAGATTCACTTTCGAAAGTGAATCTATCTTATTCTAAAATCTAAATTCAATAAAAATGAGAACATATTTATATATACTACTGTTGTTAGTTTCGGCAATAACTTACTCACAAGAAAATCAAAAAATAGATAGTCTAATAAATAAAATTAAAACACTTGAGGAAGAGATAGATATTATTAAATCAGATATTCAAACAGAAATCAAGAATAGTGGCTATCTAATTAAAACAAAAAGTAAATCTTCACGATCAATAATAAAACTATTAGATAAAACTAATGGTAATGTAATAGACACTATTCCTAACAACGGAAATATCTTAATTTTTGATGAAACTAAAAGATTTTACAAAATAAAATCTAATAATAAGATTGGTTTCGTAAAAAAATCAAAACTACAGATTAAGGAAGTTATTGCATTAAAATATTTAACGTCTATTCCTAAGCAAAAAAGAAGATCAGGTCTTTCTAACTGGTATAATAAGTATAGCACATCAACGAAAAAGAAGAGTCTAAATTATTCCAAACCTGTCAAAGTAAGAGGTCATTACAGAACTACAAAGTCAGGAAAAAGAATCTATGTAAGATCACATACAAGAAAGCGTAGAAGAAATTAATAAATGACCCAAATTCCTAAAAACAAAAGTAAAGGTTGCCTTAAAGGATGTTTAATAAGTTTCTTAATAGTAATAGGAGCTTTTATCCTTTTATGCGTATTAGCCGTGATTTTAGTTCCCGATTCTAATAGTACTAATTATAAAAAGGCTAATCGCTTTTATGAGGAAGAAAATTATCATCAAGCACTAAAATTAGTTGATAAAACTATAAAAAGAGATTCTATGAATCCCAAGTATCATCTTTTAAAAGAAATGATTTTATCTGAATTACTAGATACGATCTCATCAGAAAAAGAGATTGCCATAGCTCAAACACTTTCTGATACTGATTCACTAAGGCAAATAGTGTTTAAAGAAATTGTTGACTGGAGAATTCAAAAGAATGATACAGCTAAAGCAGAGAAACTATTACAGTATTTTTTAAAACCAATAGAAGATCGTAATTTTAAAAGTCATGCTGATTCTTATTATTATGTATCGAATACAATGGCTATTCTTGGGAAACCTAAACAAGCAAGTACGGTTCTTGTCTCTTTTATTGATTCTATTCAGAAATTAAAAAATGATACAATTAATTTTAAGCGTGCACATTATCAAGTAAGTGAAGTACTTCTTACTCTTAAGGATACCATCCAAAGTATTACAGTCTTAAAAAAACTGATACAAGAATATCCCAATACGGCATTAGCTTATAAAAATTTGGGCGATACGTATTTTACTAAAAAATCAAATGAAAAAGCAATTCAATATTTTAAAAAACATATTGCTTTAGATACTTCTGATGTTTCAATCTATAGAAAAATTGGACAGAGTTATTTAAATTTAAGAAAAAAGAAAAGTGCCAAAAAGTACCTTAGAATTGCTACAGAAAAAGGAGACATAGAAGCTTGTAACAAACTTAGGGAACTCACTGCAAAAACCAGGTATCATACCAGAACCAAATGTTGTGATGGAACCACTTCAAGTAGTACAGGAAGAGGAACCTGTTCTCATCATAGAGGTGTTTGTGGAACCGAATATATCCCTTATAAAGAATATGCTATTCATTGTAACTAACTAAAACATATATATGAAAAAAATTGTACTCACACTTACATTGTTAAAATTCATTACTTCATTTGCTCAAGAAATACCAATCACCGTTTTGAACGCAACAACTAAGCTTTCTTTTGATCAAACAAAAGAAGTATATTATAGTTTTGCTAAAGACGATGAAATCATTTTTGATTTTGATATGGTCAAAGGAAAACATCTTAAAGAAATAGAAATAGCAGAATTACCAAATAATACGCTGTTCTCAGATTATAAAGTTCCTGAACTCCATAATAAGCGTATTCTTATACGAAATAAAGGAGTTTATAAATTTCGATTTTATAGTAGTTCATTAACCAATAGGATCTTTAAATATTCGATAAAAAGAGTTCCTTTAGATGCTACAACCAAAAACTTCAATACCAGTTGGAGGTGGAAAACTATTCGAGATACAATATATACTCGATATAAAGAAGATAGTCTGACAGGATATGAAACCCGAAAAATAAAAAAAATAAAAAAACGACTAATAAGAACAGATACTACCTTTATAGAATTATTTACCAGAAACGAACGAGTTCATTCCGAGTCCGCCATAAACAATTCTCAGTACTCATATATTCCTGTACATCTTCCTAAAAATAAATACTTCCCTAATTATCATAATCCCTATGAATCTACAGAAACAATAGCTTGGTCCTATTGGATAGGTGTTGGTCAAAAAGCTAAGGAAGATTATGAAGCTGCCAACAAGAAAATTTCTGATGGTTTCAAAGTTATAGGATCATTAACTGGGTATACTGCATTGGCTACTTTTGCCGCTACCGGAATTTCTATGTTTTCGGATACCGATATAGGTGATAATGTACACTATAAATTCATCACACAACTAAATGATGGCACGCAACGCATATTAGAAAGTGGTAACGGAGCTTCAGGTTTTGGTAGAAATACATCTTTATTACAGGGAGGTTTTTCGATAGAATTATACAATGATAATTTCATGCAGGGTATTAACGTACAAGTTAAACTTGTAGTAGCTCAAATTCATAAAATATGGAAGGACATAGAATATGAAGAAGAAATACAAGAACCTACGTATGTTACATTGGATAAAATTAGGATGGATATTAAAGAAACCAGAATACGAATTCCGGTTGAACAATGATTCCTTAATGAAAGATTATATAAAATTCGCAATACTGCTTTCTGTATTTGCATTGGTAAGCCATCAAAACGACACAAAAGTATATATCTGCAAAGGAAAACAAAGCAAGCGATATCATTACACGGAAGATTGTAGAGGTTTATCTCGATGTTCTACTAAGATATATAAAGTAACGCTATCAGAAGCAAAGAAACTGGGGAGAGATTTGTGTGGTTGGGAAGACTAATTGTACTGAGGTTAGTTAGAAAAAGAACGGCATAAAAACCGTTCTTTTTTGTGATTATGGTTTTCCGTAAAGAATAAATTCCCCGCATCCATAGCTTTGATGTATCACTAAAAAATCAAATTATGGAATATAAAGTAATCCCTTTTGTCGCTTCTGTTAGTCAAAACAAAACTGCATCAAAACAAGTTGCAGAACAATTAGAAGAAATCATCAAACATCATGCTAATTCTGGATGGAAATATATTCGATTAGAGAGTGTAACCACATTTGTACAACCAGAAAGCGGTTGTTTTGGATTGGGAGGAACTCCTGGATATACAACTTCTCGACAAATGGTTGTTTTTTCTAAAGCTTCCTAATGAAGATCCTTCTTTTATTAATTATTAGATCCTATTGGGTATTGATTCCCAAATCGAAACGAAAAAGATGTGTTTTTAAAAAAAGTTGCTCTCATTATGTATATGATATCACAAAACAAAAAGGGCTTTTTACAGGCATCAAAGCATTAAAATTTCGGTTTCAGCATTGTAGATCCGGATATCATATTCTCGAAATAGAGAAAACAAAAGTATTTGTATCTGCAAATCACAAAGTATTTAACCAAAAAGAAATTCATACCAGGATTTTCCATAAAGAGATCAACAATGAATAAAATAGTCACAAATAGTATTCTAATCAAATTAATACTCTTAAGTAATCTCGCATTTACGAGTAAAGGCTGTTCCCCATTAATACAATACGAATTCTCTCCTTATCAAAAAACAACTAAGGGAAAAAGAACTGTAGAAAGAGTTGATTTCTTTATGGAAACTTCTGCCAGTATGAAAGGGTATGTCAATTCACAAACTGCTGGAAATTATCCTTTAAAAGAAGTAGTTCCTTTTTTGATTACAGATCTGAATAAAATGTACTCTGATAGTTTACAACTATATACGGTTACCAACAGGCCTAATCGATATAAAGGAAGCATACAAAAATTCGAAAATCAACTTGGTAGCGGAACCATTCTAGGTGGAAGATCTTCTAAGTTACAACATGTATTCAGCCATGTGATAGATGCTGTTACGGAAAACTCTGTAAGTATACTCGTTTCAGATTGTATTCCAGATTTAGGAAGTGATGATACCAAAGCGAATAGCTCTAAAATCACTACAAAAATATATCAACACCTCATCAAAAAAGAAAATATAGGCGTTGCTGTTTTTCAATATCTCAGTGATTTTAACGGCACCTACTATTATGATCGACTCAATACCGGAAGTAGGAATCAAAGAAATAGACCTTATTACGATACGGTTCTAAAAAATCGCCCTTTTTACATCTGGATTTTTGGCAATAAGCAAGCTGTTAAAGAATTGGTGACCAAAGATATTTTTGACAACTATCATCAGTCGCATTTCTATAATATTCCAATGCAGGATATAACATATGAATTATTAGATGCCCCTAAAAAAGGAAAAATATCCATCAACACAGAAAATAATGTAGTACGAATTAAAGAAGTAACAGAAAAACGACCTGTACAATTTACCATCGGAATCAATTTACATCATCAAGCCACAGGAATTCGTAAACAGTTTATGAATCCAAATAATTATACGATCGAACCAGAGTACCTAAAAGAAACAACCTCCATTAAGGTAATTGACAAAAGCATGCTTTCTAAAAAAGGTGTTTCAAAGAATACCATTCAAGAGAAGAAGCTCACGCACTTTCTACAACCTACTTTTCATGACCTGGATCGCATTACAGAAAAGATTTCAATTACTCTTTACAATAAAACACCTCAATGGATCCAGCAAACAAATCTAGCCGATGACCTAGAAATAACTGCAGATTCATTGGCCTACAAAACCTTTGCTTTCAAAACTATCACAAAGGCTTTTGAAAGAGCTTTTAAAAGCAAAAACGACACCTTAGCAAATTTTAAATTCACCAAAAAACAACAATAACGATCATGGAAAATTTTTACTTTTTATTTGAAAGCACTTATTACTGGGAAACCTGGGATAATCGAGGGTACACTGTAGGATTCATGATACTCCTATTTTCATCGATACTCTACAACCTTCTATTTTATATAGTATTCGGTAGAAAAGGTATGCGATTTTCTACAATAAGTCGTTGGTTTCTGTTCGGAATGTATAATGTCTTAACCGTTTTTATCATATCCATTGCTATAGAGGGATTCTCCGTATTTGAATTAGCAACTTTGGGTGAATTCTATTATGAAATCTGGTTATTCGCTATGATTAACGCTTGCTACGCTTTTGTACTATACTTCCTATTATCATTAGCTTTTAAACGTTTTTCTATCTATTCTAAATTCATTCCAGTAAAATTCTAATATCATGTCTAAACCAAAATTATATCTCTTTGCTATTGGCGGTACTGGTTCAAGAGTACTAAAATCCTTGACCATGTTACTTGCCAGTGGATTCAAAGCTAACACCGAAAAAATCATTCCAATGATTATTGATACAGACATCAATAACGGAGATGTCGAAAAATGCAGGAAACTGATCCAGAACTATAATCAGATTCATAATACCATATATACCGGAGTACCCGAAGAAGAAGATCAAGGACATTTCTTTAGAACCAAGATTATGCCTCCTAAAGAAATGAATATTAGCGGTACAGATTACGGAACACTAAAGGATATGGTAGATTATAACGCTCTTTCATCAAAAAACATGAACACTACCAGAGCTTTATTTGATCTATTATATAGTAATGCTAATAAAGATATGCCACTGGAAAAAGGTTTTCTAGGTAATCCTAATGTAGGAAGTGTAGTTCTTAAAAACGTAGTAGAATCCTCTGAATTCAAAGAATTTACACAAGATTTTAAGCAAAATGACCGCATTTTTATCATCAGTTCCATTTTCGGAGGAACTGGAGCAGCAGGATTTCCGCTACTTATGAACGTCTTTAGGGATGAAAACAGTGGTTTAAATAATAAAACTTATATCAATAATGCAATCATTGGAGGCGTATCCGTACTCCCATATTTTCAGGTAGATGTAGAAAAATTTAATAGTGGAGACAGTGCAATTAACTCCAGCACATTCATCACCAAAACCAAAGCTGCTTTATCCTATTATAATAGAAACTTAAAACAACTCGTAAATACCATGTTTTATGTCGGGGATACCAGACAGAGTAGTTATGAAAATTTTGATGGTGGTATTGAACAAAAGAACCCTGCTAACTTTATTGAGTTAACTGCCGCTTCTTCTATTCTGGAATTTCTGGATTACGAACCCAGCGCAAGTACCAAAGAAGATCTTTCGCAAGCCTCTCGATTTTTTGAGTATGGAGTGAATCAAGATTCTGGAAGCTTGCATCTAACACATCTCAAGCAAGATGATCATATTAAACAATTATTACATTTTCATTATTACAACATCTATGTATCTGCCTATATGAATGATGCATTAACTAATGACAAGCTTGCTTGGAAAAATGAATTAAAGCTTTCTAACAACTACGACAAACAACCTTTTGTTAAGCAATTATCCTCTTTTACGAATCAATACTATTATCGATGGCTTATAGAGCTTTCCTTAGAAAAACATGATCGTAAATTCCTGCCTTTTGACTTATCTATTGTAAGTAATAAAGGAACACTTATCAAGGATATTTCAGGAATAGAACCTGCTAAAATCACAGTAGATGATAAAAAACTATTTACACTAGTTACCGGAATTCCTGCTAATAACAACAGTAATTTCTTTAAAAAAGATACCATTAAATATGATGAAGAATTTTCTAAAATAGCAAAAGATATTGCCGCCCAACCTCTAGGCAATAAAGAACGAGCTCTAAGTACCCTTATCAATCAAGGAATATCTAACATAGTTGAGGAACGATTTTCATTTTAAAAAGCTACAAAACCATGCCACATAAATTAAGTCTAATCAAAGAACAAGTTATTCCATCTACAGGTTGGAACCAATATCCCAACAATCCATACGATGAAGGAAAAATAGGAGACATTACGGATAACATAGGAGCATCAGAAGTACCGGTTACTTCTATCCCCTCTCCTTTTGCACAAATGCATTTATTCGAAACTTCGTTTTCTTTTGTGAATAAGGCATATATGAATTCTGGCAAAAATGTAGCTGCGCTATCGGGGAAAACAACATATCATAAATACATTTCGCATTGTCTGGATGTATTCGAAATACTTTTTTGCTACGATACCTTAAAACTAAAAGGAAAAATTGAAATAGAAGTATGGAAAAAAGAGGAGTTGGAGCGTTTAAAGCAAGATCATAATCCTGGTATCAGAACCTTTGCAGAAACCCTCAGAATCTTTATCGATAATTACAATAAAGATTCCAGATTTAGTAATAGAGGTATTACCAATGCTTTTAGTGAGTTCACATTGATTTTTTTAGATCACCACATTATTGCAGGAACTTCTCCATATACAGGATTTTTTACAGTTGGAGATGCAATCCCAAAAACCTTAAAAAGCAATTATAAGAACCGTCATTTCTTCTCTAATAATGAACCTCTGTACAAACGAAATCCGAATTTCCAGGAATTTATGAATGTCTTCTTTGCATCTAATCCTACCATTACGCAATCTTTTAAAGAAGTATATAACTATATTGAACATAACAGGAATCATATCGAAGACCAACAAGTTTTAAAAACTATTAATGGTCTAAATAGAAATCAAGTAGAAGAATATACAAATGAATATCAAATTCTAGAAATTAACAATCAAGAAATAAGCTTTTTAGGAGGCGCTATTCCTTTCATTTGCGATACATTCAATAGCCTCGAAGAAACCCGATCTATTAAAGATAGTGACTACATTATACAAACATCCAAGACCTTAAAAAACCCTCCTTTAGTACTATTAGAAGGCATATATAAAAAGCGTTGGAATTATTATGGTGATAATAAATTTACAGAAGATATTAAGTTATATACGAACGTACCTATCCAAAAAAGAAAGTTACCTCAATCCGTTATTGAATATCCTTGGATTACTAGAGATGATCTTCTTTCTAAACATTTGATACAATTAGATTATCCAACTAATACTGATAAATTCTGGTTACCTACTGGTAAAGTGGATAATGTGATACTCCCGATTAAAGAAACTTACTTTAACTATTTCACCTTAGCCGATCTACAAAAACAAATTTCTATTGAAAAGCTAAAAATGGGTGCAATTGTAGTTACTTTAGAAATTCCAGTAAAGGCTGATAAAGGAAAAGGAACTATTCGCTTTGAAAGAACTTATGATACTGTTAACCCAGAAACTATTGACAATGACGAATTCGGAGCATTGATAAAAACATCGATGGCATTTGGGGTCTATCCATTCTTTAAAGTGTCTGACACAAAGTATAATGATAAATACAAGATATTATCTTATCATCTTAAAGGAGAAGAAATAGCATACCAATTTATCAAAGAAGAGTTCACAAAACCTAAAGTAATCCGAATACCTTCAAAAACACATTCCAGAACACGAAGTAATGAGAAATATCCTTGCGTAACCAATTATCTAGACGTAACCACCATTCACAAAAATGAGCAAGGAGAAATACAATTGGATACAAAGACTGACGCTACTTTTGAAGCTATTCATGTTCGTATTAATAACACTGATAAAAATGTAACTTCAGAAGGTATTCTAATTCCTTTAATGGGAGAACCTATTCCATTAGCTAATGAAGATGCAGCTATTGCTTTTGATATTGGAACCAGTAATAGTTTTGTAGCTATTAAAACAGGGAATACGATAGAAAATCTATCTTCTTACAAAGGAACAGAACAAATGACAGATCCAGATATGGTGATGTTACATAAACCAAATCAAGAATTAGAGTTATCCAAAAAATATGAATTAGATCCTGTCAATCCTATCTACGGTGCAGCGCAGATCGCAGAGTTTTTGCCTACGTTAATAGGAAATGAAACGCTTTTCAGGTTTCCTATCCGATCTATTATTAATATTGACAACGACACCAACCCTGAACAAACAAATACTATAAATGTACTATCTAGCACTAATATTCCTTTTGGTTTTGGACAACGGGTATTACGTCGGGATTTTGATTTTGTGCATTCTAATATCAAATGGGGAGTAACAGATGGAACTAATATTGCAGCACAAAACAAACTAAAAGCATTTATAGAACAACTCATCTGGATGGGTAGAAACAAACTATTAAGTGAAGGGGTCAATCCCGGTACATCTAATTTATTATGGTTTAAGCCACTAAGTATGGGGAGTAATCAAATGACAGTTTTCAATGATATCTGGAATGAATTATACAGCAGTTATTACAGTAAATCATCAAACACAGAAAAGCTAACAAGTATTACAGAATCCTGGGCTCCTTATTATAGTTATGACAGAACTTTTGGCGCTGGAGAAATCTATATGAATCTCGATATTGGTGGCGGAACCACAGATATGATTGTGTTTGAAAATAATAAACCTGCTTTAACTACCTCTTTTAGATTTGCAGGAAACAGTCTTTTTGAGTCTCATAGTGGGCATGATCCTTTTGATAATGGTTTTGTATCCAAATATGAAGCCATTATGCGGAAGACTTTTGGTCCCGATTTTTCTAAAACAGATATTATTGATTATATCAAAAGTTCTAAAGGGTTACTATCTACTGATTTGATCAGTTACTTTTTTAACTATAAAGGATTTAATAAAAAACTGATGTTGGATAGTGAATTCAAATTACTATTTCTAATTCATAACAGTGCCATCTTTTATCACTCCTTTCAGATTCTCCAAATGAGTGGTATTCATAAATTTCCATCCTATATTGGAGTAAGTGGAAATGGAGCCAAGTTATTAGAGATTACTAACGGATCCAATGACTTAAATCGTTCTAAAGGTATCGCCAATCTTACACATCATATCCTGAAGCAAGTTTTTAATAAAGAAGAAATTCCATCAATAGAGCTCCAAATCTTACAAAACCCAAAAGAATCTACGGCTATTGGTGGTATTAAAGGTTTAGAACAGATAAAAGCAAATCCAGAAGCAGACACCAATAATTTTTATATCTCAGTAGGAAATGCAAAAGACTTGATTCTTGCTACAGATACCGATAAGAAGAAGACCGTTCAATATTCAAATTTTATACAAAAATCCGATCCCACAATACAAGAAGTAACCGAAAATGTAATCGATTTTTTTAACTACTTCTTTGATCAATTGTGGTTTGATGCTGACTTGATCAAAAACTTTGGGCTAGAGAAATCTTACAACCCAAAGAAATTACAACAATTCTTTTCTGACTCTTCTAAAATAAGTGATACCATTAGAGAAGTCATCAATCATAAAATAACGGTGGAGCAAGAATCTATACTAAGTGACTCTTTATTTTTCGAAGCTATAAAAGCATACCTATATGCATTCTCTAAGATCATTGTATCAGACAAAATAAACCAATTTAAAGGAATATAATAATGAAAAAGAATATACAAATAAAACAATTTTCATTACTAATCCTTCTGTTACTAAATTGCTATACACTCATTGGTCAATCTACAACTAATGAGGTGACTGAAGTAAATAAAGAACTAATTGAAAAACTATTTGATAGCATTGGTTATAGAAGTATCTATTTAGTCCTAAAAGATCGTGTCTATGAATCAGACACAACCGAAGCCGATAAGATTAAAGGACTAAAGCTTGATGATTTTTCTTCTGAACTTAGGTGGGATGGAGAAAAAAGAGTAAAATCATTTGTAGAAGAGTTTATTAAGATAAAACAAAATTATCTTGATTATGAATACACTTCTGAACAGGAATTCAAAAAAGAGATAAACTCTTTTACAGCTTCAAATTTCTTCAAAGACAGTATTATAACTTTGAAAAAAGAAAATGATAAGCGGTATCTAAAGCTAAAATCAGAAATTCAACAAGATATTGAACTTGCTACTAATAATTTCAAAGTACTAGAGATTAATCCAGATAGATTAGACACGCTACCAACACTAATTCCTGAAGAAAAAAAACAACCAGAATCAACACAAGGTTTTGGAACTATTATAAAAGATTATAGCGCCATACTATTGATAATTTTAATCATAAGTCTGGTTTTAAACATTCTTTTAGGAATCTTATTTTTTAGAATAAAAAAGAGGTCAACCGTTACGGATACCACTATTTCGGATATATCAGAAACTACAACAAATACTATATCCATTCGGGAAATTGAGAGGATCACAAAAGAACAATATACTAAATGGATTAACACACTTTCTTCTACATATACTAATGATTGTGTATCAAGTATACGCAACAAATTAGACATATTTAAATCAAAATTACTACTGGATGCTGCATCCAATCAGTTTTTTGCAAAAGATGAATTACAAATATTCATTGAACAAAGACTAAAAAATGACACTATAACATTTGAAACGCAATTAAAAAAATGCAATGATAGACAACAAGCAAAAGAAAAAGTTGAACAAGAAATACAATCTCAATCTTTTATACCTATCCTTGATAGTGAAGCTATTTCTACAGAAGAAATACATATAATCACTGATAGGTCTAAAAGAAATTTAATTAACGAATTACCTATAACAATAAATGATGATGAGCTATTAAACAGTATTAGTGAAATTAAACAACATATTGAACTAGAAATAGCAAAAAGAATTCGAGATAACCTACGAGTATATTTTCCATTTGCAGATGATCAAGGAACATTATCTGATGATAAAAAATCAAAAATAAAGGAGCGCGATAGTGCAATACAATTGATAATAGATCCTAATGATACTTCTAGAGGAACTTTCAGCCTACTATATGACTATCCTGATATGATGCAGGCAGGTATCCAGAGTTATGATGTTTTCCTATTACCTATTTGTAACCTTAGCAGCGAAAACTTTAATAGAACTGGTACTACAATCGAGCAAATTGGAGAAGATGGAGAAATGCAACTAGAAGGAAACCAATGGAAAGTTATAAAAAAGTTAACCATTAAAATAATCTAATGTCTTATGATATATCTAATCATTTTACTTACAATTACTCATATCATAGTACTGTATCAATTAAGAAAATATCTGAACGCTTATAAAAAGAATAATCATAATTATATCACTAGTGAACTTCAAAAAATCAACCAATCATTTTATCAAAGTGTTAATAACATCAATCAAAATGTCACTGCTTTTTCTCAAAACACGGAAAATACACTAAAAGGTATTGGAGATACTACTACAACATTTACTAAAAATTATAGAAAGAATTTTCATGACTTAACCAGTTTTATAAAATCAGATTATCAATCCCTAGCTGTATTGGTAAAAGAGACCAATACATTGTTACAAAACTTACTACAACGAACTGAAGAAAACATTTCTAAAAATCAAGAGTTAAAACCGCTATTGGTAAATAGTCACGAAGCATTAGAAAAAATATATAGTAAAAGTAAACTGTTGATTTCAGGCTATGAAAAAAGTCTAAAAAACATTCAAAATGAAATGGAAGATACTATGATAACTATTGAAAACACTTTAGATACGAAAGTGAAACACATCACTACTAAAGGAGAAAAGACAATAATACAATCCTTAGAAATCAGTAAAAACACCATCCATACAATGACAGATGAGACCAATGCAAAACTAAAAATACTACTTCAGGAGAATCAAATAAAAATATTAACGGATCAAGTTTTGGCAATTGAAGAGTCCTTAAAAACCAATCTATCAGACATCAATACTTCTATCCTTGAACTGGATGAAGTATTGATCACAAAGTTGAAAACATACAATGAAGAAAACAAAGATAAAAAAGGGTTTT
The DNA here is from genome assembly GCF_053613295.3 of Aquimarina ulvae. NCBI lineage: Bacteria > Pseudomonadati > Bacteroidota > Flavobacteriia > Flavobacteriales > Flavobacteriaceae > Aquimarina > Aquimarina ulvae. Next base: position 563,269 of record NZ_JBSIBP030000002.1, read on the forward strand.
TTGGATTTTAGTTAGAACGTAAACTTCAAATAAACAGGTAGATGATCAGACAATTTTCTTGCTTTAGTAAGTTCATCACAGGCCTTTACAAAATCTATAACACCTCCTTTAACTTTTGTAATATTTTTAGAATAAAAAATATTATCTATAATATAATTAAGATAGGAACCACTTACACAAGAGCGTTTTAAAGTAGTTTTCTTATTGGTGGTAGCTACACTGTAGCCGCTTTTTTTAAATGAAGAGAATACCGCATCATTTTCATTCGTATTAAAATCGCCTGCCAAAATTAGCGGTGTTTTAAGAGAATCTGCTACGAACTTTGTCAGCGCTTCTATTTCTGGTTTGGGGTTTTTACTATAAGGACGTGAGTGAAAGTTTAGAATTGTGAATTTTCTTCTGTTTATATAAAAATCAATCAAAAAAGGTTCTCTATCAATTTCAGCATCTACTTCTTTAAGTAATCTTCCTCTTGTTTTAATTTTAATATGTTTTGTTTTCCAGATATAGGCATATCTTTCTGTCATATAAGGAGGGCTATGTGTAGGGTTACTAATTACATAATCCCAGGTTGCTCCTTTTCTATTAAGGATATCACTTAGTTTTGCTACAGCTTGTGCTCCACCAAAACCCGCAACAATCTCTTGTATGGCCACAATATCTGCATCTTTTATGATAGTAGCAATTTGCTCTAATTCTTTAGTATCTTTTGTTTTTCCTAAATCACGAATATTCCAGGATATTAATGTAATTGAACTGCTTTGAGAAAACAAAAAACTCTGAATGAAAAGGACAATTATAAAAAGTAGTTTTTTATACATAATGAATGATTTAAAAGGCTAATTATCAAAAGTATAAAACAGAAAACAATAGTTAGTAAGGATTTCCGTAATTATCTGTTCGTATAAATGCAGGCACATAAAAACACTAAAGCTATCCTTATTAATTTATCATATTATAATCATTAATGTGAAAAACATGAACACAATCTGATTATCTAGAAATCAGTTGATTTTTGGAAAACACTTTAAAATAGTACCTATCCCCAAAAACAGCCATGAGTATCCTCCTCAATTATCGATAGAAAATCCTGAATTGTTGTGACTTCAGATTGTGGCTCATAAGATTGCCATTTTCCACTGGCACGTTTCCAATATATTTTCCATATTTTTTGGGACTTGGTATAAGTTGCTTTAGCAATAGGGTATTTATGGATAATTGAGGGATCATCCCATTGCGGACGGATTTCTAATATTTCTGCAGATCTGCCATCATAGCTATATCCTATATCTAATTGATCTCTAATTTCTTCTATTGGTCGTTTGCTTTCTACAAATGTTTTTATTTGTTGTTCGGTAAAGTCAATAACACTCATTTTACTATTTGTTTAAATTTTAAATCCATTCCAATCGTTTCATTTCCCAAAAGCATTTCTCCGTTGCCATGATATCTGCTGAAGCATCATGAGCACCTTCAAAGTCTTCTCCGAATAATTTGATATGTAATTCTGACAATGTTGGCCATTTATAACCATAATTACCTGAGATTTTGCAATAATTAGTAGAAGTAAGCATTGTACACAGTTTCTTCATTTTCAGAAAATCACTTTTTACTTTTTTTCATAATAACTCTGCACCCATAATCTTTTCATCAAAATTGATATTGTGAGCAACAATGTAATCAGCCTTTTTTACCAAATCATCAAATCTCATTAATACCGTTTTGAGATCTACACCTTCAGCAATTGCTTTTTCTGTAGAAATTCCGTGTACTCTAGAAGCGGCTATAGGAATTATATAATTTTCTGGTTTAATAATAAAATCGTCTGATTCTATACGATTACCTTGCTCATCACATAGGATCCAAGCAATCTGAACCATCCTGGGCCAATTGTTCAAGTTAGTAACCGGAGCTTTCCAGTTTTTAGGTAATCCTGTGGTTTCTGTGTCAAAAAATAGGTACATATAATAAGAGTATAATTAGAACAGCGCATTGACAGTTTATAAAAATAAATAAAGATATCGCTAATAGCAACTGATTAGCTATATCTAGCAAAGTATACTAGGTATCTTATGTCAATTTAATCCTCTAAGTACCTTTATTTTCCTTATAAATTTAACACAGTCATTAGGTAACATACTACCTTAATCCGACACTCATATATAGGGAAAAGAAATAAAACTACAACTGCACAAGTATTAAGAATACCATTATGAACACAAATCATCTTAATAATTTCAATATAGAACTATCGGATATCTGGAACTATGAAAAATATCTTTTTGAAGAAGAGCTAAAATACGAGAAGAAAGCAAAAAGCAATACTTACAACAGAAAACATTTCTTAGAACTTTATCGTAATGCAATTGATATATGTATTCATTATGGCAAAAGTTATTTAACAAAAGAAAACTCTGGCGAAACATATGTAGCGTTCCAAAAGATCTACAAAGAAAAGAAGTCATTTAAAGAAAGAATCCGTCTTGGTTGGTTTGATTTTAAAGGAGCTTTGTATTACTTGCCACAACTTATTACTATTCCCAGAGTAGATCAAGATTTTCATTATTTCTTCGCGCTGAAAGTAGATCAATATGTAGAAAATATATTTCTTTTAGATGATTTTTTTGAGTACCAATTGCGAGCTAATTTTAATAATGATCTTTTAGAATTTATGGTCTTTCTAGATAATTTAATAATTCAGCATGATTTCATAGATGATAAAATTTATGAAAAGATCACCAGATACATCCTAGATATTAAAAAATTACCCAAACAAAAAATCCATAAAAAATCTAACAAACAAAAACCTACTTCAAGTTCCTATACTCTAATAGGCTCTATGTCCACCCCAAATTTCTTTCAAAAGAACAATCAAAAGTTTTTAGATATATTTCATGGATTATTGGATAATAAATACGTTCATAATGAAACTTCCTATACTCAATTTAAATCTTTGTTTTCTGAAGAATCAATACCTTTAAAAAAGATTCATTGGACAGCTAATTCAGTAGACTTAAATGCTTTTATTAGTATCCTTTGCAGCCAAAACAAAATAGTAAAACCTAACACTGGAATATGGGTACTTACCTCTACATGTTTTATCGATAAAAACAAAGAAGATTTTAACCCTAGAAATTTAGGAAACAGTATTCCATCGGAAAACACAAAACGTATCTTCAGAAAAATAGTGGCACAATTCCCATAATCAAAGCAATACTTTGATTGTTTTTTCTACATTCTTCAATGCATGGCACTAGTTTTTTTGATGTAATCCTACAATCACAAACCAATACCAATAAGTGTTCGGAGTAACTGTGTACCATGCACACCATGCAATGCCTTTTCTTCATAGTTTTTGCCTCGATATCCTTTGTTATTTAGCATCAGAATTCTAATAAAACAAAGCATTGCGCAATGCTCATTATTAATTATTAAAAATCACAAAATAATGAGTGATCTATTAAAACCACTATATACGCTTACAGTAGAGGAGTATATACAATTAAACAGAAGAATCATTAGACAGCAGTTACAAGAAGTGTTATCTAATGAAAAAGAATCAACGCTGCATAGAGCAGATAGGGATATCATCTTTATTGATGAAGCCTGTGAACTTACAGGCTATAGCAAACCTACGATGTATTCTAAGATTAGTCGCTATGAAATCCCAGTATTATCACGTGGAAAACCACTTACCTTTTCTAAAAAAGTACTGATTGATTGGATTCATAGCGGAAAACCCTCCGTAATCGAAACTATAGAAGCTCATAACTACTTAAAAACTTCTAAATGATGAAAAATCCAAATGAATTAATAAGTCCTCATGCAGTTTTTTTAAGTATCAGTGAAGTAGGAAAGCTCTTTAGTCCACCGATATCAAGACAGAAAATTGCAAGACTGATAGCTTCTGGAGAATTACCTTTAATTCCTTTAAAAATAGGAAAACGGTTCTGTTATCACAAGGAGCATACTATTACATTGATCTTGCAACTTGCAGAAAAAGATGATCGCTATGACCTGGATGCTTCTTTATAATCCAGACCAAATGGCATATCATATTGAGCAATCGGCAGAGCAACTACAATTTCCTAATAATGGATACTGCATTCTCGGAACCTTTTATCGATATGATAGTGCTTTGGGGTATTACAAAACATTAATAAGAAAATAATGTCAGACCAAGCCTGTCTTTGAGTATAGACTATCGTTGAACCTCAGAAGTATTGTCATGCTGAGCTTGTCGAAGCAAATTATTGTAGAAAAAACTCTTTGACACTTGTCCGCCTATGGAGGAAGCTCAGCGTGACATACGTGATAGAATACACAATTGTATACAACGAATAAAATACATCAGACGCTCAGAATGACAATAAAAAATAAAAATTATGGAATCATATAAAATTTTAAATAAAAAAAACATCTTGAGTTTAACCGACTCTTATACGCTCTTAAACTTTTACCTAAAACCATATCATAATAAAGGTTTATTAAAACATGGTAGTCTTATTTCCAATCCTTTTCTTTCTCAAAAACAAAAAACACCTTCCTTTAATATTTTCAAAACGCATTCCGGTACTTGGTGCTACAAGGATTTTGCAATTCCAGATTGTGATGGAACTGTTTTTGATTTGATTATGAAATTGAAGGGCTGCAGTTTTCCCGAAGCCTTACAACAAATCAATCAGGATTTTAGTTTAGGTTTAGGAACATCAGTTGCCAAAAAACAACCAGAGATTCATTTTCACTCCGCTTGGAATGAAGAAAATGCAAGGTATTGGAAAGCCTATGGAATTCTTCCTATACATCTAGAGAATTTTGGGGTTCTCCCTGTTAATAAAGTCATTCGATTTAAAGAAAACGGAGAACCATTTCATATTGATTCCACTTTATACAATCCAATATTTGCGTATCAAGTTTCTAAAAATTGTTATAAGCTATACAGTCCCTTGTCTTCAACATTTAAATTTTCCTGGATTGGCAAAAAACATAAAGATTATGCCTTTGGCATATCTAAACTTCCAGAATCTGGTGATTTGATATTTATAACTGGAGGCGAAAAAGATGTACTCAGCTTATATGCAAAGGGATATCATGCTATTTGTTTTAATAGCGAAACCTCATTACCACCTCTTGATCTAATCAAAGAATTGAAAGCACGTTTTATCAAAGTAGTTGTATTATACGATATGGATTCTACCGGCATACAGCAATCCCAAAAACTGGCGGAAAAATTTCAGTTGTATAGAGCAATCTTACCGCAACTAGATCCGAAAGATGGCAAAGATATTTCTGACTTTTTTAAAAATGGAAATGTGCTTTCTGATGATACGATGACTGTATTTGACCCTCCAATCTTGAAGGCAAAAGTTACTGGAAAATACTTTACTAAGCTAAGCGACATCTCGCAAGAACTTACAAAGGCGGTAGCATCAGAAATACAGGAAATTCCATCATTATTAACCCATCTTGGAAAGGGAATCGTATTCGCACAAAGCATCCATTTGATACAGGGTAAATCAGGCACGCACAAAAGCAGGCTAGCACAAACCCTATGCAGTGCTTTACTTAAAAAGAAAGACTGTACCAACCCCTTACTCGGGTTTGTTTCTAATCCTGATATGCCTTCTCACGTATGCTATGTCGATACGGAGCGTAACCTTGCGTATCAATTACCAAAAGCATTACAGGAAATCCAATTGGATGCTGGTTATGGAATTATGGAAAAACCAAAGAATTTCCATTATACCTCTTTAGTAAATACACCAAGGGCAGATCGCTTTGCAGCACTATGCGAATACATGGATGATGTACAACAACAATTAAAAGATGAACATCTGGTAGTAGTCCTGGATGTGGTTTCTGATTGTGTGATGGATTTTAATAGTACACAAGATAGTTTGTTACTGAATGATAAGCTCAATGATGAAATCAACAATAGAAAAAAACAAATTTCCTTTATTGCAGTAATACACGAAAATCCAAGTCAAATGGATGCAAAACCCAGAGGGCATTTAGGAACAGAAATTACCAACAAGGCTACATTTACCTTTCGAACGGCTTTTGAAAACGAAAAGCAACCCGAAGCATCGGATTTGATTTTAATCCAATTTCCTAAAAATAGAAACGGTAGAAAACCAGATACTGCCGTAATGGAATTCTGTGAAACAACTAAACGTTTGAAACTGGCAAATGCAGTTATTTCCAGTATTTCCACAATAGGTAATCAAAGCAAAAAAGGAAATCTTACGGAAGTCAAAGAATTTCTGTCTTCCTATATGACTGGAAAAGTATCAGGAAAGGAATTAATTACCGATTTATGTCAAACATTTTCCTGTGGAGATCGAACCATTCGGGAACGACTTAAGGAATTATCTGGTAATTACTATGAAATTCTGGATGCCAACGATGTTCCTTGTCAATTGGCAAAAACTCAAAAAGGAAGAGAAATTTTTTACCATTTGCAAGCTATCGAAAATCCAACTTCAATGCTGCGAAATTGATGGAAAATTCTTCTTCAAGGCATATCACATTCCACCCTGGTAAAGTAATATATATTACTTTACCAGGGTGGAATGCTAAAAAATGCCAAAGAAACCTGCATAAATCCAAATTAATTTAGATGAATTTGGATTTTATTAGATTTTGTTATGGAAATATAAATTCCAATCATCTAAACTTATGCTAATCTATAACACTTTATGTTAGATTGGGTTGTATTACGTTATATACCGTTTGAGCTGTTCAAAACCCTCAAATTAATGACTTTTTCCAACTACATTTACCAAAAACAACACGTATGGAAAATAAAGCATTCGACCCTTTTACGAACCAAGAATTTACGAAAAATCGTAGCAATCAAAAATACAAGAGCAGAGAAAATCAGATCAAGTTTAACAATGAAAAAGCTAGAAAAAAAAGAATGGCAATGGCAGCAATCAACAAAGCCTTAGAAAACAACAGAAAGGTGTTGCACTCCATCTTAGGTGACAACGAACGTGTAAAACGAAGTAAAGATTTTATGCTAGGAGCCGGATATGCGTTTGGAGTATTTACGCATCATATGATGATGGACGAATCCCTTTGGCATTGTGTATATGAATATGGAATTACCAAACTGGAACATGAAAATTATATCATCCGTAAAACATCATAAATACTAAAAGCGTATGCAATTACCAGAAAACATATTGGACTGTGCTGCATTAGAAGTAGCAAGAGATATTCCACAAGAACTTACTTTTTATAAAAATCGATGTGAAACCCTTGCCCATCAAAATCACTGGTACAAAAAAATACTGATAGGGACAGTTACTACTGTATGCCTTTACATAACCTATAAAACGATAATCCATTATGCAAACAAGAAGAATCAAGAAAGATCTCTCCAAAAAGAAAATCAAGGAGAACATTCATACCATTAGAAAAATTACAAAAGAAAGTGAACCCTTTTTCAAAAAACCAATTTTAAAAACAGTAACGAATACCATAGTAATTGGCGGAACTGTTTTCGGAATGCTATATCTCTCTAAATACTTCTTTAGCGCTACCGCAAAAATGATACGGTCTTTTAAAGAAGTAAGAGATGCTTGTAAAGAGTAACTATTGATCATACAAATGACATATTAATACCACTATGAATCCAAATCTATTATATAAAATACCAAAGGAATCTTCTGTAAACGCTATATATACTATTGCTAAAGGAGTCGCGGTTCTTTATTTCTTGTCCAGAACTGTCAAAACTTGTTTTGAAATAGCGGAACACATAGAGAAAAGGAACAACTTACATAAGCAATAGTATTGCATATCTGACTACAAACCTTTTCATAGGGATATTATTGTTTTTTTATTTATTCAGTGGAAATGAAACCCCTACAGCTAAAGCTCCATGATATTGTTCTAATGAGGGATAAAAATAGTAAGCGAATCCTACATCAACATTGTTATGTCGTCCTACTGCTAATCCAAAAGAAAATGGAATATGGACTGACACACCACTCTTTTTTTGATTGACAAAAGGAGTTACCGTTTCAAAAGATCCTATAGAGGCTCCTAAACCAATTTCTATATAAGGGGCAACCCATGGAATAGGAATAGATAATTTGGTTTTTCCTCCAACAAAAAAAGCTCTTGTAGATGCCCTTGCTCCTGAAAGTTCATTCGTAAGATTATCCTCATCAGTAGATGTATTGATGTAACCAGCATACGGTCTAAGACTGAACCATGTTTTAGGAGCCCAAACATATTCTCCCTGTATAAAAATTCCACTACCAAATACATCGACATTTTCAGTGGGAGCAGTTATTCCCAAACCAATGGAAGCATTGATATAAGTCCCTTTTTTGGATTGCGCTAATGTAGTATTTAAAAATGTAAGTGTAAAAATAACAAATATGATAATATACCTTAATAAAGTTTGTATTGGTGTATTTTTTTTGATTCGTACTTTATAAAAATTACTGGTATAGGTAAGTGTCATAAATAGGAAAAATGTTACCTCTTAATTTTCTTTTTTTTCTGAAATAGAAATTCTGTGAATTAATTTATCATAAATATGATGGATTTACAAATACGCTAAGCAAATTCACTCTAGGAAATAATTGATCATATTAAATCTGTCTAATTAATTTTCTGTTAATTCCGAGAATTATTGTTTTATAGTATGGTAATTCTTCTAAAATTGGCTATATCTTAATCTATAACTATAGATTTTCTTCTATTAATTTTGTAATTTCTTCTTTATTAAAACCTGGTTTGGCATAGATAACGATCCCATTTTTATTAATGATTATCACAGTTGGAGCAGCAGTAATTTTATAGGTAGAAGCAATCACTTTAGCATTATATAAAATAGGATATGTTATTTTTTGTTTCTCCACATAGTTGATCAGGTCTTCTCTTTTTTCATTGGTGAATTCAGCAGCATATAATTTCAAACCTTTGTTCTTATATTTCGCGTAGATTTCATTTAGTACTGGTTGACTTTCTACACAAGGTGGACAATTAGGGAACCAAAAATCCAACAGTACAATTTCTCCTTTTAACTGGGCAGGATTCACTTTATTTTGGGTTTTTAGTTCGGGTAACTCCCAGGAAGCCATCTTTTTCCCTACATAAGAATTTAATTGTTTTAAACGTCTTTCTCCAAAGGTTTTTGAATCCATTCTTATATACTCTTTTGGAAGTTCTTTTCCATCCCAAAAAGCTTCACTTTTTTGATCCACCTTCCTAAAATTATCAAATGTCAGATATGTGGTTTCTTCCTTAAACTTTGGCAAGATAATTTGCTTGGGTACATATGTTTTTTTATCGATGATTAACTTGTAAAAAGCCTGTTTACCCTCCACTTTATTAATTTGACAATCATCTCCAATTTCTTTTTCTTTAAAATTTAATTGTATCGTATAATAATCAATACTATTGATAACTGTATCCTCTTCTTTATAAATAGAAATATCAGGGTCATCAATTATTTTACTTAGTAATTTCTTGTAAGGATATAAAGATAATTGTAATGGGACACATGTTTCTTCTGCACCTCTTAACATAATTGTTTCTATCTTAGGTTGAGCAATAAAAGTGCTATCACCATTAAAAATATATTCACCTTCTTTAGAAAATGCATAGAATTTAATATCCTGCACATCATCACCTTTAGTAAAATCAAAATGCCAACTAGATCTATCCTTAAACTTTTCCTTTTGATTCGCAAAAGCTTGAATCGTTATATCATATTCGATACTATCTAGCTCGTTTAAAGCTGTATCTACCTTTGCTATTATAGCCTTTTCATCTTCCTGATTACAGGAAAACAAAAAAGAACTTAAGAATAGTACTACTAAAATATTTTTGAATTGTTTCATAGATGTTGTGAGTATACTATCAAGGATTGTAAAAACCCTGAATCATTTCTTTTTATTAATGGTGAAGCCATATGCGAAAAGTGTCACCCCAAAAGTGATAAAAATTAAAAGCTTAATTAAAAAACTGTAAGTCAAAAATATATCACTAAAACTCTTATGCCCGAAAAGTTCGAATATGGATGATAGCACTGCAACACTTGCTCCCCAAATGCTTCCTATCCTTACTCTTTTTTTCCAATATTCGCTCATCTTTTTTTAGTTTTAGTACTACAATTAATATCCTTCCTATAGATAAGTGTTGCTATTATTCAAAATGTTACCTTATTTATGGGTGTTTTTTTATAATACTTGGTAATATTAATAATTCAAATTATTTTTTTGTCTCTATCAGCATGGAAGCAGATGCTTTATCTAAAATTTATAAAGCCCTAATTTTTCAGATTACCTTAATTAACACCTTTGTGTAAACAAACTTAATCTCTAAAAAAAAACAAACGTATCTTTTTCCTTTTAAGCTTGAGTAATTAGCCAAAAAATTAGATGAACATATCACATCGATTAATCATCTTTATCACCATAATTACTATGTGTAAAAAATATTTTTTACAATCTCATTCTTAATTCAAAAATTAAGAGCTAAATATAACACCTGTTTATTATATTGCTTAAAATCTTGATAAAAAAGGTACATGGATCAAAAAAAGCGCTTAGAAAATAAGCTGGAAGAAATAGCCGATTTCTTATTATATCACAAAGATGATAATAAAGAAATTGGAGCTTTAAGCGGGATCTCTGGTAATGCAATGTTTCATTTTTATTATGCAAACTATAAAGATGATGATAGACATAGAGAAAAAGGAGCTGAGATAATCTCTGAGGCATTTAATCGTATTGAGAAAGGATATACATATCCCACATTTTGTAATGGTATTGCAGGCGCTTGTTGGGTATTAGAATTATTAAAAGAAGAAAAATTCATAGAGCTTGAAGAAGATATTATTACAGAAGATGTAGATAAATATCTGTTCGGCAAGATGAAAGCTTTTATTATGGATAATAATTTTGATTTTATGCACGGAGCTATTGGAATAGGTTTATACTACTTTAAAAGGTTTCAAAATGTTACATCTAGTGATTTAAAAAACAGATATGAAATGTATCTTATGGTTTTAATTAATGCCATTTCTGAAACAGTAATAGTTGAAGATGATACAGTAAGATGGAAATCTAAAATTGTATCAGGTGAATATATCGCAGAAGGTTACAACCTTGGATTAGCTCATGGGATACCAAGTATTATCAATTTCCTCTCAAGATTGGTAATAAATCCTAGTTTTTCTGATAAAATCAAAAACCTATTAAAGCCTGCTTGCAACTATATCTTGAATTGCAAGCATAAGAATACAGAATTAACCTCATCATTTCCTAATTGGGTTATTGAAGGAAGATTTGATTCATCTAACTCCCGGTTGGCTTGGTGTTATGGTGATTTAGGTATCGGTCTTTCTATACTAAAATCTGGGCAATCTCTTAAAGACATTTTTTTGATCAATGAGGCGATTGAAGTGTTAATTAAAACTACTCTAAGAAAAGACATTGAAGAAACCCGTATATTGGATGCAGGACTTTGCCATGGTGCTTATGGTGTTTTAAATCTCTATAACCAAATTTACAATCAAACCAAAAACCTCATATTTAAAAATAGCATTGAATATTGGGCTAATGTCTCATTGGATTTAGCCACACATAAAGACGGTTATGCCGGATACAAGGAACTTGATGACTACTCGTGGAAATCTAATCAAAAGTTTTTGGGAGGTATTTCTGGTATTGGGCTAGCAATCATTAATTATATAGAAAATCATTACTCTAAATGGAATGAAGCATTATTGATTAGTTGAATAACCTAAATTTATAACTTCTAAAAATTTGGTTGATACTTTTCAAATCCCATTTGCCATAAAGCGAAGGAAAAGGCATTTGAGTATAACTCATAAATTTCCATTTTAGTTGCTCCAGTTGCTGCGTGTCCTTCGTTAAATTTTACTCCAAATAGAGTTGGAACGTCATTTTTGTTATAAGCCTGTAGTTTTGCAACAAATTTAGCAGGATCCCATATAGCCACTCTTCCATCTTTCATGCCTCCAGTTACAAAAGTTGCTGGATATCCCACTCCTTTTTCGAGATGATGATAAGAGTCCATTTCTAATAATGCCTCAAACTCTTCTTTAATAGCTACGGTTCCAAATTCCTTAATACTATTCTTTCCGTTTGGTTGTACTTCGCTGCGTAACATATTTAGAGCAGGGGATGTTAAAATCACAGCTTGGTACAAATCCGGTCTTTCTGTCATCGCTCTGCCTGCACATATTCCTCCTGCACTGGTTCCCCAAATTGCAGTTTTCTTTGGATTGGTATACCCTTTGTTGATCATATATTCTGTTGTAGCAATCATATCCCTCCAGGTATTGGGCTTGGTAGTCTTAAAACCAGCTTGATGCCAAGCCTCACCTTTTTCCCCTCCGCCACGCACGTGAGAAAAAACAAGAATTCCTCCTTCGGTAACCCAGGTTAGTAAGCTAGGACTGAAAGAAGTACTTCCAGCTCCTCCATAAGCACCATAACCCATTAATAATGTTGGAACTTCACCATTAATAATATTATTCTTATTTCGTATTATTGAAATAGGAACTAATTCCCCATCATGGGAAGGTATTTCCATATGTTCCACTACTAATTCATTAAACTCTGGATATTCCTTTATTGGTTTAATAGGTTCTACAGCAAATTCGTGAGTTGCTAAATCATATAAATAATGTGTAATTGGAGTGAGATAACCTCTAGCACTAATTTTTAAAAAATCCTGTTCAATACTTTGCGATTGAATGTTCATTTGTCCCATCGATTTTGGAAGTTTTATTTCCTTTTGTTTATCTTTTTCGAGATGGTATAATTTTGCTTCAACACCATTTTTTTTAGTTGTATAATATATACCATCCTTAGTAATATGAAACTTCGTTATAACATAACCGCTATTTTCAGGAACTAGAATTTCTGGGTTGTCAAAATCAAGTTTAGACATTGGAGTTTTCAGTATTTGATGGTAAGATGAATTCTTGGCAGATAAATAGATTAGGTTATCTTTATTGTCTACACGAAAACTTTTTATTTTATCACTTTTCTTGTAAAGAGGAAGCCAAGGGCTATTTTTTAAAAGTATATCAGATTCTTTTTTATAATAAACATCGTAAAAAGAATCTGCTCCACCTACTACTGCGAATAAATAGCCATCATGAGTCCCCCAATTATAAACAATTGGGAAGTCTTCCGATTGTAAGTTAAGTTCTGGATTGTTTTTTTTGGAAAATATATCTACTTGTTTATTTGGATCACTCCCTAACTTATATAAAACAGATTGCATTTCCATAGAGAATTTATCACTTTTAACATCATTATTACTACTATATAAGTAAATAAAACCGGAATTATCGGACAACCAATAAATACCTGCAAAATCAATCACACAATTTGTAAGAGTTCTTGGAGATACTTCTTTTGTTTCAACATTCAGTGTTATTATACTTGAAGTTTGCTCTCCTCTCTTAGACAAACCTATTGCAATATTATTACCTCTGGAATCTGGTTTAAGAAAACTAATTCTATAAGAACCATCTTTAAAAGCCTTTGGATCATATAGCGAAATCTCTTCAGCTTCCAAACTACTTTTGTAGTATAGTTTATAATTTTCTTCACCTATTTTTTTTCTTTTAAAAAAAAACTTACCGTTCTCTGAATAAACTACAGACCTATAAGAGAATTCATCTTCCCATTCATAGGATGATTGTTTATCTATTAATGACTGTCTTGCCGGTATTTTTTTTAAAATGTTATATGCAAAATCCCCTTGCTTTCGTAGCCAATCAACCACAGTAGAATCCTCCAGATCCTCAATGTTTCTATATGAATCTTCAATTTTCTGACCGTGATAAGAATCAACAACTGAAACTGAATTTATTAAATCTACTTCATATTCATATTTTTTTGCTTTACATGAAATAAACATAATGATAACCATTCCCGTCTTAATTATAGAAACTGAATTTTTCAAAATAAAAATGATGTTAAATTAATAAATGAATATTAAATTATAATAGTTAATTACATTGTGGTCCTTCAATAGTTTCAGCACAACCATCCGAGTCTGGACAAATTGGCTTTCCGGGTATACTCTTGGTACCACAGCCTTTATCTATTGTACCTCCATAAATAGAACTTTTTTCATTTCTTGTTAACCTACTAACAGTAATTTTACTTAGCGATAATTTTTTTGTTTTCTTCATTTTTAAAATGTTAAGTTAATCTTCTTTTCTACAAATATATGTTAAACTAAACTATAATTAATTGCTAAATAACTCTTAATTCTAGAATTAAGACAACAAAAAAATACAATAAATTATTGAAAATCAGATGATTGAATTTTTTTTACAAAATACGAAGGATAAATTCCCGTTTTTTTAAAAAAGTACTTAGAAAAAACTTCTGCGGAATTAAACCCAGCCTCTTCTGCCAAAGCTTTAATTGTATATTGTTGTAGTTTTTGATCTTTCTTTAATTGATCAATAATATAGTTTACTCTTAAATCATTGATATATGGTGAAAATTTTTTCTGCTTATGATGTTTAATTACTTGAGTTAAATATTTGGTATTCGTATTGAGTTTTTTTGCTAAAACAGCAGAAGTAATGACTGAATTGGTAAAACCATTATTTTTCTCAAAATCTTGTAGGCCATTTAGAATTTTTTCTACGATATTATCTGCAATTCCAATAGAGGTAGCCTGAATTGTTGGTGAATTAACGGGAGCTGTCTTTTCTTGGGTGTTTTTCATCAATTCTTCAAATCTGAACTTATATCTTTTGTGCCTTTTATAATTAAAGATTAACGATATTGTGATGAGAAAAATAACTAAGAGGGCAATAATGAGACTATAATTTGAACGACTATTTTTAATTTCTAGCTCTCCAATCAGTTTTTCTTTTTCTGATAGCAAAATTGGAGTATCAAAACCTTTGATCATCTTGTCATTGAGTTCCCTATAGTTATGATTGAGAATACTATCGTTGTATAAAAGCCTATTAATATAATGTAGTTGATTATTTTTATTCTCTATGGACTTATAATGTTTAATTAACGCATTATATGCAGGTCTAATTTCTGGAATCAGATAATTTGTTTCCAGAACCAGAGAGTCTATCCTTTTAAAATAAAAAATAGCTTTTTCTTCTTTTTTGGTCGCTTCATATGATTTTCCTAATGCATAATAAGCGTCTATTACATTGTAATTCGAAAAATAATATTTATTATTTTTTGACAAAACTTTTTCAATCTCAGAGATAGAATTGGTGTATTTTTTTTGATGATACTTAATAATACCTTCGTTTAATTTAAAAAGATTTTCTATGTAGATGTTTTTGGAAATTTTCATTCCTTCAGCATTATAAATATATGCTGAATCGATCTCCTTATTCCTTAAATAAGTCGTTATCAAATCGGCAAGGGTAACTAAATAACTTAATGAATCTTTTTTTGATTTTTCTACCTTTAATTCTTCAAATTTTAGGCACTTTTTAAAGAGGTATTTAGCTTCTTTATACTTGCCAAGTTTCCTTTTTAATAGAGCTATATTATGAGTAAAAGCAAATTCATTTTCTTGATCGTTTTTCTTTTGAGCAAACTCTAACCCTTTCAAATAACTATTCATGGCTTTGTTAAAGAAACCTTTATCGGCACAAAGTGCTCCTTTACGAAGATAAAACTTAGTTGGATAATATTTATATTTTGATTTTTTACCGTATGATATTGCACTATCAAGATAAGCGATTTGCATTTCAAAATCATCAAGATATAGACTAGACATTATTCGATATCCACTGGCTATTTTGGTAACACTTTTGGTTTCTTTTAGTTTTTGCAAAAGAAATTCAGCATAAATTTTTGCTGTTTTCTTATCGGAATGAAAATTGCTATCGAAACCACTATAAAGTTCATCGATATTTTGTTGAGCTAATGAATCTTTATTTATTAATATTTGTTCTTGACCATATACCAATTGCGCTACAATAAATGAAAATACCATAATATAACATCGCTTTCGTAAATTCATATATTATTCTTTTTCTTAATAAAAGATTATAATAATAGTTATTTCATTATTAGTTTTAAAAGAGACAACAATGTTTTGTTATTCAAACAAAGCAAATATACTTTTAATATTTTCTTTGTATTACTTATGGTTTCAATTATCTAGTAATCAATTTTTTAAGACGATTTTACCCTTGTCTTAATTCTTGAATTAAGACCTCGATATTCTAGAATTACGACTACCCCCCCTTGCACTAACGCATTTCTCCCCTATATATTTGCCTCAATCAAAAACGTAGTTCCAAAATCTGATCAGTAACAAAACTACAGTAAAAACCAATACAAGGTTTACAGAATTCCGTAATGGGATTATCAAACTAAATAACAGGAAATTTTTTGAGTAGGTGAGAAATTCGATACGCAAAGTAATAACTACTCAATTCTAAAAGTAAAGGGGAAATACAACAAACACATGAAAACTAAAAAGAATCAAGAAGTCATTGATGGAATTATTACAGGGGACTATGCTATACTTAAAGCATTTTACAAAAGGAATCTACCATTTGTACGAAAGTATATAGTACAAAATGGAGGGGCTGGAGAAGATATCGAAGATATATTTCAAGACTCATTAATACTAGTCTATAATAAATTGCGTAGTGGTTCATTGCAAATTGACCTATCCATACATAGTTATTTTATAGGAGTCTGTAAAAACAAATGGCGTAATCAACAACGTAGACAGTATAAAGTTTTATACGACGATAGTTTAATCGTGAAAAAAGAGGATGATACCCAATCTGTAATAGATACTATAACAGAAGAAGATCAAGCAGCATTATTTTACAAGCACTTGCATAATCTTAACAATAAAAACAGAAATATACTTCAATTATTCTTTGAAGGAAAAAGTATGCGAGAAATTTCCACAATTACTGGATATAGCGAAGGTTACACTAGAAAAAAGAAATGCATTTCCAAAAACAAACTAATACAGATGATCCTGCAAGATCCTGAATACAAGGAATATGCTATTTGATATAATGTGTGAGTTGGTGTTGATAGCAACGTAGCCTATTCTTGGGGATTGGTTGGTTGAATAGGTAGGCAAAATCATATTAAATCATAAAACCAGGATAGGCTTTACGTTGCAAACAATAAGATAAAAAATGAATATTATAAAAAAAGAACACAAACTACTTCATAAAGTGATGTGTCAATTTGAAGGAATGAACAAGATTGATATTCTTGATCTACTACATAAAATAGAGGTCTTACTATTTTATGCAAAAAGCCCCATTACTAAAGAAGAGATTACTTCCATTATTAATGCTGATTTTCACACCAACAAAGATATAGACCCCTGGCATTTTACCATTTTGCCTAACGGTAATTTTTGCGAATGTATTGGCTATAATGATTGGATTCACATATATAAGGAGATAAAATCCGGAGTTGGAAAATGGAACCTCGTTAATAGTCATTATTTCAAAACAAAACATGCGCCATTAGAACTTCTTAGGCTTAACAAGAAAAATCTTTTACAGCAACTTGAAAACACGCTAAAGGAAGAAGATATAAAAATATTTCTTCAAAAAAATTCTGCTTTAAAAAAAGATCCTGTTACCAGAAAACTATTGATACTCGATTTTTAAAAGACAAAACCTCTAATTAATCGACAAGACATATAAGAAACAAAGATTACTATAGATTATGAAAAGTTTAAAAAATATTTCTGTGAGATCAATTTGGTACTTACTCATTCCAGTAACGCTAGTCTTTCTATTGAAAATTTTTGTAATAGATGTATATCGGGTTTCATCAAACTCCATGAATGAGACTTTAGAAGTTGGAGATATTGTTGTAATAGACAAACTATCAAAAGGAACCTTATTCTATACTAAATCTAACAAATCTTTAAACCCATTTCTTTCAAAATTATTTGATAGAAATTACAGTAATAGTTTTGATTCTTTTAAAAGATTATTAGCTGTCAATAAAGGATTCAAAAGAAATGAAATAGTGGTTTTTAATAATCCACTCTACTTACCAGAGCTAATGATCAAACGTATTATTGCTGTACCTGGAGATTCCTTAAAAATCACTGATTCTAACATTAGTGTTAATAACATAGTATATGCTCCATCTCATTTAAGAAACAAAAACTACGTATCAAAAGCTTTTTCAAAAGATGAACAGTTAATACAGTTGTTGACAACTGATGCTAAAGATAGTAAAGTGGTTTCCATATATCCTGAAGATATTTCCTTCTTAAACACGAAGCTATCTGAGCAAAACATATTTATCCCAAAAAGAGGAGTTACCATAGAGCTTACAACTGCCAATTTTAATCTCTACAAAAGGATCATTAACGATTATGAAAAGAGAAACTTTATAAATGTTGACGGAGAAGTTTTTGAAAAAGGAAAAAGGGTTAACCGATATACCTTCAAAGAAAACTATTACTACGTCTTAGGTGACAACATTAACAATTCTGCAGATTCAAGGGCAAAAGGCTTTATTCCCGAATTCAACATCATAGGCAAAACAATCTTAATCTTATAAAAATAAAAACTAGGAATGGAATATTTACAAATTAAACTTTTAAAAACATGAAAAAAAGAATTTTTACAGCAGCTTTAGGTATGCTAGTAGCTGTTTCGATTTACGGAATTTCAGATGTAAGTGCAAAAACGAAACCTTGTAATACAAAATGTAGCACTTGTATTTGTCAAAAAGGAGATAAAGATCTCCCCGGATACAAAACAGTTAGAGATGGAAGTGGAAACTCTGATGTAGTAGGAGATGTTCCGGATGGAAATATTGAATAATTTAAAAAAACAAATCATGAAAAATAAATTAATACTAATGGCAATTGCCATGGTTTTCGGAGTATTGTCAGTTGCTTCAAGTGAGGAAATTAAAATTAAAGAGGTAAAAGCTCAGACTGGAGCATATTGCCAACAATTATTTATGTGGAGATGCCAATTAAATTCTACGTATATACATCATAAAAAATGGGTGCCAGCGCCAGATGACACACCAGATGACACACCTGACGGCGGGCAACAAATCTAATTATTAACAATCGTAAATATTTCCATTCCTTTTTAAAATAAAACACCAATGAAAAAACTATTCATATTATCAGCAATTATACTATGTGCATCTTGTAAAAAAGAGCAAGATTTTATCACCAAAAATATGTCAATTGTTCAGGACAAAGATTTTACAACCACAGAAGAAATCAAGGTTGAAAAATCAAATTTAGATACACTATTTAGGGTACCACTAGATCTTCAAATCCAAGGTAAATATCTTATTGCTAATGAAGCAAGAAAAGATTCTACCCTTTTTTATCTCTTTGAGCTTCCTTCTTTGAACCTAATTGGAGAAATAGGAACGCCGGGTAAAGGAAAAGGGCAGATATTAAATGCATGGCAAACAGGTATTAATAATGGTAAAGCATATGCCTTAGGCTTGACTCTACAAAAAATGCTAGAATACGATATTGATAGTATTAAAACTTTAGGAAGAAAAGCAGTACCAAAAGAGTATTTTCTTAAAGAAAGAGTGAATTCTGTATATGAATTAGAATTTTTAAACAATGAAACTTTTGTAGGATTATCAAATAGAAGTAAAGATAGTAGAATGTTTTTCAATACCTATAAAAATAGTATCCAAACAACTAAAACCACCCTCTACCCTATACGATTTGAAGAAAATTACCCTTCGGAAGCAATGACACAAATCTTTGACGCTAATGCAACTTTTGATGCTAATAAAACCAAAATTTTTGTTGCCAATACGAACATAAGATTAATTGAAATTTATGACATAGATGGAAACATCCTAAAGTTTATAAAATTTGGAGACTTTAAACTGCCGAACTTTGATATTGAAACCTCTGATGGATTTCCGATGTATATAGATACGGGAAATAATGAACGAACATTTTTGGACATCGCTGCATCAGATAAATACCTGTGTGCAATCTTTTCTGGAAAAATAGATAAATGGGAAAGTTATTCTTCTAAATATATGTATGTATTTGATCTAGATGGAAACCCTATCAAAAAAGTAATTTTTGATACAGAGATTGCTTTAATTCATTACTCTATAATTGATGATAAATTTTATGCAATTTCAGTAGATGAAAATGGTGACTCAGATCTTGTAAAGTTTACTATATAAAAAGTATGAGAAAGCCATTCAACATAGTCTTCGTAATCTGTACTCTACTTTTCTTATCCTGTAGTAAGCAGGAGGAACCATCTAAAAAGCGATTGTTGCACATTCCTGAAAATCTAGAAATATACCACGCCTCTACAAAGCAGAAAAATGCTCAACATAATATATATGTAAGTCTTGACGCCAATTGTGGATCTTGTATAGATAAGCTCAAAAAAGTAAGCGAATTTAGTTCTAACCTGAAAAAAGAATATAGAATAACCTTTATCCTATCTGCATTCAACAAAGGGTATATTGATTTTGCTGTTGAAGAAGCATTCGGAGAGAAGAAATTCAGCATCTTTTATGATAAAAAAGAGATGTTTTACAAGCTAAACAATGAGTTCTCAAGCTATTACCTTTTTATCACAGACAACAGTCATAACATTTTGAAATATGGAAATCCAGATGATGTTAATGAAATGGAAAGTATGATTAAATCACTAAAACTATAAATACATATGAGAATACTGTATCTGATATTGTTTTTTAGTGTAATAGTTTCTTGTAAAAATGAGGTTGACTTTTCTTCTCAGAAAGATTCTTTTCAAAATAATCAAATACATATCGACTCTGTATTGGTCAAAACAACCTATCCTACAAAAGGAATGTTTACAAAAGAGATTATCACAACGGGTAAATTACAAGCTCAGAAGAAAGTCAATCTAGTCTTTAAGTTTAATAGCGTTGTCAATAAAATCAATGTTTCTAATGGCGATAAAGTTCTAAACGGAAATATCATAGCTTCTCAGAAAAACAATGCTAATCACAATACAATACAGAGAAACCGGGAAGCATTAAGTCGTTCCTTAATAGATACAGAAGATATTCTTCTTGGTTTTGGATATTCTCTAGATAATGAATCTAAAATTCCAAAGGACATTCTAAAAATGGCAAAGGATCGTAGTGGGTATTTTACCGCCACAGCTAATCTTAAGGATGCAAAAATGAATTTGGATGAAACCATACTCAAATCTCCTATTAAAGGTGTAGTTGTAAACCTAGATCATAAAGTCATGAATGTTTCTGACAATACAAAAGTATTCTGTACGATAATTGATGATTCCATGATGGAAATTCAATTTTCTGTGCTAGAAGAACAGTATTCTTTTATCGAAAAAAACCAGCTCATAGCCATTTCAATAGGAGGTACTTTCAACAAAATATTTGATGGAAAAATAGTAGAAATAAATGCCCAAATAAATAAAGACGGTTTTATAAAAGTAAAAGGAATTGTAGAAAACCCGTCAAGTACTCTATTAGATGGTATGAATGTACAAGTTGTAATAAAGAAACCGCTCACTAATAAGATCAGTATTCCAAAATCCGCTCTAGTCTATCGAGATGGTAAAAAAGTAGTTTTTACCTATGAGAATGGAAGCGCAGTCTGGAATGATGTTATTGTAGGAGAAGAGAACAGGAATGAAATTATAATTAATCAAGGGCTAACTATAGATCAAAGAATTATCTATATGGGCAATCATAATTTAGCACATCATAGCAAAGTATACCTTTCTGAAAATGATTAAGAAGCACCATTTTTCTATAATAATAGCTTTTGCATTTTTTGTGCTTCTTGGGCTGTTTTTGACTCCAAAATTAAGTATCCAATTTAAAACCGATGCTTCCTCAAAGAATTGTACGATAGATTTTATCTATCCCAATTATGGTAGTCAGATCTTAGAAAATGAAGTAACCAGCAAAATTGAAAATAGTTTATCCACTATCAAAAACATAGAGCACATAACCTCTCATTCATCAACTGGAAAAGGAAATGTAACCTTAGTATTTGATAACAACATTGATTTTAAACAATTAAAAATAGAGGTGTTTTCAAGACTTCGTGCAATTTATGACAAACTACCTAAAGAAATTCCATATCCCGAAATATCCTTTTCTGATTTCCAAGAACAAAATAACCTGATACAAATTGGATTTTATAACCAAAATAAAAAATTTAATACCACCAAATATATAGAAAACACCATTCTTCCAGAGCTTTCAAGGATTCCAGAGATTCAAAAAATACATAAAAAGGAGAGTAACAAGAAAAAATATGTGATGTTTTATAATTCCGAAACATTACAAAAAATTGGTATAGACCCTGAAAAACTAAACCATTACATGCGTAATGATCTTAATAATGAATCCATCGCAATAGACCTAAAAAATGAGCCTATCCAAAAGATAATTAATATATCTACTTTCTCAAAAGATAGTATTCCGCAATTTTTCAATACCTACTATATACACCATAATAAACAAAAAATCTTCTTAAAAGATATTGCGGTACTAAACGAAGAGAAGGTTACTACACATTCTTTTAAAATTAATGACTTTCCAACTACGGTTCTTGATATCGTATTAAAGAACAATGCTAATCAAATTACTGTTGAGAAAAACATTTTTAAAACCTTGAAAGCAATAGAACCACCCTCAGAACTAGCATACTTAATAACCAAAAACACTGTAAAGAATATTAGAAATGAGATAAATAATGTTATTGTTAGAGCTCTCTTATCATTTTTGGTATTGATAATTGTGATTTTCTGTTCAAAAAGAAGTTGGAAACTTCTTATAATGATCATATGCTGTATTTTAACCAATATAGTGATCGCCCAATTATTTTATTTTCTATTCGATATTAACCTAAATCTATATTCCATTGCTTCTATAGCTATTTGCTTTGGGCTTATTACCGATAACATTATCATTATAATGAGTCACTTCTGGTCTAAAGGAAAAGTTGATAAGGAAATTATAGTACCAGTCTTAGCAGCTACCATGACCACAATAGGTGTATTAGCTGCAATATTATTGATTAGAAAAGACCTTTCTACAACATTAAAAGATTTTTCAGGGGTTTTAATTATTAATTTATTGATTTCCATAGCAGTATCATTTCTATTAGTTCCTAGCTTGATCCTCCAATTTAAAATTACACCTAATAATAAGAGCTACTTTCCTAAAGTTAAATCCATTCTTTTTAATGTATACAAAAAAGTTCTATTTAAATCTTTAAAAAACAAATATGGTATACTAACACTATTTATTTTACTATTTGGTTTTCCAATGTTTTTAATAAAAATGGATAATCATACCGATAAAAAAAGCAATGAAAACGATTCCTCATTTTATCAGAATAAAACGTTCAATAATTATATAAAACCAGTTTTAGGAGGTTCACTGACATACTTTATTGAAAACAAAAAACAGCTACTCAATTTTGAGTATAACAGTAATGATTCGCACCTTAATATCAAACTTCACCAAGACTTAAAGAGCAATATTGACGGACTCACTGCGTCTGTGAAGCGTTTTACTAAATTTCTTGACACTCAAGAAGCCATCAATTATTATAAGGTCAATAGAAATAATGATTTAGATATTTTGATTGAAGTCTTTTTCAAAAAGAATCAAGACTTTCATCTGTTAGATCATATTAAAAGAAATATTGAAGCATTATCACTACACATTGATGGCATGAAAATTTCTGTTTATGGCATTGGAAATGCCTTCGGAAATTCCGCATCTGAAACATCGGATGGGTATGTCAAATTGAAAGGGTACAATATAAATTCTCTCTATAAACTAGCCGATAATATTACTGAAAAACACTTATATAAAAATAAAAGAGTAAGTTATGTTGAAGCTAGTAGTAACCCGCAAATTGAGTTTAAAAAACTCAAGGAATATGAAATAAAGCGAAAAGCAACATATCGTAACGACATATCACTAAATAATTACTTCAAAAGTCTTGAAAGATTTGTCGGCAAAGAGTATGCTATAATCAATTCTTTAGATGCCCAACTTTCTGCCAAAACAACATCTAAACTAGCAGATATTAGTAGTATTCATTCCAGATACTTTACTATTGATTCTTTAGGGACAAGTTTTCAAGGTTATTTCGATATCAAAGAGCGATATCTAGATAAAACCATTGTGAGGAAAAACAAACTATACCAATTATACCTCAATTTTTCTTATAAAGGGAATTCAATCCAAAGTAAAAAATTTATTGGCAATGTCGTTAATGAAGTCAAAAAAAACCTTCCTATAGGTTTCAAAATTTCATCAAGCTTCGACAGGTCAAGAAATTATATAAAAACTAATCATCTTTTTCTTTTTCTTTTCGTGGTATTGTTGGTAAATTTTTTCATCTGCTCAATCCTATTCGAATCACTTAGTGCTGCCTTTAAAATAGTAGCTACAATACCCATATCATTTATAGGAATATTTATTACCTACCCTCTACTAGATGTGCCCTTTGATATTGGTGGAGTAGCCTCTTTCTTTTTGATCAGTGGACTATCAGCCAATGCTATGATCTACGTATACAGTGAATACAAAAAAATTGATAATGGGCAACGATTACTTAACAACTATTTAAAAGCATTTGTTTCTAAAATTGATGCTATAGTCTTAACCATCATCTCTACTGTAGTTGGGCTCATACCCTTTATTCTATTTGACAGTGAACGCTTTTTTTGGACATCTTTTGCTTATGGTACTATTGGAGGAATGTTATTTTCTCTGATTACACTACTATTCTTTTTCCCACTAACCCTTAAATTAAAGCACAACTATGATAGCATTTCTAATTAAAAGAAAAATAGCCGTTATCATGTCTTTTGTGGCATGTATAGGTTTGGGGTTGATTAGTCTTAATGAAATTCCGGTATCGCTATTACCACACATTGATATCCCCAGAATAGAAATAAAGTTTGAACAACCTAATTTAGAATCAGAACAACTAAAAAATACCGTCATTAAACCTGGTATTAGAGAACTTGGACTGATCAATAATATCAAAGATATTTATGCCGAAACAAAAAATGGAGAAAGCACTATATATATCGAACTTATTGAGGGAACCGATGTAAACATAGCATATTTAGAGATTACAGAACGGATTGAAAAATTGCTCTCCAGATTACCCCGAAACATCCAAAGGCCTAAAATCTTAAAATTTAGCCCATCTGAAATTCCTGTGTTTTTTATCAATTCACCATACCCTTATACTAAGGATTCTCAAAATATAACGTATACTAATTTCATCAAATCTATTTGTAAAAAGAGGCTAGAAAGCTTAGAGGGAGTTTCTTATGTTGATGTAACAGGATATCTGTCTAAAAGAGTTGTTATTGCAATAGAAGACTCTAAATTAAAATCTTACAATATCTCTTATGCATCCATAAAAGACTTGATCAGAAATAATAATATTATTGGTAAAAGCCTAGAGGTACGCGATAAATCATATCTATATAAAGTACACTTAAATGAAAGTTTATCTACTACTGAGCAGATAAAAAACCTTCCCATAAACCTAGAAGGGAACTATATTAAATTGAAAGACATTGCTAACGTTCAGGAAGAGATACGTACAGATAATGGTTGGTTTGTTCAGGATGGAATCCAAGGGATTTCTATGGCTATCATCAAAAATGAAAAATCAAAGATAAAAGATTTAAAAGAAGATGTATATAACACTTTATCTGCTATCCAAGACGAGTATCCAGAATTTAGTTTTCAGATAAGTCAGGATCAAACTGGGATTTTAGAAAGTTCCATTAGAAATCTCTTTGAAAGTCTTTTATTGGGGCTATTGTTAGCAGGGGTTTTAGTATATCTTTTTATTAAGAATCTAAAGTTATCGCTTATTATTAGTATCGTAATTCCTTCTTCTGTAGTAATAAGCTTTTTGTTTATTAAAATTTTAGGGATTTCCATAAACATCATTTCATTATCAGGCTTAATTATTGGAGTTGGATTAATGATTGATAATTCCATAATTCTGATTGATAATATCTCTCAATATAGGGAAGAAGGATCTACATTAATCCAATCTTGCGTTAAAGGTACCAATGATATTATAAAACCTTTATTAACATCTCTATTAACAACTTGTATTATTTTTATCCCTTTAATCTTTATTAAGGGGATCGCTGGCGTACTTTTTTATGATCAAGCTATGGCCTTAATCATAGGACTCTCTGTCTCCTACTTAATTACAATCATTATCCTCCCTACATTGTATAAAGTAGTAAACATTACAAAAGCCAACTACGTACAAGGTCCGTTATACGTATTGTACCACAATATATTTGATTTTTTATTGACAAAAAAAAGAGTCGTATTCTTCTCTATAACCTTATTTACTTTAGCTTCTTTTTTATTGATTAATTTCCTAAAGATTGAAAAGTTTCCTGATATATCTTATAACGAATTGGATTTAGAAGTGGATTGGGGTCAGTATCTTACAAAAGATCAGTTGGTTGTCAACAGCAGTGAATTATATTCCGAATTAAAAAAAATCAACAACCTAAACTCAATCAATTATTACATCGAAAACCAAGGATTTTCATCATCATTGAGTCATCAATTTGAAAAAGGAAAAACCAGATACATTATTGAATCAACCAGTGAAATAGCAATAAAGGTTATTGAACGTGAAATAGCAACCTTGTTTCAGGAAAGCTATTCAAACTTTGACTATACCATAAAGCCCTTAGAAAACCTTTTTGATAAAGTTTTTCAGTCAAGATTATCCAACCTCTTTATCAAAGTATATGAATACAAAAAAGTGGATCCCATTATTGATACAATAAAAAAACAATTTTCCGAAATCAAGGTATCTCCCCCGGTTAAAGAACAAGTATATCAATTAACGATACATCATACCAAATTGATAAATTATGGACTGACCAAAGAATCCTTATGTAATCAATTAAGCTTCCTGTTTGGAAAAACCAAAATCGATAATCTCAAGAATGAGGGAGACATATTTCCTATTTATCTAAAACAACAACATAACAATCTCTATGATATTCTGAACCGAACTTCCATTTACACAGAGAATAAAGAAAAGATTCCTCTTAGTTCTCTAGTATCAGTATTTAAAACCGATCGGGACAAACTTCTTTATACTGACATGCAAGGTGATTATATCCCATTGGATATTGAGTCCAAAAAGGAAGATACTGTAATCGAATATTATAACAATAAACTTTCTGATCAAACAAACAGTATCGAGGGGAAGTATTTTGAGGACAGAAAATTTATTAATGATTTTACCTACATCATCATTATAGAATTAATACTACTCTATTTTATGCTATCGGTTCAATTTAACTCTTTGCTGCTACCTCTAATTATTTTGATCGAACTACCTATAAGTATGGCTGGCTCCGTATTAGCGCTATTCATTTTTGGATATTCCTTAAATGTGATGTCAGGTATTGGCATTATTGTCTCTTTAGGGATTGTCATTAATGATTCTATTATCAAAATTGATACTATGAATAAGATAAAAAAGAATCCAACCATAGATATATTAAATGTTATTAGAATTTCTGGCGAGAAAAGATTAAACGCTATAATCA
The DNA here is from genome assembly GCF_053613295.3 of Aquimarina ulvae. Lineage (NCBI taxonomy): Bacteria > Pseudomonadati > Bacteroidota > Flavobacteriia > Flavobacteriales > Flavobacteriaceae > Aquimarina > Aquimarina ulvae. Next base: position 590,885 of record NZ_JBSIBP030000002.1, read on the forward strand.
TGACAAGTTTAACCACCATGCTAGCTACTATTCCTCTGTTATTCAATACGGACTTAGGATCAAGTATCCAAAAACCATTAGCTATCTCATTAATAGGTAGTTTGTTTATTGGAACATTGGTCAGTCTATTTTTAATACCTCTATTATATTGGAAAATAAACAGTCTCTCCCTGTTCAAACAAGATAACGTACTAATTACAAAAAGAAAAAAAATAAAATGCTGACTCTAAAATCTTATATAAATGTCGTATCCATATTCTTGATTCTATTGGTATATTTTAGTAATTCTGTTACAGCTCAGGAAAACATATACAAATATCTTTCTTTAGAAGAGGCTATTGAATTATCTAAATCTAATTCATTAGAATATAAAACTGCTAAAAACAGTTCTGATGTTGGATTATGGACTTACAAATCATTTCAATCTAACTTTTATCCAGAAATTAACGTAAGCGGTATTCTACCTAGTTACAACAAAACGATTAGCAGAATTACCAGCGATGACGGGACTGATTTATTCGTAAGTCAGAATCAGGCATTTTCATCTTTATCTGTTGATATTTCCCAACGGGTTTATTTGACCGGAGGAACTTTTAGTATTTCATCATCTGTAAATAGAATAGATATTTTTTCTGATGAAAACCTGACTACATATTCTACCAATCCATTTTCCATAAGTTATTTTCAAGAATCCATATTCTATAATCCGTTAAAATGGGAAAAGAAAATTCAGCCATTAGTTTATGAAGAAAGTAAACGAGATTTAATAGAGAACATAGAAGGGATTGCGCTGAATACAACCAGCAGATTTTTTGACTTTCTAGAAGCAGAAAAAAAATACCAGAATGCATTACAAAATGCTAAAAGTCAAGATACAATTTATAAAATATCAAAGGGTAGGTTTAAAATCGGAAAATTGTATGAAAATGACTTATTACAATCAGAATTGGGTTTACTCAATGCAGAAAAAGAAGTAATCAATGCTAAAAATCAACTAAAACTAACAAAAGAATCTTTTTTAGAATTAATAGGTGATAAAACTACTAATATCAAGCTTATCATTCCCAAAGAGGTACATTTTATAGCAATAGACTCTAGCAAATTGTTTGACAAAGCGCTAGAGAATACGGTCTTGATTATACGAAATAAAAGAAAAGTACTGGAGGCTAAAAATGAAGTAGCTAAAACTAAAAGAGATGGTATTAAAATTGGTCTGAATGGAAATTTTGGGCTTACAAATCAAAATAATCGTTTAGGCACCGCTTATACCAATCTGTTAGATCAACAAACATTCACACTAAATTTTTCTGCTCCTATATTTTCCTGGGGTAAGCGGAACTCACAAAAGAAAATAGCACTAGCAAATCTAGAACTTATAAAAAGCACGAATGCTCAAGAGCTAAATGCAGCAAAAAGAGAGTTAAGCGTAAAGTATATGGCCTGGCAGCAATTAGAAATATCCCTTAGAGTTTCTAAAAAAGCACTAGAGATTTCTAAAAGAAGATATAGTGTTTCCAAAAGAAGATTTGCTATTGGAAAAGTTTCTATCACTGACCTCAATATAGCTCAAAAGGAAAAAGATAGTGCAAACTCAAATTATTATAGGGCATTGCGTGAATATTGGGAATTATTTTACGAAATAAGAAAGTTGACCTTATACGATTTCTCCAGAGGGAGAAATGTAGAATTATAAATGAAAATTAAGTATTAATCTTTAAACTAATGTAATTATGAAAAACAAGTTAATTATCAAAGTTCTGTTCCTATCTTTAGGAGTCATTTCTATTATTAACCTTTCTAGTATTTCCTTAAATACTGTTTCTGCAGGTGGCACATATGCCTGTGTACCGGCAGCTAATTCTATCTGTCATTATAAAGGTAGTTCTTATCCGAATATGAAGCTTATAATGGTTTCCGATGATGATACTCCGATTGATAAACCTAATGAAGGCGGAAATCAAATCTGATAAAATCATTTACAAGCTAATCCTTCAATCAATCAGATTCAAAACATAACATTGAAATTTGATTGTCTAAATAATGGTTTACAACAACAATAGTAATTCAAATAAATTTTATACATCATGAAAAATAAGTTAATTACCAGAATTCTGCTCCTGTCTTTAGGAATCGCATCAATCACCACTTTTACTAGTAACTCTATTAATACTGTCAAGGCAGGAGGGACCTATTACTGCATAAAAGCACTAGGTCATATCTGTAATCATGGAAGTGGAGACTTTCCAAATATGAAAATGGTTAAAGTTTCCAGCGATGATACTCCTGACGATTCGGACACACCAAATAATGATCATAATATATAGAATCTATCGAATGCAAATTTGTGAATGGGTATATAAAAACTAATAGTTGTTTGTATGCCCATTTACTCTTTTAACAAAGTTTCAATATCGTTTACTAATTTTTCTTTATCCATCCCAAAATAGTTGTGTCTTACTACTCCTTTTTTATCAATTAATAAGTAGGTAGGCAATGCAGTAATTTCAAATGTATCAAGAATATCTTCTCCTAATAAGTTTAAATAAGTAACCTGTTTCTTTTTAATAATCTGTTTTGCTTTTTCCTTATCTTCAGATAGGATACCGATAATTTCTACCTGATTCTTATATTTTTGATTCAATTCTTCCATAGTAGGAAAAGATTTTATACAGGCACTACACCAGATTTCCCAAAAATCTAATAAAATCAATTTATTCCCTACTTCAACAGTATAAGAAGTTTCCATATCAAACAATTCAGTAAGTGTAATTTTCGGCAATTGTTTATTTAAATATTTAAAAGTTTTTGTTCCTTCCTCTCTTCCAATATATTTATAATTAGTTAATTCTCTCTTACGTTCGATAATATTGTCTGTTACTTCCTCATTTATTTTAATACCAGATAACTCAATTCTATGATTTGCTTTGTTTCCTAGTTGAGTATAATGTCTGGTCACTTTTTTAGGTAAAAAAGTTTGTTTATCCAAATAAATAATATTGTAGTGATATGCATTTTCTTGATTTTCTTCCGGATCAATTTCATAATCATACCGTACCTTATAATGATCCTTATCCTTAAGTAACCTAATAGATTTGTAAACCGTATCTAAAGAAAATAAATACTTAGAAACCATTTGTCCTCCTGGCTCACTAAGAATACTAGAATTAGTAAATATGGATAATAAAGTATTCTCATTATCATCTATCCTATATGCATCTTTTCCATCATAAAGATTCTTAAATTTAAAGGTTTGGTTATGTCCATAAAAATGGTACCCCAGGACAGGATCATTTTGTTTCCGCTCTATCAATGTATATCCTTCAAGATCCCAGACTCCTCCTTGTGCAAAAGAATCTAATCTTTTTATAGTATAGGATATTTTTGATATGTTATCCGAGGCTTCTTTATATTGACTCAAGATATAATTGAGATCATCATTCTTGTCTTCTTTACAAGAGTAGAAAATAAAGACAATAATGAAAAAAAAGCATCCAGGTAAAAGACTTTTTTTATGACTAGTATTCATTTTAAGAGTTTTTATTGTAAATATATTTTTTTTATTGATTATTCTATGATTAGGTTTAGATTTCTTTTAATTATAATAGAAAGTATACAAGAAAAAATAATCAAAGAGGTAACAATATGCTCCATAGCAACACTAGTCTATAGAACAATTGTCCAAATACATACTTTTACCATAAAAAACTGAATTTATTCAACCTAAAAATGTGTTCATGAAACGACTATATATACTCTTATCTTTATCCATAGTACTCTTTATTTCTTGTAAAGAGCATTCAAATGAATATGATGAAGTTTTAAATAAAGAATTAAAAGGATTAACCAAGTTATCTACTGAAGATATGGTACGATTAAGCCCTATCAAATGGGAAAAAGAAACAACTCCTTTATTTTTTCTTAAAGATGGAACAAAATTAACCACAGCGCAGTTTAATGAAAAGGTACAAACCAGTACTTATCACCAAGTATTTTTTGCGAATGCAAAGGATCAGGTTAAAGCGGTGGTACTAGAATCCCAAGGTGATCAAAACCGTAAACTAAACCAGAGAATATCAAAACAACCTATTGATATTGGAGAACTAGCTCCAGAATTTGAAGTAACCGATATTAATGGAAATTCCTATAATTCTAAAGATCTCCTTGGAAAAGTGATAGTGATTAATTTTTGGTTTATCAACTGTCCACCTTGCAGAAAGGAAATACCTGACTTAAATAAGCTAGTAGATACTTTTAAAGATGATGAAGTTATATTTCTAGGGTTTGCCACTGATTCTGAAGAAAAACTTCAAAAATTCTTGAAAAAGAATCAATTCTCCTACCACCATATATCCGTAAATAAATTAGTAAATGATTTTGGAGTCAAAGGATTTCCTACCAATATAATTATTGACAAAAAAGGTAAAATATCACTTAATAAAATTGGAGGTCGTGACGACATTTACGAGCTTATGAAAACAAAAATTGAGGAATTATTATAGTATAATCTTTATTGCTTCACAACAATTAATAGGATGATTAAGATAATAATTAAATACAAAGAGAAGTTTCAATTCTTCGTATGGGTATTCTTATGGGCTGTTATCATTAATTCTCCCGTGTTAATAGTGGAACAAGCACCTAAACCAAAACTAACATATGAAGAAATAAGAAGTAAGAATCCTTCTAGGTTTGAAGTTATTTTTACAAAAAATCGAGTACACTTTTTTTTTTATAAAACCTGAAGACTGATTTGTTTTTTCTGCATTTTAGGGGATCAATCGAAATCCATTAATCCTTCTGAAAACTCTTTCTTAGTATCATCATCAAATCCGGCAAAATAAGCTTGGGTGGTCGCCATATCTTTATGCCCTAAACTTTCTTGTATAAATTCCATACTTGCTCCTTTTCTAACTGATAAGGTAGCAAAACTATGTCGTGCCCAATAGGTAGAAATTTCTTCGGGAAGTTCATTCGCTTTACATAATTTTTTGAGATGCTGATTAATAAATTTTGTAAAGTTTTTAATTGCCCTCTGCTTCTGTTGTATCGTGAAATCTGGATTTAAAATCGGAAAAACATAATTTTCCTTAGGTCCTTTAGAATTTCCGTATTTTTCTATAATGTATTTCACATAATTGTTTATGTAAACAGTTATTGGTTTCAGATCCGTTTTAGAAGTAAAAAGCGTTTTAGCTCTATAAAAAATGATTTTGTTATCCGTAACATCTTGATACTGCAATTGACAAATATCTTTAATATTCATACCATTACAATTGTAGGAAAAAAACCAAAAGTCTTTTGCTTTTTCCTGCTCCTTATTTTCAGGAACCGTATCAAATAACTTTTTCATCTGTTGTAGACTTAGAGCTTTTTTCACTTTCTTAGACGATGGAATCTGATATTTCCTTTTTCCAAATGGGTAATATTCTCTTTCTATTTCATCTTCTTCTATTGCTTTATTAAAAATAGCACGCAATGGTCTTAGATAAATTCCTACCGTCGTAATAGAACGACCCTTGTCACGCATATATGTTTCAAAATCTTGCAACCAATTTTTATCGATATCTATAAGCGTAAGGTTGCTATAGCTCTTATTCGTTTGCTCATTTACAAATGCTTGTATCGCTTTTTCACTATATGCGTATGAATTGGCAGTAGAAATTCTATTCTGTTTAGTATATTCAGATATTATTTGTTTATAATGGTAACCTACCTTGATTCCTTCATTTTTCTTTCTAAAAAGCTTCTTCTCGAATTGTGAAAAGGTAAAAGGGGTAATTTCACTTGCTACCTTATTTGCTTTATTTTCAACAGTCTGAATTTGTAATCTCGTTTCTCCATACCCTTTTTTCGAGCTTTTGTCTACCCATATACTTTCAAATTCCTTTTCGGTAAAATCAAAAACAGTAGGATATAGCTTTTGCTTTCTTGGATTGGGTGTAAAGACTCTTAATCTTACTGGATATTTCCCATTAGTTTTAGCTCTTCTTTTATCTAAGTATATTGATATAGAATATTCCATTGTCATAATCTCATTCTTGTGCATACAATGTGCATACGATTTGCATACAAAACTACAAAATATGAATACAGGATAAAAAATTAAAACTAACTATTTTATCAAGAAACTCTCTATTAACAAGGTTTTACATAACTTTAACCTATTATGTAAAAATGTAAAAATTTGACTGGCAGTCAAGAGGTCGTGGGTTCGAGTCCCATCTTCTCCACTCATTAAAAAAAGTTATGGAAATACATCCATAACTTTTTTTGATTTAACGATTATAGTTTTAAATCGCTGCTTTTTATGTCACTATTTCTTCACATAATTAATTGTAATAGAGATTGTCTTTATGGAGTACAACTCTCTAACTACAACCCCTGTAAAAACCCTTGATAAGCAGGTTTTTTGTTAAAAGAAGCATCAAATAATAGAGGCCACTCTGGTCTACCATTATTTTCAGGAATTAACCAGGTATCATTATCTTTTAATCCCCAAATTGTTATGGCATACTTTTTACTTTGTGGAATTGCATTAAAGATTTCAACTACTTCTCTTACTCTCTGTGCTTGAGCTATTGCTCTTTCTTCGGTAAATTCAGTTAAATCATTTGCTGCATTTACCTTTACATCCAACTCAGCAAAATGTACCAACACATCTTTTTCCACCAATTCATCAGTTGCATCCTGTATCTGTTGTATCGTAGGAAAGTTATAATCTATATGCATTTGATAACCCACACCATCAATAAGATTTTTGGAAAGCAAATCGTCTACCATGGTCAAAACTTTTCCTCTCTTTGTAGCATCAAATGTCATATTGTAATCATTATAAAACAACTTTACATCGGGATCAATGGCTCTTGCAAAAGCAAAACATTTTTCTACATAGTCGTCTCCCATTCGCTGCAAGAAAATGGTATTCCTCCATTGAATATTTGGGTCATCATCAATAGCTTCATTAACAACATCCCAAGAATTAATTTTACCTTGATATCTTGTCAATACATCTGTAATATATTGTTCTATTAAATCTTCGAATTCTTGATCTGTGCCACTAAAATTTTCTAATGCTTGTGGAAGACTTCGGTGCCAAATAAGCGTGTGCCCGTGTACATTAAGATTATTTGATTCTGCATATGCAACCAATTCATCTACTTTACTCCAATCATATATAATTGCACCCGTATTATCTATACCTGTAAAAATAGAGGCCATTTTCATATCGTTTTCTGCAGTGATACTGCTGAACTCTCTGGTATATATTTCATCGTAAGAAGGTAATCCCGTTCGTGTTGCGGATACTGCTACGCCAACGAAAAAATTATTTTCAGTGGCGCTTTTAAGCGTTGTATCATCAGGGAACTCTGTACTGGTTTCTACAGAAATGGTATTAGAATTTTCTGAGACCGCACCGTTTACAACAGCCCGCACTCTGTAATAATAATTAGTGTTTTGTACCAATCCAGATACCACCTGAGATAATTGATTGATGGCTAAATCTTCATAACCATCTACAAAAGAAGTAAATCCCGCATCAGTAGAAACATCTAACTGATACCCTTCAGAAAGGAATACGTTATTCCAGTTTGCTTTAAAGCTTGTCAGCGAAATATCAGTGGCTTCTTGAGCTACCGGAGCTATTAGTCGTGAATTATCATTTCCACCATCATCGCTGGAGCAGGAGGATATAACTACCGCTATAGCAAGACAAAATATGGTATATAATACCGATTTATAATTTTTTTTCCTTTTCATAATTTTTTTTTAATCAAGATAAAACAAGGAGGATCTACCCAAACATTTACTTGAATCAGTTCCTCCTTAGTTTTTTATATAAATGTTATATTTATATTATTCTAAGACTCTTAGCCTTAAATTATCAAATCTGTAACCAGATGGTATAGGAGCGTTTCCTCCTTCTTGGCTAATTTGAACGTTTACTTTTGTTATTGTCGAAGGGTTAGGATCTCCATTACCCTGATTATTTGGATCGAAACCGAATCCAAAATCCGAGATTTTGATTTCAACCGTTTGCCATCCTGTTCCTGATAAAGGTGGTTTCACAAGCCAAGTATTCGATGTAGCATCAGTTATTACAAATTCTAATACAGTTCCTGGAAAATCATCAGCATTAATGTCAATTAATAAAAAGGCGTTTTCTGCATCCGTACCTGTTGTCACCGGAGCAAAATCCTGCTCACTAGTACATCCTGTAAAATTGTCTGTGCCTGTGTCATCCCAAATGATTTCTGCTCCCAACGTTCCATCTGTACCAAGTCCATTGGCAATTCGAAATTTACTATCCCCATAATTAGTCCAATTACCCGGAATAGCGCCGTTACCATCAAAATCTGTAAGTAGATATTCAACAAAACCACCTTCAATAGGCAAGTCTTTAGACACCATTCCGGCAGAAGTAACTACGGTAAATTCTGTCGTCTCTGTTCTACCTTCTGGAAATGTAAAAATCAATTCTTGCGGAGAAACCACTCTAAAATCACCAACGGATTCTCCATCAATCAACACATCTTCTACATTAAAAAACCAGTTTCCAAATGCTCTAATCTCAATTCCTGCCTCTCCTTTTGGAGGAGAAAAAGTACCTTCAACCGTTAATGTTGGCTCAGGTTGTACGATTTCGAATTCTGTGGATACTGTTTCTCCATACAAGTTGGTAAATGTTACCGTCTGATTTCCAAACCGACTTCCTTGATCTGCGTCAAAAGGAACATTAAAAAATAATGCTACGTTAGAGTTTAATGCAGAGTTGAAAAAGGTATTTACTGTTCCATCAAAAACAATTTCTTTCATATCTCCGAGACCAGTTCCTTCTACTCTCACCAATTCATCCGGAAGTCCCGAATTGATTGTAGATTCATCCCCTAAAGAAAGGATATTTACAATAGTTGGAGTGCCAAAAGTTCCTCCTTCATTTTCATTTTCTTCACAAGAAGATAAACATAAGAACAGCCCCATCATCAAGAACAGTAGAAAGAACTTCTTGTTCATATTAACTAATTCATTTTTCATCTTTAAATATTTTAATTATTAATTACATAATCCACCGCAGGATTTGTAGTATCTATAAATGATAATTCGGCTGATGGAATTGGTAAGGTAAAACCATTATCATCAACATTTTCTATAAAAAATGATGTAACATTAAATGGCACTAAGGTGTTTACAGTACCTCTATCCTGACTTCTGATAATTGCTTTTGCCATCTCTCTGTCCTCCATTCTCACTAAGTCAAGCCAATATTTTCCTGCTTCAAATGCAAACTCGATTCTTCTTTCGTCCATCAGGGCCTCTCTGGTTAATAATGTTTTATCAGAAAGTCCTGCTCTTCTTCGAATTTGATTAAAAGCATCCAGAGCTCTTACATCACCTGTATTATCCGCATCACCCAAAATAGCTTCTGCATAAATCATCAGTACATCTGCATAACGCATCAATTGTGTGCTCATCTCAGTTCTCATAAAAAACACATTCGGATATTCATTCAAGGATCCTACGACATATTTTCTATATCGTAACAGTGTTGAAGATTGATCGCCATTCTCTGGGAATGTCCATCCACCTTCAGCAGTTAACAATTCAGGATATTCTCTTCCAGGTTCACAGATAATCCATTTTCTACGTAAATCTTCTTCTCCAGGCTGTGTAATTTTATCAAATGCCTGATATAAATCAATACTTGGTGCCACGGAGCCAAATGAACCGTCATTACCAATCACATCATCATTAGCAATCAAATAGGCTTGATTGGTGTTTTGTATACCCCATAATCCATTAATAGCGGTCCAAACCCATCTATAAATACCTTCGCTGTTTACACTTGCCGATGGATTAATAAACTGATCCTGATAATTAGGTTGTAAATTATGTAATCCACTATTGATCACCATTTCTGCATACTCTATGGATTTCTCATAATCCCTAAGAGTTAAGTACATTTCTGCCAAATACGACCAAGCTGCTGTTTTACCTATTCTTATTCCCCCTGAAGTTCCTACTGGCAATAATTCTGCTGCTTTAAGTAAATCATCTTCTATAAAAGCATAGATGCTGGAAACCGTGTTGAGAGGATATGATGTAGAAGTATCCGAAGTTATCTCATCAATCACCGGAACTTCGCCCCATAATCTTACCAAATAGTAATACGAAAAAGCCCGTACAAATCGCGCTTCACCTTCTACCTGATTTTTGACTTCCTCAGAGATTTCTGGGTTTAACTCCCCTCTCAAGACCTTTAGTAATTGATTAGCATCAGCTATCCCTTTATAAAAACCTTCCCATCCTTCCAAAAGTGCGCCATTATTAACTCCTACCGAGAATAATCTATAGGGAGCATCTCCTTCGAAACCTATCGAATTACCCGCCAGCATATCCAAAGAGTACATAAACTTATCATTCGTTGTAAAAAAGGATTGTCCGTATAAGGAATTTGCTCCTGCTAATAATTGATCGTCGGTTTGATAAAAATTATCTTCTGTAATAGAATCTACAACATCAATTTCTAAAAAATCATCACCACAAGATGAGAGAAAGATCAATATAACAACATACGTAAAAAATTTCTTTTTATTTTTCATACCAAACATAATATTTTCTTTTTCATTTATTAAAACTGAACATTTAGTCCAAGACTCATTGTTCTCGGAACGGGATATCTACCAAAATCTATTCCTTTAAAGATAGCACTTTGATTCAATGATCCTACTTCAGGATCATAACCGGAGTAATTCGTAAAGGTGTATAAATTTTGAATAGTAGTGTACACTCTAATCTGATCAAAGATTTTTGTTTTACCAAATGTATCTTTGGGCAATGTACATCCAAAAGTAATACTCTGTATTCTTAGGTATGATCCATCTTCTATAAATCTATCAGACACTCTGTTGTTCCCATTTTTGTCACCGTCAGAATATCTTGGTAAACTTCCATCAGTATTTGAAGCGCTGAATCGATCGATTACAGAGGTTGCCTGATTAGAATTGAAACGATTTACACCTTCAATATACGTTCTAGTGTAGTTATAAATGTCGTTACCGTAAGATCCCTGAAGAAATATAGACAAATCAAACATTCCGTATCGGAAATTGTTAGTTATACTATAGGTAAAGTCTGGATGGGGATTTCCGATAAACGTTCTATCGTTATCATCTATGGTTCCATCACCGTTAAGATCTCTGAATCGAACATCACCAATCCAAGTACCGGTGGCTTCATCACGCGAACTTTCTGAAGGGATCACACCGTTATCTAGTTCTTCTTGAGTTCTAAATAAATCATCTGTTACAAAACCATAGAACATCCCTATTGGTTGACCCACTTCTGACCTTGTTAAATCTGCAATAACTTCCTCATCTCTTAAGGTACCGATAATAGCATCATTTTCACCAGATAATTCAGTGATTTCATTGCGATACAAACTAAATACAATATTCGTATCCCAGCTAAACTTTTGATTGGTTATATTTTTGGTATTTAAGGTAACATCAATACCATCATTGATCATTTCACCAAAGTTTTCTACAGGAGCATTTACTCCAATAAAGGATAATGTATTTAAGCTTCCTAAAAACCCTGGTACAGGTCTGGTTGCTAAGAAATCTTTGGATGTTTTTCTATAAACATCAACGTCCAGTCTAATACTGTTGTCGATGAAACCTAGTTCAACTCCTAAGTTAGGAGAGATTAGTGATTCCCAAGCAACATTGGGGTTATTAAAATTGGCTAAACTAAATCCGCTCCCCAGCGCTGTATTTTGATTTCTAAGAAAACTCAAATACAAAAAATTATTAATGTCTTGGTTTCCACTGGTACCGTACCCTGCTCGAATCTTAAAATAACTCCAAGCACTTGAAATTCCTTCCATAAATGGTTCGTCACTAACTACCCAAGCAGCAGAGACCGAAGGAAATAGTCCCCATCTATTGTTAGGTCCAAACTTAGAAGAACCATCATATCTTAGGGAAGCAGAAAACAAATATTTAGAATCATAGTTATAATTAATTCTACCAAAATATGAGAGAAGTGACTGTGCTCCTTCAAAAGATTCTGATAGCGATGTTTCTGCATCACCCGTATTTAAACCGGGAATATCATTACTTGGAAAATTAGATCGCTGTCCTGATAATCCCTGAAATTTTACTCTTTGTGCTTCACTACCTAATAAAATATCGAGTCCATGATTTCCGAACTGTGGGTTATATGTCAAATAATTTTTGAATAGGTAATATAAACCCTCATTCGCACCTTTAAAAGCAGAATTTAGATTATTCGAAATTGATCCAAAATCAAATGTTGGAAAAAAACTTTCTGTCTTAGCGGTATTATAATCATACCCAAGATCCGATCTAAACTTAAGGTTGTTTGCTAATTTTATATCTAGATAAACATTCCCATTTACTTTAAACCGTTCTAACGTGCTGTTTCTTATTTCTGAAGCGGCCACCGGATTAAGTGCTCCTGTATTTCCCAAATTATTTTGAGGAGACCCAAAAGTTCCATCCGGGTTTCGAACAGGTACATCTGGGGTTTGCCTTAATGCAGTTGTAATAGTTCCATTACGAGAATCGTTTAAACCTATTTCTTCTAGCGAACTACTCATATTGATATTATGCCCAAATTTAATCCAATCATTGTATTGATGATCGAGATTTAGTCGTAACCCATATCTTCTTAGACCAGAATTAATGACAATCCCTTCCTGTTCAAAATAATTGGCTGAAGCATAAAATTTAGTGCTTTCTTTTCCTCCAGAAATTGATAATTGATGATTTTGGATAGGTGCAGCTCTAAAAATAGCTCTTTGCCAATCTGTACCTTCCCCTAAAATGCTTGGATTTTCAAACTGAGGAGCCGGAGGTAAATTAGTTGATGGACTTTGCCTAACTTCATTAGAATATGCCGCAAACTCCCTGAGATTCATCATATCCAAGTGTTTAGGTGCCGTTTGTATCCCTCCATACGTTTCATAGCTTATTTGGGCCTTCCCGGCTTTTCCTCTTTTTGTGGTAATCAATACCACTCCATTAGACGATTGTGCACCATAAATAGCAGCTGCAGAGGCGTCTTTTAGAATTGTTATAGATTCTATGTCATTAGGATTTAGCGCAGAAAGAGGGCTTATTGCAGTTTGTCCACCGGTTCCTCCGAACCGTGAAAAATTAAAAGAATCACTTTCTGAATTTTGAACATTTACTCCATCTATGATATACAATGGTTCATTAGACCCTGTAACCGAAGTAGTTCCACGTATCCTTACCGATACTGCCCCACCTGGTCTACCAGAACTTCTGGTTACGGTAACCCCTGATACTAATCCCTGAATTCCCTGATCAATATTAGTAACGGTTTGTTTTTCTAAAACATCCGCACTGATTGTTGATATAGCGGATGTAAGATCTTTTTTTCTGCTTTGTCCATATCCAATAACCACAACCTGTTCTAAATCTGTCGCTTCCTGAATCAGCGTAACGTCTATCCGCTCTGATCCATCAACAATTTTTTCTACAGTTTGCATTCCAACATAAGAAAATACCAAAATGTTTCCTTTCGTTACTCCTTCTAATATGTAGTTTCCATCAAAATCTGTTAAAGCACCATTTGTTGTGCCTTTTACTAATACTGTTACACCAGGCAGCGGTAAACCAGTATTGTCTGTGACTGTTCCAATTACGTTATTTTCTTGCGAAAAAACATGCTGTGTCCCAATTAAAATAAATGCAATAATTGCGAGTTTAAGTCTTATCATATGACATTGTTTTTATGTAGTTTAGTTAAAAAGTGCCTATAGCAACTTTGTTTTCCTTTTGTTAGTATCCCTTGTTTGTCCCTTACAACAACTATTTAGATATATTGATTAGTTAAAGCTTCTTTTTTTTTATCATTTTATTCAATTAATTAAGTGTAATCGTTTTAGTTAAAATTTGTTCAACACCAGTATGTATTCCTTCTTTTTGATTGGGTTGTTTCCCTCCTACATACAGTTGGACTTCTCCTGGTCTGGTTTGTTCTTCTCCATCTGAATTAATTACAGCATATTGCTTTGGCGTCACTGTAAAGCTTACTATTTTTGTTTCTCCAACTTCCAGATTGATTCTTTTAAACCCAATTAAGGAGTGTCTGGGGTTATCTTCATTTTGTTTTTTATTATGGGCCAGATAAAGTTGAACAACCTCATCTCCTTTAACATCTCCGGTATTAGTAATTTGCACTGAGATGGGAATATTTTCATTTATTTTTGTAGATGCTGGTATTTCGAGATCCGAATAGGTAAAGCTGGTATATGATAATCCGTGTCCAAATTGATACAACGGCTCTCCTTTAAAATATTTATACGTTCGATTCGTCATATCATAGGATTTAAATTCTGGAAGATCTTCGACAGACTTATAAAATGTAACAGGCAATCTACCAGCCGGATTATAATCTCCAAACAGGACATCGGCAATTGCTCTTCCTCCAAACTCTCCAGGATACCAGGCTTCAAGAATTGCAGGAACGTTATCATCTGCCCAATTAATAGCAAGGGCACTTCCGTTCATTAATACCAACACTATTGGTTTCCCTGTAGCGTGTATTTCTTTTAGTAAGGTAAGCTGAGATTGCGGTAAAGAGATTTCTGATCGATCACCTTTATCAAAACCTTCTAAAACCACTGGCATTTCTTCTCCTTCGATATCAGGTGATAATCCTAAACAAAGGACTACTATTTCTGAATTTTTAGCAGCTTCTATTGCGGGTGATAAAAGATCTTCATCTAGTTTTGACCATAGCAGCTGTGCCTGTGGATCCGTGTGATAGTTGTAATACTTTATTTTGATGTCATATGGTTTTCCTGCTTCCAGCGCCATATCCAGGTATTTCATTTTTGGTTCATGATCATCCTTAAAATCTACTCTTAGAGAATCATTTACATAAAGTTTACCTGCACTGCTAGCTCGTAAACCAATACGATAAGCTCCACTTTCTTCTGGAACGATTTTTCCGATCCACTTAACGGAAAAATTATCTGAAGTAGCATTTTTGAATGGCATTTTAGAAACCCATATAAAATCAACCACACTATCAATTCTGGTTACTTTTGGTGCCCCTTTCCACTCTTTATTATCAAAATATTCCCCTTTTAAACCTATCTGATCCCCATTTCGCAATACAGAAGCGGGTATTGGCTGTAATAAGGGCCATCCTTTTGCTATATGACTCCCTTTAGCATAATGTATTTTGGTATTTGGTAATTTTTCTTTGATTGCTTTTAGCGGTGTACTATTATTAAGCGGAGTTCCATGATAATTTCCTAATAAAACCTGTTTTGCATTTGCATTAGGCCCTATCACTGCAATAGATTTCAAGTCTTTTTTTAAAGGAAGTAACTTGCCTTCATTCTTTAACAAAACCATAGATTCTCTGGCTGTTTTCTCAGATAACTTATAATGTTTGTCGCTACATACGACATCATATGGTATTTTAGACCAGGATACCATTTCTTCAGGATCAAACATACCCAGTTTAAATCTAGCTTCCATCAATCTGGATAATGCCTGATCAACTTTGGCTTCATCTACTAATCCTTTAAGAACAGCATCACTAAGATTTGGATCAAAAACATCTCCACAATTTAGATCAGTACCTCTATCGACTGCCAAAGCTGAAGCCTCAGCAGGGGTTTCGACTAATTCATGCTTATTTGGTTCCCAAAAATCGTTGATTGCCCAACAATCCGAAACCACATAACCATCAAACCCCCACTCTTTTCGAAGTATATTATTTAGCAATAAATTACTTCCACAACAAGCTTCATCTCTATATCGATTGTATGCACACATCACAGATTGCACATTAGCTTCTTTAATGGCAGCTTCAAACGCTGGTAAATATGTCTCTCTTAAGTCTTTATCTGATGTGTGATAATTGTCTTCGTGTCTTGATTTTTCTGGTCCGCTATGTACTGCAAAATGCTTCGCCGTAGCAACCACTTTCAGATATTTAGGGTCATCTCCTTGTAATCCTTTTATAAAATTGACTCCCATTCTTCCTGTTAGATATGGATCTTCGCCGTACGTTTCCTGACCTCTTCCCCATCTGGGATCTCTAAAAATATTGATATTAGGAGTCCAAAAAGTGAGCCCCTGGTATATTCCTCTTTTATTTTCCTTAATAAAACGATGATGCTTTGCTCTTGCTTCATCAGAGATTACTGTCCCCACATCAAATAATAATGGCGCATTCCAAGTGGCACCCATTCCAATAGCCTGCGGAAATACAGTAGCTTCTCCTGCTCTTGCTACACCATGTAGGCATTCATTCCACCAATTGTAAGCTGGAATTCCTAAACGTTCAATTGCCGGTGCATCATATCGCATTTGTGATACCTTTTCGGAAAGTGTCATATGACTTATCAAATCCTTTGTTCTCTCACTAATGGTCAGTTCTGGATTCTTAAATTTATATGGAGTTTCATTTTTTTTTGTACATCCAATATTTAATTGTAGAATAATTGAAATGATTATGAAATGGTTAACTCTAAAAAGTTTTTTTATTGATTTTATATATTCTTTTCTTATCATTATTATAAGTTAAGGCAGGTTCTTTTTATGATATCAAATCGATTATAAAAACAAATAATCCAAGTACTATTATAATTAAAAATAGCTCTCCCAAAATCTTTATTTTTGAATATTGCTTTTTCATATCGTATTGATAATTCACAATTTTTTAACAATTTATGTGAAGGGTTAAAAAAAGAATGCAACGAATGAAGCAGATAATAGAATATTTGTTGCATAGGCTCTAAATACGGGGGTTTTGCAACATATTAGGCAGTCGAAGCGACAATAATGGTAGTCGAATTTGACTATTAAATGATACAATTATGATATTTGCATATAATGATTTCTTTTACAAGTACTTCTGCAATTATTGCTATGGTAAATTGAAAATGTCTTAATTTAGTAAACATACACAACCTTATTCACTACTTGATTGTATTTCGGTTGTTACAAAGATTTGTTGGCGGTATAAAGTAATCTTCAACTTGCCATTAGAAAGTTAAATTAATGCGTAAAAATTCATTCTACTATGGAAACTCAACTCACTTCAAAATTCGCTTATGAAAAACCTTAAAAGTCATTGGTAGTTACCTCTGTGGGTAATATCCCAAAATTTGTTTTAAAACACTTTGTAAAATAGGATGGAGAAGAAAACCCAACCTTATAACAGACTTCACTAATATTGGTAGCTCCGGTTTCTAAAATTTCTTTCGCTTTTTGCAACCTTATGTTCCTCAAGAATTGATTGGCTGTTTGTCCTGTAAGTGTCTTTATTTTTCTATAAAATTGACTTCTGCTAAGATGTAGTTCTGAGGATAATGATTCGACACTTAAATCTGGATCGCTCAAATTCTCATAAATATGATTCAGTACTTTTTGGATAAATTCTTTATCCAGCGATGTATTATTCTCATTGATTCGCGCATCGCTAATATCACTGAAATATTTATTGAATACTATTTGTCTTATGGTAAGCATCTGTGTTAAATAGGATTTTAACACTCTCATATCAAAAGGCTTATTTAGATACACATCTGCTCCAGATTCGATTCCCTTTATTCGATCGTCTGCCATCGTTTTTGCAGTAAGCATTAAAA
Source organism: Aquimarina ulvae (assembly GCF_053613295.3). NCBI lineage: Bacteria > Pseudomonadati > Bacteroidota > Flavobacteriia > Flavobacteriales > Flavobacteriaceae > Aquimarina > Aquimarina ulvae. Next base: position 608,544 of record NZ_JBSIBP030000002.1, read on the forward strand.
TTGGAATGTGACTAGTTTTTATATCGTTTTTAATCTTGGAGCAGAATTCAAAACCATCCATTTCCGGCATCATTACATCAGTAATAATGATATCCGGCACTTCTTTTTTGGCAAATTCAAGACCTTCGCTACCATTTTTGGCTTCAAAAACTTTGTAATTATTACTTAATTCCTTTTTTAAATAGTTTCGTAACTCTGTATTGTCTTCAACAATTAATAACCTATTGGTTTTATGTTCCTCTTCAATTTGATCTTCCAGACTTTGATTGTGAACATTTCCTATAAACTTTGTTTTCAAAAGGATGTCTGAGTCTTTATTGTTTACCATAATCTCATTTTCGGTAAAATGTTCGTTCCCCAATGGTAATATCACTGAAAATGTTGTGCCTTTATCAACTACGCTATCAACTTTTACTTTTCCTTGGTGTAGTTCTACAAAACTTCTCACAACTTCCAAACCGATTCCTGTTCCGCCATAGTACCACTTATTCAGATTGTCTACTTGATAAAATCGCTCAAAAATCTTATCCAATTGTTCTTTCATAAGACCAGGACCTGTATCAGAAACACTAATCTCAAAGGATTCAGACAAAGCATTTTTACCTTCGATAAGAGATTGTTTGGCTTTTTTTATTGAAATGGTAATTTTTCCTCCTTCGGGGGTAACTTTAAATGCATTGGACAATAAATTAAAAATAATTTTCTCCAACATCCCGATATCCACCCATACCTTTAGTTCGGGAATATCATGGTTTATTGTAAGGTCTATTTTTTTATTGGAAGCCTCCAGAATAAAATGGCTGACTACATCCCGAACAAAGGTGACAATATCAAGTTCTCTGACTTTTACATTTAATTTATTAAGTTCAAGCTTTCTATAATCCATTAACTCATTAATTAACCTGTAGAGTCTATCGGTATTTTTATGAATTACTAAATGTTTTTCGTGTACTTCCTTTGGCAAGTTTAACCCCTCATTCTTCAGTATGTCTTCAAGAGGATTAATAATCAGTGTTAGTGGAGTTCTAAATTCATGAGATATGTTGGTAAAAAACTGGAGTTTTTTATTATGAAGTGCTTCTTCTTGAGTTCTTTGTTCTCTTTCGTACTTTATTAGTTGTTTTTCTTTAATTCTACTTTGTGTTATTTTGTTTAGAAGATAAATACCGAGTAGAAACAATAAAACATAGGATAGTATTGCCCAATTAGTTTTCCACCAGGGCGGTAAAATTTTTATATGCAGATGTAGTGGTGTCTCGTTCCATTTACTATCATTATTGGCTACTTTTAATTTAAACGTATAGTTTCCGGGATCCAGATTGGTGTAAGTGGCGCTTCTTGTATTTTCTACGTAATTCCAAGAGTCTTCTAACCCTTCTAAATAATAGGCATACTGATTTTTTTCTGGACGGGTATAATTGATACCTGTATATTCAATTGTAAAGACCGTTTGTTCATTATTCAAAGAAATACTATCCGTTTCTGAGATAACTTTATTTAAAGGAGATCCTTCTTCATTGGGGTATACCTTTTTGTTAAACAACTTAAAGTCACTCAGATATAAGTTAGTAGCGCTATTATTTGTCTTTATATTTTTTGGGTTAAAATAATCTATCCCTTCATAGTTGCCGAAATATATCGTTCCTTTTTTATCTCGAAATACCGCATTAAAATTAAAGTCATTTGACAATAAGCCGTCATTCATATTATAGTCCTTGACCATTCCTTTTTTAAGATCCAATTTATGAATCCCCGCATTCCCACTTGTCCAAATATTATGAGATTCGTCTTCAATAATTGCTGATACATTTACATCTTCTAATTCATATAGTTCATTGAACCAAACAAAGCTATAGGTATCTGGATTGTATCTACATAAGCCTCCGCCTTTTGTACCAATCCAGATAGATTTATCTGCACTTTCGTAGATCGAAAGTATATGATTTGTATTGGTTTGGTTCTGATATATACTGTTCATTTTCTCTCTCAATAATATGACAGAGAATTGACCATTATTCTTCTTACTTACTTTATACAATCCATTGGCAGAACCTATCCATAGGTTATTCTCAGAATCTATTAAAATCTTTCTGACATCGCTGTTATGAATGCTGAATCTAGAAAACTCTTCGGACTTATGGTGAGTAAATTTATCTTTTGACGGATTATATGATACGACTCCGCTAAAAAATGTCCCTATCCAAATAGTACCATCAGCATCCTCTGCAAAACTTGATATACTATTTGAAGCTAATTCACCATCAGTATTTTCTATCGTATAATTAATGAATCTTTTTGTTCCCTTTTTCAGCAAAAAAACACCACCATTCCAGCTTCCGGCCCAAATGTTTTCCTTGCTGTCTATAAAAATCGTTTGAATATCGTATGCTGTAAGATTTGAAAAATCTTTAGTATTCTTTTTATTAATATGAATAAATTTATGATTGTTCGGATCATAGACATCTATTCCGCCTCCGTCAGTACTAATCCACAATAAGCCTGATTTATCTTGGACAATGCCGGTAACAGAACCTGCTTCTAAAGAATTGGGGTTACTGGCCAGACTTTCAATATTTTTAAATTTATCATATAACTTATCGTAAACCGCTATACCTTTATTATAATACCCTATCCATATCCTTTCATTATCATCCATAAACAGAGACCATATGGAATTTGATCGAATACTTTTTTTATTGTTTTTATCAAAAAGATAATTTTTTATAAGTTCGCCATTTGCTTTAATATGAAACAAACCATCATTTTCTGTACCGAAGAGTATAGATCCATCTGCATTAGAAATCATTGAAAAGATTCTCTTGGTTGTGAATGGAAAGTTTTGAATACTGAAGGTTTCATTAACTTCTTTGTCAATTTTATATATTCCATTGGATGTACTTCCTAACCACAAACTATTATTATTATCAATCAATAAAGTTATAATTGGCGTATGTACTGATTGCAGGCCTTTTTCTGTTGCAAAAACTGCAGGACTTAATATATTTGTATTAGGGTCATATATTTTCAACCCATAGTTGGTTGCTGCATATATTCTTCCTTCAGAGTTTAATTTTAGATCGAGGACATCTATCGAAGTTCGGTTACCATTAGTATCGACATTAGTGATCTCTTCTATACTGTAGGTTTCTGAATCTACCTTAAGAAGACCTATTCCGTATGTGCCGATAAAAATATCTCCAGTGCCATCCTCGATGATACTATTTACGGTAATATCTGGTTGATCATAGTGTTTTAGTTGAGAAACAATATCAATTCTTTTAAATCGATCCAATTCTCGATCATAAAGGTCGAGTCCATTTTCTGTACCAACCCAAAGTCTATTCTTTTTATCAAGAAATGAGCAGAAAACAGAGCTACTGCTTAATGAAGTAGTGTCTCTTAATATATGCTTATACGATTTATATTCAATTCCGTCGTACCTATGTAAACCTGCTCCATTAGTTCCTATCCAAATAAAACCATCGTGATCCTGAATAATTACTGGAACAGCTATTTTAGAAATACCATCTTCTATATTTACAAAATTGAAATCATTAGTCATCTCTTGTGTCCAAAGATGGCTTAAATAATAGCAGCAGAACAGCATGCATGCTATAACTTTTTTTATATTCATAAGCTTTTATTCCTTTACTTAATAATAAAAGGCAGTATCTTTAGTTACGGTCCACTGACCCTCATTAACCCTATAAATATAAGAAGCAAGATTTACACTAGCACACTATCACCCTGTAAAATATGTTAAGACAATAACCACAACGATCACTAATAATACTGATAAAACAATGTCAATTAGTGTATAACTGTTCTTCGTTTCTTGTTTTTGTTCTAATGATAATGTTCCAAATGCGAGACCTTTGATTGTGGCATAATCTGGTGCTGTGGTAACCAAACTAGTAACCACACAAACAATCACAGAAAATACAAACATAAAGATAGCCATATGGGCAAAGTTGATGGTTGCAAACTCATAAGCAAAACCTGTTAAACTATCTTTTGTGATTTCTGAGGTTATTCTTAATGCCGCTACCAAGAGACCAGAAAACAATGTGACGATTGCTGCTTTTGAGTTTACTCTTTTCCAAATGATTCCTAAAATAAACACAGCTGTAATTGGGGGTGCTATGTATGATTGCACACTTTGCAAATATTTATATAAAACTCCTCCTCCTATTTTATCCATTATAGGAATCCATATGATTCCTAAAACAACCACTAGTGCTGTTGCTACTCTACCAATATTTAACAATTTTTTTTCTGGTGTGTTTGGTTTTAATTTTTTATATATATCTATCGTAAATATGGTTGAACAAGAATTAAACACGGATGCCAAGGAGCTCATTAATGCAGCCATTAGACCACCCGCGACTAATCCTTTAAGCCCTGTTGGCAATAACGTCTTTACTAAAACAGGAAATACCTCATCTGCTTTCTCATAAGACAAAACTCCTTGTTTTGCTAAAGCAAAAGCTATAATCCCTGGGATCAAAAAAATAAAAATTGGTAATATCTTAAGGTATGCTCCAAAAATAGCTCCACGTCTTCCTATTTTTATATTGTTTGCTGCTAATGTGCGCTGAACAATATACTGATCCGTACACCAATACCAGACACCAACGATAGTTCCGCCAAACAGTAAACCTGTCCAAGGAAACTCTGGGTCAGACATTGGTCTCCACATATTAAAATGATCAGATCCTGCCGTAGCCTTTAAGTTTTCCCAACCACCTACTTCTTGCAAACCTAGATACGTAATAATGATAGACCCCAAAATCAATACAACCGTCTGCAAAGTTTCTGTATAGATCACGGCCTTCATACCACCTACAATGGTATATGCCCCAGTAAAAATAACAATCCCTATAGCCCCATACCAAAAAGGTATGCCCAATAATTCTGAAACAACAATCCCTCCTGCGTATATCGTTACAGAAACCTTTGTGATAACATATCCCGCCAATGAGAAAACAGATAAAAACCATCGTGATTTGCTGTCAAATCTTTTTTCTAAAAACTCTGGCATCGTAAACACCTTACTTCTCATATAAAATGGCAAAAACAACCACCCTAACAACAATACAATCCAAGCGTGTAATTCATAATGAGCCATGGGCATTCCTGATTCTGCTCCGGTACCTGCCAATCCTACTACATGCTCGGATCCTATATTAGATGCAAATATAGATGCTCCTATAACAAACCAGCCTACATTACGCCCTGCTAAAAAATAATCTGCTGTATCTTTATTTTTTTGTAAAATTACCCATACTGCTACTCCAATAAGTGCTAAAAAGTAAACACCTAGTACTACCCAATCTAATTGTTCTAAGACTGATTCCATAAATTGCTTTGGTTATTTATATGATTCGCGTTAATTCTTTACTTCCGATTATCTGATGCTAAATGACTACTTTTTTATCAACTTGTATTAGACCATTCGAATTGCCCGTTGTATGATCAATAATTTTCTTAAATACAGTTTAACAAATTGCTTTATTTTTACTTAAAATTTTATTAAAATCAAAACTATTACCTGGTGCCTCAATTAAATGGAAAATTTGAAGCGAATCCTATAAATTTTGATGCATAATGAAGGCTAGCTCTTTAATAACAAAAGTATTTTCTTTGTGTTGTATAACTTAGTTATATAGTGGTAAAGCAGTCGCATAGAACTTATTATTTTATCTTTATTTACTACTGACTAGCAATTAGGAAATTAACTTTTGTTTCGGCAAATACGAAACCCTTGATCAGGACCAACACCGCTAGCTTCAAAATAAGCTCTATCATTATTTTTACAATATATTTCGAGACCTATCCATCCACCACCTCTTTGTGAACGAAAATGTCCACGAGGTATCCCTTCATCTTCATACCAATCATCACACCACTCTCTAACATTTCCTGTGAGATCATATATACCAAGTTCATTGGGTTTTTTAGTACATACGGAGTTTGTTCTACATTTATTTTTTTCTAAGAGACTATAATCCCATCGCTCCTTTAAAATAGTATCTCCACTATTTCTCCAGTACCAAGCTATTTCATCAATAGTATTACTTCCGCTATAAGAATGACTATTGCTTGACTGACCACCTCCTGCCACATACTCCCATTCGATCTCTGTGGGTAAACGATAGCCATTTGCTTTGGGATTTCTCATAACTAGCCATTTGATACTATCAAACTCAGCATTATTAAACTCATCGATAGAATCTTTATACATTTTATAATACGGTATCAAACCATCTTTGATGCTTTTTTTGATACAAAACTCTACGCAATCATACCAGCTTACCATCTCAACGGGTAAATTATCCCCTTTAAATCTGGATGGATTACTTCCCATAATCCGTACCCATTGTTTCTGCGTAACTTCATTTTTAGCTATATAAAAATCCTTTACATAAGCATTTTTCCCATATAGTTTGGATTGCTTATTTACAAAAGTTCCTCCTTTGATGAGTACTAGATTATCATTGATAACTTTTTTCGTTTCTTCTTTAGCACAGGAGTAACAAATAATTAAGAATCCAGAAAAAATATAAAACAACATTCTTTTCATTACTAAATCAAAATTTAATGCTCCTTTCGATCCACGATCTGCAATGCTCAATAAATTCAGTAAAAACATAAGGCCGATACATTAATTCGGCCTTATAAGTATTTGTTCTGTCTATATCATTTACCATACAGTTGCATTCATTTTTCCCCAATTACCGGTATAGGATTCAATACCGAAAACCTGATAATCAAAATTTCTTAGATTATTCCATTCAGGTCTATGTCCTCCATACTTATTCCAATGATTAATATGTGCCTGCATATAAATTTGTTGATTAGAACCGGTTGAAGCATTGCCATGTTCACTGATGTACTGGTAAAATGTTCTAGTACCTAAAATAGAAGGGGCGTTAGATCTCAATTGTTTTTTAAATTTGTAATTCTTTCCGTTAACCCTATAATCATTATTTTGATTTTGACCAGTAATACTCCCTCTTTCTACCACATAATATTCTATAAGAGGCGTTCTTGTCCAACCATATACACCCACAAAATTATAAGACCCCTGAAGCAATCCGATGTTGTAGTTTATTCTTCTTCCATTTCCCGTTGACCATCCCTTACCGCCAACAATATCTTTGTTGTTTTTGTATTCGATCTCGAAGTTACCGCCATATTGGTTAGCATAAGGAAATGTCAATTTACCCCATCCTCCTTCTTTATAAATGGTCCAAAAATAACTCTTGTTCGTTCCATCGGTTCGGTTGTCACTAATATAACCGTTACTATCTATTGATTTTTGTTCGAGCTCTAACGTTTGTGGAAGATTGTCAGAATTCAGATCATCGGAGCAGCTTGTAAATAAAAATAAACAAAATACTGAAATGCTTACTAATGTTCTCATAATTACGTGTGTTTAGTTAGAATAATTCCAAAATTCATTGTCAATTATTAACAATAATATTTGATTATGAATACTCAATAAATTATGTTAAAAATTTGTGTTAAGCTCAAAATTATAACTCTAAAACAAAACAGTCGTTAATTTTAAGCTTTTTAAGTAAGATTCTACGAAAAGTTTCGTAGGTATATAACTGACTAAAAATCAGCAAAGTATTTGTGATGTTATGCAGTTTTTAAATGTTCTTCTTTTTAAGAATCTTATTCTTTTAGAATAATCTTAGGAAAATGAGGTACACATCTATTCCTTGCTATCTCAAAAAAAATCAGTGCTAAAATATTTGAAGCAATCTTTACAAATTTTGTTGCAATTAGAATTTTATGGCCTTGCAGATTAAAATATTAAGATTACTTTACAAGGAAGATATATTTACTTGTTTTTTACAAATAACTCATTAAAACCGCATACAAAATTTTTATTTCTCAAAATACGGCGAGATTAATTTTTATTTAATCAAAACTGTCTTTACTACTTGGTATGAAAAAAAAGAAAATAACATTAAAAGACATTGCAAAAAAATTCAATGTTTCCATTGCGACTGTTTCGAAAGCGCTTAATGATAGTTATGAAATTAGCAAAAGCACCAAATCTATGATTCAGGAATATGCTAAAGAACTCCAATATAAGTCTCATCATAGTGTTTATTCGAACCAAAAACATAAAAACACCAAAACGATAGGAGTTATTATTCCCAATATGCTTAATCATTTCTTTACCAAGGTTTTTGTTGGTATCGAAAAGATAGCAACAGAAAAAGGATATAACATTATAACGTGTATATCTAATGAATCTCGTGAAAAAGAAGTAACTGCCATGGAACTGCTAAAAAATGCTGATTTAGATGGATTCATTTTATCAATTGCTGAAGAGACACAAATTAAAAAAGATTTTAGTCATTTTCAGAACGCTATCAGTCAAGGTATTCCAATCATTATGATTGACAGGATTACTGATGAGATAGAATGTGATAAAGTTATTGTAAATGACGAGGAAGGTGCATTTAATGCCATCAATTATTTCATTAAAACAGGTTGTAAAAATATTGCTATTGTTTCTAACATACATCAACTTAGTGTAGGCAAATTAAGGCTAAAAGGTTATAAAAAAGCCCTAACAGAAGCGGGTATATTAATTGACGAAGACTTGATACTGAAGGTAGATGAATTTAATGACATCAATACTTTGCTAAAAATAGTGCTCGATACAAAAAAAGTTGATGCTATATTATGTCTTGAAGAAGATTCTGCTATCAGCACCTTAAAATTGGTTTTATCTAAAGGGTATCGGGTACCACAGGATGTTTCTATAATAGGCTTCACTAATGGTGTCCTTCCTCGTCATGTAACACCTTCTATTACTACAGTAAGTCAACATAGTATATATATGGGAGAAGCTGCAGCAAAAATTCTAATTGATAAGATTGAACATGAAAACATAGAAACCTCTTATACGACTAAAGTAATAAAAACGAACCTGATTGAAAGAGAATCTACAAGGCGTCTTCAATAGTAGGGCAGGAGAAAGGGGGTTATAATTTTACCAATTTTTAAATAGTTGAAAACTGAAAAACACTTTTATTCTCATATGCTCCTCCTGCTTTTAGTAAAGAAGGCGGAAAATGATTATGATGAGGCGCGTCGGGGTAATTCTGGTTTTCAAAACAAATACCAGGAAAACGATCATATCTAACCTGATTTTTAAAACCCCAGTTTGGGAAATATTCTGGAGTATATATGACTACTGCAGGTTGATTTGTTTTTATTTCCATCTGTAAACCACTAGTTGGCGCCACTAGTTTAGCTCTGATACTATCCACGGCCTTTCCATTTTTAGTATTATAAATTAGCGTATCGTCTATAAGACCAAAGCTTGATAAAGATTGTAAACTTTTAGAGTTTAAGAAATCATATGCGGTTGCTGTCACTGAATTTATCTTTCCTGTCGGTAATTTTTTCGTATCAACTTCTAAATATCCTGAGCAATCCAAGAATAATTTATGATCCAAAATACTGCCAGAACCATTAAGGTTGAAATAACTGTGATTGGTAAGATTAACAAAGGTGTTTTGATCTGAAATAGCTTTGTAGGTAATTGTTAGGGCATTGTCTTCCGACAACTCATAAATCGCTTTTACTTCTAAATTTCCTGGATACCCTTCTTCCTTATGCTTGCTGTTATACGAAAAAACAACAGTATTTGTGTCTTCATTAATAGAGTCAACTCTCCAAATTTTTTTATCAAATCCTTCTAATCCCCCGTGTAAATGAACTCCGTTTTTTTGATACACCGGATAATTTTGATCATTGAGATCAAAGCTTCCTTTACTAATCCTACCTGCGTATCTTCCTATCGAAGCACCCAAGAATTTGGCACTTGGATGATATGCGATTTCTCTATATGTTTCAATAGTATCCAAACCAACTATAACATTAACAAATGCTCCTCTTTTATCAAGCATCTCCAAGCTTACGACAGATGCTCCAAAATTGGTTACTGTTAATGTAGTCCCCTTATAATTTCTAAGCACAACAGCAACACAATCGGTATGTTCATATTTATCAATCATTTTGGGTGTTTTTTATCACAAATAGTATTTTTGAAAACCGTGTTATTTGATCGTGCTAGAATGATCTGTAAGGCGATTAAATATATTGGTTAACAATATTCTCAAATAACTCCTGTTTTCCACTTTGCAAGGAAAGCTCACCGTTTTCTGATGCTATTTCGTATAAGTCTTTTAATTGTAATGCTCCATTTTCAAATTCTTTCCCTTTTCCTTTATCAAATGAGCTATATCTATCTTTTCTCAACATCTTATATGGAGATGATGTAATAATTTTATCCGCTGTTATTAAAGCCCTTGCAAAAACATCTGCACCTCCGATATGAGCTAAAAACACATCTTCTATGTCGGTAGAATTTCTTCTTATTTTTGCATCAAAATTAACGCCTCCTCCCTGAAGCCCTCCTGCGTTAAGAAAAACTAACATGGCTTCTGTGACTTCTAAAATATTATTAGGAAATTGATCTGTATCCCATCCATTTTGATAATCTCCTCTATTTGCATCTATACTTCCTAACATTCCGGCGCCTGCAGCCACCTCTAATTCATGCTGAAATGTATGCTGTGCTAGTGTTGCGTGATTTACTTCAATATTGATTTTAAAATCTTTTTCCAAACCATATTCTCGTAAAAATCCTATAGCAGTAGCCGTATCAAAATCATACTGATGCTTTGTGGGTTCCATTGGTTTCGGTTCTATAAAAAATGTTCCTTTAAACCCTTGTGTTCTTGCATAATCTCTAGCCATTGTTAAAAACTGAGCCAAATGATTTAATTCTCTCTTCATATCCGTGTTAAGCAATGACATATACCCTTCTCGACCGCCCCAAAACACGTAATTTTCTCCATCTAGTGCCATCGTAGCATCTAGTGCTAATTTAACTTGTGCCCCTGCTCTGGCTAACACATTAAAATCAGGGTTGGTAGCAGCACCATTCATATATCTTGGATTAGAGAAGCAATTTGAGGTCCCCCATAACAACTTAATTCCAGATTCCTTTTTTTTGTCTTTTACATAATCGACAATTGTTGCTAACCTTTTCTCTGACTCTAATAGTGTTGGTCCTTCTTGTACTAGGTCAAAATCATGAAAACAGAAGTAATCAAACCCCATTTTGCTAATAAACTCGAATGCTGCGTCTGCTTTATCTTTGGCTGCCTGAATTGGATCTGAAGATTTGTCCCAGGCAAAGTTTTGGGTTCCCCAACCAAACGGATCAGCACCTTGACCGCAGAAGGTATGCCAATATGCAATAGCAAATTTAAAATGCTCTCTTAACGTTTTTCCGGCAACAAGCTTTTCTGGATCATAATATTTAAAAGCTAACGGGTTGTCCGACTTTTTACCTTCAAATTTAATTTTACCTATTCCTTTAAAGTATTCTTGGTTTCCTAGTACCATCATTTTTTATCTATTAAAATTCTATTAAGTTCGTTTTTCCACTTTTGATATGCCTTCTTGTAGTCATCCTTATTTGGTAGTGGATTATATGTCATCACTTTATCATTTTCCATTATCATTCGTCCAATATCCTTAAACCTACCTTGTGTCCATCCTGCAGCTCTTGCCGCCCCAACCGCACCGGTGGTATTATAGATTTCAATTTCCTGATCAATTAGTGTAGATATAGTACTAGAAAATAGTTCGGATCGGAATAAATTGTCGTTCCCAGCTCTTAACACTTGTATGTTTGCGCCGTTTTTTTTTAATATCTCCATACCGTATACAAAGGAAAATGCGATTCCCTCTAGGGCTGCTCTATATATGTGAGATTGGGTATGTTTGTTTAAGTTGATATTACATATTTGAGTTCCGATTGTTTTATTTTCAAACATTCTCTCGGCGCCATTACCAAACGGTATTACTTGTAGGTCGTTCGCCCCTACCGGAACTTTTGAAGCAAGGGTATTCATTGCTTCATACGAATTCATTTCTGAAGTAAGGTTGTCTTTTAACCATCGATACTGAATACCAGATCCATTAATACATAATAGTTTGCCGATTATTGGTTTTTCTTTGCTATAATTAACGTGAACAAAGTTATTATACTTCACTGGTTCTTTTCCGGATAGATTATCCGTTACTGCATAAATTACACCAGAAGTACCGCCTGTTAGTGCGACTTCTCCAGGATTAAAGACATTTAATGAGAGTGCATTATTCGGCTGATCTCCTGACCGATAAAAAATAGGAGTTCCTATTTTTAAACCACTTTCTTCAGCTCCTTTCCCATGAAGTTCTCCTTGGTTAGAAAAGGTGTCAACGATATTTGGAATAAGGCTTGTATCGATATCATAATGTTCTAATACCCATGTGGCAGGTTCTTGTTTTTTATAATCCCATAAAATCCCTTCAGACAATCCTGATTTCGTTGTATTGATACTACCAGAAAACTTATAAGCAATATAATCCCCTGGCAACATAAATTTATGAATCTTACTGTAGATATCTGGTTCATTATCCCTTACCCACTTTAATTTGGAGGCTGTAAAATTTGCAGGAGAGTTAAGAAGATGGTTCTTACACTTTTCTTCTCCTAATTCTTTAAAGGCCTTGTTTCCGATACTGACTGCTCTGCTATCGCACCAAATAATTGCATTTCTTAATATATTTCCATTGATATCTACCAAAACAAGACCATGCATTTGATATGATATTCCTATCCCCAGAATTGAGTCTGGAGAAACAGCATTTTCTCTTAACAATCGTTTACTGGCTATACAAACATTATCCCACCAGAAATCCGGGTTCTGTTCTGCCCAATCTTTATTTACCGAGATAATTTCCATCTCTTTTTTTGGTTCATGTATTGAAGCAATACTTTTACCACTTTCAGCATTGATTAATGCTGCTTTCACAGATGAACTTCCTATGTCAAAACCTATATAATACATGTAGTACTTTAGTTATTCGGCCATAAAAATCATAAAAACTATTGTGGTTACAATCAATTTGCATTGTATATGAACGAAAACTATATGATAAGTTTTCGTAAAAGTTGCTATGATAAAAATCCAATCTACTATACCATAGTTTTAAAAATAGTATTATGAAGTAGATAGGGTATTTGGCAATTAAACGAATATTGTATCATTTCTGATTTAAATTTACCATTTAAAAACGAAAAGTTAGTCATAGTCTATGTTAAGACATCTTTTTAACGGATATATTAAATTCGAAAAAGGATTTATGACGTAATGAAGAAACAGGCTAAAAAAAACAACCCTCAGGTTAACTACTCCTGAGGGTCTGAATTGAAACTAAATTATAATATTTAACACAAACTCAACTTATACATAATTATGATTGTTTCAATTTTGCTGTTTTTTTTGATTAGGTTTTTACGCCGCGAATATAAGGTCTAATCTTCAAATTTCATTATCAATTTTGAGTGGTAATATACATTTAACGATGCCATAATATCTCATTAAAATTGTTGAGATTAAATCACTAGAAATCAGTGTTTACTATATATTAGTGTCTTTTCTCAGTAATTTGTTACCATATTATTAGTTGTTTTTATCCAAAAAATAAATAAGAGCATAATTATCTAATAAGAATTAATCAAAGTTCGTGCCTAATTATTAATATTATGGTTAAAATCTAATAGTAAAAAACAACCCTCAAGGTAAATACCTCAAGGGTTTGATTGAAACAAATCGGTACTAATAATAAAATACACAAACTCAACTTATTATTATACTATAATTTAAATTGTTTCAATTTTACTGATTTTAATTTTTTACAATTAAAAAACAAGACTCCTGAGGTAACTACTTCTCAAGAGCCTTGTCCTGAAAAAAATGTTTGTTTATATAAACAAACCCAACTTACTGTTATATTTTTAGTTACGGTGTTTTACTGTACAGTCACACTGAAAGTTACTTCAATATCAGTTTCTCCACCGAAATCATCTCTAGAATCTCCTGTTTTGCTTGTAGGTTCGTGAATTAAAAAGGCTGTTAAGATTCCTGCCGTAGTGCCTGAAGATGACCAGTCTGTGGAAATATTAATTCCGATATTATCAGAATCTATGGTATCATCAGATGCATTGGTAAATGTTAAACCGCTAACTGTCGTTTCGTAAAAAACAAAATGCTCATCTCTTTCTGCAATTACTTCTGCAGTAATGTCTTCTATATCATTAGGATCTGATTCGTCAAGAAACTGTATTTTAAAATTGTAAGAGGTATTTGCGGATAGCATAATTGCCTCCTGATCACTTTCTGTCCAGGTATATACTTCTGGAGTTGTAGCACCTGACTCTAAAACCGTTAACCTTACCGTTGTAATGGTTTCTTCTTCATTAATCACCGTTGGATTATCGTCATCACTACTGCAAGCCGATAATCCGATAGCGAATAAAAATAATACTGTTAATTTGCTAATTGCTGTTCTCATTGTTTTAAAATTTAAAATTTAAGTTAAGTGTAAAGTTCCTACCAACATTATCTGCATAGTACCGTTGTCTATTTAAGTAATCTCTATAATTTGTATTTAACATATTAGTAATGCTCAAGCCGACTGTTAGATCTTTTGGATTCCATATGTCAAACATATATGCTCCTGATATATCAAAAATACTATATCCAGAAGGTGGCGTAGAAACATCCACCAAAGCAGTTTGTTCTACTCCATTTTCAATAAAGTCTGTATCAAAATTGTTATCAGGGAATCTGGTTTGTTCCAAAACCGATGTATTTCTTAGTTTAATATTCCAATACTCCTTTTCGTACATTAATTCTGATCTAAAATTAGGAGCTGGCATATTGATTAGTGGTTCATCCGCTACAGTATCCTGGCCATATATATAGGAGAATGCCGTATTGAATCTAAAATTATCTGTAATGTCTATCTGATAATCTATATCTACTCCATAGAGTAAAGCGTTCGTTTGTTTGTATTCCCAAACAGGGAAAGATCCTCTTATTGTAAATTCTAAACCTGTGGGTTCTAATAGTATAAAATCTTGTATTTTACTTAGGTAAGGAGATATGATTACGCTACCTATTCCAAATAAGTCTTGGTGTGTACTACTCACAGAAAATTTTAAAGCTTTTTCCTGATCAAAACGTAAATCCCCTAATTCTATGATAGCGGCACTATGGTGCAATCCATCACTAAATAACTCCACAGGATTTGGAGCCCTATTAGCAAAAGAAACATTCGCTAGAAGAGCATTTCCATCATTATAAGAATAATTAATTCCTGCTGATGCAGAAACACTATGATAATCAAAATTAGGGTTAGTTAACCATTGATCACCTTCGTCTTCAATAATAAGACCTGCAAACTCAGTATTATATCCACGTTCATCCCAAAAATCTTTTCTATAAAATTTCTTAGCGTCAATATTTACAAAATCATATCGTACTCCTGCATCTGCAGTCAGATTTTCTAAAATTTTAAATTTGGTAATGGCAAAAAATCCTGCTGAAGTTTTATTGTAGTCTGGTATCAATCTTCGGATACCTGTTTCGGGATTAGGTGTATTAATCTGGTGCGTATACTGAAACCCAATATTCTTTGTAAAATTATCATTAGAGTCAAATAAAAAATTACTTTCTAAACTGTGTGTTACTAACTCTAAGTCTAAGCTCGCCTTGTCTCGATCGTCACCTCTTCTTATATCAAATTCTTTCCTATTATTATATTGAAAAGAATATTGAACATTCAATTTACCTAGATGTTTAAATCTATTATATCCTTTCAATTTCGCTAAATGATGTTGCGTCTCTTGTTTTGGAGCATTAATATCATAAGTAAAATCGTTTATAATTAATGGTTCAGAACTATTAGTAGCTCTTACCAAATCTCCAACGTTTCCAATATGTGATGATCTTAGAATACCTTGTGTAGCATTATAAAAACTATAATATCCTTCAAAACCATACGTAAAGCTTGTATAACCAAATCCAGTAGAAAAACTTTGCTCTCTATGTCCAGTATTGCTTAATACATAATCTGGAGCTTCACTATCGCCAAAGTGTTTGAGCGTACCCTGAAATTTGGCTCCCCATCCATCTTCAAAACCCAGATTAAGTGTAGAATTCATTCCACCTCCTCTTCCATTACTACTTAGAGCGACTTGTGCTTTTCCAAAGATTGTATCTCGTAGCGTCGTCAATTTATTTTCTGCAATGATAACACCTCCTATTGCATTTCCACCATATTGTAATGCGCCTGCACCTTTTATAACATTAAGCGTATTGAATGCATTAATATCCAGATTTGGCGAGTGTTCTTCTCCCCATTCCTGATCTTCCTGACGAACTCCATTATTAATCATAATAATCCGGCTGCTATGAAGCCCTTGTATGACCGGTTTTACGATAGTATTACCAGAGCTTAAACTGTTGACACCTGATATTTCTTGTAATGCATCACCAATCGACAAACTACTATACTGATCCAATTGTTTTCTACTCAGTCTATCTTCAGTTTGGCTATTTGTAGTTTTCTTTTCTGGAGAAGTAGCTATATCTACTTCTTCCAAATTGGTAAAGTGATGTTCTAAATAAAAGTCTTTCTTCAAAACCTCACCCACATTGATAGTAACCACCTGAGAGTTACAATCCTCATGTGATATCGTAAAGGCATAAGAAGTAGCACAAAGCCCCGTGATTTTATACATTCCGTTGCTATTTGATTTAATCGTCGTACTATTAAAAGTAATTGTTGCTCCTTCTAGAGGCACTCCATCGTGAAAATCAATGACACGACCAGAAAGTGTTTTATCACAATCCTGAGCCAGTAAATAACTAACTGCTAGAAGAAACACAATACATAATGTGTTTCGTTTCATTCTAAAAATAAAAAAGGGTCGTTATTGCTGATTAGCAATAATAAAACTGGTAAAAATATCTGATTAGATAATCGTTTAAACTACAGGTGGTGCTTTATTGAGAAAAGAATAACGTTCATGCTTATCAAAATAAGTATCGAAAGTATTGATCCGAACAAGATCGACAGGAATAATAATCTCTTTTGGTATTTCTATAGAATCTACGGAAACAAAATCATCATCCAGGTTTTCTGAAGCTAGCTTACATATCTTACAATCTATATCGTTAGCATCATGACCTACCACATGTAGATCTGCTAATTGTATAAAGCTGAATAGTATCAGAAATATAGAAGCAACGATATGTTTATTAAACTTCATGATAACAAATAAACAAAAAAAAATCAAAATCCTTAATAATTAAACAACTAAAGTGTGTTAAAGTATTGCAAACGCTATGGATTTTTCAGTGATTGTTGCTAAATCTTTGGGCATTTCTTTTTGTTTCCAGGGATGTTTTGCTCCAAACACGTGATTCGCACCCTTTACTAAGTACAGCTTACTTTTTGGATTCCATTTATGAAGATTTTCAGCCTCTTTAGCATCAACTGTAGGATCGTCTGCTCCGTGAATAATTAAATGAGGAACTTCAATTTTCTTTACAGCTTTAGAAATGGTTAGTCTTTCTTTGTTCTCTATAAATGATGTATAAAACTGAAACTCGTGCGGCATTTGTTGTTTAGTTCTACCATTTTCTACATAATATATTCCTTTATCTTTCCAAGTTTGCAACGCCGTTCCTTTTGGAAATCTACTTTCATAATCTGAAACTCCTGCCCAAGTAATTAACTTTTTGATTCTACTATCTTCTGACGTTTTTATGGTGGTAATTCCTCCTGCACGAGAATGTCCTATGAGTGTTAGATTATCTTGATTTATCACTTGTTTATCTTCGAAATCAGCAGCCGTAATCCAATCTAAAACAGATTCCAGATCATCTAATTCTATCATGTAATTATTACGACCAAAGGCTTCTAAATTCGGGAAATCTATAGGTTGTTCTATGGTTCCTCCATTATGAGAAAAATTAAACTTCACAAAGAAAAACCCAGCTTCTGCAAATGCTTTTGCAACCAAATCCCATGCTCCCCAATCTTTAAACCCTTTATAACCGTGGCAAAAGATAGCTACCGGTTGCTGCTTCTGTTGATCATCATAAAAAAGGTCTGTTAAAATTGGTCTCCCGTGTTTTCCTTTTAATACTTCATTTTTTTTCTTTATAATCATACTACACTTCTTTTTCTGTAAAAGGAATCTCTAAGGTATAAATTTCGGTAATTAGTTTCTTAAGTTGGATTAAATATTCGTCAAATACTTCCGGAGTTATTTCGTAATCAACTTTCCCTCTTATAGAAGCTTTAGTTCCAAATTTCAGAAATCCCTCTCTAAGATTTTTAAAGGAGATGATTCCTGCCTGAAAAGAGCTACCTACTGGCTCTTCATTATAGTGCATATATGCATACGCTAACACCTGAATGGCTTTACTATATTTATAATCTTCTGTGATTACATCCCAATCTGTTAGTATCACATCATTTTTATTTACTTTACCTGTTTTGTAATCTATAATCCGAAGCTGTCCATCCAGTTCATCAATTCGATCTACTTTTCCTTTTATATAAACAGGGAAACCAAGTGCGGGAATCTTTAATTCGGTTGTTAGGTTACTCTCTATAGCTATAATTTTTAATTTTGATCCGGACGCAAGCAACTTCTTTTCGGCTTTTAAAAAATTATAGATATATCGTTTGGCTACCTCAAAAATAAGCAGATTTTTACCTTGAGTAATATCTAATTTCGAATACTCTTTCTGGAAATGGTATTTGATTTCCATATTGATTTGGGAACTCATTTTATCAATATCCGCTATCGACACGAATTTATTTTCTAAAGGTTTATATAAATTCTCAAGTGTATTATGAATTACAGTGCCTAAGGTGTTGGCAGCAATAGTTTCTTCTACCTGATCAGTTTCTCTGATCCCCAGGATATATTTGTAATAAAAGTCCACCGGATTTCTGATATAGGAAGTTAATGCAGAAGGGGATAGACCATGACTGGCTAATTCTCTAATTTTTTTGAGTATAGTCTCATCTTTTTTAATGACTAGCGGTAAACTTTCTAACCTTGGTATTTCAGAAGACATTATATATTTAGACAACTGATGTGTGGGTACTTTGTCAATTTCTAGCTGATGTAAAAATCTACTTTTCTCACCACCACCTACTCCATCATCTTCGGAGTTATATAGTAAATATACATTCTTTGCTCTCTGAATTAAACGATAAAAATGATATGTGTAAATCGCGTCTTTTTCCTTGTATGTAGGGAGATTGTAGGCTCTCTTAAGATCATATGGTATAAATGAATTCATGCTTTTTCCTGCTGGTAATATACCTTCATTAACTGAAGTAATAATAACAGTTTCAAAATCTAAACATCGCGATTCTAACATACCCATCAATTGCAGTCCTCTAAAAGGTTCTCCTATAAAATCTAATGTTTCTGTACCTATCATATCTTTATAAAGGTGATATAAAGAAGCGATTGTAGTGAGGTGTTGATACGCATTACTAAGTGTCGATAATTTATTAAAAATCAAATGAAAATGATATACATATTCTAATTCTAAAGAGTTTTTTTTGGTATCTAAACTCTCTTTTAATAGCTGTACAATTTTCTTGCATTGTTCAATGGCATTAGAAGCTTTAGTCCAAGGTGAAAATAAAATTTTCAATACGTCCTTCTTTGGGTGGTTTATTTCACTCCACAATTTTTCTAAAGAAATAAAAATCAGGTTTTCTCTCGAAATTTTTGCAATTAATTTATTCGCCAAAGAACCTAACAGCCAATGCGCTGGTTGACTGTTTAATATCTCTAGAACTGACTTATAGTACAGTCCTTTGGGGTGTTTGATTTTTTGTAATGAAAACAGCAGTTCGAAAAAAGATGTTACAGGAACATCCTTAAGTGGTAATCCCATGGTAATATTTAACGAACCAACAGACTCTGGCAATGAATTTAAAACTGGTAACAATAACGATTCGTCTGCCAGCACCAATGCAGTGTTCTCTATATTCTCTGAAGGAATAGATTTAAGTATTTGACCTGCTAGTTTTGCCTGTCCAATGTTTTTAGGAACACCTATTAGTTTTATACCCTTAGGAGAAGAAAAATTATCTTTTATCCATTCGAATTGATGTTTTTTATAGTAGTTCCATTGCGTTTTATAACTTCTTAAAAACAAAGAAGCTTCGTGATATTTATTTTCTAAGAAAAATATATCTGCATCCCAGTATACTTCGGCCATATTTGCATCTAGCAATGACTGAAAAATAACTTGTTCTGCGTTATTAAGCGCATTGAAACCGACAAATATATGCTTCTTGGTATTTTTTTCGACATAGTCAGAAACATTTTCTGAAGCTTTTCTATATAATAATCCTTGATAACCTATCTCCTTCTCTAAAAGCTTATTTTTAAAATTCTTATAGTAATCGGCAAGGTTGTTCCAAAAGCTGATATACCTTTGTATTAACGCTGTCTTTTCCTTTTGGAGGTACCAATGATTTATATCTTGTATCCCAGACAGATATGAAAAAAAGCTTTCGTTATCGATGCAATATCGATCAATTTCATTAAAGTCATAGATGAGTGTCTGTGCCCAACTACTAAATGTTTCCAGGTTTTCTTTTTCTAGGTTGGTATGTGTATTTAGATAAGTCTCATAAAATTCAAATAGCGTTTGCACCGTATCAATTTGCCGTAATCCAGACAATTGTGTAATAAACTCTTCAATACTTAGAATGATAGGCGCCAGTAAGGTTTGGTTAGCATACCTAAGTAATAACTCCCTTTTAAGAAAAAGTCCCGCTCTTTTACTAGGAAGTATAAAGATAAGCTCACTAATATGGTGATCCTTCTTCTCTACTTCTGATATAACTTCTTTTAAAAAACTATCCACTCATTAAAAATAAAAAACGTCCCGAATAATCGGGACGTTTTATTTATGTTTATAATTTAGTGACTACTTATTACTTCACTAAGTTAATTTCTACACGTCTGTTTTGTGCTCTACCAGCTCTAGTTTTGTTAGAAGCGATTGGTCTATCTTCTCCGTAACCAACTGCAGATAATCTAAACTGATCTATCCCATTTTCAGTTAAGTAATTTTTAACTGCATTAGCTCTAGAATCAGAAAGTCTCTGGTTCAATTTAGCAGAACCTTGACTATCAGTATGCCCTTCTACTGTAAATTTAGCAGTAGGATATTCTTTTAGTATAGCAATAATATCACTCAATACTTTAGAAGACTGTGCTTTAATTGTTGATTTACCTGAATCAAACAATACTTGAGCAGCATACTCATTTAAAGTTTTTTGGATTTCTTCAGTTACTTCAGGACAACCGTTGTTAGCAACAGTACCAGCAACATCAGGACAGTTATCATCTTTATCTAATACTCCGTCACCATCTTTATCTTGGTAAGGACATCCATTGTTAGCAGCAGGACCAGCCTCATTTGGACAACCGTCTTTAGCATCAGTGATTCCATCACCATCAGCATCAGGACATCCATTTAAATTTGCTAAACCAGCAACCGTAGGACACTCATCTTTAGGATCTGGGATTCCGTCACCGTCTGTATCAGCACATCCATTAAACTCAGCAGTACCTGGAGTATCAGGACAGTCATCTTTAGCATCTGTTATTCCATCACCGTCTGTATCAGGACATCCATTAAATTCGGCTAAGCCAGGAACGTCGATACACTCATCGTCTTTGTCAAATACTCCGTCTCCGTCTGTATCTTTACCTCCGAAAGCAAAAGTAATTCCAGCAGAATGTTGGAAATGAGTTGGAGGGTAGTTACTTGCTTCGTAGTCTTCAAATACGTGCTTATACGTAGATTGTACGTTCAATGCTAAATTTTCAGTTAACCAGAAGTTAAACCCTAAAGATCCATTTAATGTACCAGCACCAATCTCATCAACCCAAGTGTATCCACCACCTATTCCTAAGTAAGGGTCAAACCATTTAGTTTTTAAAACATTCTTAAGACTATAGCTAACTCTTGCATCTGCTGCATAGTAAGAAAGGTCGTCAGCTGTAACTTGAGTTCCATCAGGAGTCTCTCCTAACTTGTCTATTTTATTTACTGTACCTGCAACAGTAAACGTAAAGCCGTCTCCTATATATCTACCAACTGATAATTTAGATACAGATGGAAGAATGTTCCAGTGGTCACTAGCGTTAAAAAATTCGTCAAAGATTTCTCCTTGAATGGGTAAATCTCCTCCGGTAGGAAAAATATCAACAGCATTAACGCCAATCGATACTGCCCAAGGGTTATTTTCATCCTGTGCATTCGCAGTACTAAACCCAAGTACTAATAACGAAGCCACTAAAAATCTGCTAAGATGTTTCATATTCAATAATTTAATTTTTAAGTGTTAATTAGAGCAAATGTAATATGTTAAAAATTACTGTCAAAGACAAAACTAATAAATTTTTCTTAATAGGCCAGTGTATATCGACCTTTGCGAAGTTTTTAAAACCCTATTTTAAGTCTTTAAGCCCCCCTCAAATGCGAAAAAAAATGACGTACTAAAAAGAAATCTACAAATGTAATTTCTTTAATTACGGTACAATTATAAGATAAAAATATTTTTTATCAGTAAATTTCTACTAGTAATTACGAAAATAGTTCTTATTTATATGTATTTTAAAGTGAGTTCTTCGTTAAGGTATACTAATATTTTATTATGAACCTTGTATCCTATCATCTTAAGAAGTTCACTATATTCCTCTATTTGATTAACATGTGAGGCGTTGTGCTCCCCTGTTTTATAGTCGATTATGGTTGCTAATCTTTTGGAGTCAATAACCACCCGATCTGGTCTATATAGTCTTCCATTTGACATAATATCTCTTTCGTTTAGCACTTCATTATCTTCAGAAAAATATCTTGAGAGTTCTGGGTGATTAACTATTTTTTCTAGTTCAGCATTCAGTAATTTTTTGCCCAAAAGACTAATCTTACCCGTTTCGAAGGCATTTTCTATAACTTTGGGCAGATCCTTATGTGTATAGATAGTGGACATCAATTCATGTATGAGATTACCTTTTTCTATTGCGGCTGCCTGGGATGTATCCCACAGTTTTCCTGAGTTTGTAACAATCTGCACTTTACATTGCTCTCGAGTCCCTTCAAATTTTTTAAGTATAAAGTTTTTTATTTCAGAATCAGTCTTTTCAATTTCTTTATATGGTTTTTCGGGCTTACCAAAATCATAGGTCAACTGTTGACTACCCCAAGCTCCTGTATGTTTTAGATAATTAATAAGCTTACCTGAAAATTTATTTGAATTGCTCTCTCCTTTACTATTTAATTCTGCTTTAGAAATAATATAAAGCTGTTCTTCAGCTCTGGTTAAGGCCACATACAAAAGATTAAAAGCATCCAACTCTAATTGTGATTGCCGGTCTAGTACAATATTTTCTGCTCGCACTCCATAATTCGAAAGCTCCTTATTGTAATTAACAAACACTTCACCAAAACCACTAAAATCTTCTTTGGATACAGGCAACCAAGTTTTTGGTTCTATTTCTCTGTATATGTCCATGTTTGCGTATGGATAAATTACGCATGGAAATTCTAAACCTTTGGACTTGTGTATCGTCATGATCTGAATTGCCTCTTCTCCTTCAGGGGCAATAATACTTAGCTTATCTTGTTTATGCTTCCAATAGGACAAAAAACCAATCATACCTTCTGCATGCTTCTGTGTATACCCAAATACAACATCCAAAAGAAATTGTATATATGCTGGCCCTGTTGCTGCTAAGTTAAAACTATTAATAATATACTCTACTCCTTCATAAAGTGGTTTTACTTCTAATCTACTAAAACTAAAATCGATCCCTAACGATTGAACTGCTTCACAAAATAACTTCTTGTCTGCAAATACAAGCTTGTTCAGGAAATCGTGTGTGTCTGGTATAGAAAATTGTTCTGTTATAAAATGTAGAACATTCGTTTTGGCTAAAAGTTCATCTGGATATACAAACCAAGTAAGCATATTTACTATAAAACGAACTTTAGGGTCGTTTTTAAGTAATAAGGTCTCCGAAGAAATTATAGGCAGACCCTTTTCTGTTAAGAAATCTGCTATTACTGTCCCCTCTTTTCGTTTTCTGGTAAGGACACATATCTCATTTAGGAGATATCCCTTTTCTTTAAGTTCTAAGATATATTCATATACTTTTTCGGGGTATATTTCATTTTCTTCAGCTACGTTTTTAGAAGTTATAAAAGAGATGTTTACATACCCGTTTTTCTTATCATTGTATTCCTGGTTATTACCTAATAAATATAATTTCTTATGCGTGTCGTTACTAAAGTCATTCGATAAGAAAGTAAACAGGTCATTATTAAACTTAACGATCTCGTGATGACTTCTATAATTCTTAGGTAAATTAAGTACCTGTTTTTCCACCGGAAAGGGGTTCTGGTTTAAACAAAGATTCATAAATTGTTCTGCCTTTCCTCCCCGCCATCGATAAATTGCTTGTTTGGCATCTCCTACAATAGTTAATTGTCCCTGTTTACCTGACAAAGTCTCTGAAGTAAGTGCATTTTCGATCAGAGGAATAATATTCTTCCATTGCAATTCTGAAGTATCCTGAAACTCATCAATAAAATAATCTCTATATCGTTCTCCTAATCGCTCATATATAAAAGGGGCCGGTTGATCCTGAATTGCATCGCTGATAATTTTATTGAATTCCGAAATCAAAAGAATACTTCTTTCTTTTTTGATAGACTGAAGTTCCTTATTTATAACATTCAGAACAGAAAGAGGAATAAGATTTTTGATGATGTTTTCAAATAATTTCGAATCTAGTATTTGCTGTTTAGTTTCCAAAAACATTTGTTCTATTGATGGTCGAATAGTATCGATGATGCCTTTTTTACTCTCTGCTAAAGTCTTATTGTAGAAATCAGTCTGCTTAATATTCTGCATCCATTGGGTTTTTTCGAAATTAACTTTCAAATCCCCTGATTGAAGCTTCATGAAATATTTGGGTATGTAACTTCCTTTAAATTCATTGTTTGCAATTCCATTACTTTTAATCAATTCAAAAAAATCATTTGCAAGCTTCTGAATGTTTTCTTTATTATTCTTTATTTTAGATTGTAATTCATTTTTAAAAGCTTTAAAATTCAATGCTGTTTTATTCGAAAGATTATCCAAATGTACCCGATCATTTTCACTAAATAGAAGCCTAGCTATTTTGTTTAGTTCTACTGTGATATCCCAACTCTTGTCATCTTCTAATTTGCTTAGAGCAAAATCAATAATTGTTCTGGTGAGTTCATCGTCTTCTCCGACCTTAGCTATTACCGCGTCTACAGATTCTTCAATTAAGGATTCGGTATCCATTTCAATTTCGAAGTTCATCGGAATTCCTAAATCGCGCGCAAACGTTCGGATGATTCTATGTGTAAAAGTATCTATGGTAACTATATCAAAAGCCGCATAATTATGAAGAATATTTTTAAGAATGTTATCAGCCTTCTGTTGTATGATATGCTCTTCTAGTTCAGTTTCCTGAACAATATCATTTAGCAAAAGGGTATGTTTTGCTGAGGGTTCTTTATTACTTATCCCAACGAGGTTTTCTAAAACTCTCGTCTTCATCTCTGCAACTGCTTTGTTAGTGAAGGTAATAGCTAAAATATTCTTATAAGCATCCCTGTACTCTCCGGTTAGAAGAGCTATTAAATACGTCTTAACAAGCGTATAGGTCTTTCCTGCTCCTGCTGCTGCATTATAAATGGTAAATGGGGATTGAGAATTCAAGTCTGTTTTTTTACTAAAGTATCAAAAAAAGCAGTTTTCTGGTAAGAATAACTACTAAAAATAAATTGAATGCACAGTAACGCCAAAAGAGTTTCGAAAATTTTAATTTAATTAATTTATAACAAATATTAATTTTTATTCATCGCTCTTATTCCTAAATTTGGTTTCATTTTTTTCTTATTAACTAAAAAAAAAAGATTATGTCATTTGAATTACCAAAATTAAACTATGCCTTTGATGCATTAGAACCTAATATAGACGCACGTACCATGGAAATTCATCATGATAAACATCATGCTGGATATACAAGTAAATTAAATGCGGCTATTTCTGGAACTGATCTAGAAGGCAAAACTATAGAAAATATACTTATTAATCTAGATAAGTCCAATAGTGCTGTTAGAAATAATGGAGGAGGATATTATAACCATGGTTTGTTCTGGGAAGTTATGTCTCCTGATGGAGGCGGTGCTCCTTCTGGTGACCTTGCAAGTGCGATCAATGATACTTTTGGTTCATATGATGCATTTAAGGAGGCTTTTTCTAAAGCTGCAGCAACACAATTTGGTTCGGGATGGGCTTGGTTATGTGTTCATGAAGGAGGTAAGGTTGAAGTATGCGCTACACCAAATCAAGATAACCCGCTGATGCCAGGTGTTGGTTGTGGTGGAACGCCTATCTTAGGTTTAGATGTATGGGAACATGCATATTACCTTAATTATCAAAACCGTCGTCCTGATTATATTACTGCATTTTTTAATGTAATTGACTGGAATGAGGTTTCCAAAAGATATGCACAAGGAAAATAATATTTTATATAACTTATAAAAAAGAAGATTGTCTCTCGAGAGACAATCTTCTTTTTTTATATATATTCACAAAATGTCCTAAAAATAAAAAAAGGTGGAAAGTCCACCTTTTTTTGCCCCAAATCTACCATGAACTTAACCTACTTATGCTATGGCTCTGCTAATATAAAGCGTTATTTCATTGTGAAAAAATGTTTTAGATGAAAAGCTAAAATAATTGTTGAAATACACAAATTAACCGATTTTAACAGCACAATGTTTTATCTTTTAGTATGCACGCTCATCTTTTCCTTCGAAAAAATTTATAAAAGCCTTGTTTACGACTCTGTTTCCACCTGCAGTAGGATAATCTCCAGTAAAATACCAATCTCCTAAATTTTTAGGGCAAGCAACGTGTAGATTATCAACAGTTTGGTAAATGATTTTTATTTCGGCATTCACTGTATTATCACTTAACAACTCTGCTATTTTATCGCTTATTTCCTGATCCGTGAAACCTTTATATATTTCTTTAACAAAATTCTGAACCTCCTCATCCGCCAGGTCCTCTTGTGCTTTGCACTTCTCATACACCTGCTCTACTAAATCGTAGTTTCCATTTTCTTTTAGCAGTTCTAGGGATGCCTTAAAAGCAATAAGCCCTTCTAGTCTTGCCATGTCAATCCCATAACAATCAGGATATCTGATTTGAGGTGCCGAAGAAACAACAATGATCTTTTTTGGTTTTAATCTATCAAGCATTTTTATAATACTTTTCTTCAAAGTAGTACCTCTTACTATACTATCGTCTATAATAACCAAATTATCTTTGGACTTTACCACTCCATAAGTAACATCATATACGTGTGCTACCAAGTCATCCCTGCTACTATCCTCAGTTATAAAGGTGCGCAATTTTGCATCTTTAATAGCTAATTTTTCGGTTCTTAATCTAACGGAAAGTATTTCTGTTAATCGCTCATCAGTTAATGAGTCTTTCTCAGAAAGTATGGTTTCATTTTTTTGTTTGTTTAGTTCATCCTGTGCTGCCTCCACCATTCCGTAAAAAGAAGTTTCAGCAGTATTTGGTATAAAAGAAAAAACAGTATTTACCGTATCGTGGTCAATTTCTTTTAGTACCTGTGGCATGAGTAATTTACCAAGATTTTTTCTCTCTTCGTAGATTTCTGCATCGCTCCCCCTAGAAAAATAAATACGTTCAAAAGAGCAGGCTTTTCTCTCTAATGGTTCTATAATCCTATTGATCGACGTGTTTCCATCCTTTTTGACTATAATAGCTTTTCCTGGCTCCAATTCGATTACTTGATCAAAAGGAACATTAAACACTGTTTGTATTACTGGTCTTTCTGAAGCTACGACAACTACTTCGTCATCCTGATAATAATATGCTGGTCTTATTCCTGCAGGATCTCTAAGAACAAAAGCGTCTCCATGTCCCAGCATGCCTGCCATTGCATATCCACCGTCCCAATCTTTTGAAGATTTCCTAAGAATTTTGGCCACATTTAGTCTTTCTACAATTTGAGGAGATGCATCTACTTTACTATACCCTTCTTTCTTAAGCTTTTTATACAACTTAGCCACTTCAGAATCTAAAAAATGACCTATTTTTTCCATTACAGTAACTGTATCCACGTGATCCTTGGGGTGCTGTCCCAGACGCACTAAGTTGTCAAAAAGCACATCGTTATTGGTCATGTTAAAATTACCTGCTACTATCAAATTACGATGCATCCAATTATTTTGTCTTAAAAACGGATGTACACTTTCTACGCTATTTTTACCAAAAGTACCATAACGAACATGTCCCAAAAGGACTTCTCCTATGTAAGGGATTTTTTCTTTCTGTAAATCAACATCATATGCATACTCCGGATGTTCTATGAGCTCTTTATTAATCCTATCATTAATTTGAGAAAAAATATGCTGAATAGGCTGAGATTCGCTGGACCGGACTCTGCTGATATATCTTTCTCCCGGTGGTGTGTCTAGTTTAATACTGGCAAACCCAGCTCCGTCTTGTCCACGATTATGCTGCTTTTCCATCATTAAATACATCTTATTTACTCCATAAAATGCACTTCCGTATTTCTCTTTATAATACTCTAATGGTTTTAGTAGTCTTATAAATGCTATTCCGCATTCATGTTTTAAGGCATCACTCATTGTATTCCAAAATTCTATTGTTGTGTTGTATAGTAGGTCTAATATTTAATAACTAATTAAAAAAGCCCTAACACAAAATGAGCAGGGCTAAATATTTATATTAAGTTAATTCTATTTCGAATTGTGTTAGCTCTTTAAACTGCTGAAGTCGTTTCTGAACTTCATCCCGATTTAGATTTTCCATTCTTTCTGTTCCAAATTTCTCTACACAAAAAGAAGCTAAATTAGAAGCGTGAATGATCGCTATTTTCATGTTTTCAAAAGAAAGGTCTCCGCTCTTTGTTAAATATCCGGCAAAACCTCCTGCAAAGGTGTCTCCAGCTCCAGTAGGATCAAATACCTCTTCTAGTGGCAATGCCGGGGCAAAGAAAATTTGACCGTTATGAAATAATAACGCGCCGTGTTCTCCTTTTTTAATGACCACGTATTTTGGACCCATTTTCTCAATAGCTCTAGCAGCTTTTACCAGTGAATATTCTCCACTTAATTGTCTTGCCTCTTCATCATTTATCGTAATAACATCTACTTTGGCAATGACCTTGTGCAAATCATCTATAAAAGCATCTTCCATCCAAAAGTTCATTGTATCCAGTATTGCTAATTTTGGCTTTACATTGAACTGTTCAAGAACGCTAAGTTGTACTAAAGGGTTTAAGTTACCTAACACCACAATTTCGGCATCCTTATAATTATCAGGAACTACAGGTTGAAAATCCGCAAGTACATTAAGCTGTGTTTCTAACGTGTCTCTAGAATTTAAATCATTATGGTATTTGCCCTTCCAGAAAAAAGTTTTTCCTCCTTTTACAATTTTTATTGCAGAGGTATCAATATCTTTTTCTTCTAATGTTTTAAAATAATCTTTAGGAAAATCTTCTCCAACCACGGAAACAATTGCAGACGAAATATTGAAGTTTGAAGCAGATAGTGCAATATACGGAGCCGCCCCGCCTAAAATCTTATCTGTTTTGCCAAAAGGTGTCTCGATAGCATCAAAAGCAACGGAACCTACAATCAATAGTTTGCTCATAAAATAGCTTATAAATTTTTTTGCAAATATACGTTTTACTTTTGAGTAGTGAGTAGATTAATTTAAACCTTACTTTCTACCAAAATCTGCTGGAATTTCACCCCAGGCTTTGGTTTCCCATTTGACTATTTTGGTAGTGTATTTGTTTTCCTCTAGCCAAATGATTGCCCTATCTACAAGATCAAACATTTCCTTATTCTTTGAATTACGTGGTAATTTTGTCTTACATGTTTTCTTTTGTACCCAACCCATAGCAATCCTAGAATCCGTATATAAAATTCGATCGCTACCCTTCTTTTTTAAATATGCCAATCCGTGAACTAAAGCCAAAAACTCACCAATATTATTTGTCCCTTGCAGGAAAGGGCCTTGATGAAAAAGTTGTTTTTCTGTTTGGGTATCTACTCCTCTATATTCCATCTTGCCTGGGTTTCCGCTAGAAGCAGCATCTACTGCAATTGAGTACAGGTTAGGTTCGCCTATTTTTTCTAATTGTTTAGCAGTAAGAGAAGATTTTGGTTTACTCCTCCCTTTATAATCTTCATAATCTCCGTTGTACGCCTTTTTCGCTACATCAAAAGACCCGAATGATTTGTATTTTGCATTTGGATATCCTTTTACAGCTGCTTTACAATCCTCCCATTTGGTATAAATTCCTGGTCTGTGACCATCCCAGACAACATAAAATTTTTCTTTTTTTGCCATGCCTTTTTAGTTGATCTTTTTAGTTTTTTTGTTAAAAATACGGATCATCCTATGCTTTTTTGCGTTAGGGATTACTCATTGATTTCAGTTGTTTTAAGAAGTCGTGAATGCACAGCATGAAGCGGCATCCTTTTTATTTAGTGCCTTTAGATGTTATAATGAGCTGGTCAAATGGTTCTCAAAGGGCATTAAAAAAGATATAGCAAATAGCCCGCTCGAACACCCTAAAAAATCCTTTTAAGGCATCGCTCACTTATTAAAACACTACCTCAAACTTCATTCTTCAGTCCTAAAGCCTTTTCAATAACGGCAGGAAAGTGCTTATATTCTAACACATGGATGGCTTTTGCTACGTCTTCTGCAGAATCATCACTACCAACTGGTGTCTTTGCCTGAAATATAATCGCACCTTCATCATAATGTTCATTCACATAATGGATGGTAATACCGCTTTCTTTTTCCTTATTCCTTATTATTGCTTCGTGAACATGGCTTCCATACATACCTTTTCCTCCATATTTTGGAAGTAATGCAGGATGGATATTAATTACTTTATTAGGAAAAACATCAATGATCTTTTTGGGGAAAATCCACAAGAATCCAGCCAATACAATAATATCTGGTTGTGCATCTTTGAGAATATTCAATACCTCATTAGAACCATAAAAAGATTCTTTATCAAAGTGTAAAGCCTTTACCTTCAGATCGTGCGCCCGTTTTAAAACTTTGGCACGCAGGTTATTAGAGAACACATGTGTCACCTCTGCATTTTTTCGTTCTTGAAAGTACTTTATTATGTTTTCGGCGTTGGTACCGGAACCGGAAGCAAAAATTATGATACGTTTCATAGATAGAGTTGTTAATTTAGAGAGCACAAAAAAAATAATAATTATCCATTTTTAGGTCGCAAAAAGCCAATACTTCCATATATTTGATAAAATACGAATACATTTTTAGAGGATTGTGGGGTTTTAAAATAAAGTTTTTTATTTTTGCGACCTAATTAAAAAATTAAAATTAAACATTATGTCAGACATTGCATCAAGAGTAAAAGCGATAATCGTTGACAAATTAGGAGTAGACGAAAATGAGGTTGTAACTGAAGCTAGCTTCACAAATGACCTTGGCGCTGATTCGTTAGACACTGTAGAATTGATTATGGAATTCGAAAAAGAATTCGATATTCAGATTCCAGATGATCAAGCTGAAAACATTGCAACAGTTGGTCAAGCAATATCTTATATTGAAGACGCAAAGTAATAACTTCACAACACAATATGAATCTTAAGCGAGTTGTAGTCACAGGACTAGGGGCATTGACGCCCATCGGTAGCAATATTTCTGAATATTGGGATGGATTAGCCAATGGAAAGAGCGGTTGTGCTCCCATTACTTATTTTGATACCGAACATTTCAAGACTAAATTTGCTTGCGAAGTCAAAAATTATAACCCAGAAGACTTTTTTGATAGAAAAGAAGCGCGTAAACTTGATAAATTTGCGCAGTATGCTATTGTTTCTTCAGAAGAAGCAATTAAGGATGCTGGATTCGACCTTGAGAAGGTAGATAAATTTAGAGTTGGTGTGATCTGGGGTGCCGGTATTGGTGGTTTAGAAACTTTTCAGGAGGAAGTAATTGGTTATGCCAATGGAAATGGAACACCGCGTTTCAATCCTTTCTTTATCCCGAAAATGATCGCCGATATTGCGCCCGGACATATTTCTATAAGAAACGGTTTTATGGGACCTAATTATACCACAGTTTCAGCATGTGCTTCTTCTGCCAATTCTATGATTGATGCTCTAAACTATATTCGTTTAGGTCATTGTGATATCATAGTTACTGGAGGGAGTGAAGCAGCTGTTACTATTGCGGGTATGGGTGGGTTTAATGCTATGCATGCGCTGTCTACAAGAAATGAAAGTCCAGAATCTGCTTCCAGACCTTTTGATGCAACCAGAGATGGATTTGTATTAGGAGAAGGTGGCGGAGCACTTATTCTCGAAGAATATGAACATGCTAAGGCACGTGGTGCTAAAATCTACGCAGAGGTTGTAGGTGGAGGAATGTCTAGTGATGCTTATCATATGACAGCACCTCATCCAGATGGGATTGGAGTAGAACGTGTAATGCTTAACTGTTTAAAAGATGCAGGTGTACAACCAGAACAAGTAGACGCTATAAACACTCATGGAACATCCACTCCATTAGGAGATGTTGCAGAACTGAAAGCAATTACTAAGGTTTTTGGCGACCACGCACCTAACATCAACATAAATTCAACAAAATCTATGACAGGACACTTGCTAGGCGCTGCAGGAGCTATTGAAGCGATAGCTTCTATATTAGCGATGCAAAATAGTTTAGTTCCTCCAACAATCAACCACACTACTGTGGATGAAAACATAGATTCTTCGTTAAATTTAACTTTAAACAAAGCTCAAAAGCGTGAGATTACTTACGCAATGAGTAATACATTTGGCTTCGGAGGTCATAATGCTTGTGTGTTATTTAAGAAACTAGACGAATAATAATGAGTGTTATTCGCAACATATTAAATTCCCGCTCTGAAAAGAACGGGAATTTTTTTTCCAAAATTCAAAATATTCTAGGGTTTAAACCCAAAAGCATTACTCCTTACGAAAAAGCCTTTACACACCGATCGCTAAACTTAAAAGATAAAAAAGGGAACGCAGTTAATTACGAAAGACTGGAGTTTCTTGGGGATGCTATGTTAAGTAGTGTTATTGCTGCTCACCTATTTAAAGAAGTGCCTGAAGGTAATGAAGGGTATTTAACAAAAATGCGAGCTAAAGTAGTTAGTAGAAAGCACTTGAATGAGCTAGGGAAAGATCTAAAGTTAATTGATCTGGTTCGTACCAACATCCCAAAATCTCAGTTTGGAATAAATATTCACGGAAATCTTTTTGAGGCTTTAATCGGTGCCATTTATCTCGATAGAGGATTTGTCTACTGTGAACGTTTTATCCATGAAGCGGTTATCAATCCATACGTAGACATAGACAGTCTAGAAGGGCAGATTATTAGTTACAAAAGTTTATTGATAGAATGGTGTCAAAAAGTAAAAAAAGACTTTAACTACGAAATCTATGAAGATACTGGAAAAGATGAAATGAAACATTTTGCTGTAAAACTTTGGATTGATGAAAAAGTAGTGGCAAAAGCTAGGGCTACATCAAAGAAAAAAGCCGAAGAAAAAGCATCGAAAAGAGCTTATTTCGCATTCCAGTCAAAAATTAATTTCCCATAAATCTGCATAATTATTTTAATTCTGCCCTTAAAAGGTGTTAATAGACTGTAAAATTATCATTCTACCTTCAGTTTTACGCTGGTTAAACTAAAAGATACTAACTCAATCGTTTTCGTATAATATCTTTGTGTTTAATTAAAGTCCCACGGAGATTTTATTTGTATATTTCTCAATAATTCTGGAAAAATATAATTTCTAATGGCGATCCAAAGGTTAGTTTTAGATACTATTATGGATGATGATTATGATCTAATTGCCATTCATTGTTCGTTAGCTTCCTATCGATTAGCTTTTGCATTAAATAAATATATTAATCTTAGACTTTTTAGAAAAAAGAACGATGTAAAATTTGAATATGATTCATATTCGGCAAATTTTCCGCTGTTTCAGTATCAGGATCATTTCGAATATAACACCTATAGTCTTCTGGGAAATAAGTATAGGACAAAAATCCAAACAGCGGCTGTCGCAGATTTATTTGCATCGGAGTCAGAAGATAATTATGTTACAAAACATCTAATTCCAGAATTAAGAAATGTGGATTACTTTTTGAAAATAGAAGCCGAAACTTCTCAGTTCTCCAGTAAATCACTAACAGCTAAGTTGCTTACTATTCCGCAAATCATAACAGCTTATGTTGTGGATTATACGCAACTAAAATCAAAAAATAATTTAATATTTGAATAATGCCCAAAACTAAAAAAACTAAAATAGTGGCAACGCTTGGTCCTGCTACCAGTACAAAAGAAGTGTTGAAAAAAATGCTAGATGCAGGTGTGAATGTCTTTAGAATAAACTTTTCTCATGCTGATTATGAAGATGTAAAGGAGCGTGTAAAAATGATACGTGATTTAAGCGACACATATAGTTACAATGCTTCTATTTTAGCGGATTTGCAAGGTCCTAAACTAAGAGTTGGTGTAATGAAAGGTGATATTATCGTTAATGATGGTGATTTTATTAATTTTGTTACCGGTAAGCCTTTTGAAGGTACTGCAGAAAGCGTTTATATGAACTACGCTAGTTTTCCTAAAGATGTAACGTCTGGAGAACGAATTTTACTGGATGATGGTAAATTAATTTTTGAAGTAGTTTCAACTAATAATAAAGATACTGTTAAGGCTAAGGTTATCCAAGGGGGTCCGTTAAGGTCAAAAAAAGGGGTCAACCTTCCAAATACTAATATTTCCTTACCTGCACTTACAGAAAAAGATATAAAAGATGCAATTTTTGCTTGTAGCCTAGAGGTAGATTGGATTGCATTGTCTTTTGTTCGTCACGCACAAGACCTCATAAAATTACAGGATTTGATTAAGGAGCATAGTGAATATAAAATCCCTATTGTTGCAAAAATAGAAAAACCTGAAGGTGTAGAAAACATCGATAAGATTGTAGCTTATTGTGATGGTTTAATGGTTGCCAGAGGAGATCTAGGCGTTGAAATTCCAGCTCAGGAAGTTCCGCTGATCCAAAAGAAACTGGTTTTAAAAGCAAAAACGGCCAGAATACCTGTCATCATAGCTACACAAATGATGGAAACAATGATCGACAGTTTAACTCCTACCCGTGCTGAAGTTAATGATGTAGCCAATTCTGTAATGGATGGTGCTGATGCTGTTATGCTATCAGGAGAAACCTCGGTAGGTAAATACCCTGTACAGGTTATTGAAACTATGACTAAAATTATTAATAGTGTAGAGAGTTCTGATCTGATACAAGTTCCTCAAAATCCTCCTCATATTAGAACCAATCGATTTATTACAAAATCAATTTGTTATCACGCAGCCCATATGGCCAACGACATCAATGCTAAAGCTATCTGTACACTAACGAATAGTGGGTATACGGCTTTTCAGATATCTGCCTGGAGGCCAGGAGCACATATTTTAGTTTTTACGGGTAATAAACGTATATTATCTCAACTTAGTCTTCTTTGGGGAGTTAAGGCGTTTTATTATGACAAATATGTAAGTACGGATCAAACTGTAGAAGATGTTAATAATTTAGCTTTAGAACGTGGTTTTGTTGAAAAAGGTGATATGCTAATAAATCTTGCCGCTATGCCTGTAACAGAAAAAGGAATGGTAAACACGCTAAGAGTATCACAAACGTAATCGCACTTACCTATCTTATCAATTATAAACTAAATAGACCGCACTTTCATGTATGGTCTATTTAATTTATACTCATTCATTAAACGCGGATTATGCTTTGGAACTTCGTAATGAAGTTTTGAGACCCAATAAATAGTGGCTTTTTCTTGATTTTAGCGTAGCACCGCTAAGGTGAAATAAAAAAGAAGTGAGACATCTGTATTTGAAGTGGCTCACAGATCTAATAGATTTTCTAATGTAGAATGCGGGTTTAATTATTTAAAAAACTTATAAGTCCATATAACATTTTTTTAGCCTCAATGATTTGCTAAACCAAAAATTAAACGTGCAATTATCATCCTCAATTAGGTGTTTTTTTTCTTTTTTAAGAATGTTGTTATAAGTTTGAATACTGTTTAGAATTCAATAGTAAACGTAGTTCCTACACCTACTTTACTCGCTACAGAAATACTGCCGCTCAAAGATTCAACCTGATTTTTTGTTAAAAATAACCCAATACCTACTGCATCTTTATTATAATGAAAGGTCTTATACATTCCGAACACTTTATCTTTAAAAAGGGTCAAATCTATTCCTCTTCCGTTGTCTGAAACTTTTAAAAATATATTCCCTTTTTCTACATACGTTTGTAGAGTAATAATAGGATCTCTGTCTGGATGTTTATACTTAATTGCATTGGTAATTAAATTAAGCATAATACTCTCCAAATAAGCAGGTATGTAATGGATCTCTTCGACCTCTTTAAAATCAGAACGTATTTGGCAATTACTATTACTGACCATATGACTAATTCCATTAATTACCAGATTTAAAGCATCTTTAAATTTTACTGGTGTTTTTTCTTGCTTATTATTGGTCTGTATGGTCACAACTTCATTAAGGTGTTCTATGGTGGTGTTTAGGTTTACAGAAATTGTCTTCACTTCTTTGATCAACTCTTCTTTTTCCTTTGGGTCATTAACATCTTCTATAAGTTGAACTAATAAAGATAGGTTACTGGTATGTGATCTAAGATTATGAGATACAATGTGCGCGAAATTAAAAAGCCTTGAATTCTGAGCGGCAATGATATCTACCGATTTTTGTAATCTGATTTCTTTACTTTTTATATCATCGATATCCTGAAAAACACCACGAATCCCTATAATATCATTATTCTCATTAAATACTGGCTTTCCTATAGCTCTTGCCCAGAATTTTCTATGGTTGGCAGTTACCATTTTTATTTCTGTATTAAAAGGCGTTCCCATCATAGCGCAATTAAAAAAACAATCCGCTGCTAACTGTCTGCTGTCTTCCGTATAATAATTTGCGGAGTCTTTTAGTGACGGTTTATAATCTTCTGGGTATTCTAGTATTCTATATGTTTCAAAATCCCAATAACTTTCTTTTTTTTGAAAATCTACATACCAGCTGCCAGTTGAAGTCATCTGAGCTGTCTCTTTGTAATAGAAATTATCTTTCCTTATTGTCTGATCTGGTCTCCGTTTTATTTTAAAGAAAAACAGAAAACGTATTCCTGCCTTAATATTTACTGGTAATTCATCATTCGTTGCACATCTATATAATTGATACTTTCCATTTTTATTTAGTATCTTAATGTGTTGTTTAAAGTTTATATTGTTGATTCGATAATTAAGAAAATTATCACTAAAAACAGCTAGATCTTCTTTATGAAGAAGTTGCGATATAAAATAGTCAAAATTAGATGAAACATCTCCTTTTACATATCCTAGCATTTCATAGAACTTATCTGACCAATACTCTTTGTAGGGATCATTATGTAACTGCCAATACCCCGTATTGAAGTCTTGCAGAACATTATTAAAAAGTTCATTTTTAAGCATTTAACGTTGGTTGAAATACATGATTCTACCAATATAAGAATTTCTAATTATTTTCTTCTATTGTGTCTAATCTTATAGAAAGTGCTTTGGTAGAGATCTGAACCTCAATAAATGATAAAAGAAGCGAAATCATTAGGGCAAATAAGCTTATACCGAATATCAGGTTTGCCAGATTATTTTTTTCAACATATAACAAAAACATCGTGATTACACTGGTAAGAAAGCTTACTATAGCTATAGCTTGCATGTTTCTTATTAACCATAATCGCTTTCTTAGGTTTTTGATCTGCAAAACGGTACTTTTTGATGGTATATTCAAATACTCTTTATATAGCTGCCGTATTAGAGCTGCTATCGCTAAATATCTCGCGTTATAGGCCAACATTGTCAATGATATTGCCGGAAAAAGCAATGCGGGAATACTCATAGTAAGTGTCATAACAGCAATTTTAATGCACGTAAGGTAACTTAAAAAATTAAAAAAGTCTTTGTACAAGCAAAACGTGTACAAAGACTTTATAAGTAAATTGACTTTGGAGAACCTATTCTATATCTCTTACATCATTTGATTTGTCTCTAAATTATTTTAGTTCTTTTCTAATTAACTGTTTACAGAAAAATTTATTTTATGTTGAATAATTCTGCTATTTCTTCATATGTCATGTGCTTTAAATCCAATGCCGTTATTCCCGCAGCTTGTCCTCCTGGAATGATTACGTATTTATATTGGTTAAAAAACGTACCATTTCCAACACTTTCTCCTTGTTCATTTGCTACTACGGTTATTCTAATTTCTTCACTATCATTCAAAACACTATAATAATAGGATTGTTGTCTGGAAGCTCCAAAAACAATTGGCAGTTGATATGTACGGTTACTTAAATCTGCCTCAACTCTTCTACCATAAACAAGTATTACTCCTTCATTAATAATATTGTTGGTTAGTTCGGGTGCTGGGATCGTGAAAGAACTAGATGTTGGTATAATATCATTACTGAATTCATTAGCAAACCAATCAGAATATATTACATTGGCTGTTCCCGGATCTCCTTGAGGTCCTTGTTCGCCCTGTTCTCCTTGCGGTCCTACCGCACCATCTTCTCCTTCACAGGAAAATATGAATGTAGATAATACTACTACTGTAATAAGCCTTGCTAAATTTGTCATTGCGTTCATTTTTTTGCGATTTAAAAAATTAATGCAACAAACCTAATAACAAGGAACAGTAAGAATGTCCGAAAAACTTGAATTTCAAAGAATTCGGACTTTTTTTAAGGTGTTTCCCTATATTCTTTTGGTGAAATACCGGTGTGTTTTTTAAAAGCGCTGTAAAAAGTAGACTTAGAATTAAAACCAGATTCTAAACCAATAGCCAACACAGTGTAGTTTGCAAACTCTGGGTTTTTGAGTTTGGATTTAGCATCTTCTACTCGAAAGTTATTTACATAATCCGAGAAATTAGTTCCGCTTGATTTATTTACCATCTGTGATAAATAGTTACTACTAATTTTTAGCATTTTGGATATACTCTCCAATCCCAAACTTGAATCTCTGTAAATTTTAGCTTCTTTCATCAAAAAATGAAGCTCCTTAAAATATAAATTATCATTGGTAATATTCGTAGTGTTTTTAATATTAATCTGGGCTAGTTTCTTTGCTGTAAGTTTTGCAATAAGTTGAAATAATAAAATATGGTGTTCATCAAAAAACCCTTCTTGAGAATGTTCAGAATCCAAAACTCCTACAACCTTACCTTCTACTATAATTGGGACTGCCAATTCAGATTTTCTACTAATATCATCTACTACATACCGTTGGTCATATGTAACATTGTATACACACTCGTATTCTCCAGATTGAGCAACTTGTCCTACTATTCCTTCCCCAATAGAAATTTCTATAGGACTAAGTATACTTCGTTCACCCTGGTTTTTATTGCCAAATGCAGCTTTTTGAACAAGTGTCTTTTTTGATTCATCAATAATATAAATTATACAGTCTTCTAATTGTAAATAGGCTATACAATTCTCTACAATATCCCACAATACATCTTCAAGCTTATTTTTATCGAATAGGGAGGTTGAAAAATAGCTAAGTATGCCTGTAATCTGTGATGGCTTATCATAATGAATTAATTCTAACTCTTCTTCAGAAAACATATGATTCAGTCCGGACATTCTGAAATTCTCTATAGCTTTTTGAACCGCTGCTTCTTCGGATTCTTTTCGTTCAGAAACCTCATTAAGGTGTTTTGAACCTAAGTATAAAAATGAATAATAAAAAAGTAAATATAAAATCCAATATGGATAATATGGGAAATGACCGTTAATATCTTTTCTTATAAAGAATAAAACAATGGTCAATAACCAAACTACGTTAAACGCAACAAAAACAACAACGATAGTCTTAATCCATTGTGTTTTTTTCTTCACCTGATTATAAGATAATCGACCAATTGTATTTTCATACTTATGAATAATCATAAGATTCCAAACACTTATAATAATATTAAATGTCAACGCAGAATTCTCGTCGACTTCTGTATGGAATATTGTAAAAACTTCTTTCGAAATCCAAGCATAATCAAAAAAAACATTGATTTTAAGTAGGGTATACAGCACAAAAAAACCAATAAATGGAATAAACAAATAGTTTCGATTCTGTACATACAGTTCTTCTTTTTTTAAATAGTAACAAATAAATGCGGTAAAATATACGGGAGATAGATATTGAAACGGAATAAAGAAAGCAAGTATCCAGGAATGCTGTTTGTGGAAACCAAAATCCATTAATAATACCTGTATAATAACAAGATTAGAAGAAATTAAGAATCCATATAGAAAACGATAGGTGCTATCTTTTTTCCAGTATACAATGAGCTTCCATAATGCAACGACAACAAGCGTCAGGCATCCTAAAAAGATCACCGTGTTATAGGGGTTAACTTTCATTACGTTGGTTAATAAACTTTTATATAAAGTAACATAAAAAGATTGATTGTCTTTATATAATTATGTAAATATATCCTAAACGCAATAAAGTTGGATTTATGTTTTATTTTACTTCAAAAGGAATTTTTTCGATTTGTTTTCCATCAGAAATGGTCACTTCGTAGGTTCCAACAGGAAGGTAATATTTATCATTTTTCTTTTTTGAAACGTCTTCATCTGGAAACTCTTTTAACAATGCTTTTCTTCCTTTGTCAGAAATCGTCAGGTCATATGTAGTATAATTCAATCCTTTATCAGAATTAACAGAAAACTCCTGAAGTGTTTTCCCGCTTTCTGTTGT
Organism: Aquimarina ulvae; assembly: GCF_053613295.3. Taxonomy (NCBI): domain Bacteria; kingdom Pseudomonadati; phylum Bacteroidota; class Flavobacteriia; order Flavobacteriales; family Flavobacteriaceae; genus Aquimarina; species Aquimarina ulvae. Next base: position 649,535 of record NZ_JBSIBP030000002.1, read on the forward strand.
AATCTTTACAGTTACCGCTCCCGCGTTGTTCGCATAAAATTTAATAGTAGTAGAGGGCTCGTACGGGTCTAACCATTTACTCCAAGAACTTCCCCAACGTGGAGAGGCTTTTCTGGCTTTCATTGGATATACATATAAACCAGAGGCAATTATCTCGCTGTCTAATTTTTGTAGTGGTTCGATATTCGTTTTGTAAATACTCCTTCCATGAGTTCCCAGTAAGAGATCATTGGCTTCTGGATGCACTACGATATCATGAACAGCAACATTTGGTATTCCTTTAGAAAATACTTGCCAGGTACTTCCTCCATCCAATGAAACATAGGCACCATTATCTGACCCTACATACAGTACATTTTCATTTTCAGGATCTTCTTTAATTACATTGACCGGTGATATCGGTAAATTTTTTCCTATATTTTTCCAGGTTTGCCCATAATCCTCACTCCTATAAATGTATGGGGTAAAATCATCCCATCGATATCCATTCAAACTCACATAAACTCTCTCTTTTTTATGCGTAGAAGCTATGACTCTAGACACCCATAAATCTTTTGGTAAATCATCCGAAATTTTTATCCAATTTCCTCCTGCATTTTTAGAAACATATACCAGACCATCATCACTACCAGTGTATAGTAGACCAAACTGAAATACGGATTCAGAAATAGACGACAATGTTCCATATGCTACATTCCCTTTTTTTCCTCCATTAGTTAAATCACCTGAAATTGCAGTCCATTGGACTCCTTGATCCATAGATCGCATTAATTTATTGCCTCCTAAATACAAAATATCCTGATTGTGAGGTGACAATAAGATCGGGGTCTGCCAATTGAACCTGTATGGAGATTCACCCAATTCATGTTTTGGTTGAATATACGTCTGTTCATCGGTAGCCCGATTTAATCTATAATAATTACCAAATTGGAATCCAGTATACACGATATTATGATCCCGATTATCGATCTGTACTTGCATGCCATCTCCTCCCATAATACTCTTCCAAGGATAATGACCGCTTTGGTGCCAAGAAGCATTTTCTTTTGCGTTTACAGCTCCAACCCATACACCATTATCTTGCAATCCCCCATAAACATTATACGGTTTCTCATAATCTACATTGATTGCATAAAATTGACCGACACTAGGTTGGTTGGCTTTGATCCAATGTTCTCCATCGTCATACGAAATATTCACCCCGCCATCATTTCCATTTATTAAGTGGTTTGGATTTTTAGGGTTGATCCAAAGTGCATGATGATCTGCATGTACATTTTCTGCACTAATACTCTTAAAGGTTTTTCCTCCATCTTTTGATTTAAGAATAGGCACCCCAGAGATATAAATATGATCTTTATTAGTAGGGTTCACCTGTATCTGAGCAAAATAATATCCATAGCTGTAAAAGATGTCATCCAGATATTCTTTGTGTGTTTTTTTCCAAGTGACCCCGCCATCATCACTTCGGTATACCTCAGCTCCAACGACGGGAGTGTCAAAAAGGGCAGCGTTTGCATCTTCTAAATATTTTGCCAGATCAATTGGTTTTACTGAACCGCTACGAACCATTTGCTTGACATTTTCTGCGCGATATTTTTCTTGGAACCCATTAGTTTTTAAATAACGATTCAATTTTTTGTCTTCGAGATTTAGAAATGCATCCACAGACATTGTTTTAAAATCCTCCTTGGAGAGCCCTGATCTTTTTTCTGTTTTTTTGCTTTCATCTCTTCTATATTGACTATCATGAACAGCATAAATAGTATTTTCATCAAAAACCGCCAGTCCAATTCGTCCTACTCCATTTCCTATAGGAAAACCGCTCCCTTCTAATGAAATTTTATTCCACGTGTTACCTGCATCAATACTTTTATAAATTCCTGAGCCATCTCCGTTCCCTTCAAAATTCCAAGCCTTGCGGTCTTTATCCCACGCTGCAGCATACATTATATCAAAATTATCTGGTGCATACGCTACATCGATAACGCCTGTCTCATTATTAATAAATAGTGTTTTGTCCCAGGTAGTTCCTCCATCCGTTGTTTTATATACTCCTCTTTCTTGATTATTAGAATACAAATGGCCGGTGACACCTACCACTACCTCTTTTGGATTATTGGGGTTTATGATAATTCTGCCAATATGATGGGAGTCGACCAACCCTACATTCTTCCAGGTTTTACCTTTATCACTGGATTTTAGAATTCCAATACCTGCATACGACGATCTGGATGAATTATTTTCTCCTGTACCAACCCAGATCGTACCATTTTTCCAATCTACGGCGATATCTCCTACATTAATCGTTTCAGCATTATCCAGAACCGGATCAAATGTTGTTCCGTTATTTACAGTATACCATAGTCCACCAGAAGCATAGGCAACATAAAATTCTGTTGTATTTTCAGGATTTACATCCACATCTACAACCCTTCCACTCATTACAGAAGGGCCAATATTCTCAAAAGGAACGTTTTTTACCAAAGATGATTTTTCGAGTTGTGTTTTCTGTAATAATCCTTTCTGAATTTCTTCAGCCGATGTTGCCGGGCGTTGCGAAAAAATAGAAATACTAATGAGTGTTAATAAAAAAGTTGATAGGTATGTTTTCATAACGATGGTAATTTAGTTGGCTGAAAGTATATAATGCTAAAATAGTGTCAAAATTTTTAGTTATTGTTTAACAATACATCCTTTTTGCTTTAGTATTTTTGAAATCCAAAATACACACCTAAAACATTAAAACACATGAAATATCACGAAATAGATAAAAATCTCTTCATAAAAAACAGAAAAAATTTTATGGCTATGATGAAGCCAAGAAGTATTGCCGTTTTTAATAGTAATGATATCTATCCTATTAGTGCTGACAGTTCCATGCCTTTTGAACAACACAGGGACATTTTTTATCTAAGTGGTGTTGATCAAGAAGAGAGTGTTTTGGTCTTGTTTCCAGACGCACCAAAAGAAAAACATCGTGAAATTTTATTTTTGAAAGAAACTAACGAACATATTGCAGTTTGGGAAGGCGAGAAACTTACCAAAGAAAAAGCTTTTGAAACCGCAGGAATAAAAACAGTATATTGGTTACAAGATTTTGAAAAAGTTTTCTTCGAGATTATGACACAATGTGATACAGTATATGTAAATACCAATGAACATTACAGAGCAAATAACGAAACAGAGACCAGAGAAGACCGCTTTACAAAATGGTGGAAAGCTAAATACCCTGCTCACACAGTAGCTAAGAGCAACCCTATTCTACAACGATTACGCTCTATAAAAGATCCAATAGAATTAGACCTGATGCAAACTGCTTGCAATATTACTGAAAAAGGATTCAGAAGACTTCTTGGTTTTGTAAAACCAGGTGTTTGGGAGTATAATATTGAAGCCGAGCTATTGCATGAATTTATCAATAACCGATCCAAAGGTTTTGCCTATACGCCAATTATCGCAAGTGGTAATAATGCCAATGTATTGCATTATGTAGAAAACAACCAACAGTGTAAAAAAGGGGAATTGATACTTATGGATGTTGCGGCAGAGTATGCCAATTATTCTAGTGATTTAAGCCGTACTATTCCTGTATCTGGTAAATTTACTGATCGTCAAAGAGCTGTTTATAATGCTGTGTTGCGAGTGAAAAATGAAGCTACTAAAATGTTAGTACCAGGGACTATATGGGCTGATTATCACGTAGAAGTTGGCAAAATGATGACTTCAGAATTATTAGGGCTTGGACTAATTGACAAAGCTGATGTGCAGAAAGAGGATCCGGATTGGCCGGCTTATAAAAAATATTTTATGCATGGTACTTCTCATCATATAGGGTTGGATACGCACGATTATGGAATACTTACAGAACCGATGCAGGCAAATATGGTTTTCACTGTAGAACCTGGGATCTATATTCCTGATGAAGGATTTGGAATAAGATTGGAAGATGATGTAGTGATACAAGAAAAAGGAGAGCCTTTTAACTTAATGGCTAGTATTCCTATTGAAGTTGAAGAAATTGAAGAATTGATGAACAGGTCATTTTATGATCTTTTTTTGAAAAATTAGAGAATATTTATAACGGTTTTCTCGTTGCATGTCAAACCGTTAAAGAATATCTATGCAACGAATGAAAATTACAGCAGGTCATCAGCAGGCAATGCCTTATCTGGTTATTAAAAATGCTGATGATTTTATTGAATTCATCAGGAAAATATTCAATGCTCAGGAAATGATCCGTAAAGTAGATACTGCTTATAAAATCGAACATTCTGAAGTGGTAATAGGAGACACTACTATTATGATCACAGAAGCTTCTATAACGTATCCAGCTCAACATACATCGATGTACGTATATGTAAAAGATACAGACCAAACCTACTATAATGCAATTGATGCAGGGGCTACATCCCTAATGCAACCCATGGAAGAGGATTACGGTGCTCGCGGAGCTGGTTTTAAAGATCCTTACGGCAATACCTGGTGGATAGCTACCTTAAATTAATCGCATCCCAAGTCTTCTCTGGATATGTTATCATTGTTAGGAAAACAATTTCCTGAATTAATAGATCCAGGTACGTACCTGTTCAATTCAGGATCTCGTAAGCTATTCTCTATAAAAGAAGTCATATTATCAATTTCTTCTTCTGTAAGATTTATCGTTCCAAATTGAGGCGCTAAGTTTGCTGCAGTTGCTTCAGTATTTTGTGGAACTCCCTGATTTTTATAGGATATTACATCTTTTACCGAAGTAAAAGTTCCTCCGTGACCATAAAATCCATTGTCTACTACGTTATATAATGTTGGTGTCTTAAATTTAAAATCATCATCAGGATTATTGGTAAAACCACCTCTTCCTCTTTTTACGTTTTGCATGTTAACATCTGACAAAAGCATAGCCTCATTAGTATCATCAAAATCTCCCATTCCAAAAGAATGGAATTCTTTATCGTTTAAAGCAGGTCCTGTATGACACTCATAACATTTTCCTTTTCCAAAAAAAGCAATCGCCCCTTTTTTCTCTGAGTCGCTTAATGCGCTATTATTACCTTTTAACCAGTCTTGCCAAGGAGATCTATTAGCTAACAACGTTCTCTCATAAGCCGCAATAGCTAAAGCTGCATTATCTTTTGTATATCTTTCGTTTTCTGCTACATCAGGAAACGCTGCATCAAAAAGAGTTTTGTACCCAAAAGTATTTACAAACTCAGCATCTATTAGTAATCTATGTACTTTCTGACCCTTGATAGCTTGTACTTCGATCCCTTGAAACCCTAAAAAGTTTTCCTGAATATTTGTCCAACTAGCTTCCGTTCCTGCATTCGTACCTGTTCCTCCAAATTGTCCATTCCAAAGCATCACATCCTGATAAGCTACGTTTAATAACGTCGGTGATTTTACAGGTTGTACGTCTACAGAGTCTCTAGGAACTTCAGAGTTAACAACCCTTTCTTCTCCTCTTATTCCGAAACCAACTCCACACTCACCGACTCCTTGTCGTAATCCAGCACCAAAACCAGCCGCAGCTTGATGACAAGATGCACAGGAATAAGTTTCTTTCATTTCTGAAATTTTTGGGCTTCCTCCTGTAGCGGTCTCATGTAATAATAGTTTTCCTAGAGCAACTTTTTCCGTTGTTATAGGGTTTAATGGATCTTGTGGAATACTTGCATAGTCGTCACTCTCAGGTAATATGAAGAATGCTGCCCCTTCTCCGTTAGATGCATCATCTAGTGCACTCAGCAATTCAAAATCCAAATTGGACGTAATTGGAATGTAATCATCCTTTGTACACGAAAGTATTAATAAAGCAGTAGCTGCTATAATGGTAAGTTTTTTCATCGATATATGTTTTCCCCTTTATTAAAAATTCTTATGCTAACATTCATAATAAAACGTTAAAGCATGCGAATTTAACAAAAAAGGCAATGCCGTATGTTATTTACTTTTTAAAAATAACACATCATTACTTTCTAATTGTTAATTTGATAAAAATGTTACTAATAACAAAACTAAAAAAAGCGGGTAACAACCAAGCTAAACTATATTGGCCAAGAGGAATAAATTCCAGCAACGGCTGTACTTCGTCCCGAAAACCGATAGATGTCATGAAATCTGGAAAACTAAATAGAACTGTTACGATTACAACAGTTCTGAACACGGAAGAAGAAATGAACTTTTCTGGTAGTACATTTAATAGTATCAATATAATAGTAATTGGGTAAATAAACATTAAAGCAGGAACGGCTACCACAATAATATCATGTACATCCAATTGACCCATGACAACGCCAAGGATACACCCTACAATCGCTGTAAGGATATATGCTTTCTGAGACTCTCTGAATAAACCTTTTATAAAATCTGAAGTTCCTGTTACAATTCCAACAGCGGTGGTAAAGCACGCTAAAGAAACTAAAACACTTAAAAAAACGTTTCCAATGTTTCCTAAGGTTCTTAAACTTATGCCTGATAATAATGCTGTTCTGCTTATGTCACTTTCAAAATCACCATTAAACAAGGCTCCATTATATATCAATCCTGTATACACGATAAATAGTCCTATTCCTGCAATAATACCAGAATTACGAATTAACTCTCGATTTTCTATGAAGGTTTTCTTGTCTTTTAATCGAAGAGAAATAATTATCACTCCTCCTACAACCACCGCGCCGATAGCATCAAATGTTTGATACCCTTCCAAAAGACCTGCTATCATAGGTATTTCAAAATCCGAGGCTTTCATTGGAAAATGAGTAGAAAAAATTCCTATACATATAATGCTAAGAATTACCATAATGATTATCGGTGTAAGAAACTTTCCTATAATATTCAAGATTTTTGACCTGTTCAGCACAAAAAACAATACGAAACTAAAGTATACTCCGCTTGTCAATAGAGAACCAGTCCCAAAAAAAGGTTGGATCGCTATCTCATGGGTTACTGAAGCTGTTCTTGGTGATGGCAGTGCAATTGAAATTGCATATACGATCAGACAATAAACGAGGCTAAATGAAGGAGACACTTTCTTTCCGAAATCCATCATAGTTCCTTGCAATCGAGCGTGTGCAAAAATCCCAAGCAACGGAAGCACGACAGCGGAGATAACAAAACCAACAGCAACCCAGAACCACATCTCGCCAGCTTTGAAGCCAAGGTTAGGGGGTAAGATCAAATTACCTGCACCAAAAAACATTGAGAACAAAGCAAATCCTGTGACAAAAGTTTCTTTATTAAATCGCATTTGGTTAGGTTTATATCGCTTAAACGATTATTGATAAAAAAGCTGAAATATAAAATTTCAAAATGACATTAGCATACAAAGGCATTCAAATTCATTACAACACCTTCGGAAAAGGTACACCTTTGATTTTTTTACACGGTTTTCTCGAAAACTCAAGAATGTGGGATGAGATCGTTTCTCATTTTTCTAAGATGTACACCTGTATTACTATTGATTTGCTAGGACACGGAAAAACAGATTGTATTGGTTATATCCATAGAATGGAAGATATGGCAGCCGCAGTTAAAGCCGTTTTGGAGAACATCAAAATTGATGACGCTGTATTTATTGGTCATTCTATGGGTGGGTACGTTTCTTTAGCATATCTAGACTTGTTTCCTGAAGGAGTTTCTGGACTCGTGTTGCTCAATTCCAGTTCGTTTGCAGATAGTCAAGAAAGAAAGAGAAATAGAAGCAGAGCAATCGATATTGTTAAGAAAAACCCCAACGCTTACACTAGTATGGCTATTGCTAATCTGTTTGCTGAAGAAAACCGTTCAAAATTTTGTGATCAAATCAAGTCCATAAAAATTCAAGCTTCCAAAACTCCGCTGCAAGGAATCATTGCTGCTCTGGAAGGTATGAAAATCAGAAAGAATCGCGCTTCGGTTTTATTACAATTTAAAAACCCAAAAATAATTTTTGCTGGAGAAAAGGACCCGGTACTACCATACCAACAGAGCATTGATGAATCTAAAAAATGTAGAACAGATTTAATCTCATTTAATGGGGGTCATATGTCTTATATAGAAAATTTTAACGAGCTTCTAAAGTTGCTAGATCGTTTTCTTGCATCTGCGTAATTTTTTCTACTTTATAACAATCTAGGCAGATATACGAAACCATTATCTACAATTAATTTAATCGATTAAGTGCTTTTTTTATAGTCAAAAATAGTGTGAAATAACATTTGCAAGCGATTATTGAAGTTTTTTTAAAATTTTTTCTTACAAACTAGTGTTACTAACTAAAAAAATCTTATTATTGTATTGATAATGAACTTTTAACCCCTCAAGAATGAAGAAATATACCCCACATTCGTCATTTTCCATTTCTAGAATTTACTGCTCTTTATTTGGTCATGATTATGTTATCTCTAAACAAGTGACACACCATATTAAAGAATACACGTGCTCACATTGTAGAGAACAAGCCACAACCAATAGTAGAGGCAGATTAGAAGTGATGACGCCAAAACTTAAAGAAATTAATGATGCATTAGCTTCTGTACACGCCAAGAAAATTGCTAGAAAGAAAAGAGAAATTAATTTTCAGGCTGCCTCGTAAATTATTCTTTAATTGGATTCCAACCTTGTGCAATAAGTTCTATTTTTTCGTTTGCCCTAGTTACTAATCCAATTCCACTTTTCTCATCGGTCATATGACCAATTACCGTAAGATTTGGATTTGCTTTGATCTTTGGGAAATCTTCCTGTTTAATCGTAAACAATAATTCGTAATCTTCTCCTCCGCTAAGAGCCACAGTAGTGCTATTTAATTTAAATTCCTCACAAGTAGAAATAACTGAAGGATCCAAAGGTATCTTTTCTTCATACAAGTTTACTCCAACTTTAGATTTTTTACATAAATGAATAACTTCAGAAGATAACCCATCACTAATATCTATCATACTGGTTGGTTTTACCCCCAACGCTTTAAGTAGTTGAGGAATATCTCTTCTGGCTTCAGGTTTTAGTTGTCTTTCTATCAAATATGAATATTGATCTAGATCTGGTTGCAAATTAGGATTTGCTTTATATACTTGTTTTTCTCTTTCTAATATCTGAAGCCCTAAATAAGCGGCTCCCACATCGCCAGTAACTACCAACAGATCATTTTCTCTAGCACCATCACGATATACTAAACTTTCTTCGTCTGCAAAACCCACAGCTGTTATGCTAATCATTAATCCGGTTGTAGAAGAAGTGGTATCACCTCCAACTAGGTCTATGTTATATATTTTAGTTGCTGTTTGAATTCCGGCATATAATTCTTCCAATGCTTCTAAAGGAAACCTGTTGGATACAGCAATAGAGACTGTGATCTGCGAAGCAGTGGCATTCATTGCATACACATCAGAAAGGTTTACTATTACTGCTTTATAACCCAAATGCTTCAGCGGTACATAAGATAAATCAAAATGTACTCCTTCAATTAGCAAATCTGTAGTCAATACACATTTTTTATTTTTAAAACCCAAAACTGCCGCATCGTCTCCAATACCACGAATGGTAGATTCTTGTTTGATTTCAAAATTTTTACTTAAGTGCTCTATCAAACCAAACTCTCCTAATTCTGATAAGGATGTCTTTGATGTATTTTTATCTTCAATCATATTGCAAAGGTAGCGAACATGCTGAATCCATTCCATAAAAATCCCAAAAATCCAAGAGTAATTTGTTTATTTTAAACACATTTTCGGTGATAATTTACCGCAGTCGAATCATTTATAACTGCTTCCTCTAAAAATAAAATGCCTGAAATTTTCGTTAACTTATGACTCCTTTCTGCCACAGTAACCAATATATAGCCATTGCGATTATTAATTATGTTTTCCGGGAACAATATATTTACCCAACGGGGTTCTTCTTTCTGCCTTATATACACGATGTATGATTACTCAATTTATAAATAGGTTAAGATCTCCGTTTTCATCAAATTCCGTATATACGCCTAATGTCATATTAAAATTTCCTCTAACTTCTTCAATGTTTATAAAACCTAAGAAGTTTTTGTGACCTCATTACAAGTTGAACATACTTTTTTTTACTACCTTCCATTCCTAAGATTTGTAGGGTATTTTTGTACTTACTTGTTATATATATGCATCCTGCAACCAGTTAATAGAAACTAGTATTTTAAAATATGAATAGGTACCTAAGCAGTATAATATATGTTTTGTACATTTTGTTATTTCTTAATTGTAGCAGTGATAATGAAAATAACAACGACAACCCTATAAGTTGCTCTGCCCAAATTTCAGGGGGAATTTATCCTAATTGTGGAGTTAATTTTATCTCGTCAATATCTCTTTCTGTAATGGAAGCTTCTAGAGGGAGTGATAGCTGGGGATGGACAGATCCCATTGATGGTAAAGAATATGCCATTATGTGCCTTAATAATGGTACTGCTTTTATAGATATTTCTAATCCTGAAGTTCCAATATACTTAGGAAAATTGCCTACTGCCACAGAGAGCAGTTCCTGGCGTGATGCCAAAGTATATCAAAATCATGCTTTTATTGTTAGTGAAGCACCAGGTCACGGAATGCAGGTTTTTGATTTAACAACATTAAGAAGTGTAACCAATCCGCCACAAAATTTTACAGCAAATACTACATATACTGGTTTTGGAAATGCACACAATATTGTCATTAATAAAAATACCGGTTTTGCATATGCTGTGGGTACATCTACTTTTGGCGGTGGTCCACATTTTATAAATATACTGGACCCAACGAATCCAATAGCGGCTGGAGGTTTTGTTTCTAATGGTGGAGACGCGTATAGTCACGATGCTCAAGTTATAACGTATAGTGGTCCAGATGCTGATTACATAGGAAAAGAGATTTTAATAGGCAGTAACCAAATAGAAATTGTTATTGCGGATATAACTGATAAGAATGATCCCAAGACGATCTCTACAATTAGTTATGCCAATGTAGGGTATACCCACCAAGGCTGGTTTACGGAAGATCAGCGATTTTTCTTATTAGGCGATGAACTTGATGAACAAAGAGTCGGCTTCAATACAAGAACGATTGTGTTTGATTTTGAAGACCTTGACAACCCTACATTTCATATGGACTATATTGGCCCTACTGCGGCGATTGACCACAATGGTTATGTAAGAGGTAATAAATTTTATTTAGCTAATTATAGAGCTGGAATCAGAATCATTGATATTTCAGATATTGAATCACAATCTATGAACGAAATTGGTTTTTTTGACACTTTTCCATCTAGTAATGGAGTAGGTTTTAATGGTGCCTGGAATGTCTATCCTTATTTTGAAAGTGGTAACATTGTTATAAGTGATATGAACTCGGGGTTTATATTAGTTAAAGAGACCTCCGAACAAAACTAGTTCATACTAAAAATACAACAACTAAACATAATTTAACGTCATTTTACTATTAAAACCTAAATACAACATGAAAAAACTATTTTTATTAAACCTAATGCTGCTATCCTATGGGGTTCATTCTCAAACTATATGTGAAAATGGAATGGCCGGATCCTTTCCTTGTAATGATTACGATCTGATGGCTCAGATTTCATTATCTACCATGGCAGGCAATTCGGGCAATGATAGTTGGGGTTGGACTGATCCTTCTGATGGAAAAGAGTATGCAATTATTGGGCTAAATAACGGAACCGCTTTTATTGATGTTTCTGACCCCTTAAACCCTATATATTTAGGAAAACTACCAACAGCTACATCCAATAGTTCGTGGAGAGACATAAAAACATATCAAAACCATGCCTTTATTGTAAGTGAGGCATCTAGTCACGGAATGCAAGTGTTTGACTTAACCAGATTAAGAAATGTAACTAACACTCCGGAAACATTTACTGCAGATGAACGTTATACTGGTTTTGGTAATGCACATAATATTGTCATTAATGAAGATACTGGCTTTGCCTATGCGGTTGGAACATCCACTTTTAGTGGGGGACCTCATTTTATAAACATACAAGACCCTAAAAACCCTGTAGCCGCTGGTGGCTTTGTATCCTCTGGTGGAGACCCTTATTCTCACGATGCACAAGTTATTACATACAATGGTCCTGACACAGAACACGTGGGAAAAGAAATTCTTATAGGAAGCAATCAACTAGAAGTCGTTATTGCTGACATTACAAATAAAGACAATCCAGTTACTTTATCAACCATTGGATATTCTAATATCGGATACACTCATCAAGGGTGGTTTACAGAAGATCACCGTTATTTTTTATTAGGTGACGAGTTTGATGAGAGCAATGTTGGGTTTAATACCAGAACGATCATTTTTGATTTTGAAGATTTAGATGACCCAAAAATTCACATGTCTTATAACGGCCCCACACCAGCAATAGATCATAATGGATATGTAAAAGGAAATAAATTTTATCTTGCTAACTACAGAGCTGGTTTACGTGTCATTGACATTTCTGATATTGCAAATAAAAATATAACTGAGATTGGTTCGTTTGATAGCTATCCTTCTAATGACAACGCTGGATTTAATGGTTCCTGGAACGTGTATCCCTATTTTAATAGCGGGAACATTGTAATCAGTGATATCGAAAGAGGGTTTTTGCTCGTTAGGAGAAGTAATACTTTGAGCATAAATGATTTTACACAAAAATCAGAGTTTACTATGTATCCAAACCCAACAAAATCTATAATTACAATTGACGGTGCGAATGCATCTAATTTGGAAAAAATAGAAATATTTAATGTTCTAGGGAAAAAGATGCAGGAAATTACAGAATTTAACAATTCGCAAAATATCGAACTTTCTCTTAATTATGCTCCAGGAATATACTTAGTGAGAATAAATGATTCAACTAAAAAGCTAATTATTAATTAATATATGAATAATAGACACAATCCCTTTCTGGTTTTCATTACTAATTTGATGCTACTTTCTTTGGTAGCATGTTCTAGTGATGATCCTTCTGTCGAACTAGTCAATCCAACTCCAACTCAGGGTTTTCTTGGTGAGATAGAATGGGTTAAAACCTTTGGTGGAAGTGGTGAAGATGAAGCATTATCTGTTATCGAGTCTGAAGATGGTAGTTATGTTGTTTTTGGTTACACCCAGAGCACTGATGGTGATATCACTGATAAAACCGCAACCGATAGTGATTATTGGGCTCTAAAAATATCTAAAGAAGGAAATGTTATCTGGAGTAATACATACGGTGGTACTGGAGATGATAGAGGTCAAAAAATAATCAAAACCAATGATGGTGGTTATGCTTTGGTAGGATATAGTAGAAGTAACGATGGAGATGTTACCACCAATGAAGGTCTTCAAGATTATTGGATTCTAAAAATCAATAGTATGGGTGATATCCAATGGGAAAAATCATTTGGGTTTCCAGGGATTGATCGCGCTTTTTCAATAGTTCAAACCCATGATAACGGATATTTTATTACAGGTTTCCTGGATGTCTCAGCCAGTAATGGAGAGGGCAATGATAATAAAACAACTTTTCAAAAACATGGAGTTGGAGAATTCTGGGGTATCAAATTAGACGCAACGGGGGATAACGAATGGAGGCGCTATTTTGGCGGAAGCAATAATGATAGAAGTTATGATGCAATACAAACCAATGACCACGGCTTTTTAATGATTGGATCCTCAGAAAGTGATGATTTTGATGTCTCTAATAACAACGGAAGTTATGATTTTTGGGTAGTTAAAGTGAACGCAGAAGGAACCAAAGTCTGGGAAAAAACTTATGGAGGTTCTGAAATTGATGTTGCATATGCTATTGCCAAATCGGGAGATGGCACATACGTTATTGTCGGGGATTCCAGAAGTAGTGATGGTGATATCTCAGAGTCCAAAGGCAATGCCGATCTCTGGATGATACAAATCGATGGAAATGGTAATCTGATTTGGGAAAAATCAATTGGTGGAACTGAGTTCGATACCGGTCGGGGAATTCAAAAGAGACAAGAAGGCGGTTTTATTATTACGGGTAACTCCAGAAGTAACAATGGTGATATAAATGAAAATCAAGGTCAAAGTGATATCTGGAATATTATAATTGACAGTACTGGAGATGTGACTTGGAAATCAACAATAGGAGGAAGTGCAGAAGAGTTTGCCGTAGGTTGTATAGAAACTCTAGACAAAAAGATCATAATTGCAGGAAGTGCTGAAAGTAGTGATTTCGATGTTTCTAATAATCAAGGCGGTAAAGACGCGATACTTATAAAATATAAATAAAATGAAGAAACTAACACTAATACTATTTGTTTCAATAGCTATTCTATCATGTAAAGATGATGATCCAACTCCTCAATTCGGAACCTTAAATATCGATTTCACGAATAAAGTCGGTACTGAACTTATTAGTTTAAATACTGAGTCTTACACTAATTTAAGTAATGAAAATTATATAATTTCCGAATTAAAGTACATCATTAGTAATATTGTTTTAGTAAAAGAAAATGGAGAAGAATTCAAATACCCGGTTGAGGATAGTTATTTTTTAATTAATGAAGAGGTTTCCTCCAGTAAACTAATCATCTTAAATGATATTGAAGCAGGTGTATACACCAAAATTAAATTTGGGTTTGGTGTGGATCAATCAAACTACCCGCTAAATGGGATTGCCAACTTCATTCCTACTGCCGAAGAAAATAACATGCTTTGGTCTTGGTCTGCAGGATATAAGTTTCTTAAGTTCGAAGGCTCTTTTAGTCCTCAAGGAGGGACAATGGGCGATTTTATTTTACATATTGGAAGTCACGGAACAGTTTTAGATAATTATAAAGAAATTACATTAAACCTGACTGATATGGTTGCAATTGGTAATGGAACTACATCTGATTTATCAATCGAAGCTGATGTCGCTAAAATATTTGACAGCAGTACTTATACACATTCTTTAGAGGATAAAAGTGATATACAAGTGGATCCGGATTCTGAAAAAATTGCAAATAACGTACAAACCATGTTTACTATAACAACTTCAGACTAAATGATAAGAAATCTTTGCTGCATAGTATTAATTCTTTTCGGAGTTTCTTGTGATTCTGATAAAGAAGACTATATACCTATTGATCAAAATCCAGCATTAGAATTTACAATTCCATCTAATTTTCCAGAACCAACTTATAATGTAACTCTTAATCCACCTACAGAAAAAGGGTTTGAGCTCGGCAAAAAACTGTTTTATGATGGTCGCTTGTCTTCTGATGGTGTTATTTCATGCGGATTCTGCCATATTCAGGATTTTGCTTTTACGCATCATACACATATTGTAAGCCATGGAGTAAACGGTGCACTAGGCACAAGAAACGCCCAGCCCTTGCACAATCTGGCATTTATGAATGAGTTTACCTGGGATGGTGCCGCGATACATCTAGATTTACAACCGATCATACCGATCACCGCAGAAGTAGAGATGAATGAGTCTTTTGGAAACATTATTAAAAAACTTGAAGAACAACCTGCATACGTAACGCTTTTTGCCGAAGCGTTTGAGGATCAAAAAATCAACTCAGAAAATATCCTCAAAGCATTAGCACAATTTACGATAATGATGATCTCATCAAACTCTAAATATGATAAAATAGAAAGAAATGAGGGGTCCGTTTTTACCCCGGATGAAGCGGCAGGATTTGAACTATTTAAGTCCAGGTGTGCTTCGTGTCATTCGGGAACGTTGTTTACTGACCAATCCTACCGCAATAATGGATTGCCAATAGACCCTCAATATAACGATATTGGTCGCAACCGGGTAACTGGTTTGGCTGCTGACCTCTACAAATTTAAGGTACCTAACCTTAGGAATATTGAGCTTACCTTTCCGTATATGCATGACGGAAGATTAAAAACCTTACAAGATGTCTTGGATCATTACAGTGATGGCATTGTTGATTCTGAAACTTTAGATCCTATTTTTAAAAATTCTGATGGAACCGTAGTTGGAGTTCCTATGACCGAGGAAGAAAAACAACAGATAATCTCCTTTTTAAAAACACTTACAGATGACGACTTTGTAAATGACACTCGTTTTGCTGAGTTTTAAAAATTCTTTTACTCTATTTGTTATAGACAAAGTCTATTACAATATATGTTAGATAAATGTTAGGTTATGTAAATAAAACCTACATATGTAGTATATTTGCATTCAATTTAGAATTAATCTATTTTATAATAGTATGATTAAAGTATCAGATACGGCTAAAAAGAAAGTCATAGAATTAATGAGTGATGATGGTTATGACACTTCTTCAGACTACGTTCGTGTTGGAGTAAAAAGTGGCGGTTGTTCCGGTTTGTCATATGACTTAAAATTTGATAAAAATCAAGAAGAAGGAGATAAAGTTTTTGAAGATAATGGTGTAAAAATAATTGTTGATAAAAAAAGCTTTTTATACCTTATCGGCACTACTCTAGAATATTCTGGAGGATTAAACGGAACAGGTTTCGTTTTTAATAACCCCAACGCAAATAGAACATGCGGATGCGGAGAAAGTTTTTCCCTATAAAAATTTAAAACAAGATCCTCAAATTTAATTTAGGATTTAACAAGATGGCATATACTGAAGACGACTTAAAAAAAGAATTAGAAACCAAAGAATATGAATATGGATTTTATACTGATATAGAATCTGATACGTTTCCTGTTGGTTTAAATGAAAATATAGTTCGCGCGATTTCTAATAAAAAAAATGAGCCAGAATGGATGACAGATTGGAGACTTGAGGCATTCAGAGCTTGGGAACGGATGGTAGAGCCAGAATGGGCTAACGTTCATTACGAAAAACCTAATTTCCAAGATATTTCTTATTACTCTGCTCCTAACAAAAAGCCAAAATATGACAGCCTTGATGAGGTAGACCCAGAATTGCTGGACACCTTCAAAAGATTAGGTATCTCTATAGATGAGCAAAAGAAATTAGCAGGTGTTGCAGTAGATATTGTTATGGACTCTGTTTCTGTAGCAACTACTTTTAAAGATACACTTGCAGAAAAAGGAATCATATTCTGTTCTATTTCTGAGGCTATACAAAAGCATCCCGAACTGGTAAAAAAACATATTGGATCCGTTGTTCCGCAAAAAGACAATTTCTATGCGGCATTAAATTCTGCCGTATTTAGTGATGGTTCCTTTTGCTATATCCCTAAGGGAGTGAGATGTCCTATGGAATTATCTACTTATTTTAGGATTAATCAAGCAGGAACAGGTCAGTTCGAACGAACTTTGGTAGTCGCTGAAGAAGGAAGCTATGTCAGTTATTTAGAAGGGTGTACTGCTCCTTCAAGAGATGAAAATCAATTACACGCTGCAGTTGTAGAGCTAATAGCGTTAGACAATGCAGAAATAAAATATTCTACTGTACAGAATTGGTACCCTGGTAATGCCGAAGGAAAAGGAGGCGTTTATAATTTTGTAACCAAACGGGGTATTTGTGAAACAAATGCAAAAATTTCTTGGACTCAGGTAGAAACAGGATCTGCAGTTACTTGGAAATATCCTTCTTGCGTGCTTAAAGGAGACAATTCTGTAGGTGAGTTTTACTCCATAGCAGTTACTAATAACTTTCAGCAAGCAGATACTGGAACAAAAATGATCCATCTAGGAAAAAACACAAAAAGTACCATTATATCCAAAGGTATTTCTGCCGGAAAATCTCAAAATAGTTACCGTGGTTTAGTACAGATTAATAGTAGAGCCGCCAATGCCCGTAATTTTTCTCAATGTGATTCGCTACTTATGGGCAATGAATGTGGGGCACATACATTTCCATATATTGAAGCAAAAAATAAAACAGCTCAAATAGAGCACGAAGCTACTACCAGCAAAATTGGTGAGGATCAAATTTTTTACTGTAACCAAAGAGGAATTGATACTGAAAAAGCGATCGCCCTAATTGTAAACGGTTTCAGTAAAGAAGTATTGAATAAACTTCCCATGGAATTTGCAGTTGAAGCACAAAAGCTTTTGGAAATTTCTTTAGAAGGTTCTGTAGGATAAATTTGTGATAAATACAAACACTCAAAACATTAAAATTTAATGAAAAAATTAATTTTCTGCATAACTGTTGCTACGCTATTTGTCGCTTGCAAAGAAACAAAAAAGCAAGAGGTTACTGAAGAGTCGCCAGAAATTGAAGCTGTAATCAAACCTGAAGTTAAGTTATATACTTTTGATGGCGGTACTATTGGTGCAAATAATCTTAATCTTTTTGCACAAGGCGACACTTACAAAGGCGATTCTTTACAATTAGCAAATGCTTTTTATGTGGTACAACACCCAAAAGGGACTTTATTGTGGGATACTGGATTGCCAGAAGGTCTAGTCGGTAATCCCAACTATACAACACCAGATGGAGCATTCACAATAGCTAGAAAAGATTCAATTGCCAGCCAATTAAACTCTATTGGTCTGTCTAAAAAAGATGTAGATTATATTGCTTTTTCGCATATTCATTTTGATCACACTGGAGCAGCCAACAACTTTTCTGATGCTCTTTGGTTAGTTCAAACTCCAGAATACGATTACGCGCAAGGAGAAGAGATTAAAACAAATAGCTTTTATGCACCAGATTCATTTAATAAACTTACAAATGTTAAAAAATTAACTGGAGATCACGATGTGTTTGGTGATGGTTCTGTAGTTATTAAATCGCTTCCTGGTCATACACCAGGTCATCAAGTTCTATTTTTGGACCTTATCAATAATGGTCCAACATTATTATCCGGTGATATGTATCATTTCTCTAAAAACAGAAAAGATCAAATTGTCCCGCAATTTAATCACGATATCCCGATGTCAGAACAAAGCATGAAAGCATTTGAACAATTTGCTAAAGAAATGAATGCAAAGGTTTATATACAACATGAATTATCTGATTTTTCTAATATGCCCAAATCACCTAAATTTTTAAATTAACATGAAGAATTTTTTTATAATACTTACACTTAGCCTATTTATAAATTCCTGTAAAAATGATTCGAAAAAATCATCTGATATCGAATCTACTCTAATTCGTGGGGAATATATACTAATTGATAACGCTGGTGTACTAAAAGGTAAAGATTTTATTTATGGTGTCGTTGTAGATGATATGGCTCAAGAATTAGCAAAAAAAATAAAACCGTTGCAACGAGAGGAATACGATATGGTGCCCGTAGTAGTTAACGGTGTCGTAAAACCTAATACAGAAGAAGGTTGGCCTGAAATTGTAGAAATAAAAGAAATTGTTGGTGTGAGTAAACCAACTTCAGAGTTGCCAACGAAAATAAAATCTTCGGATACAGAACAACAATCAAGTGAGTCTGGACACGAAGGTCACAATCACTAAAGTTTATTTAAAAAAGATATAAAAACATAAGATGTTAGAAATTAAGGATTTACACGCTAGCGTTGACAATAAGGAAATTTTAAAAGGTCTTACCTTAAATGTAAAAGCAGGAGAAGTTCACGCGATAATGGGTCCTAATGGTGCAGGAAAAAGTACATTAGCCAATATTGTAGCGGGAAAAGAAGAATATGAAGTTACAAAAGGTACTATTCTTTTAAATGGAGAAGATATAGAGGAACTAGCAGCAGAAGAACGTGCCCACAAAGGGGTTTTTCTTTCATTTCAATATCCGGTAGAAATTCCTGGCGTATCCGTCACAAATTTCATGAAAACGGCAATTAATGAAACTAGGAAAGCACAAGGGTTAGAAGAAATGCCAGCAAAGGATATGTTAAAGAAAATCCGTGAAAAATCTGAGTTATTGGATATAGATCGTAAGTTTTTATCCCGTTCGCTCAATCAAGGATTTTCTGGTGGTGAGAAAAAACGTAATGAAATATTTCAGATGGCAATGATGGAACCGAAACTGGCTATCCTGGATGAAACAGATTCTGGCTTAGATATCGATGCATTACGTATCGTGGCTAATGGAGTAAATAAACTGAAAGGTGCAAATAATGCTATTATTGTAATCACTCACTATCAAAGATTACTGGATTATATCGTACCGGATTTTGTACACGTTTTGTATGATGGTAAAATTGTGAAATCTGGAACTAAAGAACTAGCTCAGGAATTAGAGGAAAAAGGATACGATTGGATTAAAGAAGAGATAAACGCATAGTTATGGAGCTGAAAGAAAAATTAGTGTCTTCTTTTCTGGCTTTTGAAGATACCGTAGATGTAGATACTTCTGTGCACGATATCAGAAGTCAGGCTATAAAAGTCTTTGAAGAAAAGGGGTTTCCAACCAAAAAAGAAGAAGCCTGGAAATATACTTCGCTGAATGCAATACTAAAGCAGGATTACAGTGTTTTTTCTAAAGAAGAAAATGCACTTGAATTTAAAGACGTGAAAAAGTATTTTCTTCATGATCTGGATACTTATAAAATTGTATTCATAGACGGCGTATACTCCTCTCATTTATCACAAACCACGCATGACAAAATCGACGTTTGTCTGATGTCATCAGCACTGAATTATGATAAGTACAAACCTATTATCGATAATTATTTTAATAAAGTTGCTCCACAGGACGGTTTAACTTCATTAAACACTGCTTTTTCTAGAGAAGGAGCCTACATCTATATTCCTAAGAATAAAATGGCCGATAAGCCAATACAAATCATTCATTTTTCTACTGGAAAAGAATTAACGCAAATGTTACAGCCTCGTAATCTTATTGTAGTAGAAGAGAATTCTCATGTACAAATCATAGAGCGTCACCAAAGTTTAACAGAGAACCCGGTTTTAACAAATTCAGTTACCGAAATTTTTGTAGATAAAAGAGCATTTGTTGATTATTATAAAATTCAGAATGACAATGAAAATGCATCGTTAATAGATAATACCTATATTCAACAACAGGCACAAAGTGTAGCATCTGTACATACATTTGCTTTTGGAGGAAACCTGACCAGAAATAACTTAAATTTCTATCAAAAAGGTGAAGGTATTGACTCTATCCTTAACGGAGTTACTATTATAGAAGGTAAACAACATGTAGATCATAATACGTTGGTACACCATACCGAACCTAACTGTGAAAGCCATCAGGACTACAAAGGTATTTTTGATGAAAGAGCAACAGGTGTATTTAATGGTAAAATTATTGTAAACAAAGAAGCGCAGAAAACCAATGCTTTTCAATCCAATAATAATATTTTATTAAGTGATAAAGCCACCATTAATTCTAAACCCCAATTAGAGATTTTTGCAGACGATGTAAAATGTTCTCATGGTTGTACGATAGGTCAACTGGATGAGCAAGCTTTATTTTATATGAAATCCAGAGGAATTGGAGAAAAAGAAGCAAGAGCGTTATTAATGTATGCTTTTGCTAATAATGTGTTAGAAAGTGTGAAGTTACCTCAACTAAAACAACGAATTAATAAGTTGATTGCCAACAAGTTGAACGTAAGTATTGGATTTGATTTATAATTAAAATATTAGTCCTATCAGGTTTTGAAAACCTGATAGGACTGTTAATTTATTCTATAGCTTCAGTAATATCTCTGAGAAAAGCATTAAAATCCACACCAGCATCTCCGATTAGTCCAAAACGTACAATCACCAGATCTTTAGAAGGAATTATAAATACCCGTTGTCCCTGAAAACCATTGGCAGAATACATATCTCTGGGAGCATCTGGATAAAACCCTCCTGCATTAAGCCAAAAGTGACCTCCATAGTCCCCTTCCGAGGTTGGACTTGGGGTCGTAACATAATCTACCCATTCTTCTTGAAAAATCTGTTCTCCATTCCAAGCGCCTTGATGTAAATATAACAATCCGAACTTAGCCCAATCCCTTGTTGTTGCCCAGGCATAAGAAGACCCTACATAATTACCGGCCATGTCCGTCTCGATCAGCATAGAATGCATCCCTATTTTGTCAATAAACTCACGATACGGAAAATCAAGATACTCCTGATAGCTCTCAAATTGCTGTCTTAAAATTCCAGATAGCAAATTAGAAACACCTGAAGAATAATACCAATATTCATTTGGTTTATGAATGGCTTCTTTATCAATCTGGGGCTTGGTCATATCTTCATCTATGTAAAGCATCTTTGTAGCATCCGAAATAGATCCATAATCCTCATCCCAGGCCAAGCCACAATTCATCTGTAATAAATTGTGAATAGTTATTTCCTTTCTTTCATCACTTTGCCATTCCTTAATTGGTGCTTTATCATTAATATTGATCTTACCTTGTTTTTGTAATACTCCATAGTTTGTTGCCAAAATACTTTTAGTCATGGACCATCCTAATAAAACTGAGTTTTCATCCAAACCTTCTGAGTATTTTTCTGCGATAATTTTATCCTTATGAATCACTAGCACTGCTCTTGTTTTTTTAATGTTTTCTCCTTCTTTGTCAAAAACAGCAGTAACCGTATTATTTATTTGATCATAATCAATAGTAGTAAACACGGTGTCTTTTTGAGGTAAATCTCCATAAGGAAAAGGTAGTTTTGATTTGATTTTTTTCCTGTTTGGTTTCAGGTACGTTGCTTCTTGATCAAACTCATCATTGATCAATACACTACCCAGCCCTTCTCTATAGATCGCTTTTCTTTCATTCAATCCGAAAACTGAAGTCACTACTGATTTTTCGCTCATGTTTACCTCATCGTCCGCCAAATGAACCGGAGCAAAATTATTATCATATCTGTCCGTAAATTCTACACTACGCTTTCCTATAAAAACAGATGAAGCCATATTCTTGGCCGAATACCCAGAGAGTATTGTCAGTTTTGGATAATTCCAAAAAGCAGTAATCAGAACAAGTCCAACTATTCCTATAAATCCATATCCTAAAATCTTTTTTAATCGCCTCATAACACAAACTGTTAAATCCTTTTTAAAAATAACCAATATCGCTTAGAAATTGTTCCTATTTTTGCAGAAAGAAATTGATATGATAGATGTACAAAAGATACGAGAAGATTTTCCAATTTTGAAGAGAGAAGTAAACGGAAAACCTTTAGTATATTTTGATAATGCAGCCACCTCCCAAACGCCTCAGGTAGTTATTGATGCGATCGTAGATTATTATAGCAATTATAACGCTAATATCCACCGTGGTGTACATACATTATCACAAGAAGCTACAGATGCGTATGAAATTGCCCGTAAAAAAGTACAACAACATTTTCATGCCAAACACACGCATGAAATCATATTAACCTCCGGAACAACACACAGCATCAATATTGTAGCAACTGGTTTTACTAATTTACTTGCCAAAGGAGATGAAATCATCGTTTCTGCTTTAGAACATCACTCTAACATTGTTCCCTGGCAAATGCTCTGTGAAAGAACAGAAGCTATTCTTAAAGTCATTCCAATGAATGAAGAAGGAGAACTCTTAATGGATGTCTATGATCAATTACTTTCTAACAAAACAAAACTGGTTTTTACCAATCATATCTCTAATGCTTTAGGGACTATTAATCCTATCGACGAAATAATACAAAAAGCACATAAGGTAGGAGCTGCTGTGCTCATTGATGGTGCACAATCGTGTCCCCACATCAAGCCCGATGTACAGGATCTCGATGTGGATTTTTATGTTGCTTCTGCGCATAAACTTTGTGGACCTACAGGTGTAGGTTTATTGTATGGAAAAGAGGAATGGTTAAACAAACTACCTCCCTATCAAGGTGGCGGAGAAATGATTGATCAGGTAACTTTCGAAAAAACTACTTATGCAGGCCTTCCTCATAAATTTGAAGCCGGAACACCTAATATTTGTGGTGGTATCGCCTTTGGAGTTGCTCTGGACTATATGAATAGTATTGGCTTTGATAACATCGCCGAATATGAAAATGAATTGTTGGACTATGGAACTAAAAAGCTTTTAGAAATAGAAGGTTTAAGAATCTATGGAACTTCTAAAAATAAAACGTCTGTGATATCCTTTAACATCGCCGATATTCATCCATATGATGTTGGTTCTATCGTAGATAAATTGGGAGTAGCAGTTCGCACAGGCCATCATTGTGCACAACCAATCATGGATTTTTATAAAATACCAGGAACGATTCGTGCCTCTTTTTCTTTTTACAATACGAAAGAAGAGATTGATATTTTAGTAGAAGCAGTGAAAAAGGCAAAAATGATGTTGAGTTAAAACTCCAAGTCATTAGTTAATACTATCTTATCATTGACAGAAAGTATTGAATAGCAAAGATTCATGTCGTACTTTTGTCAAAAATTATTAGTATATGTCGATACAAGAAATTCAGGAAGAGATTGTTGATGAGTTTAGCATGTTTGAAGACTGGATGCAGCGCTATGAGTATATGATAGATCTTGGAAAATCACTTCCGTTAATTGAGGAGAAATACAAAATTGATGAAAACATCATCAAAGGCTGTCAGAGTAAAGTATGGGTACATGCAGAGATGAAAGATGATAAGATTGAATTTACTGCAGATAGTGATGCTATTATTACCAAAGGTATTATCGCAATTCTTATCAGAGTCTTTTCTGGTCAACACCCAAAAGATATTATGGAGGCTAATACTGGTTTTATTGATGAAATAGGTTTAAAAGAACATTTATCTCCAACCAGAGCTAATGGATTGGTGAGTATGATCAAACAATTAAAAATGTATGCAATCGCATACCAAACACAACTAAATTAATTTATCTTTCATTTTTTTAGAATTGATAGATAACCAAAAATATACTATGAACGAGATTGATATAGACACTACAGAACTTGGTGAAAAAATCGTAAGAGTACTTAAAACAATTTATGACCCCGAAATTCCGGTTGATATTTACGAACTAGGATTAATATATGATGTATTTGTTAATGAGGATTATGATGTAAAAATCCTGATGACCCTTACCTCGCCTAATTGTCCGGTTGCAGAATCATTACCTGAAGAAGTGAAAGAAAAAGTGAAATCCTTGGATGAAGTAAACGATGTAGAACTCGAACTAACCTTTGAACCTACCTGGACACAGGATCTTATGAGCGAAGAAGCTAAACTGGAATTAGGCATGCTATAAATGGTGGTGCTGTATCCCGGATCGGAGCCAGAAAAACACAGAAATTTAATTAAATTTTATCTCATCCATGGAAGAAGAAATTATCAATAGAGTCACAAATAACACAAAGCTGATCACATTCGATCTAGAAGATCATTATCCTGTAGGAGAGCGTGTGCTATTTGATATAAAAGACTGGCTTTATGAGGGTTTCATGCTGCGCGAAAAAGATTTTAGAAAAAGTGTATCTAACCACAATTGGAGTCAATATCAAGATAAATATGTTGCATTACATTGCTCGACCGATGCCATCATTCCGGGATGGGCATATTTATTACTGACCAGTACGTTAATACCTTTTGCCAAGAAAGTAGTTGTTGGTTCTTTAAAAGAGTTAGAAACCATCCTATACACAAAGATT
Source organism: Aquimarina ulvae (assembly GCF_053613295.3). Taxonomy (NCBI): domain Bacteria; kingdom Pseudomonadati; phylum Bacteroidota; class Flavobacteriia; order Flavobacteriales; family Flavobacteriaceae; genus Aquimarina; species Aquimarina ulvae. The sequence goes on from NZ_JBSIBP030000002.1 coordinate 674,948, forward strand.
ATCAACAAATTAGATGTTTCTGAATATCAGGATAAGCTTTTAATCATCAAAGGTTGTACTAAAAAACCGGTTCCTGAAAATGCATATATTGAACTGATTCAAAAATTACAACCTGTTGCTAAAAGTATCATGTATGGAGAAGCCTGCTCTTCAGTACCTCTATTTAAACGAAAATAGCTCATTTCATCCCTTAAAGCTGTTTTTTATCGAAAATCTTCTTTGCAATTACATCGTTTTACGCTGAAAAACGTTACTTCAAGTATATTTGCCAACGCAAAATTTTACATAAATCATGAACTTGTTTTTGTAAATGTAGTTGTACAAAACAAAAAACTACTTAAACTACTAATTATGAAAAAAATCGTATTCACATGTGCTCTTCTATTAGCTTGCTTTCAATTTAGTATTGCACAAACTGAAGAAGAATTAAAAGCAAAACTATCTGAAAAAAAAGACTCTATTGCAGCAATACAAGGAAGAGCTAATGCTATTCAATCTCAAATAGATGCGTTACCAGGATGGAAAATCGGTGCTTTTGGTACCATTGGAGGAAGCATCTCTGGATTCAACAATTGGTTTGCCCAAGGCATCCCTAATAATGATGCCGGAACCATTGGTATTACTATTAATGGGTATGCCAACCTGCTACAAGACAAATATTTCTGGAGAAACAGTGCAAACATCAATCTTGCTTGGGTAAAATTAGATGATAGAGATGATCCAACAGATGATGACGGTTTTAGAGAGGCTACAGATGTCTTTAATGTTTCTTCCTTATTTGGTTATAAACTAACAAAAACATTAGCCGTTTCTACCTTAGGGGAATATAGAACAACGATATTAAACAATTTCAATGATCCAGGATACTTAGATCTGGGTGTAGGTGTTACCTGGACCCCTATCAAAAATCTTATTGTTGTTGTGCACCCCCTTAACTATAATTTTGTATTTAGTAAAGGTGCTGCAGAATATGAATCCTCTTTAGGTGCAAAAATTGTGGCAGATTATACCCGTAAAATTGGAGCTATCAATTTCAAAACAAACTTATCTGCTTTCTATAGTTATGAAGATGCAGATTACTCTAACTGGACTTGGACCAATTCTTTTTCTTATACCTTATGGAAAGCTATTGGTGTAGGATTTGATTTTGGTCTTAGAAGTAATAAGCAAGAAGCATTTAACTATGCTTTAGGCCAAGCTGCTATTGCAGTTCCTCCTCCAACGGTAACACCAACGTTAGAAAATACGGACAATGAACTACAGTGTTTCTGGAATCTTGGATTGAGCTATTCATTCTAAAGAGAAACTATTTTTATAAAAAAGATCAGCCGGATAAATTCCGGCTGATCTTTTTTATTCTATCATTTTTCAAATTCCATATAAAACTCGTGCTCATCCTCATCAACAACTGTAAAACCATTTCTTTTATATAAATATCTGGCGGGATTTTCTTTTAGTACTTTGAGTGTCAGTTTTTTATTGAAATCTTCAGATAATTTTATCATGTGATTAAGGACATGTTTACCCATTCCTTTTCCCTGATACTTCGGTAATATCTGAAGTTGAAGTATGTCAATTACACCACTGGTTTCGATATATTTCAATACCCCTACTTGCTTTTTTTTGTGTTGTATTATATATGAATTATCAAAATGAATCTTTACTCTAGACATGTGTTGGTCATCAGAAAAATGCAATCCTGCTTTTTCAAGATGTTCAACCATTGTTAGTTTTCTTAGTTTTACTAAAAATGCTATATCCTCATATTTTGCTTTGACCAATGCTATATCCATCTTATTTTTGGTATTATTTCATCTTTTGATATACTATTTTAAACAAACAAAAGTTCTTTTAGTACCAAAATTACTCACTACGACATAATTTTTAGTTCAAGTTCGAATCATTTTGAATAAAATATATTCATAAAGTATATTTGTGCCCAAATCAATACTATACCCCATGCGAAAGATTGTTTTATTTCTTTTTTTACTCATTTCTATGTCCGAGATTATCGGTCAGGAAAAGAAAAAAGTAAAACAATTAGATTCTATACAAGTTCGTCTAACAAGATCTTTAGATAGTTTACTACAATTTACTCCTAAAGAATTAAATGTAATTGTTTTAAAAGGTTTATTAAAAAAACTAAATCCAAAACCAGTAAAAAAACCACATGTTGGATGGAGGTCTGTTGGAAAATTTGCGTTTTACTTCAATCAATCTGCTTTTAATAATGACTGGCAAGGTGGTGGTACTTCTAATGTTGCCAGTAATACATCACTAAATTATGAATTCAATTATAAAAAGAATAGTCTTACTTGGGATAACAGGGTTTTAGCAGATTATGGGGTCACATTTTTGAAAGGAGAAGATTTTGCTCGAAAAACCAATGATAGAATAGAAATTAACTCAAGATTGGGACAAAGGATCAGAGAAAGCCGATGGAATTATTCTTTATTTATAAATTTTCGGTCTCAGTTTGCTAAGGGGTACCGTTTTAGTAATGATCCGGACACTGAAGAAACGATCCGTACCGAAGAAACTCGTTTCTTCTCTCCGGCTTTTATACAAATAGGACCCGGATTACTTTGGAAAAAAAGTGATGACTTTAATGTCAATATCGCGCCTGTTACCTCCCGAATGATTTTTGTAAATGATAAATTTACATCTGGTCCGGAGTATGTAGACGGGGATTATTTTGGTCTGGATGCCGGTGAAAGTTCTCGATTCGAATTTGGTGGATCTATAGCAGCCTATGCAAAGTTTGAGATTATTAAAAACATTACGATGGAAAACATCCTTAACCTCTACTCTAACTATATCGAAGACCCTTATAATGTAGATATTGATTATACCCTAAACTTAAATCTAATTGTAAACAAGTACATCTCTGGAAATTTTGTCTTTCAAGCAATTTATGATGATAATGCCACCAGTGGTTTTCAGATCCGAGAAGTTCTTGGATTAGGACTTAATTATGAGTTTTAGGATAAAACTCCCCCTCCTCAATTGCTACACTTACCAATCTGCGTAAGCATCACAATTTCATATTATGGATTGAGCTTTTTTCTTTTTTGCGCTTTCAACGCATTGATAGTATCTATAAACTCTTTTACCCTTGTTAATCCTTTTTTACCAATACCACGATATACAATCTTTAGATCTTTATCAATCAGCATAAAGGTAGGGTAGTTATCTACTCTTAGTTTGCTTACAATCTTGCTATGCAATAAACTATCATTTCTTACACGCTCTACGTACATATGGGTCCAATCCAGCTCTTTTTCTTTGATGTATTCCACACCAGGCTCTTTTTCAAAATCAAAATCTACACCCAGAATCGCCACATCTGGATAGTCTTTATGAAGTTGTTTTAAATCAGGGGTTAATTTTAAACAAGGAGCGCACCAAGTGCCCCAAAAATCTATCAGTAAAAGATCTTTATTCCTTAATAAATGAGAAATGCGTTTGGTATTACCCTCTATATCTGTAAATGCATAGTCTCGTAACGTATGACCTTCTTTATACCCATGTGGTAAAGAAGTAATGTTTAATTTTTGTAAATATAGCTTCTCTAAGTCTGCTCCTACACTGTCTATTTTAATAAAATGTGTGCCTAATTGTACTGTATCTCCTTCTTTAAACTCTTCATACTGCTCATCTTGATTTCTACGGGAGTAAAACGGTTTGCCTTGTTCTCTAAAGACAACCTGAAAATCATTCCAATGGTCAGAAATGGCTGTTTTGTATTTTATATTATCTAACTGAAAGTTGCCCAACCAATGTTCCCTCCTATTAGACACTAATAATAAATCAAGGTAAGTCAATTCCTTTGTACTTGGATTAGTTTTACTTAGATAAAAAAAATTTTTGTGTGGTAAAATTTTTGTTCTAAGATCTGCATCCAAAATTTTTCCATTTAGATATCGTTTATAAGGCAAGATAATTAAAGGAAAGGAATCCTTGAGCTTTTCATCTTTACTTAGAGTCTCCCTTATTTTTTTATTTATAATATACTTCTTGTCATCACTAAAATCAAGATTCCTGTTTTCATCCAATATTATAATCTGCTTATCTTCTTTGATCGCCGACAATGCATACCACTCTATATTAATCTCTTTAAAAGTTAAAGTATCGATTTTACCATCATTCAACAATTTTTTCAACTTTTTTTCACTTGTTCTCCTTATGCTTTGAATAGATAAACTGTCTAACTTTGGAATACCTTTCATATTAGAAGGAATCGTATCCACCATTTCGAACCCCGATGTCATAGTTGGAAAAGGCCCTTGGCTTGATTGTTTAACCAAATCAACTTCTATCTGCCTTAAATCTACTTTGCTTTCTTTATTGCAGGATAACAACATAATCAGAATAAAAGAAATACAAAAACATAATTTTAAATTCATAAACTAATTTTTAGAGGCTTAAAAATTTACTAAACCTTTATAACATAGTAGCGTTGTAAAGGTTTAGTTTAAACAGAAAACAATTCCTGTATTTTAATTTTGATGATCTTTACAAGAAACACTGTCAGTTCCATTATCACAAGAACAACCTACATTATCTGTCCCTGTACAGTCAGTACCGGTACAAGTATAGACATTACCATCACCACAAGTAATAGCTACTCCAGCAACCGGAACAATTCCATCACCTCCGTGAATCTGTTTTAATTGATCTTTTGTCAATTCCACATTCCCTTCTTTTAGGGCATTAAAAAAATTTACATTCATTGTTAAAAAATTTAAAGTTAAACATTAATTTACTTGTTACACCAATACATCAATTAAATCATCTACTGTATACTCTTTTGGTAATATATGATTATTGATGTAAATGGTTGGGGTATGTGTAACATGTTCTTGATCGCACCAATCGCGCATGGCTTTGATCGCATCAGTTTGCGCTGCAATCCCTCCATTTAATGGATACTGCTGTGCATATGATTTATAATTTTTTTCTTTTGCCAGGTACCAATCATCCAATGCTTTATGGATTAAGATTTTATCATTTTTTGCTGCTAGTGCCATTAAATGCCTGGTAGGCAATGCTCTTTTATTATCGATATCAGGACTAGATGTAAAAATTACCTGTAACTGTACCAAACCTCTATGTACCAACCCTTCTAAAATCGGATGTGCTGCCGCACAAGGCGGACAATAAGGGTTACAAACCTTGGTCACTTTGTAAGGAGCCTTATCATCTCCCACAGTTATACCAAGACCTCCAGAATTGTAAGTCATTTTTTTTGACCCCTGTAATAGTCCTAAGAATACATTAGGATTGTTTTTTAGTTTATTAAAATTTCTTTGTGTATTTATTTTTTGCTTAGCATTGAGAAGTATAGGGCGTGCCATCCTCCAGAACCATAAGGAAATGCAAAAAAAGCCTATAAACACAGCTAAGGGTTCTACTGAAATACCATAACCATGATACCCTGTTACCAATGTAATACTAACATTAGTAATTAAAAGTATTTGCACAATAAGGCACATCAAACAAAATTGTTTAATCTTTACAACTTGATAATAAAACGAAGCTAAAATTATTGGAATCGATAGTAGGCTAAGGTTCCCTAAAAAAATTATAGTGTCTCCCTCTTTACCCAAAATAAGTGATAAAAAAAGAGACGTAACAAAATAAGCAAAACCTATTTCACTCCAATTAAAAAGACCAAATAGTACTTTTGACTCCTTAGCATTTAATACAGCGCCACAATTTACTTTCTTTCCTGTCGTACATAATTGTTGTAGTATTGGATTGTACGCATCTACTTCATACCAAAGTAAAAATATGCTAACAAAAAGGCCGAGCATACTTATTACTACAAACGAAAAAGCTGTAATACTATGTTGGATATCCGGTATGGTTATAATTGATGTAACAATCCATACAAGAATTGCTATACTGGATAGTATCGCTAGTACTATGTTGCTATTTCTAATTCTTGCTTTTTGTTGATATGTTTCCTCTCCTGAAGCCTCTGTAGTTTCAGCAAATAGGGTAACTCCTGTCCAGATTTTTATAAAATCATCTTTAGATTGTTTTACAAACTCTTGTAGCTCATTATAATACTGTATTTCAGTTGGACTACAACTTTTAATAGTTATAAAATAATCTTCGTTATCCTTTTTTATTTGGGCTATGCAAGCTGTTTTGGCTTTTATCAATTGGTCATACGTAATTGTAGCTGCTAAGACATTCATATGCCAACGCTCCAAAGCATCTGATATAGATAATAAAGATGGATGATTAGGGTGTTCCAATATCACACGTTTTACGGTATTATTAGAAACCTTAACTTTTAATAGCTTTAAAAACTTTGTTGTCGCAGCAGCGCAATTATCCTGAGGTGATGGTACAAAAAACGGTGACATAAAAATGTGATTTTCCCTCGTTGGTATTTAATAGTGTCATAGAAATACCATATATTACCCTCAATACACTACTTTTTTTTATTCTTATTTAAGATTTAACAGGGAATAAGTAATCTTTTTTAAGAATATTAATAAGAGAAAAAATTTTTGTGGGAGGTTAATTTTCCAACCTGTTTAACAAAAGTTTATGAAGGAAACCTAGAACGCATAACTTACGTTATTCTTCTATAAATTCAGGATATAAAAAGTTATTATACGGAAACCGGGTAACATGGATATCTCTTACTTCCTGATATACTCTTTTTCTAAACGTATCCATATTTTCTTTATTAATCGCAGATATAAACAACGCATTATTCCCTATTTTGCTCATCCAGGTTTTTTTCCACTCATCAAGTGTATAATGTGCCTTTGTTTTTTCGGTAGTTAGATCATCTTCATCAATGGTTTCGTGCGCATATGCATCAATTTTATTAAAAACCATAATAGTAGGTTTATCTGCACTGTCTATTTCATTAAGAATTTTGCTTACAGAATCAATATGATCTTCAAACTGGGGGTGAGAAATGTCTACTACGTGAAGTAATAAGTCCGCTTCTCGTACCTCATCCAGCGTACTTTTAAAACTTTCTACCAACTGCGTAGGTAATTTTCTTATAAATCCAACAGTATCACTTAACAAAAAAGGGAGATTGCCGATGACAACTTTTCTCACAGTAGTATCTAAGGTTGCAAAAAGTTTATTCTCTGCAAAGACATCACTTTTAGCAATGACATTCATCAATGTAGATTTACCTACATTCGTGTATCCAACCAACGCAACTCGTACCAGTTTTCCTCGATTACCTCGCTGTGTTGCCATTTGTTTATCAATAGTAAGTAGTTTTTTCTTCAACAAAGAAATGCGATCTCTAACGATACGACGGTCAGTTTCTATCTCTGTTTCACCAGGACCACGCATACCTATACCACCTCGCTGGCGCTCTAAATGCGTCCATAATCCTGTTAATCGTGGCAATAAATATTGATATTGAGCCAATTCTACCTGTGTTCTTGCATAACTGGTCTGAGCCCGCTGTGCAAAAATATCGAGAATTAAATTCGTTCTATCAACAATTTTTGCCTTTAAGATTCGTTCGATATTACGTTGCTGAGCTGGTGTAAGTTCATCATCAAAAACAACCGTTCCTATGTCGTGTTGTTCTACATATGCCAAGACCTCTTCCATCTTACCAGATCCTATAAACGTTTTAGAATTAGGGACCTCCATCTTCTGACTAAAACGCTTCACTACTTCACCTCCTGCGGTATAGGTAAGAAATTCTAGTTCGTCCAAAAACTCAGTCAATTTATCTTCATCCTGATTTTTGGTAATAATCCCTATTAAAATTGCTTTTTCGTATATTGTTTCTTCCTTTTCTAACATATGCTATTCCTTCTTCAAACTTGAATTATAAAACTACACTATTTCTATCAAAATAATTTTAACAAAAATTAACCTCCTCCACAAAGCGAAATAAACTTAAAAATACATTTTAATGACCCAATTAGGCTTCTCAAAATATTGTTTCACTTATTAGTCTACAAAGGTACAATATTGTATGCATTTGAATTTGTACATTAGCTATTTACACTAAATTTTTATTGGATGTCGTCAAAGTTTTATTTTAAAAAGAAACATACTAATCTACATACGATTGCTTTTTACAACCTAGAAAATCTATTTGACACCACGGACGATCCCAACACATTGGATAATGATTTTTTACCAGATTCAGAAAAGCGATGGAATAAAAAACGATATGCAAAAAAGATATTCAAATTAGGAACGGCAATTTCTAATATAGGTTTTGCTAAAACAGGAAAGGCTCCTGTGATTTTAGGCGTTGCTGAAGTAGAAAATAAAGCAGTTTTAGAAGATTTGGTGCGTACCAAACATTTAATAAATAAAAACTATGGAGTCGTACACCACGAATCTCCTGATGAACGTGGAATAGATGTTGGCCTGTTATATCAAAAAGATAGTTTTGTAGTAACAAGCTCTGAAAGTGTCCAGGTTTTGGTTCATAATGAATACGGTGAAAGAGACTTTACTCGTGATATTTTGTGGGTGACCGGAAACCTGCATACAGAGGAAATCCACATATTAGTAAACCATTGGCCTTCTCGTAGAGATGGTGCAGCACTAACATCGTACAAACGTGTCGCTGCAGCTGACAAAAATCGAGAAATCATAAACCGGATTACCGAAAAAGATCCTAATGCAAAAATCATTGTTATGGGTGATTTTAATGATGATCCAAATAGCGAGAGTGTAAAACAACACCTGATATTACATGATTTTTATAATCCAATGGAAAGATTACATACACGCTATCAGGGAACACTTACCTATAAAAGTCAATGGAATTTATTTGATCAGATAATTTTTAGCAATAACTTTCATAAATACGAAAAAGGAGCTCATAGTTTTTCTGAGGCAAGTATTTTTGATGATAGTTTTTTAAAAATCTACAAAGGCAGATACAAAGGAACTCCTTTTAGAACCTATGCAGGAAGAAAATATAAAGGGGGATATAGTGACCACTTTCCTGTGTATGTACTACTAAAACGTAATGTGCAAAAAGCTTAGATATTTTGTTCCCTAAGAGGGAGAATATCGTTACATTAAGAAAAAATACATCTTCTATGTCACGCGGAAACTGAAGTGTCTTTGGCAAAACCTTCATACATCTTGCCAAAAAAAGAATGCAGTCCATACAAAAACTCAACCGAACCCTATTGTAGGAACTCTATAATAACTATTTCCTATTCTAAACACAGGTATTTAACTCAACAAATAAAGGTAAATCACCCAAATATTGTCCAGAAATATTGAAATTCAAACTTTTCGGACATTGCTTTTTCTTTCACAATTTAGTTTTGTACTGTAAAAATTTAGAACCTCACAATGCACGTAAAAAATCAGTCATCTATTTGGCTAGAAACAAAACGGCGCCAACAATATAGGTTTCTATGCTACTTGATTACATGCGCATATAGGTATCTAAAAAAACAGATTATTACCTATGGTCTGTATAAAAATGAATAGGATGAATTATTCTTAAAACTAAATTAAAATGAAAAGATTATTTTATGTATTACCGATTATTGGACTCTTACTATTCGCGTCTTGTAATAACGATGAATCTGATGAAATTCTTGGTGATTATCAAGAATTAGATGAAAGCCAAATCGAAATAATAGAAATCACCGAAGGTAAAAATCTTGTTTGGGCGATTCCTCCTGGATTGTATGGATCTATCAATACAGCACCACTAACAAATGTGAAATATACGTATCACCCAACTCAGGCACAGTTGAATGCTATACCAGCTTCATTGAGAGGGTATCGAATCCATTTTGAAGTTGACAATCCATTCATAGCTGGCACTGCTTGGCAACATGAAGCAAGTTTTGATATTACTTCGAATTCAGTAACCGTAAAATTTCCTGCGAAATACAACGCTAGTACAACTAGATGGAGAGTTCGTTACGAAATATATAATAAAAATACATTTACTAGCTACTCTAGACTAAAAGTAGTGAATGTGAATTTTGTTATTCCAGGATAAATTAGATAAAAAGAGACTGTCTTAATTGGCGGTCTCTTTTTGCTTATATAAGATGTTTTTTTAGTATGCCAACCTAAGTTAGTGTCTAAAGAAACTCGTTTAGCACTTAGACCTGAAGAAAATATAAAGGAGGATATAATGACCACTTTCCGCTATATGTTTATCTAAAACATAATTAGACACTTCACTTTTAAAGTAAATACGTGCTTACCATAGAAAAAGCCCCACTAAATCCCTTTTTCTTATATAGGGATTCCACTACAGAAACATGGGGGTTATAACCCGTTTTACCTTGACAATAAACCCTTAATAAAACGTTAACCTTCTGTTTTTCAGACTTTTGTTTTGCGGAAATTTCCGCAAAAAAATTTTCCTCTTTTGTAAATTGTAAGCCCTATCCTACTTTTGATTCAGAATTTATAAGGATGCTCTTATAGTTCTAACTTCACTCGTATGATAAGACTGATTATAAAGATCAACCATCTATTGGATTAGAAACAAAACTGGCGCCAAAAATAGTTTCTTCGTGTATAATCTAACTATACTACACAGTGAAAATCAGGATACATTAATATCCAAAAACTAAACATATCAATTTAATTATTCTTAAAAACCAAACAAATGAAAAAGTCATTTTATGTATTACCAATTCTCAGTTTATTATTCTTTGCATCCTGTGATAAGGATGAATCTAATGAGATCGCAGAAGAAGCTGTTATAGAATCAGTAGATTTAGAAAAAAATTTATATGATTTTCATAAAGATGTTAAGATAACTTCTGATGGAGGAAGTGAAGCTATTATGCGTGTTTATTCTAACTCTGAAGCTGCAGTAGCTAGCTATACAAGCGAACATTTTAAACTAGTAGAAACTCTTAAAGGTGAAACCTTAAGTGAAGGCTTAATTCGTCAAAACATTAAAGATGATAGTGATGTTTCTTTAGAACAAAAAGAAGAAATGACTGATTTTGACGCAAAAGACGATGCTGGAGCGGGTATCGCTTTTAAAATGGTATCAGTAACTAAAACCAATCCTAATGTAAACTATAGTGTAAGTTTTTATCACCCAGAAAATATTGCAAAAAGCTGGTCATACTGGACACATTATAGTGGAATTGGTCAAACGATTGCTACTATAGATAGACATTCTTCTTTAAGAAGAGTGTATTTTGGATTAAAGCGTAAAGCATACAGTACAAGCGGATGGGCAATTCATGTTTCTGAATGGAGGTTTCTAGCAAATGGTAATAGCTATTCTCTTACAGCAAATACCAACTACCAATTCCGTTTTAGAGTAAAATCAAAAAGAAGCTCAGCATATACTGTGAATTTCAGTAACTAACAGAAGCTATTCATAAAAAAACTCCCTGAAGAAAATTATTCAGGGAGTTTTACTCTTTAATATGTCAGTAACTCTTAATTTCCTGAAATCTCTATATTATCTATGTGATATCGTGTAGTTGGTCCTGGATCAGATCCTGCATAACGGAATGCAATACGTACATTACCCTCAATACAAGAAATATTAACCGGTCCTACGGTTTCGAAACTTCAAAACTACTGCAACTATGGGAATAAAGCCTTATCCTAATAGTTTTCTCTATTTACTCTATTTATTTTTGCCTTGGAATTGATCGCAATATCAATAGACAATCAATTAGAAACTAAAAAAACATAAAATTCGAGGTAACAACTTGGCATATTATGACACTTAATAATATACATCTTGAAATTTATAACTTTTAGATAACCAATTAATTCTTATTTATGAAAAACAAATCAGTTAAACATTTACTATTAGTTTCTCTATTCTGCTGGAGTATTAATTTTGCCCAACAAAATGAAAATCCCGATGTTGACCGTGGCGTATCCTATGGTCTAGAATTAGGGGCTAATGAAAGCATTTCAATACCGCTGCATAGAGTTAATATTGAAGGTGTTTCTATCCCAATTACCTTATCCTATAATAGCAAAGGAATGTTGGTGTCGGATGTTCCCTCAAACGTTGGTTACGGATGGAAACTTAATTTTGGAGGAGAAGTACAAAAGACTGTTAATCATATCCCAGACGAATCTCCAAATGGCTGGTTTTTCCACGATCGTTATGACGAGTTGGTTCCAAATCTATATCCTAGTCATATTGGCAAAGTTCTTTATGAATCTATTGATGCTACTCCAGATATTTTTTCGGTAAGAATTAATAATGGATTTAATCTTGAGTATTTATACAATCGTACTCTAGTTAATGGTTATCAAGAACCCTTTATTCTAAACCAGAGTAATAGCAACATTAATATTTCAACTAATTTTGAAAAATTAAAACAGGTTGGTTTTGGTCAGTACGAGCAAGGAGGTTATACATCTACAGACGATTTTGATATCTCCATTAATGACAATAAAGGAATTAACTACTTATTTAGAAAGGGAATTAAACGAAGATCTGCTTGGGATCTGGAACGAAAAAGAGCAACCTATATAGATTCATTTGGAATCCAAAATTATTATATCCATAGAATTGAAACTGATTTCAATACCGATTTCATTAATTATGAATATTTAGAAACCCCATTAAATAAATATGTTCTCCACGGAAAAGCAACACGAGTACAAACCAACGAAGACCCTAGAACATATCCAACTACTAATGATCCAATAGTTACTTCAAGATACGAATCCCAAATATCTGTTCAAGATGTTTCAGGAAAGGATATAAAAAAAATAATCACCCCTTACGAAACTATTGAGTTTTCATTCCTAGAAAAATACTACAACAATTCTTTTCACGATATTATTCAATCTCCAATTCAAGGAATTAACCTGAATGAATACATGTATCAAAAAATAAATCTGATTGATGAAATAAAAATTTTTGATCATAGGGGAAATTATATCTCTGGTTATAAATTTAATTATACCGAACAAACTCAAGATCAAAATTTGTATGAAGGACAGTTAAAAATTAAGTCTATATTAAAATACGCTAAAAACCATAAAAATTTCGAGGTATACCGAAAGTTTGATTACTATTATAACCCAACAGGAATAGTAAACGCAGTAAGTATGGCTCAAGATGTTTTTGGTTATCCGAACGAAGCCACTAACAATTCTGAAATTAATATAACCCCAATTTACATTAATCCCGCAATTGCCGAAAAACTTCCGAATGAAAACCGAATGATTAAAGGCATGTTAAAAACCATAACAACTCCTTCTGGTGGAAAAAAAGAATACACCTATCAAGAGAACTCCTACAACACTATGTACTATGGTGGATTAATCATCAAAGAAATAAGTACTTATGATAAAACTGGTGATCTATTAGGAGTTACAGACTTTGTCTATGAAGAGCCAATAGGATTTGGCTTACCTGTCTACGATGAAACTCCAATAGCTTCGGGAGAAATCCCAAATGACACCTATAAAGAAGGTTATTATGAACATAATCTTCAGATGAATCCTTGGCAGACTTATTTTACGAAAAGAGACCCTGCAATGGACGAACAGAATTACCCATATTTAACAGCCTACACAGTATCAAATATTCCTTATGGCCTTAAATCTAATACTTCTTTAGCTGAAGATTATATTCTTAACTTTCAATTGCAAAATTTAGATCAACTTGAAAAAGGAATGTTCTACAGCAAAATAACAACCAGAAGAAAAAATGTGTTGAATAATCAATATGAAAAAGGTTCCATGATTAGATATTATAAACCTTCATTAGAGTTTTCAAATATTGGGAAACGTCTTCAAAAAACAGAATATCTAGATAAGGATAATAATAAGAAAAAAGAAGTCACATATGAATATGAAACAATTCTAACAGACCAAATTTCCCTATTTCAATTTGACAATTTTCATTACGTAGATATTGATGACGATGCCGTTTTCAGGTATAACCTTGAAGAAGCTCCTGTCTATAAAATTGAAAGTGTATTGAGAAACACCGAAATAAAAGAATATTTTAATAATAATTCTATTTCAACAAACAAAACTTCTATTGCCTATTTAAATGAAAACAATTCGAATAACCAACCTGTTGATTATGGGAAAATTAAAGCACTAACACATTACTTTAACGGAGAAGTAAAAAACAAGGTTGAATATAAATATTTATCCGAGTATCCTAATATCTCTGTCGATAAACAGTTTCTAGTGGTGAGAAAGAACCCAAAAATTGAAACTAATGATTGGTTATATAATAATTACAGTTGGATTTTAAGATCATCTACTAACATGGAATATTTACTAGATGGTAAACCATATAGAATTGGTAAAGTATTGAATAATCAACAAACCGATTTGCCTTATAGTGAACAAAACTTTATATCATCATCTTACGATATAGATGGAAATCTTATTTCATTGGCTCAAGATTTTGTTGAATTTCTTTATGACGACAATGGAAAACTGCTATCAAAAAAGAACTCCAGAAGTGGACTACAACAAATTTATCAAAGAGGAGAAGAATATAATGGATTATATATAGATGCCATTTTAAATACCAATCTTGTTTTTGAAGGAGAATCTACTAACTTTTTCGTTAAGAAAAGTTTTGAAAACCCCTCAGAAACCAATGTCGTTTATTTTGATGATGCTTTTTCTGGTGATTATGTTTTTGATGGCACTAATATTTCCTTAGGAGATTTTGATGCGAATTATAAAGTTTCTTATTGGACTTATATAGATGACAAATGGAGCTTTAATAGCTACGTCCATCCAGGAGGGAATATCTTAATAACAAAGCCTCAAGAAGCATTATATATTGATGAAATAAGAGTTCAGCCTGTTAACTCTTCTATACAAACCCTCACACTAAAACCTTTAATTGGGCAAACTTCTAATTTAAACAACAGGTATGATGGGGAAAGAATCGAATACGACATTTTCGGAAGGGCCACATTCCTTTTAGATAAAGATCGCAACGTTCTTATAGAAAACAGAAACAATCTTGCAAAAGTAAATACAACCAACTAAAAAAAACAAAATGCTAAAAAAAATTATAGTTGGGATATTACTCCTATGGGGGGTAAATGCATTATCCCAAGGACATTATACCGGAAACCCTAAAGAACGTGCTGAATTCTTTGATGTAGTTGAGGCTATATATGATATGGAAAGTGGCGATGCTTCTTGGTATTTAAATCAGTTAGGTATTCAAGAAAACAGACGAGATTATTTTAAATGGAAAAAAGCTGGCAGTGGTAGTTGGAAAATTACACGACAATGGACTGTTCCTGGTACTGCTACTATTACTTACTATTTTGATAAGTATTATGAGGATAAAGATAATGATGGATATGGTAATAAGGAAAATTATATTTATCTATACCGTACTTACACTTCCTTTGGCCTTATCAATACTCGTTATGAAACAGGCATAGTCAGCAACGATCAGTTTGTAAACGTATCGGATGTCTACGGAACCATTCATGAAAAAAAGAACTATAAAAGAAGTTATGAATATGGAGGAGTTAAATGGGTAACTAATAACTTTGGTTTTGATTGTGATGATACCGATGCTAATACTCCATCCGGCACAGAGATTTATTATGCTGACTGGGATGGAGATGGTTTTGGTAGCACAGATTATTTTCGCTCTCAAGTACATCTAACGGGTTGTCCTCCAGTTTACGTTTCTCCTCATTCTGCAGGTGTAAATGTAAATAACAATGAAGATTGTAATGATTTCCACGCAGAAGTTACTACTTCCGAAGTAAGATGGTATAGAGACCTAGATGGTGATGATTATGGGGATCCAAACGATTATATTGAATCTTGTGAGCGCCAATCAGGATATGTGTTAAACCCGAATGATTGTAATGACGGTAATCCTATGGTTAACTTAATCCCAATTACCTGGTATGCTGATCAAGATAATGATGGTTTTGGTGATCCTGACACCATAATTGAATCGTGTTATGAGCCAACGGGTTATGTAACAAACTGTTACTTTGATGATTGTCCCACAGAAGCTGGTACCAGAGATAACGGTTGTCCTGTAATTACATATGATTTTAACAATGATAATCAAAATTACAGCTACCAAAGAATATATCAAAAGCCATCAAAAATTAATCATTTGACTATGTCTCAACCAAATGATGTTATTGAACAAATCACCTATGCCGATGGTATAGGTAGAACAAAACAAGCTTCTATTATTAATGCATCTCCTAATGGAAAAGACATCATAAGACATTTTGAATATGATGGTAATGGAGAAAAGACCAAGTCCTATTTGCCTTATACAAATGTAAACACAAATGGTCAGTTTGATAGTAATAGTCAAGCCAACACATTAAATTATTACAATATACCTGTATATGAAAATACTACCAATCCATATTCTGAAGTCATTACAGAATCTTCTCCACTTAACAGAGTTCTTGATAGAGGATCTCCTGGAGATATTTGGAAGGTTAATCCAGAAACAGATACCGACCACACTGTTAAATCTGAGTACAAATTCAATCATACCGGGGATTATGTAAGACATTTTTCTGCAACTTTAAATAGTGAAGGGCAACCAAAATTACTAGATAAAGGATTACACGCCGAAAACACTTTATATAAAACAGTTATTAAAAATGAAAATTGGAAACCTGATCAAAGATATCCAAAAGACAATACTACCGAAGAGTTTAAAGATCACGATGGGAAACTAATTCTACAAAGGAAATTTTATTACGGAAAATGGCTTGACACTTACTACGTTTACAATAATATTGGCAACCTTATTTTTGTTATTCCCCCTAAACTAAACACATATGAACCTTTAGGCCAGCAAACCTGGATGAATCAAAATTATTATTATGAGAATATAAATTCTCTATTTTATGGAAATTACGAAGGAGAAACTGAAATAAACATTAATACATATGTGTCAAATGCGCCAACACTTTCTGTTGAAATTATGGCATATCTTAATCAACCAGTTACAATAAAAGCTGGATTAGTCACAAAGTTAGATTTTGATCCTCCTCTTCCTGATATAGATTTAGGTTTTATTTATCATCCAGATTCTGGTGATGTTCTTGCCGAATTATATACAGATAGTAACGCATTGTATATTGAACCTTTAAATGATGAGCCTTTTGAAGAAATTGAGGCTCAATTAGATTTTGACTTATCTGACTATTTATCAAGTCTTTCTATTATTAGTCAAGAAAGTTTAGATAAACTAGCATATCAATACAAGTATGATTACAGAAATAGATTAATAGAAAAAAAGACTCCTGGTAAAGGCTGGGAGTATATTGTGTATGATAAATTAGATAGACCTGTTCTCACACAAGATGCAAATCAACGATCCCTAAACCAATGGTTGTTTACAAAATATGATACTTTTGGGAGGGTTTCTTATACCGGTATATACAATTCATTGGGAACAAGAAAGGAAAAACAAAATGAGGTAGATAGCTCTTCTTATCTTTACGAACGCAGAACACAATCCCCACAGCAAATAGATCTAAAGTCCCTGTATTACTCTAATCGTGTTTTTCCAATTGAAAATCTAGAAGTTCTCACCATTAATTATTATGAAGACTACGAGGTAGGAAATATAATATCTTTCAACCCGGCAAACGTATCCGGTACATGGGAAGGTATGACAGCCTCGTCACAGGTTAATGATCTACCAACAGTTTCTCAGGTAAAAGTATTAAACACTAATAAATGGATTACAAATGCTATTTATTATGATGATAAAGGAAGGCCTTGGGAAACATATTCTAAAAATGATTATCTAGGCACAGAAGATTGGGTTCTCAATAAATTGGATTTTACAGGTAAGGTCTTAAAATCTCAATCTCAACATATAAAGGATGGTGTTACCATAATAACTTTAGATACTTTTAGTTATGATGATCAAGGCAGATTATTAACACTAAAACAAAAAATAAATAACGGTTCTGAAGAGATGATTGTAAATAATAGATACAATGATCTTGGGCAATTAATAGGTAAAGATGTTGGGAATTCGGCAACAAATCCATTACAAAAAATTGACTATAGTTTTAATGTAAGAGGTTGGCTAAAAGGTATTAATAATCCGAACGATATAGGAAATGATCTTTTTACACTTGGTCTCAATTATGAAAATCCTCAAGGGCCTACTTCCTCTACACTTTACAATACACCATTATATAATGGTAATATTAGTCATGTATATTGGAAAACAAACAACGAATCAAATGTTCAAAGAGAGTACACCTATCGATATGATGCTCTAAATAGATTAGAAAGAGCATTCTATGCAGAAAACGGTAGTTTCAATAACAAATATTATACGTACTCTAAATATGATCGCAATGGAAATATAGAGAAACTATATAGAAACGGGCTAAATCCGACGAACACGAATTATATTACCAGCATAGATGTGCTTTTATATAAATACAGTGGTAATCAATTACAATCTGTCACAGACGAGAGATCAGGAACCATAGGTTTAGAAAACTTTGTTGATGGAAATAAGATTGGCAATGATTATTCTTATGACGACAATGGTAATTTAACCTTGGACAAAAACAAAGGAATCGTAAATATTACATACAATCATCTAAACCTTCCAATGGTTATAGAAACAGAAGAAGGAGAGATAGTTTATACATATTCCGCCATAGGTGAAAAGATCAGAAAAGAGTTTACAATCCATGAAACAGACTCGCCACCATATATGGATATTACCACTTACACTGACTATGCAGGCAACTATATTTATGAAAAGACTGGATCTTCAGATCAATTAAAATTTCTTAAGCATCCTGAAGGATATATTGAACCTACATTTCTTCCAAATGGAGATATTAGATTTGATTATATATACCAATTAAAAGATCATCTTGGTAATTTAAGAATTTCATATTCTGATAAAGACAGGGATGGTAAAATTGATCTTTTAAGAAACAATGTTGATATTGATGGTGATGGTGATTATGCAAACGAAATTCTTGAGGAAAATAATTACTACCCATACGGCACCAAACACAAAGGATATAATAACTTAATCACGAGTACGAACCCTGCTTTAAATTATAGGTTTAATGGTACAGAATTAAACGAAAATCTGGGATTGAATCTTTACGAAATGGATTTTCGTCAATATGATCCGCTTATTGCAAGATGGACGGGTGTTGATCCTGTTACCCATTATACTATGTCGCCATACAATGCCTTTGATGGTAACCCCATCTTTTATGCAGACCCAAGAGGGGCTGATAGTGAAAGGTGTTGTGGTGATTATTTTAATGTTCCAGATGATCAGGTAGAGGACTTGGGGTGGCTTATTATAAATAGTAAGAGAAACGTTCAGTATGGAATGGCATCAGATTATTATGGTGATCTTACAACGTATAAAGAGGATTTTGATTTTTATGGAGACTATGACCAGGTGTTTTCTCAGTATACTCAGCGATGGGGAAATTCGTACGTTCCAGTCGCTTTAAAGAACGATCTAAATACGATAGATGCAACAGGGTTTAATGAAAATTTCTCAGGAGGTTGGACTACCTTTGATGAAAATGGTACGGCTAACTTTTGGATGAACACAACAGCTTACGGTGTTGGTGGATCATTAACAATGCCTTTCGCCGCTGTCGCTGGTCCTGGAGCGGGTACTTCTGTAAATCTTTCAAAACTAGGAACTAGCGCCTATTCTATATATAAATCTATACTAGGTGCAAATACTACAGTTCAAGCAGCTAACACTGTTCCCTCAAATAACATTGCTTTCGGATTAGGAAAAAATTTGTTTAGTTTTGCAGAGAGTAAAGGGTTCCTTACTTATAGAGACTTTAGTACAGGGTTTCAAGTTGATAAGATTAGTGCTGCTCTTCACAATCCGGCAAACAATATACACTTTAATCTAGATGGTATGTCAATGTTACAATTCTCTAAATTCAAACCTGGCGGACCTATTGGTTATAGAAACATAACAAACTGGGAATTACATACAGTTTTAAACAATTCCGAAATACTTAGTAGAACAACTTTTTATCGATTTGGAGAAATAACTGGTATACCTAGACCTTTTTAAAACACCTATATGAAATATCAAAATCGTAGATCATTTAGACTTTGGGAATATTCTGTTAGTCATAGTTCTTTGTTAATTAGATCAGAAAAACAATATTCCGATGTGTTTTATGATGAAAAATATAACCCTAATGTTACATTAGATATTGAATTTTGGGGTGTGGATTATATAAATCTTCCGATAGATTTTAAATATATGGAAATACATAAAATAGTAGATAATTTTCCAGTAAAGTTTCCTGATTTTTTCAAAAAGGACTCTAAATTATTTAAAATAAATGAAAAATACCATATAATTGCTGCTGGTTGTATAATAGGTCAATCTATATGGGATGCGGATGAAAGTAGATTACATAACCCTTTACTCAACTATGATAATATTATTTTAACAATGTAGTAGATTTTAACAATTACAACAGAAAAAATGCCTCTAAATCTATTTGGAGGCATTTTTTAACATAGTGTACAAAAATCTTTAATTTCCTGAAATCTCTATATTATCTATGTGATATCGTGTAGTTGGTCCTGGATCAGCTCCTGCATAACGGAATGCAATACGTACATTACCCTCAATACAAGAAATATTTACCGGTCCCACAGCTTCAAAACTTCCAAATGTGTCATCTGGTCCAGTTGGAATGGTGATATCCAACTGTGTCCACTCTGTAGTGGTTATATCACCTGTAAAATTATCTGTAATAAAAGGTGTTAAAATATTACCATTATCAAAGTTGGCCTGAATATCAAAAGATAATTCTTCTGCTGTAGAAGCTGTTAAATCAATCTCTGGAGTTACTAACCAAACCTCGAACGGGTTTTCTCCAGAATTAAATCCAGAAATCTGCGCATACTGATCTCCGCTAAAACTTCCAATAACATATTCTAGGCTTCCGCCAGTAGTGTTTACATTTAACCATCCGGCGTTTTCTAGGTCACTGATACTTAATCCTGTAAAATCTTGTTCGAATAATACATTTGCTCCTCCACTAGTTCCGTCACATTCGAATACATTAGGATCACAACGGTTTTCATTGTCAAATGCCAAACCGGTTACATCATTCAATACTAAATTAAAAGTATCTCCAAAAAAGTTTTTGGTTAACACACCTTCAAAACTTCCTTGCTGTGTGGGTAATAATAATGATTTAAAATCAGCAAAGGTACTGGTGCTTAAAATAGCTGTTGCACCACTATCACAACTTTCTAAATTTCTTTCTCCATCAAAATCATCACTTGGCTCTCCGGCAAAAGTTAATGGGTTTTGACTAAGTACATCATTTCTATTAAACTGTACATTGTTAATCTTAACAAATAAATTGGTTAACTCATCAGAAAAATCCTCGAAAGTAATTTCTAACGGAGTGATGGTAGCAACTTCAGACGATCGTATAATGATATCTTCCTGAGAAAATGAAGGGATCTGATCTACTTCATCTGTAGCAAGCACTCCTAAAGTAGGAACTCCGTTTTCTGTACCTACAGATAATCCTTCTAATTTTATATATACTTTTCTTCCAAACTCGTAAGTGGTAAATAATGGGTTTACATCAATAAGAATCCTAATTCCTGCTGTTGGATTTTCTGGTTTGTCCTGTATCACTAATTCTTCAAAAAAGTTACCCGCTTTATCAGTGGATACCACATAACCTTCTAAAAACTGATTTTCTACTTCAAAAGTTACCGTTACTTCGTCATCGCCATTTTGTGCCTGAGCCAAATTATCAAGGACATTTCCAACTTGTAAAAATTGGCTATCCTGAGAAAAAGTAGGCTCTTCAATAACCAGTGCCGGAGTTTTAAAATCATCGTCTTGTACACATGCAGTAACCGTTACTGCCAAAACCAAAACGTTTATTAGTTTTTTTAAATTAATTGAATTCATTTTATACTTTTTTTTTGTTGTGTTCATCATTAAAATCTTACGTATACATTAAGGTAGTATGAAGTACCAAATCCATAAAAATACCTTGGACCAAAAACAGGGGTTTCTCTTTGTGATTCTTCTAGCGCTAATCGGTAATTTGCGTTTCTGGCTTGTTCAAATCCACCGGTTCTATATTGCTTGTCAAAAATGTTGTTTATTGTAGCAAAGAATCCAATGTAATAATCTTTAACTCTCCAGGACTTACCTCCTACTGCATTTACTAATATATAATCATCAAACTGTTCTTGTCTTAATAATTCTCTGGCAATATTTTCATCATAATCATTAAATGGCAATCCATCTGCGTCCTCACCAAAGTTTGATGATCTTGCAAAAGGACTTACATCAATATACGCATTAGAGAAGTAATTCGCTGTAGTACCAAACCACCAGAAATTTGGGTCTCTATACTCAAATCCTAATTGTGCAGTATTTTGTGGCCCTCCTGCAATACGATAATCTTTCAAGGAAGATTTGCCAAAGTATTTAACCCGATCTAAATCTCCGGTAGCCTCTTCTAAAAAGTCACTACTTGTACTTGCTACAAACAAATCGGGATTATTAGCGTAGGTAAATTGACCGATAGCAGCAGCACCTTTTAGTTTGATAGTAGGCGTAATCTGATATTCAATACCTAATTCTGCTCCTAAGTGTTGTTTATCTACTCCTGTTAGAATTTCCTGAACAAACCCAACATCAGATCCCGAAATTGCTTGTGTAAAAAAGAACGATAATTCTGTAGCATCTTCAATTTTGGTATAGTATCCGGTTAGTCTTGCTTTTAATTTTGGAGACCTTATAATATAGCTAGCATCAACGGATTGAACTTTTTCGCTTTCTTGAGATCCAGCGATTGTTGGTTCTGCCTCTATTAACTGAGCAATCGTTCTGTTATTTTGCCTAGAATTTGCAAAAGAATTACGGATTGTCGGAGCTTTGGTAAAGTATGTACCGTGAACATCAATTAAGTTACGCCCGTTTATTTTATAAGTAAATCCACCTTTAGCTCCATAATTGGTAAATTCTAATTTGTCACTTTTGCCAAACGAACCTAGACGCCCTTCTCCAGGAAAATATCCGTTTTCGAACAAACCTGTTCTTTGGTAGGTTGTTTGCGAAACATTCGCTCCTACAAAGAAATCTACCCTGTTATATTTGAACTGTGCCTGAGCAAATCCACTTATTACATCCGCATCAATTTCATAATTGTAATCATAACGATCACCAACACCTACAACTCTGTTTCGGTTACGCAAATCACTTTGTGCTCTGTCTGCCAACTGCTCTGCCGTTAGCCTTTCTCCTTCTGGAACGTCATTATCTTGTTGTGCTCCAAATAGATCCACATCTAAAAAACCGCTACCTCCTAATAAATCTGTTACCTCAGCAAAGTTTTCACTTTTTAAGGTTCTGTAATTAACGACACCATTTATTGTAATATTATCTGATACCTGACTGTTTAGAATTGAATTAAAGCTCCATTGTGTATCATCAATCCTATCTTCATACAAAATATACGTAGCATTAATACCTTGTTGAGCATTTAGTTGGTTGGTTTGAATTAATTGATCCCAATTTAATTGACCATCTCTTATAAACTCTTGTTGCGCTAAAAATGCATTTTGATAATCCAGAGGTGTAGGATTAGGGTTGTCCAAAAAAGAACTAGGTAAATAACTTGGGTGTATTGGATTTGTATCTCTACTGGCTCCACCACCTTGATATGATTCTTGTCCGTTAAAATTAACTAATTCAGTACCACCATTATCTATACGACTGTTTCCTATTTTACCTGTTTGATATCCTACATTCGTATTTAACGTAGTTTTATCTGTGATGTTCCAGTAGTGATTTAGCATAAAAACTGGCTCTTCAATCTTACGGATTCTGGAGTTTTTCTTTTCTCCGTCAAAATATCCCCAGTTAGGATTATATTGTCTTCCTTTTAGGTTAAAGGCTTCCTCTGTGATAGCGGTAGATCTTCCTCTTCTGTTTGGTGTATAAAAACTAGTAATATTTACACTATGCTTATCATTGATTTTCTTTTCTACAGCTGCAAAAATTGAATTAGCATCGTATAAAGTTCCATCAATATATCCTTCTTCACCCATTCTACGGGCTAATGAAACCGTATAGGCCCATCCATTACTCATTAAACCAGAGCTATAACTACCCATTATCCTGCCAGTATAACTTCTGTTTGAAGCGGCATATGATAATCGTCCTCCTTGACGATATTGAGAAGCTCTCATAATAATGTTAGTTGATCCCGCTAGGTCTCCAAAAGTATAATCGTTTGCCGAAATTCCGATAGAAAACTCTTGGTTGCGTTGTACATCATTCAAGCCTCCCCAATTACCCCATTGAGGTCTTCCATCATTGAGTTTGTTCATTTCAATTCCGTTAATCAAAACTTTTGCATTCTCATTTCCAAGACCTCTTGGTCGAAAAAATGTAGCACTAAAATCAAATGCTGCTGCACTAAGAAATACGTCTCTTGATGCTTGTAATAGACCAGATACATTCGCTGAGGCATCATCATCGCCATCATCAAGCTCATTGTCTGTAAGGCTGATCGTTCCTATCTGGATCTGCTCCTGATTTACGTCATAATCTAGATCTATTGTTTTTAGATCTAAAATACTTCCTTCATTAATAATAACAGGAAAACGTTTGGTAATGTATCCTTCTTTAGACATTACTGCAATTTGTTCTCCTAATGGTAGTTGTACACCTCCAAAATCAAATTCTCCCAAAGCATTTGTTGTCGCAGAAACTCTGGTTCCCTCGATCGTAATTAATACTTGTGGTAAATTTTCATTGGTAGATGCGTCAACAATTTTACCCTTTAATCCTGTTTGCTGAGCATAAGACGTAGCAACAGAACTTAAAAAAATCATTAAAAAGAATAGATTCTTTTTGAGTTGTGACACTTTCATTAATTGTTGTTTTAGTTAAATAATTAACATTTCTGCGGCGCAAAAGTACATGTTTTAAATAGAAAAGCTAATTTTGGCCCAAAGTTTGGAATACAATTTACAATAAGTTAATAATCAATTATATAATGAACTCAAAATATTTACTTGCTATAGCTTTTATGTTAAGCCCTATTCTTATTGTTTTTTCGCAAGAAAAGAAAACATATAAAGTCAATACGGTCGCATTCTACAACCTCGAAAATCTTTTTGATACTGAGAATGACCCTGTTACCTATGATGATGATCGCACACCAAACGGAAAAGACCATTGGACAGAAGAAATATATAAGGACAAATTAAAAAATATGGCGAAGGTTATTGCTGAAATCGGCGCTGATGTGACAAAAAATGCCCCTGCACTTCTTGGGGTTGCAGAGATAGAAAACAGAAAAGTGCTAGAGGATCTTGCTAATGAACCTGCTCTCTTACCAAAAGATTACGGTATTGTGCAATTTGATTCTCCTGACCGTAGAGGTATCGATGTTGCCCTATTATATCAAAAATCATTGTTTAGACCTGTAAATACAAGTGTTCACGAGTTATTAATATATAATAATGGTGATACCGAAAAACGCGTCTACACTAGAGATCAATTATTAGTTAGTGGTTACCTTGATGGTGATTTGATTCATGTAATCGTAAATCACTGGCCATCAAGAAGTGGTGGCGAAGCTCGCAGTCGTCATAAACGAGAAAAGGCGGCGGCTTTAAATAAGAAAATCATAGATTCTCTGTTTGCTATTGATCCCTACGCCAAGATAATTACAATGGGAGACCTTAATGATGATCCCGATAATGATAGTGTAAAAAAAGTCTTAGGAGCAAAACCAGAGAAAAAAGATGTTAAGTTGAAAGGGTTGTATAATCCCATGTATAATATGTCCAAAAAAGGAATTGGTTCTCTTGCCTGGAGAGATAGCTGGAATCTTTTTGATCAAATAATAGTCTCTAAGGCTTTACTTAATAAAGATTATAGTTCATACAAATATTATAAAGCTGGTGTTTATAATAAAAACTATCTGGCTAATCCGCGTGGCCGGTATAAGGGGTATCCTTACCGGAGCTTTGCTAATGGTGCTTATACCGGAGGATATAGTGACCATTTTCCAGTATATGTTTATCTTATTAAAGAAGCAAATTAACAAAAAAAGTGATCGAATTGATCACTTTTTAATTGTATTTATTTTAAGTAGGACAAGTTATTATCCTGCAGAAGAACAATCAAGATCCGCTAATATAGAATCAAAAGCACTGTCTCCACACTCATTGCTTTTGTACGATTCTATGGCATCTCTAGCTGCTTCACAATTTGAAACAGTAGCGTCTGCATTATAATCATCAATAAAAACTTGTACACTTTCTCTTAATTCATCTCTAACAGTATCACACGCAAAATCAATAACATCGTCCTCTCCACAAGAAGTAAATCCAAAAGTCATAGCGAAGACGGCAACAAAGATAAGTTTTTTCATAATTTGGGTTTTAAATTAAAATTTTTCAGAAGACCAATATAGACGATTAGTTTATGATTAACAAAAAGTTTTGTTAATTTTGTGTTGTTTAACGAGCAAAAGGGTGTTTTTGTCGTATTTAACTTACTTCTTCCACATCAATTGGTTTGCCCAAATAAGCCAGCACACTATCCTCTTTAATATTCTCAACTTTTTCACTAAAAGCGGATATTATTCTGATTCCTTTTTCGGGGTCTTTGATAAATAGTGGCACTATTTCCTGATCCTTTTTGGTGATCTTAATCAATGATATGTAATGCTCTTTATTATTTACTTTAATTTCATTGATCACTGGATATTTCTCTGCAAGATCAATCAATTTATTAAATCCATCTGTATGAGAAAATAATCCTTCGTGTGGATTGTTTTTTGGATCATTCATTTCTTCTATGCTCACTAATCTAAAAGAACCATTTTCTCCAAACTGATCTCTAAATTTATTAATTGCGTACTTGTTAATATCACTATTACCTGTAAGTGCCATTAAAAAACCAACATCATTTAATTCTATATTATCTTTTATTTTTTCATTATAAATGTTTCCTACTAACCCTTCTAATCCTAGATTTTTGGCGATCTTTATATTATTTTTATTACTATCAATAAGAACAACATGGCGATTGTTTTCTTTTAAGTAAGTAGCAATTAATCTAGAAATTTTTGAAGCACCAACAATTAATATTCCTTCTGATCTCGTTAAAAAAACTCCTACCGTCTTAGCAAAAAACCTAGCGGTAGTAGCATTAAGGAGTACAGTCCCCAAAACAATCATAAATACAAGTGGAGTAATATATTCTGCACCCGGTTCTCCGTTCTTAGCAAGTTTTAAACCAAATAAGGATGCAATTCCCGCCGCTACAATACCTCTTGGACCAACCCAACTAATGAATGATTTTTCTGCCAACGTTAACCCGGACTTGTACGAGCTAATAAATACTCCTAAAGGTCTAATAAGAAATACTACTGCCGCAAATAATAACAATGAATTCCAATTGTAAATCAACTCTAATTCTGAAATATTGATATTAGCAGCTAAGAGAATAAATAATATGGATATTAAAAGGACACTTAGCGACTCTTTAAAATACAATAACTCATCAATATTGGGTAGTTTAGTGTTGCCTAATACCATTCCCATTACTACCACCGATAGTAAGCCTGATTCATGTGCAAAAACATCTGAAAGTACAAATACGCCTAAGACGGTTGCTAATGTAAAAACGTTGAGTAAATAATGAGGGATTATTTTTTTCTTAATAGCAAAAGCCAACGCATGAGCAAAAGCAAAACCAAAAGTAAAACCAAATAAAACTATTTTACCAAATTCTATAAAAGCTGTTTTGGTAAAAGCCTGTTCCTCTCCAACACTAATAAATTCAAAAACTAAAACAGCTACTAAAGCGCCTATTGGGTCAATAAGAATTCCTTCCCATTTTAGTACTGCAGAAATGTCTTTTTTTAATGGTATATTTCTTAGAATTGGTGTAATCACTGTGGGTCCCGTCACAATAATGAGTGAAGAGAATAAAAATGAAATCGGCCAACTAAGACCAAAAATAAAATGCGCAGCAAAGCCAGCTCCAAAAAATGTAACCAACACTGCCACCGTGATTAACTTTAGAATTACCGGACCCACATTAAGAATTTCTTCCTTTCTTAATGTCAAACCTCCTTCAAACAAAATAACACTGATCGCCAGAGAAACAAAATAAAACAGACTCTCTCCTGGAAACAACCCTTCTTCTCCATTATATATCGGTTGAATTAATTTGGTCCCGTCTACTGTATATAAAGTGGCTATAGGCCCCACTAAGAGTCCTATTAGAATAAGAGGCAAAATTGCTGGGATCTTAAACTTCCAGGCTACCCATTGAGCTAAAATTCCTAAAATTATAATACCTGCTAATTCTACCATATTATTTATGTAATTGTCTAAGAGCAGCAAAATATCGGAATTTTTTTATTAATATATATCTATTTGTCCATTTTATACTTTCAATAATTAACATTATATTCTGCTCCTATTTATTTTAGACCAAATTATATTGAACGGACCTTTAGATCATAAATTTAAAACCATACTCATTGGAGTAGCTTTTTCTCCCAATCTGAAGAACAATGTATATGAAGCCATGAGAGTGGTAGACTTCTTTGATTCTAATTTGATTCTTGTACACGTTGGGGCACAAACAAAAGAAAAAAAAAGGGTTATTGACGAGTTAATATCAGGCTTTTCTGAGGATACAGAAAAAGTAAAAATCATCTGGCGAGAAGGAAATCCAGTAAATGTTATTATAAAAACAGCCAAAGAAAACAATGCAGATTTACTTATGCTCGGAGCAACACCTAGAGAAGGCTTTTTAAGGTTTTACATAGGCTCCATCGCTAGAAAAATTACGCGAAACGCCCATTGTTCTGTTTTACTTCTTGTAAAACCCACAGAAGACCTTAGACCTTGTCATCATATAGTCGTCAATGGATTAAAGGACGAAAAAACAAAACAAACTATTTTAGCGGCCTTTGAAGTTGCTCAAAATCTTGGAGCTCAGCAACTTACTATTGTGGAAGAAATTTCTGAGCAAGAAGTACAAGTAGTAGTAGAAGATGATAAATCACTGCTAAAAGCAACCAAAAGAAAAGAACAAATTACAAAAAAAGAGCAACTTAGGGTTCGGGATATTCTTGATGAAGTTCCTCAAGGTTTTAAATATGGCATCCATATAAAAACCCAACCTATATTTGGAAAAAGAGGATATTCTATTGGTCACTATGCTCGTGTTAAAGCCGCCGACTTACTCATCATGAATGCTCCTGAAAAAACAACATTCTTAGATCGAATTTTTCCTCACGACTTGGAACATATTTTAGCAGAACTGCCAACTGATGTGTTAATTATTAGATAAATGAAAAGCATTAAAACTGGTGCATCTGGGTTTTTATCCAGCTTACCAAAAAATATTTTTTCTGGTTTTGTGGTTTCGTTAATTGCACTACCTCTTGGACTTGGGCTAGCGTTAGCGTCAGAAGCACCCCCGATATCTGGAGTAATTGCAGCAATTGTAGGAGGGATTATTGTATCTGTTTTTGGTGGTTCTAATGTTACTATAGCTGGTCCTGGTAATGGATTGGTGGTGGTATTATTAGGAGCTATAACCACGCTAGCCAATGGAGATGTGTATCAAGGGTATCTTTGTACACTTGCGGCAATCATTTGCGCTGGTGTTTTAATGATCCTTATTGGATTGTTTCGCTTAGGAATATTGAGCGATTTTTTTCCTTCTTCCGCGATTCAAGGAATGTTAGCAGCCATTGGTATTAGTATTTTTGCAAAACAATTTCACGTAATGCTGGCAAATACGGGTGTAAAAGGGGATACCATTTCTCTTCTTTTAGATATTCCAAACAGTATTGTTCAGTTGTTTTCTCCAGCATATTATCATCTCGTCATTGCCGCTTCTGTCGGTATAATTAGTTTGCTGATTATGATTTTTTATGGAAAAATTCGCAACAAATACCTTCAGTTAATTCCCGCACCTATGTGGATTGTTTTGTTAGTAATTGGTTTAAGTTATTACTATGAGTTTTTTTCCTCCGAAACATATCCTATTCACGATTCACTTCTTGTCCAAATTCCAGATAAAGTATTTTCTAGTTTTCCTTCACCAGATTTTTCAGCTGTATTTCAACTTAAATTTATTGGGGTTGTCATAGCCATTACGTTAATTTCCAGTATTGAATCTCTATTAAGTATTAAAGCTGTAGACAAACTTGATCCAGAGAAAAGAAGGTCTAATGCAAACAAAGATCTCACCGCATTAGGTATTGCTTCTATTGTAAGCGGATTTTTGGGCGGCTTAAATGTTGTAACAGTGATTGCCAGAAGTTCTGTAAATGTAAATAACGGGGGAAGCAATAAATCTGCCAACTTTTTTCATTCTATATTCTTAATATTATTTGTTGTATTGTTTCAGGATCAGTTAAGTAGAATTCCGCTTACCGCATTGGCAGCAATTTTAGTGTTTACAGGATATAAGCTTGCTGCACCAAGAAACCTAAAAGATGCAGCAAAAATTGGTAAAGAACAGTTTATCATTTTTTCTGCCACTATTTTGGGTACAATTACTACAAATTTAATTAGCGGTATTTTTATTGGAATTCTAACTACTTTGATTATTCATTTCATCCTTAATAAAAGCGTGATGCTTTTTGCCAGAAACCTGTTTAAGCCCAATGTCCTAATGTTTAAAGAAGAGGTTAACGGAACTTATTTTGTAAGTGTAAAGAATTTTTCTAATTTTCTTAACTATTATAAACTAAAAAGAAACTTAGATTCAATTCCTGAAGATAACAATGTAGTAGTAGATTTTTCTTATTGCGACTTTGTTGATTATACGGTTCAAGAAAGTCTTTTTGTTTATCAGGAAACCTTTCTGAGAAAAGGAGGGTCTTTTGAAATTACAGGTCTTGATAAGCACGGTACAGCTTCACAACATCCGCTAGCAGTAAGAAGTCTTGTCTCTTTTTCCAAAAAATTTAAAATTGGAGTTAATCTTACCAAAAGACAAGAAGACTTACAAAAAATAGCAGATGATTTCTCTTGGAGTTATAGTCCAAAAAAACAACCAGATGTTACTTTTTTAAATGATTTTCTGTTTTTCAAAATTAAAAAAGTAAGGCATGTTTATAATAACATATTTAACAATGATTCTTCTGTTGAAATTTTGGATGTCGAATTTTCTGAAGGTGAATTTATCGCCAGAAAAGATATTCGAACTACTATTTTAACCATCCATCTTAAAAATAAAATTCCCGTATTTACCTTGGACCGTGAAGGTTTTGTCGAATTTATATATAAAATTGCTGGATTTAAAGATATTTGGATTGAAGAACATCCTGATTTTTCTAAACGTTTTTTTCTGTTAGGAGAAGACGTTGAACAAATTAAATTATTTTTTACTGATAAATTGGTATTGTTTTTTGAAAGCAATCCTTATTATCATATAGAATCTAATGGTCAAACATTATTGTTAATGAGAAAAGAACGTGTTGCCAGTGTTAAAGAAATTAAGGCATTACTGGATTATGGAATACGATTAGAGAAAATGATCTCTCAAATCAAATATGATGAAATATTGTTAAAAAGTCTACAAAAGAAATCCTGATCCTTCTCATTTTTTCTATTTTGCAAAGATTTTTATACCTATTTATGAAACGAACCAATAGAAAACTTTTGATATGCGTCAAAAATAATTACTTGGAGAGTTCCATGTGACATCTAAAATAATATTATTAACACATGAAATTACACGCGGTAAAAGCAGGAAACTTTAAACTTGATGGTGGGGCCATGTTTGGTGTCGTTCCAAAAGTATTATGGAATAAAACAAATCCTGCAGATGCTAATAACCTGATTGATATTGCAGCTCGATGCCTGTTGATAGAGGATGGAGACAGATTAATTCTTATTGATACAGGAATGGGAAACAAACAATCAGATAAGTTCTTTGGGTATTACTCCCTTTGGGGAGATGATAATTTAGATAAATCTCTAAAAGAAAAAGGCTTTCATAAAGATGATATTACTGATGTTTTTGTTACCCATTTACATTTTGATCATTGTGGCGGTGTTGTCCAATGGAATCAAAACAAAACTGGATATGAACTTGCATTCAAAGAAGCAAAGGTTTGGAGTAATGAAAACCATTGGAAATGGGCTACTGAACCAAATCCAAGAGAAAAAGCATCTTTCTTAAAAGAAAATATTCTACCCATTCAGGAAAGTGGTCATCTTAACTTTATTACAAGAGCTGGAGAACCTTACCTAAAAAGTTCCGAATTAGGGTTTGGCGTACTTTTTGTGGACGGTCACACAGAAAAACAAATGATCCCTCATATAAAATATAAAGAAAAAACGATCGTGTTTATGGCAGATCTATTGCCTACTGCTGGCCATATTCCCTTACCTTATGTCATGGGGTATGACACGAGACCTCTTTTAACTTTACCAGAAAAAAAATTGTTTTTAGAAAATGCTGCTATAAATAATTGGTATTTGTTTATGGAACACGATGCACATAATGAAATTATAACGGTACAACAAACTGAGAAAGGTGTACGATACAAAGAAACTTTTACTTGCAATGAAATATTTAATTAAGAATGCTATGATTCCCAAGTCTAATAAATTACTTATCGCTTCAATTACCTCATCAATTCTGTTGAGTAGTTGTGGAGCGCCCACGATAGTTTCTACTCCAATAGAAAATATTGATACAATTCCACTTAAAAATGTTTTACTAACTGAAGCTCAACTAAAAAATTGGAATGCTGCTGATTTAACAACGGATACAATTCCAGGAATGAGTGTTAATCGAGCCTATACTGATTTAATCAAAACAAAAAAAGGACAGACTGTTATTGTTGGTGTTATTGATAGCGGTGTGGATATAGAACACGAAGATCTGGATGAAGTTATTTGGACCAATACTAAAGAAATCAAGAACAATGGAAAAGACGATGATCAAAATGGATATGTCGATGATATCCATGGATGGAATTTTCTAGGTGATTCTGAAAATGAAAACCTGGAATACACCAGAATTGTAAAAAAACTAAAGGCAAAATATGAAGGTAAAAATATTGCTTCAATAGATCCTACTGATAAAAATGAATATCAAACATATATTGAAGCAAAGGCAGAATATGAAAAAGAATATCAAGAAGCTTTAGGTAATAAAAACAGATATGAACAAATATTGCAACAAGTTCAAATCTCACACAAAAAGGTTTCCGATGCAGTAGGAAAAGAAGATTATTCTCAACAAGAATTACTTTCTGTAAAAGCGGAAACGCCTGAAATGCAGCAGTATGTGGCTGTTCTTTCTCAAATGTTTGGGTTTTTAGAAAAAGACGAAACTATCCCAGATTTACTAAAAAATGTAAAAGAAGGTGTTAATCATTATACAGAACAATTAAACTATCATCTTAATCTTGATTTTGATGGAAGATCAAAAGTTGGAGATAATGTAGACGATCTTACGGATACCAATTATGGAAACAATAATGTAATGGGACCTAATCCCGAAAAAGAAGGAATTAAACACGGAACTCACGTAGCAGGAATTATTGCGGCGGAGCGAAATAATGGAAAAGGAGTTAATGGTGTTGCTAAAAATGTAGAAATAATGGCAATTAGAGCTGTTCCTAATGGTGATGAATATGATAAAGACATTGCATTGGCTATTCGATATGCAGTAGATAATGGAGCTAAAGTGATCAATACTAGTTTTGGTAAATATTATTCTACACATCCAGAATGGGTACAAGAAGCCATAAAATATGCCGGAGAAAAAGATGTGTTAATTGTAAATGCTGCAGGAAATGAAGGAATTGATTTAGATCAAAAAGCAGTATACCCTAATGATCAAACAGATAATTCTTCTGAAATTTCTGACAATTTCATTACTATTGGTGCTTTAAACTATGAATACGGCGCAAATCTTGTTGCCAATTTTTCTAATTATGGAAAAAGAAATGTAGATGTTTTTGCTCCTGGTGTAAAAATATGGGCTACTACCCCTTCAAATTCCTATGAGTATCTTCAGGGAACATCTATGGCTGCTCCTGCAGTTGCTGGTGTTGCTGCTATTATTCGATCTTATTACCCTAAATTAAAAGCCTCACAAGTAAAACAGTTGTTAATGGATAGTGGTTTACGTACTAGTACTTCAGTTGTGGTTGGTGGAGACGGCACTATATCTAATAAATTTACTGAATTATCTAAATCTGGTAAAATGGTAAATCTATATAACGCCTTCATTTTAGCCGATAAATTATCTAAATAAAAGAAATGAATATGATGTTTAAAATAATCTCTTTTGGGTTCTTACTATCCGTTCTAGGTGTTTCGGCACAAAATAATACAAATTACTGGCAACAACACGTTGATTATAAAATGAGCGTGGATATGAATGTTAAAAATTTTCAATACACAGGAAAACAAGAATTAGTATACACAAACAATTCTCCCGATTCGTTATTTCAGGTTTTTTATCATTTATATTTTAACGCATTTCAACCAGGTAGTGAAATGGATGTTCGTTCTAGAAATATCGCTGATCCTGATCCAAGAGTAATGGATCGAATAAGTAAACTTACTCCTGAAGAAATAGGATACTTAAAGGTTTCTTCTTTTAAAAAAAATGGAGAAATCGTGCAGTATGAAGTAGCTGGTACTGTTTTAGAGGTGACATTGAACACCCCAATTGCACCAGGTGAAAAAGTTACGTTTTCCATGGATTTTGAAGGACAAGTCCCTAATCAAATTCGTCGTTCTGGACGCAATAGTAAAGAAGATGTAGCCTTGTCTATGACCCAATGGTATCCAAAAATAGCCGAATATGATTTTGAAGGTTGGCATGCTGATCCATATATTGCTCGCGAATTTCACGGTGTCTGGGGTAATTTTGATGTAACAATAAACATTGATAAAACATATATTCTTGGTGGATCAGGATACCTTCAAAATCCACAGGAAATAGGATATGGATATGAAAAGCCCGGTACAAAAGTTAATCAAAAAGGTAAAAAACTTTCGTGGCATTTTATAGCACCTAATGTACACGATTTTACCTGGGCTGCTGACCCCGAATATTTGCACGATGTCGTTCGGGTTCCTGATGGACCAACGCTTCATTTTTTATATAAAAATAAAGAAGAATACATAGAAAATTGGAAAAAGCTACAGCCTAAGTCTGTCGAACTAATGAAGTATTTTAGTTCTGCTATCGGAAAATACCCATATGACCAGTACTCTATTATACAAGGAGGAGATGGTGGAATGGAGTATGCCATGTGTACGTTAATTACTGGCGGAAGAAATTTTGGAAGCCTTGTAGGAGTAACAGCACACGAAATGGCACATGCTTGGTTTCAACATATATTGGCTACTAATGAGGCTAAACACGAGTGGATGGATGAAGGTTTTACCAGTTATATTTCGACATTGGCCATGGATGAAGTGATGGAACAAAACAAATCCAACCCTTTAGCAGGAATGTATCAGGGATATCTTCAATTGGCAACTTCTGGAATCGAACAACCTCAATCTACTCACGCGGATCGATATAGCAGAAATGGAGCTTATGGAGCCTCTGCATATGCTAAAGGAGCTGTTTTTATGGCGCAACTTGGATATATTATAGGAGAAGATAACTTGTCAAAAACTATTCAAAAGTATTTTGATGAATGGAAATTTAAGCACCCTACTCCTAATGACTTCAAACGTGTAGCAGAAAAAGTATCCGGAATGCAACTCGACTGGTATTTGACAGATTGGACTCAAACCACCAACACAATTGATTATAGTATTAAAGAAGTGAAAGAAAACGGAAAGAAAACGTCAATCTTAATAGAGCGTATAGGGTTGATGCCTATGCCCATAGACTTATATATTGAATATACTGATGGTACTCAAGAATCTTTTTACATTCCGCTACGAATGATGAGAAAAGAAAAAGAAAATCCTTTTCCTGAGATTAATAGAACGATTTTATCCGATTGGCCTTGGACTCATCCTACATATACCTTGGATATCTCTAACCCAAAATCAAAAATAAAATCTATCCAGATTGATAAATATAACAAAATGGCAGACGTAAATAGTGCTAATAATAGTTTCTCTCAATAATATCTTGTTCTCTTATATAACAATCCAAAAACCAGAAAAAATTTTTTCTGGTTTTTTTTGATACCAAGCTAACTTCTTAATTGTTAATTTACAAGATCTTTTCTACTTTGAGAAAAAAGTGTTTATTTTCGCAA
This sequence comes from Aquimarina ulvae, assembly GCF_053613295.3. Taxonomy (NCBI): domain Bacteria; kingdom Pseudomonadati; phylum Bacteroidota; class Flavobacteriia; order Flavobacteriales; family Flavobacteriaceae; genus Aquimarina; species Aquimarina ulvae. The sequence continues at coordinate 711,211 of NZ_JBSIBP030000002.1, forward strand.
CAAAAATATATTATTACAAATTTTTTAGGGTTTTCAACGAGTAATTTGTTATATCCTTATATTAATACATATAATATTATGATATATTCTTACTAAAAGAATTATTCAGAATCTAAAAAAAAGTAAGCTTAATTAAACCTTTATATATGAAAAAGATAAAATTACTAGTATCCATTTCTTTGGTTGTTATTTTTGTTTTTGTTTCTTGTGTTGATAATAAAGAAACTAACAAAAATCAATCTAAGAAAGAATTTGTTCCTTTAAAAAAGGAAGAAAAGAAGAAGGGAAAGACACTTGAGGATCGTCGTCGCTTTGCTGAAGAAAGATGGAAACACGAATTCAATCTTCAGGTAAATCCGAAAACAGGAAAAATTCCAGTAGAAGAAAAACAAAAAGAAATAATTCAGTCTACTGATCTAATGATTCAGAAAAAAAATTCTAAGTCCGCTAGCAACGCAACTTATATCTCCAGAGGACCTTCGAATTTAGGTGGTAGAACACGTTCTTTAGTAATTGATAGAAGTGACGCTACCAGCAATACTATAATTGCAGGAGGTGTAAGTAGTGGAGTGTTTAGAACTACGGATGGTGGAGCAAGTTGGACCAAAGTTTCTGCTAATGATGAAATTCATAATGTAACTACCATAGCTCAAGACCCAAGGACTGGTTTTGAAAATGTTTGGTATTATGGAACCGGTGAAAGTCAAGGTAACTCGGCCTCTGCTGCTGGGGCTACTTTTTTAGGTCAAGGAATATGGCAATCTACAGATAGTGGTTTAACTTGGAGTCAGTTACCGAGTACAGCCTCTACGCAGGAGCAAAATGATTCTCCATTTGATTTCATGTACAAAATAGCTGTCCACCCTATTACTGGAGACCTTTACGCAGGAGCAGGAGGTGCCATTAGAAGATTTGATGGCAATACTTGGACTGTTGAGCTGGATTCTGGTGGAAACTTCTTTTCTGATTTAGCAATTACAAGTACAGGTATTGTATATGCTGCATTTTCCGGCGCTTCTTCTGCTACTGGAGGTGTATGGCGATCGGATAACGGAACTGACGCGTACACAAGAATTGGCTCTAACACTTCTCCTGGTTTTGAAGCCAGTGGAAGAATGGTAATCGCTGTAGCGCCCTCAAACGAAAATATTTTATATGCTTTTTTTACTACTAATACAGGGGTTTTTGAAGCGGGATTATGGCAATGGAATGATAGCTCCGATGCTTGGATAAACAGAACAATAAAAATGCCTGATGAGCCTGGAGGAGACTTATCTGGTAATGACCCTATCGCAGTACAAGGAGGTTACGATCTTGTAGTAAGCGTAAAACCAGATAATGAAAACTTCGTGTTAATTGGGGGAACTAATGCTTACAAAATAGAAGATATTACAACGGATCCAACTTTTACTAGAATCGGTGGCTACAGAAATAATCAAAGTTATGCTTTATATGACTTAGGTATCGACGGAGATCAGCATCACCCAGATATTCATTCGCTAGAATTTGATCCAAATAATCCTAATATATTGTTTAGTGGAACTGATGGAGGTATCCATAAAACAGATCCTACTACATCAGTGATTGCGTGGACCAGCTTAAATAATAATTATCAAACATATCAATATTATCATGTAGCAACGGATCCTGAAGCTAGTTCTAACATTGTAATTGGTGGAGCACAAGATAACGGAACAACAGCTGGTGGGTTTGCAACTAGTCCTGACCTTACCACGATGTCTACACAAGCAGGAGGAGATGGTGTTGCAGTAGCTATATCCAGAGACGATTCTTGTGTGCCTTTCTTTTTAGGTTTTCAAAATGGACCGATTTTTAGAGATTGTCCTAACGGTGGAGAAATTACTCCTGATGGATCTAATAGTAGATTTGTTACCTATTTTTACTTAGACGAAAGCAATAATAATGCATTATATTACGCTGGAAGAAATATATTATATAGAACCAATGAATCCAGTGCTGTTACCTCTTCTACCTGGACAAATCTAGGTAGCTTATTATTTGGAGAAGAAATTAGGCATATGAGTGCATCTTGGGGTGCTTATGAAACCTCAACGAGCTACTTACTAATTGGTGGAAACCAAGGTTCTTTATTTAGGTTGGATGATCCACAAAATGCTACAGCAGTATCTTCTGCCATAGAAATAACTCCTCCGGGTAGGATTGACGGAACTGTATCCGGAATCGCGATTCACCCAACAAATAGAGATATCGTTATGGTAACCTATTCCAACTATGGTATTACAAATATTTATATAACTACAAATGCTACTTCTAATTCTCCTACTTGGACTATAGCGGAAAGAAACTTAGATGCATTCTCTATACGATCTGCTGCTATTACAGAAGTAGATAATGAAACAAGATATTTTGTAGGTACAGCTAGAGGATTATATAGCTCTCTAAATCCAGTTAATGAAAATTGGGAAATAGAAGCTCCCAATCAGATTGGTTTTGCTGTAGTAAGTGATTTAGTATATAAACCTTCTAATACTAAACTTTTAGTAGGGACTCACGGTAATGGAATGTACGAAGCCACTATAGAAGCTACCCTTTCCGTAGAAGAATTTAACACTATAGAATCTAGTTTTGTGGCTTGGCCGATTCCTGCAATTGATATTATTAACGTTGTTGTTGAAGACTCTTTTGTAGTGGGTGATCTTGATTATAATATCTATAGTATAGATGGAAAACAATTAAAACAAGGTGTTCTTAATGGCAACAAACAAGTTAATGTAAGTAACTTATCACAAGGAAATTATATTTTAGAGTTAAGTTCTGCTTCAACCAAAAAAGCAATTATTTTTAACAAAAAATAGTGAACCTTCAAGTTTATGATTTAAAACCGTTATTGGAAATTCTAATAACGGTTTTTATCTTTTAGAAATATTCTTTTCAAATCTTATCACTACTTTTATGCAAATATGAGCGCTACTTTTGGTAAAGAAGAAAAATTAAAAAAGAAAAAGGAAATCGAGCTTCTTTTTTCTGAAGGAAAGTCTATTGCCAAACATCCAATACGCCTAATCTACCGAAAATCAACATTAGAAAAAGATGGTTCAATTCGCGTAGCAGTATCAGTAAGTAAACGTAACTTTAAAAAAGCCGTAGATAGAAATCGTATAAAACGTTTGTTGCGTGAATGTTATAGAAAAAATAAGTATCTTGTGGTTAACAACACTACTTATCACTTTGATTTTATGTTTTTATTCACAGGAAAAGAAATGCCTGATTATAAATTAAGCGAAGCAAAAATAAAAGAAATAATACAAAAGTTTATAACCAAAGAAATTAAAAGACCTTAATCTTAGGGTGCTAGTTGTTGATGAATATGAAAAAGATAAAACGTATGAAAAAGAAAATCCTTTATCCTGCCTTTGCAGTTATTGTACTGTTATCAACAGTAAGTTTTAAATCAGATTTTTTCGAAATTGCCAAACAAATTGAAATTTTTACGACCATGTTTAAAGAGTTAAACATGAACTATGTGGATGAGACAAATCCTGCAGAACTTATGGACACTGCAATCAAGGCCATGTTAGATGATTTAGATCCTTATACAAAATATTGGAACGAACAAGATGTAGAAGCTTCTAAAATTAGAAATGCAGGAGAATACACAGGTATTGGAGCTTCTGTTAAGACAGTTAAAGACAAAATTATTATTATAGAACCTTATAAAGATTATCCAGCAGATAAGGCTGGTTTGAAAGCTGGAGACGAAATTATTCAGATTGGAAATGTAGTAGTATCAGATTTTGAAGAAGACGCAGGAGAACTTCTTAAAGGGGCTAGTGGAACCGAAGTAGAAATCACTTACAAAAGGCAAAACCAAACAAAAACCACTACGTTGACTAGAGAAGAAATAGAAGTAAAAGCTGTTCCATTTTTTACTTTATTAGATGATAACACAGGATATATTGTACTATCAAAATTTAATAATAAAGCATCTTCAGAAACCATTGTTGCCTTAAAAGACCTAAAAACCAAAGGCGCAGATAAAATTATTTTAGATCTTAGGGGAAATCCAGGAGGTTTACTAAGTGAAGCCATAAACGTAACCAACATATTTGTTCCGAAGGGAGAGTTAATTACCACCACAAAATCCGTGGTAAAAAAATATAATAAAGAATACTCGACGAAAAAAACTCCTATTGATATAGAAATACCATTAGTCGTATTGGTAAACGGCCGAAGCGCTTCGGCTAGCGAGATCGTTGCCGGAAGTATTCAGGATTTGGATCGCGGTGTCGTTATCGGTGCTAGAAGTTTTGGCAAAGGATTAGTGCAAAGACCAAAGAAGTTAACTTACGGGACACAATTAAAAATAACCATATCGCGCTATTACACACCTAGTGGACGATGTATTCAGGCTTTGGATTATTGGAATCGTGACGAAAATAATAAGGCAGTTCGTATAAACGAAAGAGATTTTAAAGCTTTTAAAACAAAAAATGGAAGAACTGTGTATGATGGTGGTGGTATTCAGCCCGATATAGAACTAGAAACATCAAAATTTAGTAATATTACAACCTCACTTCTTCAGTCAGATGCAATATTTGATTACGGAACAAAATATTATTATTCGCACGAAATTGATGATATTTCTAATTTTAAGTTAACGAATAACGATTATGAGGATTTTAAAAACTTCGTAAGACAAAGTGGTTTTGATTACGAAACTGCAACTGAAAAATCTCTTAAAAAATCATTAGAAGTAGCCAAAAGAGATAAACTGGATAAAGATATTTCTGAAAGTTACAATGCATTACTAGCATCTATCAAAACATCAAAAGAAAAGGGATTGGATACATATAAAACAGAAATAGCAAATTTGCTTACAGATGAAATCGTAAAACGTTATGCTTATAGAGAAGGGCTTTATGATTATTATATAGAACATAATCCAGAAATAGCGAAGAGTAAAGAAGTCTTAGGAAATAAAACTAAGTACGAAAAGATTTTAAAATAACGTAAAACTTGATATAGTATTAAAACCAGCTAAGTGCTGGTTTTTTTATATTCTAATCATTGAAATATGTGGAATACCATCTTCTAAATATTCATCTCCTGTTTGCTTAAAATTATGTTTTTCGTAGAATCTTTTTAAATAACATTGAGCTGATATTTTGATCTGATCTGTTCCAAAATGATCTTTTATTGCTTCAACACTTTTTGTTATCAAATCGTGTCCATAACCATATTTTCTTTGATCTTTTGATACTACTACCCTGCCAATGCTTGCTTTTTTAAAATAATCACCCGTATTAAATATTCTTGTATACGCTACGATTTCGTTATTTTTATGTCCTATTACATGTAATGCTTTTTGATCCTTATCGTCTATATCCTGAAAAATACAATCCTGTTCTACTACAAACACTTCTGCTCGTAGGCGTAAAATTTTATATAGCTCTATTAACTCTAATTCATTAAAACACTTAATCTTAAATTCAATATCCATATATTAGTCTTGCACAATAATATCTTTACTATCATTTTTGTTATACTCCGGTTGCAAAGTAACATGATTTATACCAAACCTTTCATATAATATCTCTTCGACAACCTGAAGTATTTCTCCAAATCTAGACACTGGGATATCATCATTAAAATCAATATGTGCTTCTAAATGGGTTTCCTCTTCATTAAGTTGCCATACATGAATGTGATGGATACTCTTGACTTCTTGCAAATTATTTACAACGCTTACAATCTCTTTTACAGCAATATTTTCAGGAGTGAATAACATTAATATTTTAAATGATGATTTTAATAAATCATATCCAACAAAAACCAAATAAAAAGCAATGATAAATGTCAGTACACTATCTATCCAAAACATTTTATAAAACTTCATTAATATACCGCCCAATAAAACTGCAATAGACGCCATCATATCGGTAATAAGATGCAAATATGCAGACCTCATATTCATGTTTACTTTACTATCTTTTTTTAGTAGTAAAACACTTATACCATTACCTACAATAGCTACAGAAGATAATATTATTACTGTCTGAGTTGTAATTTCTTGTGGATTTTGTAAACGTTCTATTGCTTCAATAATTAAAAAAACTGCAACGACAATCAAAGTAGCCGAATTTACAAAAGCAGCCATTATTTCTGCCCGCTTAAATCCAAAAGTTCTTTGAATAGACGCTTCTTTTTTTGCAAGTCTGTTTGCAAAAAAACTAACTATTAATGAAAGCACATCGCTAAAATTATGAAGAGCGTCAGATAATAACGAAAGGCTTCCTGAAACCAATCCACCTATAACCTGTGCAACGGTAATTACAATATTTAATAGAATAGAAATTAATAAATTACGTCCTCTTAATTTTGGATGCGAATGTGAAGGGTGGTGGTTATGAGCGTGACTTTTTACCATCTCTCTTTTTGCTTAACACATAGAAATCTTATTTACCCTGTTTTGATGTCTTCCACCCTCAAATTTTGTATTTATAAAAATTTTAACCATCTCAATAGCTTGAGGTAAAGAAGTAAACCTTGCGGGAATACAAATGATGTTTGCGTTATTATGTTGTCTTGTCAATTCAGTTATTTCTTTTGTCCAACATAATCCAGCTCTTACGTTTTTATATTTATTTGCGGTCATAGAAACACCATTTCCACTACCGCAAATCAAAATTCCAAAATCAACAACTTGGGTATCTACCTCATTTGCTACCGGATGAACAAAGTCTGGATAATCTACACTACTATTTTCATCAGTACCATAATTTACTACCGATATACCTTCAGATTTTAAGTAACTTATTATTCCAAATTTGTATTCGGTTCCTGCGTGATCATTTCCAATAGCTATTTTCACAACTTTCTAATTTTTGTATTAGTTAAATATTCTATTTATTTGCTAATCACAAAGATACTTTAATAAGAAAAGGTAGACTTCAAAAAAATTATAAATTAACTAAAGTAAATTTAATGTTAATAACACCTTACCTTCTGTTAACATTGGATGTCGATAAATAGTTCTTAAAATTGAGTAACTTTTTTTGGAGTTATTAATTATAATTTCCATACTCAACTATTACTTAAAAATCAAAATTTTTTAATGAGTTTCTTTAGATAAGTTTTAAAAAATTTAACACTTGTTATCAACTATGGTTTTACCGTAAAACTATTAATAAAAATATGTGTTTATAAACTATGAACAACTGTTAACTAAATTTATCTTATATAAGATTTTCAAGTATTTACACTATTAATATCTTGTTCATATATATCTAAAAAGTCAACCTAAGTTAATAAACAAATAAAATTTACTTAAGTTATACCGCTATCAACACTACATCATAATCATCATTTTATTTTTAAAATTTAGAAAAAGAAAAATGATATTTATAATAAATGTTGAAAACTATTAGCGTGCGATTATATAATTCTTAGATGTGAATTAGCATTTAGATCATCTATGATTTGTTGGGCTCTTATAAGATCCTTTCGGTGAACTTTCAGGTTGATTCCTCCCAGAGCATTTGAGTAAAAAGGAAAGACCCCAATCATAGTCTCATTCTCAAAAAAATAAGAAATACCTTCTCTTTCCAAAAGAAGTCGTAATATTGCATAATCGTTTGGATAGGTAAAGGTTGCGATTGTAATAAAATCTTTCATAGAAATAATCCAGATAATAGATGATTATCTAAATATACAAATTATCTAAAAAATTGAATTAATTAATTTGAGTAGCTTCCTTATCAGAATTAATAGTTCCATTTATTTCTGATTTCCTATTAGTGTCTGTTTTCTGATCCATTGTATTTCCTATAAAAAGTGTAGAGTAATATATACCTACTAAAAATATTAGTATAAATAGGAATATAATCTTATGGATTTTTTTGATTTTGTAATTCATATACTTAATACCAAACGAACGAAAGACGATCTTCGTATTTTAAAATTAAGTAAATTTTAAGAAAAAAAAGAAGATTTGTTAATAATAGTTATTTGTAAGTATCTGATTTACAGATGACATATTTTTTTAACTATAAATAAGAATAAAATTCAATATTTAATAAAAGTTTATATAGAAAACCACTGATGTTAAAAGATAAGCCGTAATTTTATATTGTATTACTTAAAAAACATTAATGAAAAGAAAAAGAAGAAGAGGAAAAAAGTCCCCTAAAATAGAAAATATAACCCAAGGAATACTTAAAATACTTAAATCAGAACCTAATAACACTTTTAATTATAGACAAATTGCTGCAAAGTTTGGAGTAGACGATGCAAGCAGTAGAAATCAGATTATAAAGAAATTAGCACAACTTGCTGCAAAAAAGCAAATAGAAGAGATTGATAGAGGGAAGTTTAAAATTGTACCAAATTTGAATACATATTCGGGGATCTTGGATATTACATCTAAAGGAACCGGATATGTTATAGTTAAGGATCTGGAAGATGATATTTTTATACCAAATAACAATTTGAACAAAGCTTTAAATGGGGATGAAGTAGAGGTGTATGTGTATAAAAGAAAACGCAGAGGAAAGAGCGAAGGAGAAATCTCTAGAATTATCGCTAGAAAAAAAGATGAGTTTGTAGGGATTATTGAAATACAAAAAAATTATGCATTTGTTGCCATGCAAGATGGTAAAATGTACACTGATATTTTTGTTCCGAAGAATAAAATAAACAATGCTGAAGATGGAGATAAAGTATTGGTTAAGTTAGAGGATTGGCCGGAAAAAGCGGATTCCCCATTTGGTAAAGTGGTAAAAGTACTTGGTAAACCAGGAGAACACAATACAGAAATTCATTCGATATTGGCGCAGTATGGTCTACCTTATGAGTTTCCTAGTGAGGTAGAGACTTTTGCTAATGAATTGGATACTTCTATACAGGAATCCGAGATCAAAAAACGAAGAGATATGCGCAAAACGTTGACCTTTACAATTGATCCAAAAGATGCTAAGGATTTTGATGATGCCTTATCATTTAAAGTTTTAGAGAATGGAAACTACGAAATAGGAATACATATTGCCGATGTATCCCATTATGTTGAGCCTGGAACTGTTTTAGACGATGAAGCTTATGAAAGAGCTACCTCTGTTTATCTGGTGGATAGAGTAGTACCAATGCTTCCAGAAGTGTTATCAAATAATGCTTGTTCATTAAGACCTAATGAAGAAAAATATACTTTTTCTACTGTTTTTGAATTAAACAACAAAGCCGAAATAAAGAAACAATGGTTTGGTAGAACGGTCACCTATTCTGACGCTCGTTTTGCATATGAAGAAGCACAACACATTATTGAAACTAACGAGAATGTAATTCCAAAAGATATTTCTCTGACTGGAAAACAGTATAAGGTGGATCAGAAAATAGCTGATGCAGTACTCAAATTAAACGAGTTAGCTAAGATAATGAGAGCTAAACGAATGAAACATGGAGCAATTTCTTTTGATAAAGTAGAAGTAAAATTTAATTTAAATGAAGAAAGTAATCCTGTAGGAGTGTTTTTTAAGACTTCTAAGGACGCGAATAAGCTTATTGAGGAATTTATGTTACTTGCCAATAAAAAGGTAGCAGAATTTATAGGAAAGCAAAATCCAAAGAAAACATTTGTGTATAGGGTTCATGATGAACCTAACGATGAAAAACTTGCTGCTTTGCAAAATGTAATTGGTCGGTTTGGTTATAAATTGGATTTACGGGATCGTAAAACTACAACCAATTCACTCAATGGATTATTAAAAGATGTTCAAGGAAAAAAAGAACAGAATCTGGTAGATACACTGGCAATACGAAGTATGAGTAAAGCTGAGTATACGACACATAACATTGGCCATTATGGACTAGCATTTGATTATTATTCTCATTTTACATCACCAATAAGACGTTATCCGGATGTTATGGCACATCGTTTGTTGCAACATTACATAGATAATGGTAAGTCTGCTTCTGAAGAAGAATATGAAGAACGATGTAATCATAGTAGTTCTATGGAAAACCTTGCCGCAAGTGCTGAGAGGGATTCTATAAAATATATGCAGATAAAATTCATGAAAGATCATAAAGACGAAGAATTCTTAGGAGTAATTTCTAGCGTAACTGAATGGGGATTATACGTAGAAATTATTAGTAATAAATGTGAAGGAATGATACGTCTTAAAGATATAAGTGATGATCATTACATTTTTGATCAGGACGAATATGCAGTTATAGGACAGCGTTCTAAAAAAGTATATCAGTTAGGAGATGAAGTATATGTAAAAGTAAAGAATGCAGATCTAATAAAAAGACATTTAGATTTTACCTTATTGGGAAGTAAAGAAGCCGTAGAATAAACGATAAACTATATCGTTACTTTAAAAAGTAAATCGAATACAAATTAATTTTAAATGTAAAAGCAATGAAAAAAGTAATAGTTCTCTCGTTATTTTTTGTTGTAGCTGTATTAAACGCACAAAAAGTTATTACAAAGGATGTTGGAGATTTTGATGAGCTTAAAGTTTTTGATAAAATAGAAGTAAAACTTATTGAAGGATCGGAAAACAAAGTAGAAATTTCGGGTATTAGTAGAAAGGAAGTGGATGTGGTTACGAAAGACAATGTTCTTAAAATCAAAATGTCTTTAAGTAATACCTGGGAAGATAATGACACCAAGGTAACGGTATATTATACTGATATTTCTAAGTTAGACGTTAATGAAGGAGCTAAGATTATGGTAAAAGGAGTTATAAAAGCAACTGATTTGGATATAAGAGCACAAGAAGGTGGAGACATTTATGCAGAAATCGAAACAGATAAATTATTAGCAAGAGCAGTAACTGGAGGCGAGTTGCATCTCGAAGGGATAGCAGATGAGCAAGAAGTAACAGTCAAAGCTGGAGGACAGTATATTTCTGAAGACTTAAAGACGAAACGAACTGAGGTTAAAATTAGTGCTGGAGGACGAGCAAATGTGTATGCGAGTGATTACGTCAAAGCAAATACAGCAGCTGGTGGTACCATACGAATTTTTGGAAATCCAAAAGAAGTCGATGGAAAAAAAGTTTTTGGTGGTAAAATTATAGAGGTAAACTAAGTAGTATTTTCTAACTTTGTAAGAAATACGCTTATACTTTATGTTTCAAGACGCACAAGCTGCTATATTTTTAGGATTTATATTAGCCTTTTTAATAGGACCCGTATTTTTTGTTCTGTTAGAAACTGCTGCTATAAAAGGATTTAGGGCAGCGCTAGCGGTAGATCTTGGAGTCATTTTCGCAGATGTTGTATTTATCCTAATTGCATATTTTAGTACCAATAAAATTTTAGAAAAAATAAAAGATGACCCTGCCTTATTTATTTTTGGTGGGATGTTATTAGCTACGTATGGTACTATTTCCTTTATCAAGGAAAGAAAAAATTACAATAAACTTAGAGACACTTCTGTAGAAATTATTAATAAGCATAACTATTTTGTACTTTTTTTTAAAGGCTTTATATTAAACTTCATAAATATTGGTGTCTTGGCTTTCTGGATTGGAATAATTGTGGTCGCAGGACCGCAAATGGATATGGATACCAATAGAATTATTTTGTTTTTCGCCATGGTTCTTGGTACATATCTGTTTGTAGATGTTCTAAAGATGCTTTTGGCTAAACGGTTGAAAAGAAAACTTACCCCCAAACGTACCTATATAATTAAAAGGACTATTAGTATGATTATGATAGTTTTTGGGATATTTTTAATTTTGAAAGGCGTTCTTCCTGATACTATGGAAAAGAAAATTCAGGATAAAATTGAAAAAATAACACCTGATACTGGTTTTAAATAAAAAATCCTGTAAAAAATTACAGGATTTTTTTGAGGTGTCGAGCGGATTCGAACCGCTGTAGATGGTGTTGCAGACCACTGCCTAGCCACTCGGCCACGACACCCTTTTTTGTCTTTGAGGGCAAATGTAAAAAAATTTATGATTACTTCAGATTTATTTATCTTTTTTTACTCCTGGTAATAGTAACCATTTGTACATTTCCTCCTATAGGAGGATTAATTTTAGAAACATCTACCGTTGCTTTTGCTACCAAAGGCAACTCCTCTAATATACGAGTTAAAATTCGTTCTGCAGCATGTTCCAATAATTTTGAAGGAATAGCCATCTCTTCTTTAACAATATGGTTTAGATGTACATAATCAACAGTATCCGAAAGACGATCCGTTTGAGCAGACGTGTTAAGATCTGCTTTTATTTTTAAATCTATACGGTAATCAGAACCTATTTTTTTTTCTTCTATAAGACATCCATGATAAGCATATACCTTGATGTTTTTAAGCGTAATTAATCCCACTGAATTTTTTTACAAAGGTACTAGAATCTTCGATAGGATAGCAAATGAAAACGACCGTTTTATAAAGAGGTATCTGGGTAATCAAACAGTAATCATATAATTGTTGTGTATCATTGGAAATATTAGGTAATTTTGTGTTTTATTTTTAATCGATGACAGAAGAAAAAAAATCACTCAACTTTTTAGAGCATATTGTAGAAGAAGACCTTGCAGATGGAATGGATCCTAAGGATTTACGTTTTCGGTTTCCTCCAGAACCTAATGGGTATTTGCATATTGGGCATACCAAAGCAATTGGAATCAGTTTTGGGCTTGGACTCACGTATGATGCTCCGGTTAATTTGCGTTTTGATGATACAAACCCTGCAAAAGAAGAGCAAGAGTATGTGGATGCTATTAAAAAAGATATTTCGTGGTTAGGATATCAATGGGATCAAGAGTGCTACTCTTCTGATTATTTCCAGCAATTATATGATTGGACTGTAGCGCTGATAAAAGAGGGAAAAGCATATGTAGATAGCCAATCTTCTGAAGAGATTGCAGCACAAAAAGGAACAACTACAGAGCCAGGAATGAATAGCCCTTATAGGGATAGATCGGTAGAAGAAAATTTAAAGCTGTTTCAACGCATGAAAACTGGCGAATTTGATGAGGGTGAACACGTAGTAAGAGCGAAAATAGATATGACTGATCCAAATATGTTGATGCGTGATCCGTTAATGTACAGAATATTAAAGAAGTCGCACCATAGAACGGGTGATGAATGGTGTATATACCCTATGTATGATTGGACACATGGAGAAAGTGATTATATTGAGAATATTTCACATTCTTTATGTTCGTTAGAATTTAAACCGCACAGAAAGCTATATGATTGGTTTTTAGATCAAATTTGTAGTAGTAATCACATTCGACCTAAACAAAGAGAATTTGCACGCCTCAATCTAAGTTATACCATAATGAGTAAGCGTAAGTTACTCAGATTGGTGAATGAAGGAGTAGTGAATGGTTGGGATGATCCAAGAATGCCTACTATCTCTGGGTTACGAAGAAGAGGATATACTCCAGCTTCGATAAGAAAGTTCGTAGAAACGGTAGGTGTAGCAAAAAGAGAAAATGTTATTGACGTTTCATTACTAGAGTTTTGTGTTCGAGAAGATCTTAATAAAACAGCTCCTAGAGTAATGGCGGTAATAAACCCTGTAAAACTGGTGATTACTAACTATCCTGATAAAAAAGAAGAATGGTTAGAATCAGAAAATAATCCGGAAGATGAAAAAGCAGGCTCCAGAGAACTACCTTTTTCTAGAGAATTATATATAGAACAAGAAGATTTTAAAGAAGAAGCAAGCCGTAAGTATTTTAGGCTCACATTAGGGAAAGAAGTTCGTCTCAAAAATGCATACATCATCAAAGGAGAAAGTGTTGTAAAAGATGATAAAGGAAACATCACAGAGATACATTGTACCTATGATCCTAAGAGTAAATCTGGAAGTGGGACCGAAGAATCTAAACGTAATGTAAAGGGTACTTTGCATTGGGTTTCTATACCTCATGCAATCCCAGCAGAAATAAGATTGTATGATCGTCTATTTAGTGATGAAGCTCCGGATAGTCATAAGGAAAAGGATTTTATGGAATTTCTAAATCCCGATTCTTTAAAAGTGATTACCGGATATGTAGAACCTGGACTTAAAAAGGCAAATCCATTGGATCAATTTCAATTTCAAAGACTAGGATATTTTAATGTGGATCCCGATAGTACCCCACAAGCGTTGGTATTTAATAGAACTGTTGGTCTTCGTGATACTTGGGCTAAAGTTAAACCTTCAACGAATAAACAAACAGTCAATAAACCACAGAATAATAAACAAGGAGAGATAGCACCAATTGAAGAAATTAAGAGGGCAGGAAAAAAATATACTAATCTACCAGAAGATAAGAGAGAAGTTCTTAAAAAGAGGCTTATAGAAGCTGCAAAAAAGATAGAGATCGAGGAGTTAGTTCCGCTATATGGAACAGCAGCAAAAAAAATAGGAACGCGCATTGTTACTACTATTGCACTAGCGACAGTTTTAGAAACTAAAAATAGTAAACCTGATCAATTGGCAAAAGATTTTATTCTAAAAGGAAAAGAAGATACGAATGAATTATTGAGTAAGGAATCAGAAATAATTGCTACTAAATACAACTTGTAAAGGTAACTAATGATATAAAAAAGGGAGATAATTATTTTATCTCCCTTTTTTATTAATTATTAGCTATTTGCTTATCCTGAGGAATTTCAATTTCGGTTTCGAAATTTTTAAATATTTTCATGGTTTCCTCATCCGATAGTAGTTTATTGGATTCAACAAAATACCATTTTTCTTCCTTTTTGTCATAAAATCCAAATAACGAGCTTTTTAATGTTACATAACGTCCATTAAAATCCATTTTTATAGTATTTTTTACCAAACAACGATATTCTCTTTTTTCTTTTTTTATATCGGTTAATTCATCTATTTCTGAACTCACAATTTTTATTTTCTGAGCTGTCATAGTTTTGAAAACCTGATCAATATCATTTCTTAGTTGTTGTTCGCCATATTTTTTGGTAATTTTTGGGTGTGTATATTCTAAAAGCGTAGTTACATCTTTCTCAAGTGAAGCTTCTGAAACTATTTTTGCATCTCTTAACGCTTGTTTTTCTAACTTATTGATGTTTTGTGAAAAAACACTTCCGGAAACAAGTAAGAATATAAGTAGGTAATTTTTCATTTTCATTTTCGTCAAAGTTACTCTTTTTTTAATCAATAAAGAATAACTATAATTTTATTATTAGTATTGTTTTTGTTTATTATAATTAGGTTCATATTAAAGACGCTAAGAGATGATAAAAGTTGCATAATATCATTTTATGTGTCAATTACACAAAAGCCCTTAAAACGTATTATTTTAAATATGAAGCAAAATTAATAAATTGTAGAGATAGGTTTTCTAAAAATGAGTAAAAAAATAACCCGATCAGAATATATGATCGGGTTGATGTTTTTTATAAGATATTCTTATGCTTCAGGTTTTTTCTTACCCAAGCCTTTTTTAGCATTTTGCCGTTTCATTTCCTCTCCAATCTGGTTAGAAGCAGTAAAGGAAGCAATCATATTATTTAACATATCGCTACCCGCCTGTGGCGAATTAGGTAATAATATCAAATTGCTATTGGTTTCTTCACCTATAGATTGTAACGTATCATAATGTTGGGTAACTACAATAAGGGCAGAAGCTTCCTGAGAATTGATACCCACATTATTTAATACATCAACACTCTCTTCGAGTCCTCTTGCAATTTCTCTTCTTTGATCCGCTATACCTTGTCCTTGTAACCGTTTGCTTTCTGCTTCTGCACGAGCTTTAGCAACAATTTTAATACGTTCAGCTTCAGCTTCATATTCAGCAGCAACTTTTTCTCGTTCGGCTGCATTAATTCTGTTCATGGCTTCTTTAACCTGTAGATCTGGATCAATATCAGTAACTAATGTTTTGATAATATCATATCCATAATTGATCATTGCTTCGTTTAATTCTTGTTTTACAGCAATAGCAATATCATCTTTTCTTTCGAAAACATCATCAAGTTTCATTTTAGGAACTTCTGCACGAACTACATCAAATACATACGAAGTAATCTGATCGTGTGGGTTTTCTAGTTTATAAAAGGCATCGTATACCTTTTCTTTAATAACCTGAAATTGTACAGAAATTTTAAGACGGACAAAAACATCATCTTTTGTTTTGGTTTCCACAAGAACATCAAGCTGTTGAATTTTAAGGTTGATACGACCTGCTATATTATCAATTATAGGAATTTTCATTTGTAATCCTGAGTTACGAATACTATGAAATTTTCCGAATCTTTCAATAATTGCGGATGTTTGTTGTTTAACAACAAAGAAAAATTTTATAAATAGGAAGAATCCTAGGATGACCAATGGTATGATGTAATAATTCATGACAGTAAATTAAAAGGTTTATAGTTCTGTATTAAAAGTAAATATAAAATGTGATTCAATCACTTTATTTAGCAATAGTTATCACGGCAGTAGAGGTGCCTGAACTACTCTAGGTTCCAAATGCAACAGAAATAATTTCCCATCCATCCTGAGAGGCTTTATTTAAAGTTTCTTCTACTTCTTTTCTTAGTTTTTCAGTAGACCATAAATTGGATCGTTTAAGCACTTTATATTGTTTTCCCATAGTTGATATATGTTATAGAGTTACCATAAAAGTATATAAGTATATCAAAATGTTACATCTTGCAAAAACCAAAAACCCATTATCCTACTTTAGATAATGGGTTTTATTAAAATATAACAAATGTTATTATAATTTCTCTATAGCAGATTCAATCCTTTTAATAGTTTCTTGTTTACCTATTATAGATGCTATTTTAAAAAGATCAGGGCCTTGTAGCGATCCTACTAGTGCAATACGAAGAGGCATCATGATTTTACCAAACCCAATTTCTTTAGATGTGATCCAACTTTTTATAATGGAAGAAACATTGTCTGAAGAGAAGTCAGTAATATCATTAATAATTCTAGTCAATTCGTGCATTAAGTTTGGCGTATTTTCTTTCCAGGCTTTCTTGGTTGCTTTTTCGTCGTATTGTGAAGGAGCTATAAACAAAAAAGAACTAAGATTCCATAAGTCTTTTGAAAATATGGCTCTTTCTTTAATTAAATGAACAATGTCAATAAGGTCAAATGTTGTAACAATATTCTTATCAGAAAGTATCGTTTTCAGTTGTTCCACGTGTACGGAATCATTTGTTTTTTGGAAGTATTGCTGCTGAAACCATTTCGATTTATTAGGGTCAAACTTGGCGCCGGCCTTATGAACTCCGCTAAGGTCAAATTCTTTTATTAATTCTTTTAATGTAAATAGTTCCTGTTCAGTTCCAGGGTTCCAACCCAGAAAAGCAAGCATATTGATAACTGCTTCAGGAAGATATCCATCTTCACGATATCCTGACGCAATTTCTTGAGTTTTAGGATCTGTCCACGCCAAAGGGAATACTGGAAAACCTCCGTCTACACCATCCCTTTTTCCTAACTTTCCCTTTCCATTAGGTTTTAAAATTAAAGGTAAATGTGAAAAACTTGGTGCATCCCAACCAAAACTTCGATAAAGTAAAATATGCAATGCAAGTGACGGTAACCATTCTTCTCCACGAATAACGTGTGTAATTTCCATTAAATGGTCATCAACAATATTAGCTAAATGATATGTTGGCATCCCATCACTTTTAAATAGGATTTTATCGTCTAATATATTGGTATCTATTTTAATATTCCCACGAATTTCATCAGTAAGATGTAAAGTTTCGTCTGTAGGAGATTTAAACCGAATAACATACGGCTCACCAGAGTTAATTTTTTGCTGTACTTCTTCTGTTGTTAGCGATAACGAATTAACAAGTTTATTTCTATTATGCCAATTATAGATGAATGTTTTTCCTTGAGCCTCATGGTCTTTTCTATGTGTATCAAGTTCTTCAGACGTATCAAAAGCGTAGTAAGCATGACCATTTTCTAGTAATATATCAGCATATTGTTTATAAAGATGTTTTCGTTCACTCTGTCGATAGGGCCCAAAACCACCATCCTTTCCGGGGCCTTCATCATATGGAATATGGCACCAATTTAGTGCTTCTATAATATAATCTTCAGCACCTGGTACAAACCTTTTCTCATCGGTATCTTCTATTCTAAGAACAAAGGACCCTTGATTTTTTTTAGTAAATAGATAATTAAATAAAGCGGTTCTGACACCACCTATATGAAGAGGTCCCGTAGGACTGGGGGCAAAGCGTACCCTTGTGTTTTTTGTCATGATGTTATTTTTTAACCTAAAAAAGGTGTACAAAAGCAACAACAAAGATACAATCTAAAATAAGTGATATAAAACAATTGTTTTTATTTATTAAAACAATTGAAAAGGATTAGTTTGGCTTCATCTCGTTTGGAACTCTTTTATTCATTAAGATAAACCAAAGAGGAGGAAGTAAGGATAAAACCATAGAAGTTGGATACCCAAAAGGAAGTTGGGGACTTTGATTATGATGATCAAGAAGCTGATATTTTTTTGAAGCTTTATAATGATGATCACTATGTCTTGTTAATTCAAAAAGTAAAATACGTCCTAATAAATGATTAGAATTCCAGGAATGTATTTCTCGAACTCTTTCATATCGGCCAGAATTATTTGTTTTTCTTCGCAAACCATAGTGTTCTATGTAGTTGATCGTTTCTAATAATAAGAAACCAATGATACCACAACATACAGCAACTAGTAATCCTATAAAACTAAAGATAGAAAAGATAATTATTAGATACATAGCAGTAATGATAAGATACCAGAACATGTCATTCTTTATAGAGAAAAAAGATTGTTTGTTTTGTTTTAACAATCGAATTTGAATTTTCCAAGCACTAGTATATTGTCCAATAACTGAGGTGAACCAAAAAAAATAAAGTGGCTGGTTGTATGTTGCAGTTGCAGGATCCTCTTTGGTAGCAGCTTTAAGGTGGTGGCCAAAATTGTGTTCCACATAGAAATGCATATATAGTGAGGGAAGCAACAAAGCTTTTGCGATGAATCGTTCTTTAGAAAAACGATGACCTAGTTCGTGACCAACATTGATACCATTTGCACCAAGAACAATCCCTGTAGATATGATAATACCAACTAGTTCGTAGGTTTCTAAAGAAACAGTAGTTACAGTATGCAGAGCATAGAAAAGAATACAATAGATAATAGGGAGATTAGCGTATAGAAGCCAATCGAATAATTTTTTCCTGGATTTAGATAATCTGATGCTATCATCTAGATTTTCTTCGGAAGAAGGAGTGAACACCTCGATAATTGGTATAAGGCCAAACACATAAACAGGAGTCAAATACGTATATATATCTTGCAACCAAATACTTAAAAAGGCGACAATAGGAATAGAATATGCGGAGATATATTTTAAATCTTTCATAATAAGTTAATAGCTAGGGGTTTGAATTATAATAAATATAACAATTCTATAAGAAATAAAGTTGTAGTTTTATAAATTACCGAAAAAGAAAGTGTGAGAAAATGGATAATTTTGAGTTCATAAAGAATAAGTTAGAACAATTTATTAGAAAATACTATATTAATGAGTTGATAAAAGGAACTATCCTTTTTCTGTCTATTGGAGTTTTTTATTTTTTAATTACATTATTAATAGAGTATTTCTTGTGGTTAAATAGCACATGGAGAACCTTGTTGTTCTGGATGTTTGTGTTTGTTGAAATAGCTTTATTTATAAAGTTTATTGCGTTTCCTATCTCAAAGTTATTCAAGTTAACGAAGGGAATTGATTATGTAGGCGCTTCAAAAATTATAGGAAATCACTTCCCTGACGTGAACGATAAGTTATTGAATCTATTACAACTTAGCAATGGCGATCGATCCTCGTCATTGTTATTAGCGGGTATTGAACAGAAGTCAGCGCAGTTGAAGCCAATTCCTTTTAAGCTAGCAGTTGACTTTAAAAAAAACAGCAAGTATCTTACATATGCAATAATTCCTATTGTTTTTTTGTTAATAAGTTTATTTGGTAAAAGCAACTGGTTTTCAGAGAGTTATGATCGAGTTGTTAATTATGAAACAGCATATGAACCGCCTGCACCATTTCAGTTCTTTGTAATTAACGAAAGTCTTAAGGCTTTGGAAGGTAATGATTATGTATTACAGGTTAAAACTGTTGGTAAAGTGATTCCCGAAAATGTTACCGTTAATTATGATAACGAAACTTATTTTCTAAAGAATGTTGGAGTAGGAGAGTTTGAACATGTATTCGTACAGCCTAAAGAATCTTTGGATTTTATATTATCTTCTAATGAAGTAAGTTCTGCTGAATATACATTAGATGTTGTATCTGTTCCGGTATTATTAAATTTTGTTATGGCGTTGGATTATCCTGCATATACTAATAAAAAGGATGAAGTGTTAAAAAGTTCTGGCAATGCCATAATTCCGGAAGGGACTAAAGTAACCTGGAATGTGAAGACTAGAAACACAGAAAAAGTTACAATGGTGATGAAAGACTCTATAGCAACTTTTGAAAAAATTTCTTCCAGTTTTTCTTATGAGAATAGTTTGTATACTGATTTGGATTATGAGATCAAAACATCCAATGATAATGTTCGTGACTATGATAATTTATCATTTAATATTAATGTGATGAAGGATCAATATCCAGAACTCAATTTAAGTTCTCAAAAAGATAGTATAGACAATAGCACACTGTATTTTTATGGAAGAGTTAGTGACGATTATGGTTTAAGTAAATTACGATTGGTATATTATAATAAAGAATCTGAAGAGGCAAAAAATTTCAACAATCTACAAGTAAGTCCAACCGTTTTCGATGAGTTTGTGCATGTTTTTCCGGGTGATCTGTTATTGGAGGAAGGCGTAAATTATGATTTTTATTTTGAAGTTTTCGATAATGACGCTATTCATGGAAATAAAAGTACGAAGAGTCAGGTTTTCAGTTTTAGAAAATTAACATCAAAAGAGCAAGAGGAGAAAAGGTTACAGGAACAAAGTGAAACAATTTCTGGTTTAAATAAATCGTTAGAAAAATTTAAGGCGCAAGAAAAGGATTTAAAATCATTGAGTAAGTTGCAAAAAGAAAAAAGGCAGTTGGACTATAATGATAAAAAGAAGTTAGAGGATTATCTAAAGAGGCAGAAGGAGCAGGAAAAGATAATGCAGAATTTCTCTAAACAATTAAAAGAAAGTTTAAAGAAGTCTGATAAGAAAAAGGAGGAAGAACCATTTAAGGATGCTCTGAAGGAAATGTTAGAAAGAAATGAGGAAAGGCTAAAGAAGAACGAGAAGCTGTTAGAGGAGATTGAAAAGTTATCAGAAAGAATCCAGAAGGAAGAATTAACTGAGAAACTTGAGGAATTAGCTAAAGAAAACAAGAACTCCAAACGAAATTTAGAGCAATTATTGGAGCTTACTAAAAGATATTATGTTATAGAAAAGCACGAGAAGTTAGCTAGTAAATTGGAAGAATTGTCGAAACAACAGGATCAAATATCTGAGAAGGAAGAACCTGAAAACACAAAAGAAGAACAAGATAAGCTCAATGAAAAGTTTGAGAGTTTTCAAAAAGAAATGGAAGAACTTAGAAAAGATAATGAGGATTTGAAAAAACCTATGAATCTAGATCAAAGCAAAAAGGACGAAGCTGACATAGAAAAAGAACAGCAGGAAGCTAGCGATAAATTAGAAAAGAATGATAAAGCTGGTGCAAAGAAAAATCAAAAAAGTGCAGCTCAAAAAATGAAAAAAATGAGTGATGAAATGCAAATGCAAATGCAAATGGGCGGAGGCGAACAACAGCAGGAAGATATGGAGATGCTACGACAGATTTTGGATAATCTTGTTGATTTTTCGATCTCACAAGAGGACTTGATGAAAGGCTTTAAGGGAATAGGTATAGACAACCCAACCTATTCAAGTAAATTAAAAAAGCAAAGTGTATTAAGAGAAAATTTTATTCATATTGATGATAGTTTGTATGCATTAGCTTTACGAACACCCAAAATATCAGATGTGGTTACAGGGAAGCTTACGGATATCGAATTTAATATTGATAAATCATTAGATAGGTTAGCCCAAAATCAGTCAATTCAGGGTATCGCAAATCAACAATATGTAGTAACAGGATCGAATGATTTGGCCTACTTTTTAAGCAAGGAACTTGATCAGATGCAGAACAGCATGGCGTCTGGAAAAGGAAAAGGTAGTGGTAAATCGCGTGGTTTTCAGTTGCCAGATATTATTAAGAAACAAGGAGAACTGAATGAAAAGATGAAAGAAGGAACAGAAAAAGGAAAAGGCGAGAAAAGTGGCGAGAAAGGTGAAGAAGGTAAAGGAGAAAAAGGTGGTGAGAGTGGCAAGGACGAAAAGGAAGGTAAAGGACAAAGTGGTAATAGGAATGGAAAGGATGGAAAAGGCACCAAGGACGGTAAAGAAGAATCTAGTACACAGGAGGAGAATACTAATGGTGAGTTGTATGAAATTTATAAGCAACAGCAACAGTTGAGAAATGCATTGCAAGAAAGATTAAAAGAACAAGGAAAAGGCAATAAAATTGGCAGTGACTTATTGAGAAGAATGGAGCAGGTGGAGCAGGAATTATTGGAAAAAGGATTTAATGAAAGAACCTTAAGTAAGATGCTTAATTTAAAGCATGAACTCTTAAAAATAGAGGATGCATCTATCGAACAAGGAGAAGAGGAAAAAAGAGAAAGCAAAAGCAACAATATGCTTTATAATAATAATAGTATACAGTTAAAGAATGCAAAACAATATTTTAATACTACTGAAATATTAAACAGACAAGTATTACCTTTGCGGCAAAATTACAAACGCAAGGTTCAGGAATATTTTAAGAAGGGTTATGATTAATTTTTTTTATGAAAATGTCGATACTGATATTATAGAAAGTACAATTTCTGGCTGGATTACAAAGGTGATATTGTCTGAAGAAAAGAAAGAGGGCACGCTGAATTTTATATTTTGTAACGATGACTATTTGCTAAAGATCAACAGAAATTTTTTGAATCACGACACATACACAGATATTATTAGTTTTGATAATAGTCTAGGGAATGAGTTGCACGGTGATATTTTTATTTCTATAGACAGAGTTATTGAAAACTCGGTAAAGTATAAAGTTTCTACAGAGCAAGAATTAAGACGGGTGGTAGTTCATGGAGTTCTACATCTTTGTGGGTATAAGGATAAAACAGAGCACGAGATTTTAGTAATGAGACAAAAGGAAGAAGAAAAACTAGCGATGTTCCACGTGGAACATCGCTAGTTTTTCTATCATTTGTTCCACGTGGAACAAATTATTTAGGAATACTTATGTTCCACGTGGAACAAATGAAAATAGAATATGTTTGATAAAGAGTATGATGTTATAGTAGTGGGCGCTGGTCACGCTGGTAGCGAAGCAGCGGCGTCAGCCGCTAATTTAGGCTGCAGCACATTATTAATAACAATGAATTTGCAGAATATAGCGCAAATGAGTTGTAATCCTGCAATGGGAGGTATAGCAAAAGGACAAATAGTTCGAGAAATAGATGCGCTAGGAGGTTATAGCGGAATTGTAAGTGATAGAACTGCTATACAGTTTAAGATGCTTAATAAATCAAAAGGACCTGCAATGTGGAGTCCCAGAGTTCAGAGTGATCGAATGCGTTTTGCAGAAGAGTGGAGGTTATTGTTAGAACAAACACCAAACTTGGATTTTTATCAGGAGATGGTAAGTGGTTTGATTGTAGAAAATGATAAAATAAGAGGAGTTCGAACTTCGTTAGGAATTGAAGTAAAAGCAAAGACGGTTGTGCTCACAAACGGAACGTTTCTGAATGGTTTAATTCATATAGGGGAAAAGCAATTTGGAGGCGGAAGAGCAGGAGAAAGAGCTGCTACCGGAATTACGGAACAATTGGTTGATTTGGGTTTTGATTCGGGAAGAATGAAAACAGGAACCCCTCCAAGGGTTGATGGTAGGTCTTTGGATTATACAAAAATGATAGAGCAGCCCGGTGATGAAATTCCAGAAAAATTTAGCTATACTAATTTGTCTAAACCATTAACTAAACAAAGGTCATGTCATATGACCTATACTTCTTCAGAAGTACACGAGTTATTGCGAGAAGGTTTTGATCGTTCCCCAATGTTTAATGGAAGAATTAAAAGTGTTGGACCGAGGTATTGCCCTTCTATAGAGGATAAGATAAATAGGTTTGCAGATAAAGAAAGACACCAAATGTTTATAGAACCAGAAGGCTGGAATACTGTAGAGGTGTATGTTAATGGATTCTCAACTTCACTACCTGAAGATGTTCAGTTTAAAGCATTGAGATCAGTGATAGGCTTCGAAAATGTAAAGTTTTTTAGACCGGGTTATGCAATAGAATATGATTATTTTCCACCAACACAATTAATACATACACTAGAAACAAAACTAGTTTCAGGTCTGTTTTTTGCCGGACAAATTAATGGCACCACAGGTTATGAAGAAGCAGCATCGCAAGGATTAATGGCGGGTATCAATGCAGCGTTAAAAGTTAAAGAAAAAGAATCATTTACAATTAAAAGGAGTGAAGGATATATAGGTGTTTTGATAGATGACTTAATTACAAAAGGAACCGAAGAACCGTATCGCATGTTTACATCCAGAGCAGAATATAGAACATTGTTGAGACAAGATAACGCTGATTTTAGATTAACACCTATGGCACATAAGATTGGATTGGCATCCGATGACAGGATGAAAAGAATGGAAAACAAGAAAAAGAAATCAAATGCATTTGTGGACTTTTTTAGAGAAACGAGTGTTACTCCTCGCGAGGCAAATCCTGTTTTAGAAGATAAGAAGTCCGCTCCAATAAATCAAAGTGGTAAAATGTTTAAATTGTTCGCTCGACCTCAAATTACGTTAGAGGACATGAAGCAATTCGAAAAGGTTTCTGCTTATATAAACCAGAATGAATTAGATAAAGAAGTTTTAGAGCAAACAGAAATACAAGTAAAGTATGCGGGGTATATCGAAAAAGAAAAAAATAATGCGGACAAATTGAATCGATTAGAGAATGTTAAAATTCCAAAAGATTTTGATTACACGAAACTTAAATCTCTTTCTTATGAAGCTTGTGAAAAAATGACAAAAATTAAACCGGCAACCATTTCTCAGGCATCAAGGATCAGTGGCGTTACACCGAGCGATATTTCGGTTTTATTGGTGTATATGGGTAGATAATGAAGTGTGTAATTTGTAAACAGGAAAGAGCGCTTAAAGCTAAAATAATAACAACTATAATATTGTGTTTGTCAGTTGTTATGTTGTTTTTTGGACCAGAACCGATATACACCCGAATACTCTTTTTGCTAGGCTCTTTGCTGGTGTTTGGTTTTTCGGTGTCTTATAAAATTAAACAAGATTTTAATAATGAAAAATTGTATTCAATTTTTGGTTTGGTTGTATATAAGACTGAGCTAAATTTAGAATTTCCAGATTATATTTCGATTTTTTCAAGTTCTTTTAGTTTGAATAACGATTGGAGTACTGTTAGTGCTTTGGGAACTAAAGAAAGACACGACAAGGTAGTGGTTCGGTTTTTTACAAATAATAGAAAAGTAACTTTGTATAAAACCAATAGTGATAATATGGCAAGGAAAAAAGCTAAAGCACTAAGTGATCTTTTGGGTTTGGAAGTTTATGACGCAACAAAACCATAGTTCCACGTGGAACAATTATGTTTGGATATTGTGAAAGCGGCGTGTTTTGAAATGAAGTATAAGTAAATGTTTTTTTTAGTTCAGTCAATTCTTTAAACAAATAGTAATCTTTGTAAATATAGCGATTAGTTTACTTATGATAGAGAATATCAGATTTTGATGTATGGTGGTTTAATGAGGTAGTTGTTATTTTTTTATAGAAATAAGCAACTATTAAAATTAGTATATAGATTCAGTATTAATGAACGTAAAAAGAGCAATTCCTGAAATAGAGGATTGACATTGAGTGTCTTTTCGAAAAGTGCTTTAATCCTGAAGAAGAAAATGACTATGATAGAAAACCTTTATTCTTCATTACAAATAAGACACTGCTGTTTGGTGAGACTAATGAAACGAAAGGATAATGATTTATTAATGTTTTTTAAAAACAACAATGAATAAAGAACAATTAGATTTTTACTTAGAGTGTAAGGATCATTCCGTATCGGGTGAAAAATTTGTATTGTACAAGGATAATGATCTGGATTTCTTGATAACAACACCTAAACCCGATGATAAAAGTTTAGAAAGGTACTACGAAAGTGAAGATTATATCTCTCATACTGATGGTAAACGAAGTCTTTTCGAGAAATTGTATCATAAAGTAAAAAGATATTCATTAAACAAAAAAGTAAAACTTATATCAGAGCTACATGGCGGAACAGGTAACTTGTTGGATATTGGAGCAGGAACAGGTGATTTTTTGGTAGAAGCAGTAAAAAAAAATTGGGAGGTTTCTGGTGTTGAACCTAACAAACAAGCTAGATCATTAGCCGAAAATAAAGGAATCGAGTTGCGTACCCATACGACCAATTTAGTTAGCAATAATTTTGATATAATTACAATGTGGCACGTATTAGAGCATGTCCCAGACTTAAAAGAACAGATTAAGGAAATTAAGCGACTGCTTAAACCTACAGGCTATTTGATCGTTGCAGTTCCTAATTTCAAATCGTACGATGCTAATTATTATAAATCCTGTTGGGCTGCTTATGATGTGCCTAGACATTTATGGCATTTTTCTCAGAATGCTATAAAAACACTTTTTGAGAAAGAAAAAATACAATTACAAAAGACCGTCCCGTTATTATTTGATTCGTTTTATGTTTCGCTTTTGTCCGAAAAATATAAAAGTGGAAAGATGAATTTTGTTAAAGCGTTTTGGATAGGTTTAATTTCAAATATAAAAGCAAAAAGATCAAAACAGTATTCTTCTCACATATATATATTAAAAAATGAATAAATTCTTGTTTTGAGACTGTTTTCATAGCTTTTAAAAGGTTTAGGCATATTGCTCCATAGCTTTTGTATAAAAATCTTTTAAAAGAGCTTAATTAAAGCTATTTTTAATAGCTTTTAGTAATATAATTTTATAAAACGATCGTTTTTTCTTATGATGTAAGAATTTGATAAGCTTAAGTGTATAACATCAAATGAACTTTGATATTTTTGCGCAGAACTAAATTTTAGAATAATGAGAAAATATATTTGGATTGCAATTGCTTTAATTGGATTGACTTCTTGTAACCAACAGGTTGAAAAAACGGGTTATGTAAATAACACGAAAGTAGTATCTGATTTTAACGAAATGAAAACAGCCAAAGAAAAATGGACAAAAAAGAATAACGAAGTTAGAGCAGAATTGGAAGAAAAGGCAAAGCAATTTCAAATTGAAGTTCAGGGATACCAGAACATCATGAAGTCCATGTCTAAAACCAATAGAGAAAAGAAAGAGCAAGAATTATTAGTAAAGCAACAGACATTGCAAAGGGAACAACAATCCAGAATGCAAGAAATTCAGCAAGGAAGTCAGGAAGAAATTGATTCTATTGTTGCCAAAGTAGAAGATTTTATAAAGGATTATGGTAAAGAAAATGGATATACTTATATCTACGGGCAAACTGAAGTGAAAAATATATTTTATGCTAAAGAAGAACTCGATTTAACAGATAAAATAATTACCGAATTGAATGGAGAAAAGACATCTGAAGATAAAAAATAAATGTCTTTTTGATATAATTGATGATAAAAGATCCATCGACAAAAAGTTGATGGATTTTTTAATTAATACGTAAAGGGAATTTTCCCTAAATAACTCTGATAATCAGCAGTTTGCAATAGCAAATAGTAGCTTGCTATTTTGAGTATAATAAATAGATTTTGTAAACAGTAAACAGTTAAAAAAGTAGTCGACTAAATTTTTAAATAATAGTGAAAATTACCACACCTAATTTGATGGTTCATAGTAGTATAGAAAAGGAAGATAAAAACGGAAAAATATAAATAAAAAAAGTACACTTAATCGGCAAAAGCTGCCTTTTTCTCATCTTAATTTTACGAGCAAAATACTATAAAATTATGTTTTTTTTTGGTTTTTGATAAATTTTATTAGGTTTAGTATAAAAATTTGAGCAAAAAATTACCTTCTTTTCAGCGTTTTTATATACATGAAATGGACTTATAAGTTTATGATTTATAGGTGCTTAACGAGGTATTGAGCCTCCCTAAGCAGCTGTTTGTGTAGGCGTAATCATACTCTTCAATATTAGGTAAGAATATTATTACAAAAAAAATCGAAAATTTGGTTTGTTATAAATTTTTAATTCATAATTTTATCACTTTACAATATTTATATTAACAACATTATTAACAAGCGCCCCAAATCGCTTGATTGATGGTGCATATTTTCACACAAATTTAACTGATGTGATAACCATGAAGAAAAGACTTAACCTCGCAATCGTCACGATAGTTCTGGTACTTGGATTTCAAGCTGCCCAGGCGCAACGTAATATTGGTTCACCTTCTCTTATTTCGGCACCACAAGCTTGCGGAACATTGACAAATAGTTTCGATTTTACAGCAGAGTTGTCTCCTGGTAACGCACTACCCACAAGCAACGAATTTATTTTAGAATTATCAGATCCTACTGGAAGCTTTGCGAACCAAGCAGATATAACAGAATTAGGAAGGGTATTAGGACCCAATAATGGTACTGCTGCAACATCAAATATCAATTTTACCGGTATTTCGGTTCCTATGGATGCTAACAGCGACGATTATAGAGTGCGGGTACGGGCTTCTGAAGCTTCTATTATTAGCGATATTTCGGAACCCAT
The DNA here is from genome assembly GCF_053613295.3 of Aquimarina ulvae. NCBI lineage: Bacteria > Pseudomonadati > Bacteroidota > Flavobacteriia > Flavobacteriales > Flavobacteriaceae > Aquimarina > Aquimarina ulvae. The sequence goes on from NZ_JBSIBP030000002.1 coordinate 740,034, forward strand.
TCCTTTTCACTTTTACGATGATAATTTAGAAATAATTCTTAACGGTAGAGATGATTTAATATTTTGTAATGTGGTCTCGTTTGCTAGAGAAATTGCTGTACAGGTTAGAGACGAAAACGATAATTTTTTAGATGTTAATAATTTTAGATGGCAGTGGTTAAAGGATGGAGCGATTATTCCAGGAGAAACGAGTCCGACGCTTTTAGTAACAGAAGAAGGAAGATATATCGCAAGAGTACCACTGGGTTTATGTAATAACTTTTTTAACCCAAGTAATAGATCCAATGCCGTGGATGCTATATTGGAAAATGTTGACAATTTTTCAATTGTTACAGACGCCCCCGATTTTTCTTTTTGTCCAGATGAGTTTAAAGAATTGAGAGCAAGTACTATTGATTTTTCTTATGATTACCAATGGTTCAAAGACGGAGAAGAATTAGCTGGAGAGATTTCGCCAACCATAATTTTACCTGATAACGATTTCGGTGGAGAATATACTTTACAAATAGAACTTAGTGATGATTGTACGTTACTAACTGATCCGGTAACCGTTACCAATGAAGGTTCTAGTATTACACTTCCACTTCCAGAAAGTTTAATATTATTACCCACACAGGTATTAACGTTGGTAGTAGAAACAGATGCCCCAATAGGAAGTATATTTAGATTTATACGTGATACAAGTGTGCTAACTCAGGGAGTGACCACAAGTTCTACCTTAACGTTTCCAGTACCCGCGAACGGAGTAGGAGTTTATAGTGTAGAGATTGAGGCTAATGACCCTTGTAGTTCATTTTTAGTTACAGAAACCAATATTTCGGCAGCAGAAAGATTTGATATCATCATAGCGGCACAAGATGTCGTCGATTGTGAACAGGATCCAATTACCATAGCATTGACAGAAATGGTTGGTATAACGTCGACCGGGGAAAGGGTTCCGTTGACAACCGAACAGTTTGATTTTTTCGATTTTGAATGGTTTCAAGATGGAGTCTCCACAGGTGAGACTTCTTTGTCGTTTGATGTGAGTCGTTCAGACAGTGGAGGTAGCTTCGAGCTAAGAGCTGTTTTTAGACCCGGAGGATTACCCGATACAGTTTCCAATAACTTACCAATAGATTTCTTATCGGGGGATATCGTATTAGATATTACACCACCCGTTTTAGAAGCTGGAGCATCGGTAGTACTAACGGCACCGCAAAATAGTAATTTCACTTACGAATGGTATGTGATTCAGAATGGAGAAGAAGTTCTTATAGATGGAGAAACTACCAATATGTTAACCGTTACTGAAGAAGGGGATTATTTTGCAAGAATAAGCACTTCTTTATGTACAACAGATACATTGATAGCTCGGGTGGGAGGACCTGATGCACAATCAGAATTAATACCAAACGTTATTACCCCAGGCGGAAACCAAGCCAATGATGCTTGGGTGTTACCAAGTTCATTTAGTGAAAATGATGTAGCGGTTAGTATTTATTCTTCAAATGGAAAATTGGATTTCCAGAAAAATGGAGGCTACAATGCAGATTGGCCCTCAAATTCGGCAACACAAGCAAATGAGCTGGTTTATTATTATATAATATCCAGAAATGATACCGTTGTAAAAAAAGGGACAATTACAGTAATGAGATAATTTATGATCAAAAAAGTACTTTCTATATCCACATTCATTTTTTGCCTGCACTTTGTTAGTGGGCAAGATGGATCATCTAATACATCAGGGATATTACCATCAGACATTCCATTACATAATTCTCTTAAATACAACCGGTTTTTGTTTAATCCTACTTTTTCTTTAGTTCGGGAAAATAAAAACTCCTTAAATATATATAATAGAAATCCAAGAGCTAGTTTTAGTGATAATTCGCAGACATATTTTCTTAGTTATTCAGCGAGGTTCGAAGAGAAAACGGGAATTGGTGTCGGACTATTTCAGCAAAACGTTGGTATTTTCAGGTTCTTTGGTGCCACAGCTAATTATGCGTACAACCTAGAACTGGATAGAGACATGAATTTCACTTTTGGAGTGAATTTAAGTTATTCGCAAAGTGCTTTAAAAAGTAACCTGGACGAAGCACAAGTAAATGATGATGTTATCAATAATTATGAGAACAGTTCTGTTTTTTTACTTCGCCCTGGTGTAAATTTTAATTATGGGAATTTTGACGTTGGTGTCTCTGTAGGGAATTTGGTGACCTATAATCTTACAGCAAGCGAGTTGCTAACAGATAATTTTGAGTATTCGGGACATGTAATGTATACAACCGAACTGGATTGGAGAAGAGTAGAAAATGAATTACGTGGAATGGTATATGCCTCTAAACCAGGAGAGCAAGACCTTAGATACGGAGGAAATGTTTTATTCGAAATTCCAAAATACGGATGGGCACAATTGGGCTATAATAGTTTTTATGGTGGTTCTATAGGTATTGGAGCAAATATTACAAAAATGGTTTCTATAGGTTATACTGTAGAACCCGGCATTGGTGGAAATGCTAACATCGCAGAGTTTGGTGCAACGCACGAATTTGGTTTGGCTTTTAATTTCGCTAAAGAAGAGAGAAGAAAAAGAAGAAATTTCTCATCTAAAAGCTCATTACAAAGAGATTCTGAAATAAGAAGATTAAAGAAAGAGATTTTAGATCAAAATAAACTGATTAGAGAGTTACAAAATTCTAGAGGAGATTCATTAACTGAAGCTCAAAGATCCATGAATAAACTCGAAAGATCTATTCAGGAAGCGAAGGAAGAAGAGGCAAGAAAAGCAAGACAACTAGCTTTGCAGCGTGAAGAAGAAGTAAAACTTCTTAATAAGCAAAGAGAAGAACTTGCAGCTCAGAAGAAATTGGAGCTGGAAATGTCAGAACAAAAGGCAGAAGAAGAACGTTTGGCTGCAGAGAAAAGGCTGGCATTAGAAATGCAAGAACAGAAAAATGCAGAAGAAGCCGCTGGAACTCAAGCTGAAGAAGCTAGAATAGCTGCAGAAGAAGCCGCTAGAGAAGCAGAAGCTGAAAGGCAGGAAGCTGCAGCAGAGGCAGAGGCAGAAGAAAAAAGACAAGCCGAAGAAGCGATTAGACTAGCGGAAGCAGAAGCTGAAACAGAGAGACAACAAATAGCTGCTGCAGAAGAAGCTAAGGAACAAGCCGAAGCTGCTAGAGAAGAAGAAGAAAGATTAGCTGCCCAAAAGAAACTGGAGCTGGAAATAGCACAGCAAAAAGAGGAAGAAGAGCGATTAGCAGCTCAGAAGAAATTAGAGCTAGAAATGGCTGAGCAAAGGAGAATAGAAGAGTCTCAGAAAACGCTGGAAAGAGAGGTTGCAGTACAAAAAGACGAAGAAGCAGAGGCAGCCAGATTAGCAGAAGAAGAGAGATTACGTCAGGAAGCCGAAGCAGCCAGATTAGCAGAAGAAGCAGAGGCGGCAAGATTGGCAGAAGAAGAAAGATTACGTCAGGAGGCGGAAGCAGCCAGATTAGCTGAGGAAGCCGAGGCGGCAAGATTAGCAGAAGAAGAAAGATTACGTCAGGAAGCGGAAGCAGCCAGATTAGCTGAGGAAGCCGAGGCGGCAAGATTAGCAGAAGAAGAAAGATTACGTCAGGAAGCGGA